>JAZNTA010000048.1:0-56795 GCA_045591525.1 Acutalibacteraceae bacterium | reverse complement strand
CCTGCGGTAATATGGTCAATAACAAAACCGTTTGTAATGGAATCTATATTCATTTCTGTGCCTCCTCTAATAATTTCAAGATGAGAGCCATACGAATGTATTTTCCGTAAAGAACCTGTTTAAAGTAGCAAGCTCTTGGGTCATCATCCACCGCAACGCTGATTTCATTAACTCGGGGAAGCGGATGCATAATGCATAAATCCTTTTTCGCGTTAACAAGCTTCTTTGGTTCAAGAATATAGCTGTCCTTAAGGCGTAAATAATCCTCTTCGTTGAAGAAACGCTCTCTCTGAACTCTTGTCATATAAAGAATATCAAGCTCGGGCATTACGCTTTCAAGGTCAGTTGTCTGCTTATAAGGAATACCATTCTTTTTAAGAACATCTTTCTTTATGTAACTGGGGAGTTTTAATTCATCGGGTGAAATAAGAACAACATTGATACCCTTGTATCTTGAAAGAGCAGTTATGAGAGAATGAACTGTTCTGCCGAATTTAAGGTCACCGCAAAAGCCTACTGTAAGGTTTTCAAAACCGCCTTTTTCGCGATTGATTGTAAGCAAATCTGTAAGGGTCTGGGTGGGATGATTATGTCCGCCGTCACCTGCATTGATAACGGGAATAGTAGCATTCTGAGCGGCAACAAGGGGTGCACCCTCTTTAGGATGACGCATTGCGATAATATCTGCATAACAGCTGATTGTTTTCGCAGTATCTGCCACACTTTCACCTTTTGCGGCTGATGAATTATTTGCCGCAGAAAAACCGATAACACTACCACCCAATTCAATCATAGCCGACTCAAAGCTGAGGCGGGTTCTTGTTGAAGGCTCAAAGAAAAGTGTTGCAAGCTTTTTTCTTTTACACTTTTCGCAGTATTTATCGGGGTTATCTATAATATCATTTGCCGTTGCAATAAGCTCATTTACTTCTTCAACGGAAAAATCGAGAATATCAATCAAGCTTCTCATTTACTACTAATCCCCTTTTCATTTCTAAAAAACTTTTTGTACTACAAGAAAATTAACTGTTTAAATCCTAAAGAAAATTGTTCACAGTGCGTTTTTATGCGAGTGGAGCCGTATAAGGATACTGCCCCGAGCATAAAGGCGTGCTGTGGGCAATTTTATTAGGATTTTGCTCCGTTAATCGCTAAATAATTCTTAATCCTTTCAACATTTTCTCTGTTTTTCTCATCTTCTTCGAGGTATTCGATAATATCGTAAACGTCAACAACAGAATATACGGGGAAGCCGTATTCCTCGCCAACCTCTGCCATAGCAGATTTTTCTGTCTGACCTTTTTCCTTACGGTCAACCATAACGAAGGTTGCCGCAACCTTTGTGCCCTTAAGACCTGAAAGAATTGACATACTTTCACGAATAGCAGTACCTGCTGTAATAACGTCTTCAACGATTACGATTTCTTCGCCTTCCTGAGGCTTGTAACCAACGAAAACGCCACCTTCGCCGTGGTCTTTTTCTTCTTTACGGTTGAAGAAGAAAGGAACATCAAGTCCATTTTTTGCAAGAGCAACTGCAACAGAAACTGCAATCGGGATACCTTTATATGCAGGACCGTAAAGAACTGTTTTCTTGTTGCCGACCTTTTCAAAATATGCCTTTGCATAAAATTCGCCTAATTTGCAAATCTGTTCGCCTGTTTTAATATCACCTGCGTTGATGAAATAAGGGATTTTTCTACCGCTTTTTGCAGTGAAATCACCAAATTTAAGAACGCCTGCACCTTCTAAAAACTGTATAAATTCTCTTTTGTAGGATTCCATAGTAATTTACTCCAATCTATATTAATACCACCCACCGCTAACGCGGTCCCCCCTCCTTTTTGTTTCACAAAAAAGAGGGATAGTTAGGTAAAGGATTTTATTTTAGTCACAAAACTCTTCAACGCATCTGTTATATGCTGCAACGGGATCTTCTGCTGCAGTGATAGGTCTGCCAACAACAATATAGTCAGAACCGATTTTCTTTGCTTCAGCGGGAGTCATAACTCTCTTCTGGTCACCGATATCACCATCTGCGAAACGAACACCGGGAGTAATTGTAAGGAAATCATTACCACAGGTTTCGTGAACCTTACCTGCTTCAAGAGGTGAGCAAACAACACCATCAAGACCTGCAACCTTAGCATTATGAGCATAATGCATAACAACCTTATCAATAGGCTCTTTAATAAGAAGGTCTTTTTCCATTCTTTCCTGGTCAGTTGATGTAAGCTGAGTAACCGCAATAAGAAGAGGTCTTGTACCATCGGGACGGGTAAGTCCTTCAAGAGCACCCTCCATCATACTGATTGTTCCTGAAGCATGAAGATTTGTAATGTCAACATCAAGGTTTGAAAGAACCGCCATTGATTTTTTTACTGTATTGGGAATATCGTGAAGCTTAAGGTCAAGGAAAATCTTGTGACCTCTTTTTTTAATTTCGCGAACAATCTGAGGACCTTCTGCATAGAAAAGCTCCATACCGATTTTTACGAAGGGCTTTCTTCCGCTCTCGAATTTATCAAGAAATTCATAAACCTTTTCTGCACTCGAAAAGTCACAAGCAACAATTACGTCTTTACCCATTATTTTGCTCCTCCTATAATTGATTCTAAACTATCTATTCCGTATTTATCCATAACCTTAGGCAAGTCGTTTATAATATCACGACATACGCAGGGGTCAATAAGGTTTGCCGCACCGACCTCAACAGCAGTTGCACCTGCAAGCATCATCTCTATAACATCCTCTGCGGTAGAAACGCCACCCATACCAACAACGGGAATGTTTACTGCATTTGCTACCTGATAAACCATACGAACCGCAACAGGGAAAATTGCACTTCCTGAGAAGCCACCCATTTTGTTTGCGATTACAGGCTTCTTTGTTTTAAGGTCAATTCTCATACCAAGAAGAGTGTTAATAAGGCTGATACCGTCAGCACCTGCCGCCTCACACTCCTTTGCAATAGCAACAATATCCGTTACGTTCGGAGAAAGCTTTATAATTACCGGCTTGGTTGTTACGGCTTTAACTGCCGCTGTAACCTCTGCTGCAGCTTTAGGGTCTGTGCCAAAGCTCATACCGCCACCGTGGACATTGGGACAGCTTACATTAACCTCAAGCCAACCAACCTGCTCTTCTTTATCAAGCTTTTCGCAAGTGTAAGCATAATCGGGAACTGAAAAGCCGCTTACATTTGCCATAACCTTTTTATTGAAACATTTTTTTAACTTTGGAAGCTCTTCGCTTATAACCTTTTCAACACCGGGATTCTGAAGACCAACCGCATTTATCATACCTGCAGTGCATTCTGCAATTCGGGGTGTGGGATTACCAAAACGAGCATCCTTTGTTGTTCCCTTGAATGAGAATGTTCCGAGGCAGTTTATATCATAAATTTCTGCGAACTCATAACCATAGCCAAAAGTTCCGCTGGCGGGAATTATGGGGTTATCAAGCTCGAGACCGCAAAGGTTAACACTTAATCTGCCCATAAAATCTCCTCCTTTTTAAGTACGGGTCCATCCTTGCAAATTCTCTTGTAGCCTGTAACAGTTTTGCAGGAGCAACCCATACAAGCACCGAATCCGCAACCCATTCTCTCTTCAAAGCTGAACTGACCACTTGTAGCACTTGCTTTGAAAATTGCCTTAAGCATTGGCTCCGGACCGCAAGTGTAGAAATATGAATAGTCAATATCTTTCATTGCATCAGTAACAAAACCTTTGATGCCGTAAGAACCATCAACAGTTGTAACGAAAACCTCTGCACCTAAAGCCCTGAAATCTTTCTCGCAGAAAACCTCGTCTTTAGTGTTGAAACCGAGAACTACGCTGACTTTTTTGCCCTCTGCAATAAGCTTTTTTGCCAGCATATAAAGCGGAGGAACTCCAACGCCGCCACCTAAAAGCAAGGGCTTGTCACCTGAAAGTGAAACATCATACCCATTGCCGAGACCAGTGAGAATATTGAGTTCTTCTCCTGCAGTCATTTTTGCCATCTGCTCTGTGCCTTTACCTACAACCTTGTAGATAAGCGTAAGCACATCGCCCTCACAATCGCACACTGAAATAGGTCTGCGAAGATAAAGGCCATCGAGTTTGATATTTACAAACTGTCCGGAAGATGTGATATCACTCACATCTCCCTGAAGCTTCATTTTATATACTGTCTGTGTAAGAGGTGTATTATCAATTATTCTGAAAATAGATTCTCTCATAAATTAGCCTCTGCATCGATAGTTGAAATTGTAAGAGTGATATCTTCAAGAACATCAAGAAGAACATTTACAGTATCGAGTGCTGTGAAAATTGTAACATTGTTTTCAATAGCGTAACGGCGAATTAAGTGACCGTCATTGTTGTTTTCACTGGTTCCGTTAATATCTTTTGTATTAATAACATAAGCGATGTGACCCTGACGGAGTGCTTCGGGAACCTCGTTGCTGCCTTCGCTGATTTTGCCGAGAACGTGAGTTCTTATGCCGTTTTCTTTAAGGAACTTTGCAGTACCTGCAGTTGCCTGAATATTGAAGCCCAGCTTATAGAAACGGCGGATAAGAGGAAGTGCTTCTTCTTTATCCTTATCTGCAACTGTTGCAAAAACAGTACCATAGTTCTGAAGGTGCATACCTGAAGCCTGAAGAGCTTTATAGAGAGCTCTGTTCAATTTATCGTCATAACCGATTGCTTCACCTGTTGATTTCATTTCAGGTGAAAGGTAAGCATCAAGTCCACGAATTTTGTTGAATGAGAATACGGGAACCTTTACATACCAACGCTTCTTTTCCTCGGGATAGATATCAAAGATGCCCTGTTCTTTAAGGCTCTTGCCCATAATAACTTCTGTTGCAATATCTGCAAGAGAATAACCTGTTGCTTTTGAAAGGAACGGAACGGTTCTTGAAGAACGGGGGTTAACCTCGATAATATAAACATCGTCATTTTCATCAACAATGAACTGAATGTTGAAAAGACCAACAATGCCGATACCAAGGCCAAGCTTCTTTGCATACTGAAGAATTATACCTTTAACCTTGTTTGAAATACTGAATGAGGGATAAACGCTGATAGAATCACCGGAGTGAATACCTGTTTTTTCAACAAGCTCCATAATACCGGGAACAAATACATCTCTGCCGTCGCAGATAGCGTCAACCTCAACCTCTTTACCGTAAATATATTTATCAACAAGAACGGGCTTATCCTCGTCAATTTCAACGGCTGTTCTGAGGTAGTGACGGAGCTGTTCTTCGTTTGCAACAATCTGCATAGCACGTCCGCCAAGCACGAAAGAAGGACGAACAAGAACGGGATATCCAATTTCAGCTGCAGCAGCGATACCATCCTCAAGATTTGTAACAGCCTTACCTTTTGCACGGGGAATATTCAATTCATTGAGAAGATTCTCGAATGCATTACGGTCTTCTGCACGGTCTATAGCAGCACAGTCAGTACCGATAATTTTAACACCGCGGTCGAAAAGAGGCTGAGCAAGGTTGATAGCTGTCTGACCGCCAAGAGATGCGATAACACCTTCAGGTTTTTCAAACTCAACGATGTTCATAACATCTTCGGGAGTGAGAGGTTCAAAATAAAGCTTGTCCGCAGTTGTGTAGTCTGTGGAAACAGTTTCAGGGTTATTATTGATAATAATAGCTTCGTAACCTGCATTTTTAATAGTCATAACAGCGTGAACTGTTGAGTAATCGAATTCAACACCCTGACCGATACGGATAGGACCTGCACCAAGAACGATAATCTTTTTCTTGTTTGTAAGGCGGGAAGCATTCTCACCTGTATATGAAGAGTAGAAATAAGGAATATATGCATTTGTATGGCAGGTATCAACCATTTTAAATGCAGGGAAAAGGTTCATTTCCTTACGCATATTGTAAACGTCAATTTCGTTGCAGTTCCAAAGACGAGCAATATATTTATCACTGAAGCCCATTTTCTTAGCGGCAACGAGAATCTCTGCATCTTTATTGACACGAAGTTTCTCTTCCATGTCGATGATATTTTTAATTGCTTCAAGGAAGTAAGGCGTAATCATAGTGATTTCGTGAATTTTTTCAAGAGAAACACCGTGATAGATAAGCTCTGCAATAGCGAAAATATTATCAGAACGGAACTCTGAAATATAATCAAGGAGTTCTTCAACGCTCATATTGTCGAACTTTGAAAGGTACATGTGATTAGCGCCGATTTCAAGAGAACGGATACCTTTAAGAAGTGCTTCTTCAAGGTTAGAACCGATACCCATTATTTCACCCGTAGCCTTCATCTGAGTACCAAGCTTGTTGGTAGCAGAAGTAAATTTATCAAAGGGGAAACGGGGTAATTTAGCAATTACATAGTCAAGCTTGGGCTCGAAAGCAGCGTTAGTATTAGCAATCTGGATGTCTTCAAGAGCCATACCAACAGCAATCTTTGCAGTAACACGGGCGATAGGATAACCTGAAGCCTTTGATGCAAGTGCAGAAGAACGGGAAACTCTGGGATTAACCTCAATAAGATAATATTCAGAAGTATGAGGATTAAGGGCAAACTGAACATTACAGCCGCCTTCAATCTTAAGTTCCTTGATGAGTTTGATAGCTGAATCATTGAGCATCTTCTCATCTTCTTTGCTAAGTGTCATAATGGGTGCTACAACGCAAGAGTCACCTGTATGAACACCAACGGGGTCAATATTTTCCATACCGCAGATGGTGATAGCGTGGTCATTGGAGTCACGCATAACCTCGAACTCAATTTCTTTATAACCCTTAACACTCTTCTCAATAAGAGCCTGATGAACGGGAGAAAGCTTGAATGCATTTATACCAATTTCGATAAGCTCTTTTTCATCAGCAGCAAAACCGCCACCTGTACCTCCAAGAGTAAATGCAGGGCGAACAACAACAGGATAACCAATGCGGGCTGCAGCTGCCTTTGCTTCCTCTAACGAGTAAGTGATTTCTGAAGGAATAACAGGTTCACCGATAGATTCGCAAAGCTCTTTGAATAATTCGCGGTCCTCTGCGCGCTCAATGGAAGCGCTTGAAGTACCGAGGAGCTTTACCTCGCATTCTTTAAGAACACCTTTTTTCTCAAGCTGCATAGCAAGGTTAAGACCTGTCTGACCGCCGATACCGGGGATAATGGCATCAGGACGCTCGTGACGGATAATCTTAGCCACATATTCAAGAGTAAGAGGCTCCATATATACTTTATCAGCAATAATTGTGTCAGTCATAATTGTTGCAGGGTTGGAGTTAACAAGAACAACCTCGTAACCCTCCTCTTTAAGCGCTAAACAAGCCTGAGTACCTGCATAGTCAAACTCTGCAGCCTGACCGATAACAATAGGTCCTGAGCCGATAATTAAAACTTTTTTAATGTCTGTTCTCTTTGCCATACAAAATTCCTCCATATATACTAAACGTAAATTATTAACTCATTTAGTGTAAGCAACTTTACCGTTACAAACCGTAAGAACACATTCGCCTTTAACTTTCATTTTTTCAAAAGGCGTTGCTTTACCTTTTGAAAGGAAATCATCGGGATTTATAACAATCTCTTTTTCCAAATCCCATACTGTAAAATCCGAATTAAGCGGTATTCCGAATCTTCTACGGGGATTTATTGCCATAAGCTCAATTAACTTTTCGAGAGTGATTTCTCCGGTTTCGACAAAGTGGGTATACATAATCTGGAATGCGGTTTCAATTCCCACAACTCCGAATGCGCTACCTGAAAGACCTTTGCTTTTCTCCTCTGCGGAGTGAGGTGCGTGGTCGGTTGCTATCATATCAATAGTTCCGTCTTTGATACCCTCAATCAAAGCGAGCTTGTCCTCCTTTGACCTTAGAGGCGGATTCATTTTAAATCTGCCATCTTCCTGCAAATCGCTATCATCAAGCACAAGGTAATGGGGACCTGTTTCGCAGGTTACATCCAAGCCCTCAGCTTTGGCTTTTCTTATAAGCTCTACGCTTTCTTTTGTTGAGATGTGGCAAACGTGGTATTTACAACCAATTTCCTTTACCAATTTCAAATCTCTTTCAATGGGCTTCCATTCACTTTCGCTGCATATACCCTTGTGTTTATGTGCCTTGCAATAATCACCGTCGTGAATATATCCGCCGAAAAGAAGTGAATTATCTTCACAATGGGCAACAATCATTTTACCCAACGCCTTTGCTTCAAGCATTGCCTGACGCATAAGCTCTTCACTCTGAACGCCCCTGCCGTCATCAGAAAAAGCAATTGAATTTCCGGCCATGGCTTTCATTTCGGAGAGTTCTTCGCCTTTTTGACCGATTGTTATTGAAGCATAGGGGTAAACATTTATGGTTGCATCTTTTTTTATTATTTCTGTTTGCTCCTTAAGATGTTCTGCCGTATCAGGCACAGGATTCAGGTTCGGCATAGTGCATACTGCGGTGTAACCGCCTCTTGCGGAAGCCTTGCATCCTGTTTCAATAGTCTCTTTATAAGAAAAACCCGGCTCACGAAAATGCACATGCACATCGCAAAAACCGGGAAAAATAAAATATTTATCACAATTGAAAACAGAAAGAGCAGGGCAAGAGGACAACTGAGCCGCAACATCGGAACAAAAGGTGGGAGAACCGACCTTCTGAGTTGCAGCGATATTAATTGTTTTTGCCTGTAATTGCTGTGACATAAAAAATCCCTTTCCGTAAAGTTTTATATAATAAAAGCCTTGCACTTTGGCAAGGCTGAACACACAAAAACATTGATACAGTTATAGCTGTACCGATATATTCATAATTCAATCTTGCCGATCTCTCTGTACCGACTTAAAGACCTTATTTATGATACCAAAACAACACCTAAAAGTCAATAGAAAGTAAGCTTTTCAGTCGCCATTTTTCAGTATATAAATGAAGCTTTTTTTGTTAAGTTTGACTAAAAAATATTTTACCACAAAATGCAAATTCAAACAAGGAAAAATATGTTGTTTTTTGCATTTTGTTAAAATGCCCAAAAGTGAAAACACAACTTTGTCAATGTGACGAAGAATAAATATTGAATATAGCTTTTTTATAGTGTAAAATAAAACATTATATATGAATTTTAAATTGGGGCGGTGATGTTTTGGGAAAAGAAAATCAAATCCATATTTTTCAAAAAGGCTTTAACTATTCTCAGGACGGACCCGGCAACCGCCTGGTTTATCATTTATCGGGATGTAATTTAAAATGTCCCTGGTGCTCAAACCCCGAGGGTATGGAAATCACCCAAGATGCTGTCACTCTAACTGTTGAAGGTGTTGTAAATGAGGCAATTTCCTGCAAAATGATGTTTTTTGACGGTGGCGGTGTTACTCTTACAGGTGGTGAGGTAACTTGCCAGAAAGACAATGTTTTATTACTTATAGAAAAGCTTAAAGAAAAAGGCATCCACACCTGCATTGAAACTAATGTATCATTAAAAAACTGCGATGAAATTTTCTTGAATGTTGATTATATGATAGCAGATTTTAAATCACCCGATGCTAAAAAACTAAATGAACTCGTAGGAGCGGACCTTAATATAATCAAAGAAAATCTTCTTTTCAGAGCAAAAACAGGTAAACCTCTCCTTATAAGAATTCCACTGATAAACGGATTTAATAACGGAAAAGAAAATGCAATTTTATTCGCGGAATTTTTCGAAGAATTAAAGAAACAAAGTCGTAATGAAAATCTGTATTTAGAAATATTAACTTACCACGAATACGGCAAAGAAAAATATGAAAAAGTAGGTAAAGAATACAAAATAGAAAACGGCTTTGTTACTCCCGAAGATGTTAAAATTCTGGCAATGGAAATTAAAAATAAAAACTTAAAATTAATTCACACTTGAGGTGTTTTTTATGTATAAATTTGATCCAATCAAAACAACTGAAAAAGCAAAGCTTCTTTTCAAAGAGGAAAGAGCAATAAATCATCTTGAAGGGTGGTTTATTATTAAAGAAACAGAGCAGAAAGCAGATGAAAAATACTGCAAGCTTCCACCTATGCGAAGAGCTGCAGAAAAATTCAGAGAGGCAGTAAAGGTACTTCCTTTGTCCATCAGCGATTATGCAATTTTTGCAGGCACTCAGAGAGATGCCTTTGCAAGAAGCTATGCCCTTATAAATCCCTCTTTCAGAGTTGAAACCTTTGCAGGCTACTGTGACCCTACTGCAGTTTATGATGATATTGACCCGACAGATAAATTCCCCAAGGAGCGTATTGAAGCTCTCCGCGAGCTTGATAAAAAGACCGATTATGTTAAAACTCTTTCCGCAGTTTATAAAGATTGCGAAAAGCTTACAGGCGAGGTTGCATTTTTTGTTGAGCAGGTAACAGGTCACCTTATTCCCGATATGCGTTATGCTTTAAAATACGGTATCAAAACTATGCTTGCCGATATTGAAGAAAAGCAGAAAACTGCAAATGATGAACAGAAAAATAATTATGAAGCAATGAAAATTGCTCTTGATTGCGCTCTTATTCTCGCAAAGAGATATAAAGATATTGCCGAAGAAAAATTAGCAGTTGCAGGAGGCGAAAGAAGAGAAGAACTATCTCTTCTTGTTAATACCCTTGCAAAAGTACCCGAAAGCGGAGCGGAAACTCTCTATGAAGCAATTCAGAGCTTCATAATTCTTTGGGAAACAATGTGCCTTGAACAAGCACCCAACCCATTTGCATTTTCCGTAGGTAATGCGGACAGAATTTTTGAGCCCTACAGAGCAAATGACGGACTTTCAAGAGAAGAAACTGCAGCTCTTTTCAAACATTTTCTTGTGTTCTTCAATGTTGCGGACAGAAGCTGGGCAATCTCTCAAAACCTTATCGTAAGCGGTCGCGATAAAGAGGGCAACGACCTTACAAATAATTCCACCTATGCTCTTCTTGACGCATACTATGAAATGAATCTTCCCCAACCGATTCTCTCTGTTAAATTACATAAAAACACGCCCGAAAAGCTTTACAGTGAACTTGGTCGATTCCTTTTCACGCCCGGTTGCCTTACCCCCTCATTCTTCAATGATGATTCACTTTATGAGGTTCTTACACAGGCAGGAATTGACCTTGAAGATATTCCTGACACCTCAATTGCAGGTTGTCAGGAACCTCTCATTATGGGCAAGGACAACGGCAACACAACTAATAGCTGGTTCAATTTAGGCAAGGTTCTTGAATTAACCCTCAACGATGGCTATTCAACCATTACAGGTGAATATATCGGCACAGTTTGTGAAAAAGAAGATGCTTTAACCGCTCTTAAAAATATAAGAGAGCGTTTCTTCAAAAACGCTCAATATTATTGTGACGAAATGGTAAAAGCCGCAAATGGTTGCTCTCGTGCTATTTCTCACTTGCCCGTTCCTTTCTTAAGCACAGTTATGGGCGGTATTGAAAGCGGATATGATACCCGCGACATCACCCATCAGGGCACAAAATATAACGGTAGCGGTTGCCTTATTCACGGCACAAGCGTTGTTGCGGATTCCTTTATTGCAATTGATAAGCTTATCAACGAACGCCCCGAAGATGCACAAAATCTTCTTGATGCTTTAAAATGCAATTTCGAGGGCTATGAAGAACTCCGTGATTTCTTGATGTCTGCAGAAAAATTCGGAAATAATATAGAAAATGTTGATAACGAAACCGCGGAGCTTACCTCAAAAATCGCCGATATGGTAAGAGCGCAGAAGAACTACTTGGGCAACAATTTCCGCCCTGATTTTTCAACCCCCTCAACTCATCTTTTATATGGATATTGGGTTGGTGCTCTCCCCTGCGGAAGAAAATCAAGAGATATGCTTAACTATGGTCTTGACCCCCTGTATGGCGAAGCACAGAATGGTCTCGGCTTCCGTACTCTTTCACTTATGAAATTGCCGTTCAACAAAATGTGTGGCGGTTATGCTTCTCACTTCGGAATTGACCCCAAATATTTCACAAGTGACAATTACGAGGGTAAAGGAATTGAATTCCGTGATAAAGTTATGAAACCCTTGTTCTTTAATGAACTCAACGAAAACGTTGCACCTTTCTATCTTTATGTTAATGTTACCACTGCAGAAATTCTCAAAAAAGTTCTTGCAGAGCCTAAAAAATATGCTCCGAGCGGAGTTTATATTATGAGAATTCACGGCACTTTCGTTAACTTCCTTGACCTTTCACCTGCAATTCAGCAAGATATTATCCGCCGACTTGACCCTGCATCAACTGCAGTAATGTGCTAAACAAAAGTATGAATATATTAGGAATTGATATAGGCACAACCACCGTTACGGCACTTGTGCTCAGTACAGATAAAAGTGAAATTTTAAAATCCTGCACCCTCAAGAATGATTCATTCATTGAGGGCAGAGATTTTGAAAAACTCCAAAATCCCGATTTAATAATCGAAACTGTTAAATCTGCAGTCGGAAATGTCACCGAAAACCTTGATATTGATGCTATCGGCATAACCGGACAGATGCACGGTATTCTTTATCTTGACGAAACTTATAAGCCCTGTTCTCCCCTTATGATATGGCAAGACGAAAGGGGTAATAATGTTTATAAAAACGGGCTTTCCTATGCAGAATATTTAACAGAAGAAACAGGGCTGAAAGCCGCTTCAGGCTTTGGTCTTACTACCCATTTTTATAATTTAATAAACAATGAAATTCCCGAAAATGCAGTAATGCTTTGCACTATCCACGATTATCTTGCCTCACTTCTCACAGGCACAAAGCCTGTCACCCATTCAAGTGATGCCGCAAGTCTTGGCTTTTATAATCTGAAAGATAATTGCTTCTGCAAAACCGCTTTAGAGAAAGTAGGTATTGATGAAAGCTTTCTTCCCCGGGTTATAAAATCCACCGCTTTGGCAGGTAAAACAGCTTGCGATTTTCTCCCCGAGGGTATTCCCGTTGCCGTTGCTATTGGCGACAATCAAGGTAGTTTTCTCGGCTCTGTAGCAGACGCTGAAAACTCTGTTTTGGTAAACGTTGGCACAGGTAGTCAGGTTTCTTTTGTCACAAACACAGTTCAGACCCTTTCCTGCGGTGAAATCCGTCCCCTTACTGACGATAAATATATTTTCGTTGGCGCCTCACTTTGCGGTGGCAGAGCATATGCGATTTTAAAAGAGTTTTTTGAAAAATGTGCTGAAATGCTTGGTGGCTCTAAGGAAAAACTATATACCCTAATGGACGAAAAAGCTGAAAACATTTCTGATTTTTCTGATTTGTTAGCAGTTAATTGTCAGTTCTGCGGAACTCGTGAAAACCCAAAGCTCCGTGGTAGCATTGAGAATATCGGTATTGAAAATTTCACTCCCGAAAAGCTTATTTTGGGCACTCTTAAGGGTGTTTCAAAGGAACTTTTCGATATGTATGAAAGTGAAAAATCGCTTTTAACCGCAGTTCCGTCAACTCTTGTTTGCTCCGGTAACGGTTTAAGAAAAAGTGAAATATGGAGAAGAGTTTTCACCGAGGATTTCAAAATGGTCGCAACTCTGCCTATGCATAGCGAGGAAGCAGCCGTTGGTGCTTGCGTTTTTGCAAGCGTTGCAAGCGGTATTTTTGAAGATATAAAATCTGCACAAAATACACTTTTGAGGTGAATTATGGATACAAAAGCAATAGCAAACAACCCTATATTTTTTGAAAAAAACAGAGTTTTTCGCGTATATCTGGGCGGAAAGCTTTTCAGCAATTTCTTTGGTGACGAAAGCGAAGATTCCTTTTATCCCGAGGAATGGATTTGCTCTTCAACAAAAGCTCTCAACGAGGGTAGCACCGACGAATTTGAAGGTCTTTCCACAATAAAAGGCACCAATATTCATTTCAATGAGCTTCTTGAAAGTGAAAAAGAATTGATGTTAGGCAACAGAAACGGTCTTGATGTACTTGTTAAAGCCCTTGACTCTGCAATCCGTTTGCCCGTTCAGGCACATCCCGATAAAGCCTTTTCAAGAATCCATTTTAATTCCGATTTCGGCAAGGCAGAATCATGGCTTGTATTAGGGGCAAGAGAGGGTGCTTGTATCTACTTCGGCTTCAAGGATGGCATAACTCCCGAGGATTTCAGAAAAGCAGTTGAAGAAAGCGAAACCGATAAATCTGCTATGGAAAAGCTTTTAAATAAAATACCCGTAAGCGTTGGTGATGTTTATTTTATCCCTGCAAAAGCAGTTCATGCCATTGGTGCGGGTTGCCTTATTCTCGAGGTTCAGGAGCCAACTGATTTCACAATTCAGCCTGAGCGTTGGTGCGGTGATTACCATTTAAGCGATAACGAAATGTATATCGGTCTTAAAAAAGACACTGCTTTAAGCGTTTTTGATTATTCCTATAACTATGATAGGGTTATGAAAGAATGCAAAAAAACACCCATCACAGCTTATGAAGCTGACGGATGTAAAAAGGAAATCCTTATCAGCAAGGAAGACACCCCCTGCTTCAGCGTTGAAAGATATATTTTAAACAACGGAAAAACCGAATCGCTTCAAGGCGTTTGCGTTTACGTTGTAACCGAGGGTTGCGGTAAAATTGTTTCCGAGGGTTATGAAAAAGAAATCAAAAAAGGCGACTATTTCTTTATGCCTTATAGCTGTGACGGTAAATTTGCAGTGAAAAGCAATGCAACCTTAACCCTTGCAAAATGTGTACCGCCTGAAATGTAATACAAAATATAGAGTCCATTTGATTTTAGTTTTTTCTATCAAAACATATCCTTAGGTATGGGCAAGCCCATACCTTACGGTTAACCCTTTGAACAACGCACCCGTAAGGTACTGGCTTGCCTGTACCTTGGAAAAAGTAAAAGCTTTGGAGAGCATTATGACAAATAAATTTTTAGAAACCAAAACCTGGAACACCAAAACAGTCGGTGAATATTTAAAAAAATTAAACACTAATGAAAACGCTTACACCAATGAAGAAAAATGCGGTTTTATAAAAGAAACTGCAATAGAACTTTTAAAACGCGGTGGAAATATAAATATCTCCTCTGCGGAAAACCTTTTAATATATGCAACTCAGCATTATTTTAATGGTACTGAACCACAAGTGAAAGCAAATATTTATTATATTTTAGGCGAGCTTTATGAAAATCACAAAGAAAATTTTGTAAGAGCATATACCTATTACGAAAAATACACCCTTAATAATAAAGAAAACAGTGGCACACATTCCCTGATGCTCAGAGCCCTAATTCTTCGTGATGATTTTGTTCACTCTTATGAACTTGAAAAGGAATTCAGAATGAGCCTTGCAGAAACTGATTTAGGTTTAAAGAATGACAGAATCTATGAAAATATCGGTAGATATATCATCCTTAATCACGAAGGTAACGAGGAAGAATGCAAAAAAGTTATAAAACGCCTTATGGGAATTGTAAAAAATGATGAAATTCTTGTTTTGGATGTGATTACCAAGAAGGATTTAAAGGACAGAATAAAGGTACCCCAGAAGGTTCGGGAATTTATTAAAACACAAAGCATCTGAAGCATAGTAGAGTACGGTCTTGACCGTACCGCCGTATAAATACAACAACTTGCGGTCGGGTCAAGACCCGACCCTATAATTTTGAATTCATCTCCTACAATTATGAAACAATCTTATACAGAAAAATCGACTTGCAGTAAGCAAGTCGATTTTTTATGCTTTATTCTTTAATTTTCTTTCTTCTCTTACTAATCTTAATAAGAGTTGCTGTTGTACCTGCACCGCAAAGCATAAACAATATGAACCAAGGTGCATTTTCCGTAGCAGCTTCGCTATCAAGAGCGTTTGTTGCTACTGCAACAAGCGGTTTGAGACCAACTCTCACCGCCGCCTTAAGAGGTTCGCTATCAGCAATAAATTCTGCAATAGGTGGTGAAAGCTTGTAATAAGCTTTAACAAATGCAGTACCCAAGGGGTTAGTTAACAAGCATTCATCACGGAATTTACAAAGCAAACCAACCTCACCGGAATCGCGCCCATAGGATGCTGTTGCAATAAAGCAAAGCTTAGGAGTTTTCAGAGATGCATTAGCAGTATCTCTTTTTATAATTGAACTGGATTGAATTCTCAGAACATTTCCTTCAACGCCAATATTTGTTGCCTCAACACTTTCATAGATATTAACAGTCTCAGTAACAGTTCCGGTTTCATTTTCTACATCCGTAGATATAGATTGTTTGATTTTCTTTCCATTTTCATCATAAACGACTGCTGTGCTCTTTTTACCTTTTCTGGCAAAGTTCACCGTAGCACCTGATGAGGAGATAACCATATTGGGAAAATGGAAAGCAACGTCTAAGCTATAATAAATATCATCTGATATTGGTGCTTCAAGCTTCGGATTACCTTTTTCATCCATTTCTGTTTTGCTTTCATAGACAAAATCGTCTTCAAGAGCAGCAAGAGTTACAGTAACACCACAGGAGCTACGATATTCCTTGTATTCTATTTCAGTCGTTTTTCCTGTTTCAGGGTCAGTTGTTTCCATTATTTTATCAACTTCCTCTGTCATGGGCTTAAAGCTGACATAAATCGGAATAGATGAAAGCTGAATAGCCTTATCAGTGCACTGGCAAATACTGCAATCCTTGCAGTAATGAGTTTCAGTATTTGTGCATTTGCAATGTGCCTCAGAGCACAAAACATAATTCAAATCACAATTTCTTTGTGTTCCGCTATTGAGACACTTCAGGAAATAACCGTCCACCTCACTTTTTTCGCACTCACCTTCATCAGCTGAATCGGCATTAGGACAAGCATTGTCCACAGTATTCCAATCAGCTCCGCAGGTTGCACAGGCTCTGTGAGGCTCAAAATATAAATAGGAATAATCCGTATCTATTTCCTCTTTTGTCGGAACTACCTTTGTTGTATCAAAAACATCTGCATAGGAAGCAGCGGCAACATTAGTGGCACCCTTGCGAAGCATTTCTGCAACCAGCTTGACCTCTTCCTGCTTAACATACCTTTCCTCAGCCTTATTAAAAGCTCTGTAGGTAACTCTGAACATATTTCCAAGTGCCACAAAGCCTAGAGAAAGAAGAAGCAAAACAGCCAGAAGCTCCACAAGGCTGAAGCCTTTTTTGTTTTTCACAAGGAACTTAAACATAGCTTTTCTCCTTTCCCTTAGCCTTTCGTGTCTCTGCCGTCAACAGCATATATTTTTGTTGCTGTTGATACCCAAAGCAAGTCATTTTTGCTTGTTGATTTATAGGATTTACTTGTATCTGTTTCGCTTACATTTGTAATTCTGCCATTATTATCAATTTCTTTTAATGCATCAAGTGAAACAGCTGCGACCCATTTATTACCGCAAATATAATAATAGTTACCAATAATATTTGAACTGTTTATAACATCCTTAAAGGTATAACCGTTATAAACAACCTTGAATGTCCATTCATTAGTATCATCGCTATCTCTTGTACCGATAACAATCTGCTCAGCAGTATCGCTGTTAAGCTGAACACCGGTAATAATCATAATATCATTTTCAACTGCTATTGTCTTGATTTCACTGTAAATTGTACTTAAGGATTGACCGTTTACCTTTATCTCGCACATACCGTTAGTGCCATTTTTAAAGGTGGTAGTTGGCTTTGCTGGAACTGCATTGGCGCCTGTGCAAAGAGTAACGTGTTCCTCTGCAGAACCCTCTACCTGGCTATCACCGGTAACCGTTGATGTTGCAATTTTAGAATAAAACGCCCTACCGGTGCTATCACCATAAACAGCATAATATTCCTTTTCTTCATCAATATCGGCAACCGTTGCAATTCCAGAATCAGAACCCGGTTTTTTCAATTCAGGCGCAACAGTATAAAGATCAACTGCTGTAAAGCGTACGCTCTTACGGGAATGTAATGTACTATCTAAAAATTCTGGTGTTTTATAGTAAAGTACATTCTCGAAAATAGTATTCCTTTCGCCTTTATTGTCAAGCGAAGTATCTGTTATACTACCATCCAGAACTCTACCACCGGCATCTTCTGAAACATAAGCAGCCATAACACCGTCATTATAAACACTTCCTAAAGCTGTACCGTAAAAGCCTGTTCCAACCCTATTGCCATCGCCATCCTTTGCGTCAGATTCTTTCATAAACGCAGAACCTGAAACTGCATAACCTACTGCAACAGTAACCTCATCGCAGGTCGCAGCCTGAGTAAGATTATAGAACTCACCCGGGAACCAGACATTGTAATAAAGGTTATCTGTTCCGCCTTGCTTATTCAGTGTCGGATTCTCCTTATCCAATGTCTTGGTTCTATCAAGGTAATAGTCGGCATCAGGATTAGAAAATTTATAGTACTTTTCGTAGGAACGGGTTTCTTCTGTGATACCATCAGAGGTAACATCACCTATTGCCATACGCCAACGAGAACAGTACCCGAAGGTAAACCTTAAATCATTATCATCATAGAAAATAACATCATCGCTTGTATCGGTATAGAAGTTATATCTGGCTTGATTCAATGTAATTTCTTTAGTTGGATTTTTATCTGTTAAAGCAGGCACTGAATAATCGCCTGTAGCTTGACCACCTGCAGCCAAACTGAGGAATTTGAATTTATCAGAAACTACCGAAGTATTATTATCTGTTGAACTAAAAGCTCTGAACACTTGAGAGCCTTTAGCATCGTCATTACTGGAAATTACATACCCTGTAGCTCGGCTGTCTTTTACTCTTTTACCATTATATACATGAAGAGCTTCGGCATCATTTCTACCTATATCAGAAGACTGACGCAAAAATGCATAAGCAGGAACAACACCTAAATATATAACCTGACCTTCACCGTCACTACCTGCTTCTGGTAAATAGACAGACGAGGTAACATTAACGCAATTAGCGGTATCCTGGCTAATGAAACCACCTGCTGGTTCTCTCGGAGGCACATTACCATCTTTTAATTCGTTATCATTACCTCTATTAACCCAAAAGTCACCTTGAGAAAAGTATGTGGTGTAAATATTACTGTCGCTACCCTTCATAGTCTCAGCAACAGGGTTAATTGTGGTCATAGATTTTATTCTTATATAAGCAAAGTTTCTGTCCCAGTGGTCATTTTCACCACCTGAACCTTCACCTTGGAAATACGCAGGTCCGTCATAAGGGTCTTCTTGCCAAGCATATAATTTGCTATTACTATCACTAACACCCGCAACAATACGATTATCTCTCGTTACAATCAATGGATTGTAATCTCTATAACCACTACCAATAAGTTTTTTATCAAAACATAATCCAAGTCCTTCACCAATATAGAACTCCTCTTCAGGCTCCCATGGATAAGAATAGGCGTTAAATTCTTCTTGAACCTTTAATTTACCACCCAAACGAAATGATTTACCGTCGCCTACCTCTGTAAGAACATAGGAAATTCTACGGTTTGCAAGGTGCTGGTAGTCATAGTCTGAATTAAAACCGGCAAATTGCATTGAATACCTTAAAGTTTTATCAAAATAGTTGTATCTTGTACCTACATGATATTGATTTAAATCCTCACCGCCAATACCCATAATTGATTCAATTTTATGAACTCGATTATATGCCGCAGTACAGTCAACGCCAAGATAATCTGCTTTACCATAGCTGGTTGCATGCTCCATAGTCTTGAATGAGTATTGGTCACTCATCTCACCACTCCAGAAGGATTGGGTTGCAACAGTACCATCGGTAAGCACAACTGCACTATCTGTGGTATCAATAACACTGGATGCGTTACTCAGAGTGAATGCGCCGGTAATGCTACCTCCAACATTATAGTTATACATACGGTAAACTCTGCTGTTGGTACCAGCCATTACATAATATGGCTGCAATTTTGAATTAGTATCACTATCAACCCATGTAACTGTATTTATGGCAATTCCTGCCTTGCCGGGATTATCAGTTCCCTCAGTGAGATATCCGCTGTTGGCAAGTCTCATTTTTCGGGGGTTTACCTCTAATTTATAAACACCGTTTTTTTCAACAACGCCTGCAGAGGTATAATAATCCACAGAGTCATTCGCTTCTCCTGCAAAAATCATTGTAGGAGGTTCAATTGTAAGATAAGCACTTGTATTTTTTATTTTATCTCTGTTATCAACATAATAAACCCTGATTCTCACAGGTGATTGGGTAAAATCAAGAGGAGTTGCGGAACCACTGCTTATTTTAAGATAAATTCTTCCGTTATCCTTTGTATCCGAAAATTCAACTTTTGCAGGATCACCATATACAATTTCCTTATTCTTTATGCCTGTTTTTACCTCTACTTTTGCAAGGCCTGTGCTTTTATATGCATTCGCTTCTGAAGCTACATCTTTTTTTTCAGGCACTATAACCTCAATATGTATTGTTCCTTTTTTAGGTTTTCCGTTTTGAATTAAAGTTGAACCTTCTGTATATTTACCAAATGTTACATTATTATATTTAAGACCCTTGACCTGAATTATAACATTATGGTTATCCTGGTCATCATAAACAATGCTGGGAGAAACAATATTAACCCTTGCTCTTGCAACGCCAAAAACTGTTTCAAGACCATGAGTAAGAGAAGAAACGATTTTTTTACCTGTAATTTCAACATTATATAATGCTTTTGCTGCATTATCTTCAAGCTTGAAATCGCTAAAGGTAAGAAGATTTTCTTCAAGGCGGGTTGCCAATGTATCTTCAATTTCTTCTTTAGAGCTATAGGCATCCTCTACCCTTTCACCTGCTTTATAAAGTGTTTCATAGGACGAAAGGAGCATAGGAGTAAACATTACAACAATAAGCATAAGCAAAGAAAGGGCACAAAGAAGCTCAACATAAGTCATACCAAGCTTATTTAATATTCTGTTTGTTTTCGCCTTGGTGCAATGTTTTTTCATATTTATTCACCCTTTCATAAATATAAATATTTAAAAGGAATCCGATTCTTTTATCATTTTATTGAAAACTTATGATTCCCAAACAACAACAATATCATCTGCAGCTTCTATGTCAAGCTCATCAACATTCTCATCAGTATAAATATTACCTATTCTTTCAAAATCATGTTCCTTATAGGTTACGGGTATAAAGTTTTTTTGAGCAAAGCCAAAGCTCTTTGCTCTAAGAGTTTTCCAGAATCGCCAGCCGAAATTATCGTTAACCACTTCTTCGTATTTAACATCCATAAAATATGCGGATAAAGAAAGACCTGTGGCATTTTTCCCGTCCTGAGTGCCTACCTCAGCATTAAAATAAAAAACATCTCCTGCTTCAGCAAATTTGTAAAGCTGAATATCTGAATCTTTATAATAAACCGTTTGCGTTCTGTAGTTAGAGCCGTTTTCCGTTACGGGAATAATCCATATATAAGAATCCTCCATAAAGCATACCTTGCCGGCTTTTACCACAGTTTTATAATCCTCATGATAATAGCTATAAGGGGTTGTTTCCGGAGCTGCTAAAATAATCGAGGTTACTCTTCGGGCATCGTAACCGTTACCTAAAAAAGTATCAGCTATATTTTCAACTAATCCGCTCTGCTTCCAAAGGGAAATCATACTATTAACGCTTCTCTGGAAAATTATATCAGGAGCCTGGAACACCAATAATTTATATAATGTATAATTACGAGCAATACCATCGCCTAAGCGCATTGTTCTGCAAGGATTTATTAGAAGGTTAACGGGCATTTCAACCTGAATTCCCGTTGCAGAAGAAAACATAATGAAATTATCCTTCTGGGCATCTTCTGACCATTCTCTCATATTCTGAGTTGCGAGGCATTTAAAATCAGGGTCTCTTTCAGGGTTTTTGGTTGCGGTAATAGGTCTTACACCTAAAGAAAGATCTTCCACATCAACAACTCTTCCGTCCCCGTCTATAACCTGATTATCTGCATTTTTATCTAACCCTTCAGTTGAAATAACCATATTACCTGCAGAAGAGAAGGAATAAAGAGGCTGATTAGTTGCCGGCAGGCTTCCGCCACCTGAATTGTTTCCGATATAGCTTTCATCATAAGATAATTCAGCTATACCCGTAGCCTTAGTGCTATCAACAAAAATCTGATTATTTTCTATATTAGCAGGAACCAACCAATTACTTTCTGTAGGCTTTGTTGGCAAAATAACAAGGCAACTGCGGGAAAAATTATTATATTGCTTTGAACCGATTGTTGCAACAGATTTGAACCTTGCTTGTTTTCTTTCAACCTTATAACATGTATCTCCGCCTGAACCGGGTACATAGCTACTTAATAAATTATTATATTGTTGTTCGGGGGTTGATAAAACATTACCGTTGTCATCTAATATAGGAGTAAGAAGCTCCATTGAGCCATCTTTACTGTTAACCTTATAATAATCTGCAATCTCTTCATAGAAAATATCGCAGTCAGCATATCCAAGTGGTGTATAACCCGATTCTGCCGGTGCCTCATTCACAGTAGTTTCTACTGCTTTATAAAGCACAGCCTCTTTTTCATATTTCTGCCATGCTTCAAAGCCTGCTTCATTTTCATACTCAGCTACCTTAGGTAGCTTTTTACCAACATATTCATCCTTTAAATAAAAATATATACGGTTTGCTTTCATAGAACCGTTTGGCTTCGCAAAATTCTCATAATTTGTGCAAACGGTAGGCTTATCACCTGTTCCGCCTGCTTCTAAATATTCTGTAAGTTCTGCATCATAGGCATCATAAAATTCTTCAAACGCCATAACTGCCATTTCTACAGAGGTTCTTGCAAAATATGAAGCCTTCTGCTCAGTTTCTGCCTTAACAGACCTTGCGGTTGCTGATTCTGTCATTGTAAACATAGCAGGAAGAAGCAAAGTTAAAACTAACAAAAGAGTCAATACTGCCACAAGAGCAATGCCGTTTTTCTTTGTCAAAATCTTCATACGCTCAAACCCTCTTTCTAAACAGAAAAATCAATAACTGTAGGGTACGGCCTTGACCGTACCGCAAGCACAAAACCTTTGCATTGCCTTTGGGGGATATTCCCCCATTTTTATTCCACAATTAAAATTGTATCTTATACAATAACACGAAGAACTTCTTCAACTGAGGTTGTACCTTCAAGGATTTTATCAATACCTTCCTGGCGAAGAGTGTGCATACCCTGGCTTACTGCCAATTCTTTAATTTCCTGAACACCGCTTCGTTTAAGAATCAACGCCTTCATTTCAGGTGTAATCTGCAAAAATTCAAATACACCCTGACGACCTTTATACCCTGTGTTGCTACACGCGATACAACCCTTAGCTCGATAAATTCTTACTGTATCATCAAGAGTTTTACCCTCAGGAACGGGGAAATCCTCCATACTGTTTACAAGTTCACGATATGTAATATCAACAGCTTCTTTGCAACGAGGGCAAAGCACACGAACAAGACGCTGTGCAAGAACACCAACAAGTGAGGATGCCGTAAGGAAGGGTTCAACACCCATTTCATCAAGACGGGTAACCGCACTGGGCGCATCATTTGTATGGAGTGTTGAGAAAACCATATGTCCTGTAAGAGCGGATTCAACAGCAATTTTTGCGGTTTCTGCATCACGGATTTCACCGACCATGACAATATCAGGGTCAGCACGAAGAACTGAACGAAGAGCTGCCGCAAAGGTCATACCTGCACGGGTATTCATCTGAACCTGACAAAGTCCCGGCATACGACGTTCAACAGGGTCTTCAAGAGTAATAACGTGCTTAGTAATATCACTAACTTCTGCAAGGGTTGCATAAAGAGTTGTGGATTTACCACTACCTGTAGGTCCTGTAACAAGAAGGAAGCCATATGGCATATAAATGGTTTTCATAAATCTTTCGGTCTGAGAACCGGTAAATTTAATATCTTTAAGAGTAATTGAATTACCGCCACGCTCCAAAAGACGAAGAACAATCTTCTCTCCGTAAACTGAAGGAAGCACTGCAATACGGATATCGTATGTTCTATCATCAACTCTTACAGTTGTACGACCATCCTGAGGAATTCGCCTTTCGGCAATATCCATACCACCTATAACCTTTACACGTGAAGAAACTGCAGGGTGGAATTTAACAGGTTGCTGAAGAACCTCATGCAAAACACCGTCAATTCTGTAACGAACACGCATTGTTTTTTCAAGTGGTTCAATATGAATATCGGATGCACCTGCTTTAACCGCATTAGTAATAACCTGGTTAACAAGCAAAACAGCAGGCTTTTCATCTGCAGCGAGAGCATCAAGTGCTGAAAGCTCCTCTTCAAGAACTTCCTCTTCATCGTATGTATCAATAGAAGTTGAATTGTTTAAAATAGTATCAATCGCTGCGTTAAGCTCTGTATCAGTTGACACAAGAGGAACAATTTCCAAACCACCTGTTAAAACAGAGAGATTATCTCTTGTAACAACATCATTCGGATTACGCATTACCACGAAAAGCTTCTTTTCTTCTTGATAAAGAGGAAGAACACCTTTACGGGATATTATTTCGACGGGTATAGTATTAGCAATAGCAAAATTTATTCCCACTTCTTCAATAGAGACAAATTTACAACCCGTTTTCATTTCAATGGCACGAGCAACATCAGCCTCAGAACAAAAGCCTTCATTAACAAGAATAGTACCTAATAAAGCCTTTGTTTGTTTTTGTATTTCTAACGCCTGAAATAATTGTTGCTCGGTTATAGCGCCGTTTTTTTCAAGAAAATAACCTACGCTACCGGGAATAATTACATTCATATCAGCCAAAGTTAACTACCCCTTTGATAATAATTGATGTGCAAATAAAATATAAATATTTTATCTTTTATAAAAAACTACAGATTTTAATTTAATTTATGATTCGGCTTGGGCGTCTATAACTGCGCTGATAACGCCCTGCGCACCATTTTGAGAAAGAATAGCTAATGAAATATTCGCTGAATATACATCATTGCTTTCTTTAATAAGTGATACAGAATCAAATCTGTGAACCTGTGTTAAGCCTGAAATATATGACATATAGCTATGTATATTTTCAAAACTACCTTTTACACTTAAAGCGAAAACTGTTTCTTGGGTTTGTGAAGCAATCTGAGTAACATTTACAGAAGTAATCTCAAGTCCGAAATTTTTGCAAGTTGCAACAACATCCTCCTGAAGCATATAAACATCGCCAAGGTCATCAGGAAGTATCCCTTTGTAAATCTCTAATTGAGCTTCAGCTTTTTCACTTTGTGCTCTTAACTCCTCAAGCACTGAAATTTCTTTCAAGTTTTTGTTATAAGCTTCACGCACAAGAACGATTTCGTTCTTGGTCTGTATAATATTCATAGTAAAAAATACTATCATTCCTATAACCAAAACTATAATAAATACCAAAACGATAGCAGTAGTATAAGGAGAATTTTTAATGTCTTTAATATCTATTTTTTTGCCTTTCATAGCACTTCTCCTTCCCTTATTCTGCCGCAGCTGCAGTTGTTTCCTCAGCTGCCTCAGTAGTTTCAGCTATTATAGTTGAACCGCCTGTGCAGGTAATGCTGACAGAAAACTGAACACCTGAATCTACGCTCTGTGTATATGATGTGCAATTAACAACCGACACGCCTTCAATTTTCTTGACTGCCTCTTCAAAAGCAAGGTATTGTGCACGGTTGTCACAAGTACCGCTCAACACACAATTACGAGTAACCTTCCAATCGCTACAATCAATTGTAGCAATTGAAATACCCGGGTGCTTAAGGTTAGATACTTTGGCAATAAAATTAACAAGCTGAGGCTCATCAATCTGAATACTTTCAATAAGCTTAACCTTATCCTGAAGATTTGCATTTATTTCACGGAATTGTTCAAGCTCTGCAACCTCCTGTGCACACTCTTCATTAAGTGCATTTATCTCTGCAAGTTTCTTTTGTGCATAGAAATTTGTGGACATAACAACAAAAGTAAACAAAGCTAAAACAACTAAAACAACAAGAGAAAATCTTTGTATTTTTTCGATTTTTTTTCTATTATTTATACGCTTCTTGGAATATTCCGGAAGCAAACTAACTCTATACTTCACGTTTAACCCTCCAATGCTACCTTTGCAAGACTGATGCACCCTGCAAAATCGGTTGCATCAAATGTTTCAGTGGAATATTTTTCATAAAACTTAGGAATAGCAAGTGGAACATAGCATTTTTCTGCAAGTTTTTCCGCAAGTTTTTCCTGCATTGGTGTTGATGCTGAAAAAAGCACAGAAGTCATAATATTTCCTGTTTGCATTTGGAAATAATTCATAGAAGATGAAAGCTCTGAATAAAGCAAATCAATTACTACATCAAATTCTGTTGAAACAATTTCATTATGCTCATTGAAAACCTTCTTTACTTCAACTATTGCACGATCAGGAATGTTAATAGAACGAACCATTTTAATTTCCTTATCCACTATAGCAACAAAGTCAAGAACATCATCAGTAAGGCAAAGAAAACCAAATACCTCATCATTCCCTGCCTCTTCAATAGCAACACGGCACCAAGCAAGGAAGGAGCTGTCGATATCAACAATTTCGAGTTTGGATTCAGCAAAGTTCTGAATAAGGTTCTGAAGCATAACGTTTCTTGCACCAACAAGAAGAACGTTCAAAGCAGGTTGATCATCATCGTCGGTTGTTTCATCAATAACAACAAAGTCCAGACCTAATTCTGAAACCGGAACAGGAATGAAATCCTGTGCCTGCATTGTAACAACACCTCTTAATTTTTCTTCCGGAACCTTGGGGAAAGTTGCATAACGCATAATTACATTTTCATTATTTACGCCAACAACTATGGGCAAATTGGTATTGAATTTGCCACGGTCCATAAGCCTGTTGAGTGCAACACTAAACATAGCATTATCAACAATTATACCGTTACCCATAATATTTTCACCAATAAACTCTTTACTGAATGCGGTAACTTTGTATGAACCATCCGAGCCTTTTGTAAGCTCAACTGCTTTAATTTCGTGTGAATTGTATTCAATGCCGATAGCACTGTTTAGTTTAGCCATTATATCTACTCCCTTTTATGAAGGATTTGGATTTTTATTTTTATGCCGGAGTTGCTGTTGTTGCCTGGAAAACAGGAAGATAAAGAGCAATAATAAGGAAACCAACGATACTTGCAAGACCAACAAGCATAATAGGTTCAAGAGTTGAACCCAAGCTCTTTGCAAGTGTGTCAACGTCTTCCTCATAGAACTCAGCAACCTTATCAAGCATGGTGGGAAGTGTACCTGCTTCTTCACCGATAGCAATCATACCAATTAGCATCGGCGGAAAAAGGCCTGATACATCAAGTGATTCATGAATTGTGCCACCGTTTTCAACATCTTCAATCGCTTTTTCAACTGCAGCTTCAACAAGCTTTGAACCGGATGTGGGACCTGCAGTCTCAAGTGCTTTAACTGCTGTAACACCGCCACCGATAAGTGTTGCAAAAATACGACAGAAACGAGCGAGGATTGTTTTAGTAATAAGTTCGCCGATAACAGGACATTTCATTTTATGATTTTCCCAGAAATGCTGAATAGGTGGTGATTTAATAATTTGAATAATAAGGAAGATTATACCTACAATAGCAGGGAAAATAGCATACCAATATGCACGCAAAGATTCAGAAAGGAAATAAACGAATTCTGTAATCGGGTTTAAGTCCTCAACTGTTTCTGTCATTCCCTGGAAAGTAGGAACCATAAAAATAAGCATAACAATAAGAATAATTATTGCAAAAGCACCAACCATTTTAGGATATGATGTTGCGGACTTAACAGAGTCTTTAAGTTGTTTGTCTTTATGTAACTGGTTGGACATTGCTAAAAGTGTTTTATCAAGCATACCACCCATTTCGCCGGCAGCAATCATTGAACAGAAAAGGTCAGAGAATACCGGCCTTTGTGCAAGGAAAGCCTCAGAAAGAGCTGAACCACCTTCAACATCTTCTGCAATATTCTTAATAGCATTAGCAAGAGTTTGGTTAGTTGTCTGACCAACAAGAGTCTGCATAGCCTGAGTAACAGGAATACCTGCACTAATCATAGCAGAAAGCTGACGTGCAAACATTGACATATCTGCAAGCGGAACCTTCTTGCTTCTTGTTTTCTTAACACCTTTACCTTTTATTTCGGTTAGCGTTGTAACAACAACACCTGCTTCACGAAGTTTTTCGTAAGCTTCACCGGTGGTATTGGCAACAACCTTACCTGTTATTGACTGACCTTGACGGTTTAACGCCTCATACGTAAATTCCAAGAGTCTGCCCCCTTTGAATTATCTAAATATTAGTACATTTGTATTTGTCTGAGTATTTCTGCTCTTTCAACGCAGTTTTCTAAAACAGATTCTCTGCTGATTCTCTGCTCTCTGAGCAGTTTGAGAAGAGCCTGGTCCATTGTCTGCATACCCTCTTTCTGAGCGGTTTGCATAGTGCTGTAAATCTGATGGTCTTTGCCTTCACGAATCATATTTCTGATAGCGGGTGTATCAACCATATATTCAATCGCAGCAACGCGACCACCACCCAAGCATGGTAACAACTGTTGAGAAATAACCGCACGCAAAGTATTCGAAAGCTGGCTTCGAATCTGGTTTTGTTGCTCACTGGGGAAAGAGTCGATAATACGAGCAATAGTGAGCGGAGCAGTCTGAGTATGTAAAGTTGAGAGAACCAAGTGACCTGTTTCAGCGGCTGTAAGAGCGATACTGATACTTTCGGGGTCACGCATCTCACCAATCATAATAACATCGGGGTCATGACGAAGAACTGTTCTCAAAGCATTATTAAAGCTGAGAGTATCTCCGCCTAACTCACGTTGCCTGATAATAGAGCGTTTGTGAGAATGTAAGAATTCTATAGGGTCTTCAATTGTAACCATATTATATTCATAGTTCATATTCATATGGTTAAGCATTGCTGCAAGGGTTGTTGATTTACCGCTACCTGTAGGGCCTGTAACAAGAATAAGACCACGAGGAAGAGAACAAAGTCTTCTTACATCTGCAGGCAATCCCAATTTATCAAGAGTAGGGATTTCAAAAGGAATTGCTCTGAAAACTGCAGCTAATGTGCCACGCTGAACAATAACATTACCTCTGAAACGAGCACATTTAGGAACTGAATATGAGATATCAAGTTCAAGGTTTTCTTTAAGATCTTTTTTGTTTTTCTCGGAGAGCACCTGCATAAGCATATTTTCAACATCCGCAGGAGACATAGGGGGGAAATCCTGCTTAACGATATCGCCGTCAATACGGATACAAGGTGGCATACCAACAACTATATGAAGATCAGAACCTTTTTTCTCAACCGTTAACCTGAGCAATTGCTCAAGGTTAACGGGATAATTACTTGGTTGATTTAAATATTCCACAACATTCACTCCATTGTAAGAAGTTTTAGTTTACCTGGCTCCACATATCTAAAATAAGGTCGATATTTTCCGGAGACTCTTTAACATAAAGAACATATTTAACACCATCACCGGAGGGTGTAAGGTTTTCTGAATATTCAAAAGAATCTGCTGTAATAGTGGGTATATCAAGAAGTTTCACAACAAACTGAACCTTAGCATCAATATCTATTTTTTCTTCTTCACTTGTAATAGTGTGGATGGGATAATACATCTCACCAAGATTATTATCAAGGGAAGCGATAATGCCTTTTATTTCTTCAACCTGATTCTTGTTGCAGTAAACCATTATTGATTTTGTACGCTCAGGATATGAGCCGAAATAGAACTCGACTTCACCAAGGTCGAAGAAAGCGATTTTGCTCTGAAGTTCAGAAGCAACAATATTCTGAAGGTCGTAAGTAAAGAAGGTTCTTGTTGCATCATTATCTGCAGTATCATTTTCTTTGATACGTTCAACGGCTTCCTCAACCTCTTCAGCTTCACCTTTAAGCCAGATAGTTTTTTCATAAAGATCAAGACCGAGAATGTCAACATCATAACCGAATGTGTTAACAATTTCTGATGCATTCTCTTTAGTTATGTACTCTAACTGTACTTTAATGAGTGATGTTTCACCATCGGTAATAACAACATCATTATTTGTGTTATCCTGAGTTGAATCATTGGGTTTGTTTGTGTCATCAGGTTTAGTTGCATCCTGAGAAGCATCACCGGTTGTGCCGTCAGTTTCGGGCTTTTCTTCGGACTGAGCATTTTCATCCTGGAAGTCAACAAGCTTTTTAACATTCATAATATCCTGATATGCATCGCCTGAAGCATAAACATAAAGTGTCATAGGATGAGCAGACATAACGATACCGGTATGAAGACCGAGAGAACCAAGCAAGCTACTGAATTCACTTGCTGTTATATATTTAAGTTCGATAGCAGTAAGACTTGAACTGATTTTTGCACTACCGATAGTTGTGTTCTTTTTGTTATCAAGAGTTTTGATAAGCTGATTAACCTTTGCAAGCTGCATAGGTGTGCCGCTTATCCAGAATTCTCTGAGGTTAATATCAACCTTAACAAGCTTAACGGAAACGCCAAGAGTTGAAAGCTGAGATGTGAGAGTATCTGTTGAAATATATTTAAGAGAGAATTTGGTAAGAGCTTCTTTATCAACAAAGCTTGAGTTAAGCTCAGAAGCAGTACCGACATAAATTATATCATCATGCTTGATATAAGTCATATCAACCATACGAAGAATATAATCAATAGCAGTAAGAGGAGTAACATTATCAAGGGAAAGCTCAGGAATAGTAGTTGTTGAACCCTTGAAAATCATTGTGTAGCCTGTGTGGGCAAGAACTGTTTCGAGCGCACCAATAAGGTCAGCATCTTTAAAATAAATAGAGATGGTGCTCGATGCTCCGTAATATGTAGTAGAGTCATCCTCAACTGCAACTGCACCGGGAATATCGAGCCTTTGACCAACATAAAGTTCAGTTGATGCTGAAATTCCGTTAGTTGTTACAATGTCAGAAACCGTAACACCATGAGCGGCAGCGATAGATGAAAGAGTATCGCCCTGCTTAACGATATAAGTACCCATTGCTTCGTCAATAGCGCTACCTGCTGCAGAAAGCGGTAAAATTGCAGTAGCAAGCAGAACAAGCACAAGGGCAAAAAAACCTATTGACCTCATTTTGCGTTTGTTTGTTTTCATTGGAAAATCCCCCTAATTTATATCAAATTACATAGATTACTTATTTAGCCAAATCAAGTTTCTTTGTTAATTTTCCGGCTTGGAAAATAACATAATCTGAAGAAATTTCTTTAAGCTCCCAATCGGAATCACCAATTGTTTCGCCAACAGTAAGAACAAGAACATCTCCCACTGAACCTACCTGAATAAGTGCGGTTTTCAAACCACTTGAACCAACAACCGAGCCTGTATAAGTGGCTGAAGCAAGGATATCCGGTGAGAGCGGATCCTCATCAATCAACTCAATAAACTCTTTATCCTTTATTATATTGTTACCGGGAATAACCTGAACCTCATTAGATTGTGTTGATGTATCAACATTATCTATATCATCTTCAGTTAAAATTCCATCACCGAAGATAACAAAAATGAATATTGCTACAAGAATAAGAAAGAGAATAACAGGAATAATAATTTTCATTATCGGGTTTTTCTCAAAAAACTGAGCAATCTGCAAAGTGATACCTGGTTTATCACTTGATTTTTCTTTTTTGGTGAATTTTGGTAATTCAAGTGCCATATAGAAGCCTCCAAACAAGTAAATATTCACTTAAATACAATTAAGACAAATGCATTTTTTGTATCAAAATCACAAAAAATCTAAAAAAGGGCGCACTTGACCTAATTTGAGTATATTACATTCAATATGATACTACAAACCCCATAAATAATCAATACTTTTCGACTTTTATGTTGAAAAAAAACGAATGAAACCAATAGAAAATTCAATTGAAATTTTATAAAAAATGACGAAAAAAGAAGTTCTCGGAAAACCAAGAACTTCTTTGAAATCAAAGTTTATTTTCTTTTATTCTTTTTGCCGCTTCTGCTGCCGTAATAGTAGGAAGACCCGCGACTACCGTAATAATAGGATGAACCATAATATCCACCATAACGATTGGAGAAATAGCCTCCTGCTTTACCAACAGCAAGACCAACAACACCGCTACCTGCACGGTTATAGATGCAACCGAGAATTTCAGCTTTTGCAGTTGTAAGGTCGCTGAGAGCATATTCAATCTGAGGAATTGCAACTCTTTCTTCTGCAGTTACAAAAATGACTGAATCTGTATAGTTAGCGACGATAGCAGCATCGGCAACAACACCTGCAGGGGGACAGTCAACAACAACATAGTCGAAATTGTCCCTGGCTTGTTTGATAATTTCAGCCATTTTTTCTGAAGCAAGAGTTTCAGAGGGATCCTGAACAGGAGCAGATGCAACGAGAAGATAGAGATTAAGCTTCTCTATGTATTTAACGGATTCCTCGAAGGTTTTGTTACCTGTAACAATATCATAAACACCTTTTTCACCTTCAAGTGAAATACCGAGGGTTTTGCAAACAGCAGGTTTTCTTAAGTCAGCATCAATAAGAAGAACAGATTTACCGCTTTTTGCAAGAGAAAGAGCAGTATTTACAGAACAGGTTGTTTTACCTTCGCTTTCAGTTGAGCTTGTGATAGCGAAAACAGAATAGCCTTTTTTAAGCTTAACATTTTCGATTTTGGTTCTGATAAGCTTAAAGGTTTCAATAAAAGGAAGACCAACATTCTTATCAGTAATAAGAAGTCTGTTTCTGTCAGTTTTCTTTTTATTTTTAATATCAGAAACAGTTGCAATAATATTCATATTGAAATTGTTCTTGATATCATCAACACCAAGAAGCTTGTTCTGGATTTTAGCAGTAATGAGAACAATCAAAACAGCAAGAGCTGCACCAAGAAGGAAGCCTGCAGCAGTATAAATAAGTGCAGAAGAGTCGCCTGCAAGCTTTGCTTTTGTGGCATTATCCGCAATACTTATATCAGCATTTGGGAAAACTTCTCTTGCGATATCAGGATAAATGCTTTGAATAGCAGTTGCAACTGCATAAGTCAAATCGATATCACCGGAATTAACAATAACCTTGATAAGAGTTGAATCTGCAACAACCTCAACGCTGATGAGGCCACGAAGCTCCTCTTTATCATACTTCTGACCTGTAGTTGTTTCAACAGTATCCTGAACTTTTGTAATAAAGTCGTTACCTGTTTGAATAAGGTATTTAAAGTTGTTAGCAATGATTGCAGAAGCCTGGGCGTCACTGGCAGAGGTTATGGTCTGTGAAGTGCCTAAAACCTCCTTATTTTTATTAGAAACATTGAAAATAATCTGAGAATTATAAGACTCAGTATAAGTAAGCTTTGCAATCCCCAAACCTGCAACAGCAAAGGTTATTGCAAAAAGAGCAATAAGCCACCATTTGCTGAGGATTTGTCTGATAAGTTTAAAAATAGGTTCAAGACCTGTAGCTTCGTCGTAAGATGTTCTTTTCTCTTCGTAAGCCATTTTTTAATCTCCCTTATGAAATATTTGCGGTAAGCGGAAGACCGCATTACTCTATCCTAACTATTTTAGCACAAAACAATTAGTACTACAATAGTTTTTTAAAATTTTTATAGTCCCATGTTATCAAAAAACTGTTTTTGCTTATCCTTTCGGGCATTATCGGTAGTAACAATCGTTTTAGTTTCACCGGCAATTCTCTCGGTATCTGTTAAAGATGAAACTATTCTTATACCCCAAAAAACAGGTAATAAAAATGGGAATTTGTTTAAAACCTTATAACGATATTGCATCTTTTTCAAAGGTGGAAATAACCTTTTTATAAAATACGAATCAGCTTTTCCGCCATGGTCCCCTCTTATCATTTTGTTGATATATTCGGTGGTTTCGTTACCAAAAACACCGCTTAACAAAATATAATCGGACATTTCCTTTGTAATGCTGTCGCATTCGCCGTTTTCAAACCAAAAATCGCAAAGCTTGTCAATTCTTTTCTCAAACTTATCTAAACCGATTTCACTTAAAGCATTATTAAGAACCTCAGAATCGCATTGAGGTTTAAGATTTTTTCTTAAATAATAATGGTCAACAATGCTTTTTATACCCGTTCCCGCAGCTTCAAAATGATGGGCAGTATGAGAAAGAATATAAACATAGAAATCCTCGTTTGTCATATTCATTGCGAAACCGTTAGTGGATTTCATACGGGAAAATGCACCCTTATAATAATCATAACCCTTGTCGTAATCATATTTAAGCTCCTTATGAAGCTCAACAATTAAAAATGGCTTTTTGATAAAGGCAGTGTCCTTATCATCGCTGTTGGAATTTATTTCATAACCTCGGGAAAGCAGAATTTGTTGTGCCTGCTCATACTTTTCGGAATCAACATATAAATCCATATCAAGCATAAATCTGCAATCGGGATTATCGTAATATGCACCAACCTTAGAGCCTTTAAGGAAGCAGTGAGGAATTTTTTTATCAGAAAGCTCCTGAGAAAGCTCCTCTCTCTCTTTTTCCTGAGCAGTAAATCTGGCAGCAGTTTTAAAAAGCTCCTTGCTGAAAGCAGATTTAACCTGGCCTGTTGCTACCTGAGATTTCATAACCGCAGGTGCAACCATAGCAGTTACACGATGACTCTGAGCGAGATTATAAACTTTTAAAAAGTCTGTGTCTTCGGGGAATTCAAAAGCAGTACCTTTAATATAAGCCTTAATTGCACCAATCAGAATTTCGGCTGTTTTAACAGTCTCCTCACTTGTCTTATTATCTTCTGAGGAACGGTCAAGACCGTTCCCTACGGGTTTGGCAGTATTTGTGAGGCTCATTCCGCATTCCGCATTTCGCGTTCCGTATTTCAAAGTAGGATTGGGTCTTGACCCAACTGCAAAAACTCGTTTTTTTAGCAAATGCAATTTATATCTCAAACGTCTTGCAGGATATCTGGTTTTTATGTTTTTTAAATATCTCTCTTTGTGCTTTAAATATTCCTCATCAGTATCAACATCAATTTCCTTGCCGTCAATTATGAGAGTTTTTGCTATGCCTATAATATTTTTATCGGTGATGCCGTATTCTAAAATGAATTGATTATCACCGCACATTATATATTCGCCGTTTTCCTTAATACCAACAACCCGATGAAGAACAAAAGCTCCGTCAGCTCTGCGATAAAGAGGAATATCACCCAATTTCAAGGGCAAGGCAGGCTTCTCTATCTTAACAAAATCTCGGTTCTGATAAAGAAGCGGATTCATACTTGTTCCCGTAATAGGAATCTGAAAATCCATACCGCGATTAAAAGCCTCCTCAATAAAAGGAAGCAAGGTTTCCATATTAAGCTTTGGCATTTTAATCACTCCTTTATCATATCGTAGGGTACGGTCTTGACTCCGCATCCCATAAGGTATGGGCTTGCCCATACCAAACGATACACTTTGATAGTGTATACATACCTTGCTCTGCGGTACAGGCAAGCCTGTACCTTACGGCTATCTCAGCCACTTCTTCCCTTAGAGCTTTATCCTGTAAGGTATGGGCTTGCCCATACCAGACGATACACTTTGATAGTATATTTTCTACTACCTTATTTCAATTTATAAAAACTATAAACTCAAATAAAAAAGCAAAAACGATACTTTTGCGGTACAGACAAGCCTGTACCTTACGGTTATCTCAGCCACTTCTTCCCTTAGAGCTTTATCCTGTAAGGTATGGGCTTGCCCATACCAGACAATACACATCGATAGTGCATACACACCTTGCTATGCGGTACAGGCGAGCCTGTACCTTACGGGTGTGATGTGAGCCTGTACCTTACGGTTCCGAATTAAACACAAGCCGGGTTGCCCCGGCTTGCTGAATTTTTTTATAAATGAGGGTTCCTCACACCCTTGCCCGAATAAACGGGCAAGGGGTTATTTATTTCGGATTACCGATTGGAATTAATACCAACCGCCTGTACCGTTACCGGAAAGGCTTCCTTCAGCGAAAGAAACTGTGAGTACATCCTCGAGCTCGAACTCCATGATTTCGAGCTCAGGTGCTGTGTATTTTTTCATTATAAAAAATACTCCTTTCAATATATCTTAGAATTATTGAATTACTGAAAAATGTCATCATAATCAAATACCGCATCGCCACTGCCGCCACCAAGACTGCCTGTTGAAGTTGTTCCGGGCAAGGTAGTTGTTGGGGCAGATGTTGTAGCCTGAGTTGTGTGAACAACCTTTGAAGCGGTTAAAACATCCTCAATGGCGAATTCAATTATCTGAAAATCTGCTTTTTCGTAAGCCTTCGAAATCATTTCATTAAGCATTTTTGTAGTTAGTGTAAGCAGTTTCGAAAATTGTTTTAGCGCTTACAGTCTTTGTTGCTGTGAGAGTACCGTAATCAGCATAATCGCCTTTCATAGTAACTCTGAATTCATACTCAACATCAGTTGAATATGTGTCAGCTGTTTTATCCATATTCAAGATAACTGCACGGAACTGATATGTTGTATCGTTAACCTTGTAAACCTGATATGCGTTACCCATCTTCTTGCCGTTAGCGTATACTTCGATAGTATCGATTTCATTACATTCGCCGTCTGTGAAAGAAAGATTAACATTGTTAATCTGACCAATCAAACCACCATCAAAGGTATTTGTGGATTCAGCCTTTGTCCAGTCATCCATACGAGCCATTGTGCCCTGAGCTTCAACTGTGGGTTCTGCAGCTTCTGTTGCAACTGTAAATGAAGCATCTGTAAGATCCCAAGCAGGTGCATCAGCTGGTTCGAGCCAGTTGTCACCTCTTGTAGAACCTTTAATACCGCCGTATGCGTCATCTAAGAAAGTTTTCTCATAATCACCGTCAACAATCAAAGATGTTTCGGCAATACCAACACTATAATCGCCTGCAGCAACATCTTCTTTAACTTTCATCTTGAAAGCAAAAATCTTTGTAGAAGATGCATAGCTATAATACATACCGTAGCTAGAAAGCATACAAATACTGATAGCTTTGTCCCAGCCTTTAGCTAAATCGCCTGCTGTCATTGCTTGTGTGTCAGCAAGATTTTTAACATAAGTACCATTATCATCATCAAGAAGGAAAGTAGAATCTTTACCAAAATCATATCCGTCAAGCACAACACCAGCTGTTGCTAAGCCGGCTTTTTTCTTTTGGGGAAGAGATGATACAGGCTCAAGAACTGCTGAATTGTATCCAAATACAAAACAGCCACTACCAACACCTTCACCGAACCATTCTTGATCAACTTCTAATGAAACTTCAAAAATAATTTCTTCGCCTTTTTGATAATCTCTATCTTCTTTCGGTGTAACAATAATTGAAGCAAGAGCATTATTATTAACAGCAGCTGATGATGCTATTGAAAAAATGCTAAAAAGCATTGTTACTACCAATAGAAGACTCAAAACTTTCTTCATTGGAATAATCCTCCTAATTAAATTTAATAATTATGCATAATTTACATTATGATAAGTAGAGTGAGCTGTAGCCATGGATACCTGAATATCCACACGGTTATTAAGCAAACTCTGGAATTTTGTATAGTCTGTAGAAGCTGTCTTATAAAGACTGTCTATTTTTTGAGCATCATTACGACCAGCAACCTCAATATTAGATGCCAAAATCTGAACTAACTGAAGTGTACCATTAGCTCTATATTCTGCGTAAATTCTGCTTGAGTCGGTAACATTGATCATACCATCACCAGTAGTATCACCAAAAATTACAACAATATATTTTTTAGTAACTATACCATCTTCCATAACTTGAAGCACTGTACCAGTACCGAAACCACGACCAAGAACAGTCATTTTGGGAACGATTTCATTGCCATTAGTATCACAGAATCTTTCTGTATAGAAAGCCTGATTCAACTGAGAAGTACCATTACCAGGAAGAACCATACCATAAACAACGCCATCGTATGCGCCGCCTAATGTTTTATTCTTATCGATAATAATGCCACTATCTGCATATGCAGCCTCAATAGCAAGATCTAATTCTACTGCTGCCTGGCCAAGAGTTACAGAAGCGATTTCTGCATCGAGAGCGATGTCGTTGCCTTCAGCATCGATAACGCGCTGACCGTAGTAAACAGTGTTGCTTGCAAGGGTTCCGTTTTCCTGGCGAACTGCCATAAGAGCACCGCCGGGATTTTCAGCACACTTGCTATCGTTCATAAGCTTAAGAGTAGCAGAAGAGCCTGTTAATCTGTAAGTGAGTTTTGCAACAACTGAACCTGTTGCAAAAATAGGTGCATTCTCAGCAGCCTGTGCAAGAGTGGGGTTAGGAATAACATCAACATGTTCCATACCTTCAAAGAATGCAACGTCTGCATCGTATGTGATAGCGCTACCTTTTTCAGCATTAACTAATTCTGCACCGTCAGCAACGATATCAAATGAAATAACACCTGTGTTATAGTTTGTTTCGAGAACAACGTTAACGGTATAATTACCGTCTGCGTCAGGTTCTTCAGATGCTACCAAGGACCATTTTTGTGTATGTGCAATCTGAGTTTCGCCTGCATCTTCATCAATTTCTTCAAATCTTGCATTAACACCAGCAAAAGCAGAAATTGAGAAAACAGATAAAACCATTACAAGAGCAAGCATAACACTAAGAACTTTTTTAGACATATGTTTGCCTCCAATTGATTAAATTTTCAATTTCTCTCCAAATAGCAGTCATTAAGACTGCACCGCTTGACTGCCGAAAAAATTGCGCCTATATATATTATATAAATAGTATAGCGTTTTTTCGTTTCCCCTCCTGCCGATTGCTCGGCAGGAGAGTTTTTTCAATCAAGGGATTTTTAAAATCGTTTTAATAGCAAAATTTCTGATAATTAAGCTACCGTTTTAACATTCTGACCGAAATAAGTGTTAATAATCTGACCATAGTCGCTGTTATCAACTTCTCTGTCAGCATTCATAAGGTCACCTGCAAGGAGATAGCAACCATCAATTTCAGCAAAATCATTAGCAACGAGGAATGCCTGAGCAGCGTCAATACCGTCAACCGCACCGTCACCGTTGATATCACCATCAACAACGATTCTTACAGTTGCAACAGGAATCTTCACGTCGCCAACTACTGTGTAGAATGTAACAACAGAGTTTGTACCTGCGAAGCCTTCAAGGTCTGTATCAACTGTGTAATGAAGGTCGTTAGAAACTGTAATGTTATCAACGCCAACAGCTGCATTATCAGCTTTTACATCGAAGAGAGCCTTAACAGCAGCTGCATCCATCTCAGCAGCAATCTTAGCAATTGTAGCTGTTACTGCTTCAATGTTGTTTTCTTCATCGCCTTCAACAAGAATACCTGTATCGATTTCTACATCTTTACCTTCTGTTGCGCCGATATCAAGACCTTTGAATTTAAGTCTTGCAAGAGCTTCTTTAAGCTCAGTTGCTTTCTGGTCAACAACATCCTGTTCATCTTTTGAGTAGGGCTCGTTGTTAATATAATGAGCAGAACCTGGGAAGAGGTTTACTTCATAACCATCAGCATCATAAAGAGGAATCAAATCGCCGTTTTCATCTGCAACACCGAGTTCAGCAAGAACCATACCGAGTTCTTCAGCCTTATTGTCATACATACCGATGTTATCAGGATGAAGAGCTGCTTCTGCCTGAGCAATAAGAGCTTCAAGTTCTGAATAGTCAGCTTCTTCGCCTTCAAGAACAAGCTCGTTACGGCAGCACTGAAGTTCATACTTAGCATCGAAGATCTGCTTCTGAGTCATTACTTCCTGGTCATAAAGAGCAATTGCTGCATTATAAGCATTTTCGAACTTAGTCCAGCTACGTTCTGTATAGTTAGCCTTAACAGCATCAGTGAATTCGTAATAATCCTCTTCAATTTCTTCACCAATCATAGCTTCAGCGGATCTAATTTCAGCATCAAGATAATAGTCATAAACAACGTCATACTTAGCACGAAGTCTGGCTTCAGTGTTCGTCAAAGCATTTGCAGCCATTTCAACGTCAATAAGCTGCTGCATACCGTATTCATTATGTCTGTTTTCAAGCCATTCTTCCTGAGCCTTGAGTTCGTCGCCTTCCATTGGTACAAGAAGAGCCTCTACAAGGTTAGCATTGTCTATACCGCCCTTCTGGCTAAGAGCATCCGGGTTGGCTGCAACAACACCTTTAAGATCTGCCTCAATCATTCCGTTATAGGGGAATCTTGAGTCAACATCAATGAGTGCACGGTTATTGTCTCTGTAAAGGTCAGCGAAATATCTTGCATCATCGCGAGCTTCGTTGAAACGATCAAGTCTCCACATCTTATAGTCTGTGAAGTCATGAGTATCAGTTGTTCTTGCTTCAGCTGCCTTAAGGCTATCCTTAAGAGCTGCAACCTTAGCATCAATTGAACTGCCCATACCTTCGTCAACAAGCTGTTCAGTAGGTTTCTTGAAATATGAAATATCATTTGATGAAACAAGTAATGCTTCATAAAGACTTTCATAATCAAAGTTGTTGCTTGCACTTAAGTGACGTGCACCAACACCTTCTTTAACACCGTTCATAAATGCAGGTACATATGCACCAACAACATTGCCTTCTTTATCCATATCAGCACAAAGAACTGTAACCTTTTTAACGTCTACATCGCCGACTTTACCTGTATCAGAAGTTACATTACCGTCTTTATCTTTAATTGTAACTCTGTTTGTAACCTGAGTTTCGTCGTAGGTTGTAGCTGTTGTTGTAACTGTAGTACCGGCAGAATTTGTATAGCTACCATACCATTTACCTGCATCCTTTTCAGCAATCCAAGCAGTTGCTTTAGAGTTAGTCTGACGATAAACAGTTTCGCCACTTTCATCTGTTGAGTTATCGCTTACAAGAAGGCTATTTGCGTAATAATAACCATTAAGGTTATAGGTATCTTCAAGTCTCATTGCATTCAATTCACTTGATGCAAGAGAGCTAAGTTTACTAAAGTTAACCTCATCATAGTAAACAAGAACAATATTCTTTGCTACTGTGCTCTTACCATTTCCAAGATTAACCGCGAATGTTGTTCTATCACCGGAAACAAAATCCTCTGATTCCCATTGGTCTTTATTAAATCCACCAGCAACAGAAATCTTTTCGCTACTCTGTTTACCTTCACCATCGGAGAAGTATAAAGTATCATTTACAAAGTTCTGTACTTCCAAAGATCGATCATTACTCTTACCTATTTTACTTGCTGTTGCATCACCAAATGTGATACCATGACTTGTTCTATCACCACTAGCAAGTGTAAGTGAGAATGTCGCATCACTACCGTTACTATCTTTTTCAATTCTGAAAGAACCTGTTGTAAGAGTAGGAATCATATCAGCAGCTGAACCAAGAGGAAGATACTGAGGTGAATAAACGGCTGCATGAATATTACCGTTGTCATTTGAATCTCTGAAGTTATTGTCTGATTCGTTATGGTTCAAGTATACATATTTACTAACTTTAAACGAATCACCGTTTGACATAACTGTACCGCTTTCATCGTAAACCTGATAGGCAACTTCAAATCTTACAAGTGCACCTGTAACAGGAACATTCTGTACAGTATACTGGAATGTTGTTGAAGTACCGTAGTCAACAAGCTTCTGCTCGCCAAGGGTTGTAGTAACATATTTTGAACCTGAAGTAATGCTCATCTCGTCGTAAACATTTACACCTGTGAGCTTAATCTGATACTGGTTATCCTGATGTTCACCATCTTTATCAACATAGTGTCTCCAAACACCATCAGATGCATTACGAACTGAAATTGTATCTGCAACTACATTATTATCGCCATTTCTTGTTGCACCATCTTTAAGGTTAATTGTGTTACCAAGTGTAATTTCAGGAGTGTTATAAGCCTGTTCTGTACCCCAACCTTTAATGAGCTTCGCCACAACGGGAAGGGCATTAAGAAGGATAGCATCTTTTCTGCTATAAAGACCTGTAAGAAGGTTATAAACTGTTGTCTTAAGATTTGCCTTTGAAATAACATCCTTAACACTCTGTGTTCCGCCTGCAGTTGTTGCGTTAACACCATTAAGTATGGGTTTATCTTCACCGAATACTAATTTAAGTATATCATTAACAAGATTAAGAACTGCATTAACAAGGTTGGTATCAGCCAACATATTGTAATGCTGCTGGCTCATATTTCTGCCGAGAAGGCTGAGAACGCGAGCAAGGTCAAAATCAGAAAGGAAGAGCTTCAAGCCGTTTTCAAAGAATACATAAAGGTCAAATGCATAGGTTGTTGATTCGAAACCGTTAATGAAGCCAAGAGGAAGAATTTCATTAAGAATGTAGCTGAGCTTGTTAAGAGGACTTGCAGCGCCATCACCGGTTATTTTCGCAAGCTCTGAAGGCTCAAAGCCTGCAAGAACTGATGAAGTTTCCATACCGCCAACATAACGAGCAGCCCACATGATAGCAGCATCAAGCATTGAAGACCAACGGCTATCGTCATATACGTTATCGTCATTCAATTCAGGATATTCTTCTGTACGGAATGTAACATTAACACCCTTTTTACCCGAATCATAAGTACCGCCTGCATTATAAGTGAGGGTATCACCAAAGTTTGTGATGTTGTAAAGGTATGTGTAACCAATGTCAACACCCATGTTGATAATGAGGTTAGTCCACTGATCTGCACCCAATTCCTTAAACTGTCTGTCGTTAGGAGAGTCTACACCTTCCTCGAAGATGTATCCATCGTAGTTCATGTCTGCTGTATTAGGTGCGATATCTGTCATAAATTCACGGATAACAAGTGCACCAAATTCATAAATCTGAACATCATCGTGGAATGCATACTCGCCTTTTTTGTAAGAACCGTCCGCAGCATCTGCCTGATATTTCGGGATAATAAGCTGAGGCATAACATCTTCAAAGAATCCGGGACCAATCATTGCAATAAGGTCAATTGTATCAAGATCGATAACTTCATCTTTTGTAAGCTTTGCATAAGGAGATGTTGAGCCAAAAACTAATTTGCCGTAGTTAACAAGAATAAATTTAGCAATGTTGTTAATGTTTGTCATAAGGTTAGCGTTAGAACCTTTAACAAAGCCTGTTCCGTTACCAACGAATGCTGTGAATTCTGCTTTAATATCATCTGTAAGAGCAACATCATAAACGAGACCAAGAAGGTCGTTGATGCCTTCAACGATAGATGCTGTGTTATCACCGTCATATTCTTTCTTGATGTTGTTGTAAAGAAGCTGAACTTCGCCTTTTGATGTGTCAGCAGCTGTTTTACTATCAGTGAATTTCCAATCCCAGTTAATGAGAGAAGCAAATTCGTTACCTGAAGTCATATTAGCTTTATAGAACTTACGAACTTTCTTTGTAAGCTCTTCGCCTGTTTCTTCATCAGTCTTAACGTCGCCGTTTTCATCAACATCAGGCTCTGATCCCATTGTTGTGTAGTAGTAATCGTTACCATCCTTTGCCATACGGTCGTATGCAATGTATGTAACGTAAGTCTCTTCACCGTCTTTTGCAGTAATCTGGAAATCTGCTGCAACAGAACCTGCTTCAGCTGTTACATTACCATCAGCATCAACGCCGAAACCGGGAAGATCACTTTCATTGATTTCGTTCAAATCAATTTCAACAGCTTCCATAAGAGCTTTCTTAAGGTTGTTGTTGAGAGCGTTGATAGCAACGTCATCAATTGCATACTGTGCAATATTATCAAGAATAGTAAAGAAAGAATTTGAGAGAGGACTGATTTTTGCAATCATTGCATTTCTGCTTTCAGAAGTTGTTCCGGCTGCAGCTTTAAGTGAGGGAGAAATAATTGAGCCCTTATCCCAAACTTTAACGTCCTCACCTGTTTTGTTACCTTCGTCATCAAAAACCGGTTCCCGTGTATACTCCTGAGGATTAACAAGAAGGTTAAGAAGAACATTATTCAGCATATCGTCAAGATTATCCATAGGTGCAGGAAGAGCTGCGCCGTTAAGGTCTTCAACTGAAGGATAGCTTTCATCACCGTATGTTGAACCTTCAAGGTATGAACCATGAACGAGCAAATCGTAAACAAGCTCTGTTAACATTTTAGGAATGTCACTAAGCATATCACCGATTTCGCCGAGGTCAAGGAAGGAACCAATAAGACCAAGGCTGATACCATCATCTGTACCAATACCATTAGCAACACTTGAAAGTGTGCCTGCGTTGTTATTGAGGAATTTAAGAAGCTGACCAATTACATAAAGATCACCCATTCCTCTTTTAATCGGATAGCGAGTATTAGAGATTACTAAGCTACCAAGTTGCACATGCAAGTTTGTAGCCTTATCCTGGTTAAGAGGAGTAAAATCCAAGTCTTTAAGACTACCAAGAAGACCGCTACCGATTGTCCAGTAGAAAGTGGTACGCAAATTGATAATATCATTTACGATATTATCGATAGAGTTCAGTCTGAGCTCACCGAGTATGGAAAGTTCAATCGTATCCATACCTGCAAGGAGATCGTTATCTACCAAGTCAAGAGCCATGTCTGCAACCTGTTCGGGAGCGAGCGCTGCGTCGTCGATGCTGTCGTATGCAACTTCTGATTTAACGAGAGCAGCGTTACCGATAACAGTCATACAGCTAAAAGCCATAATGAGAGCAAGAACCAAGCTCAACAATTTAGTTGATTGTTTCATAAAGTTTTACCTCCATATTTTTAGTACGCTTCAATGTAGGGTACGGTCTTGATTTACACATCGTAAGGTACAGGCTTGCCTGTACCACAAATTATGTCGATTTGTTGTTCATTTTGCACAAAACAATGTGTAAAGTATTATACTTTACACATTAGACTGTTTTTAAATTATCATATTTTTTTATAAACCGTTTATTTACAAGGGTCAACCGCATCGGTCGGCATATTTTGATAAGCATATATATGGGGGTGTAAAACTTTTTAACTTTACACTATATTGGCAAGAAAATGCAATTTTAATTTTTGATTTCATATTTCTTTTGTGCAACTTTTTTACTTACTATTGAAGATGGTTCTGCGGTACAGGCAAGCCTGTACCTTACGGTGTGTAAATCAAGACCGTGCCCTACGGTTTGGGGAGCGTTGCTGTACGTTTTGCGTTTTTTGCTTACGATTTCTTTGCGCGCGTAATATTATAATATTTATAATACAGTAAAAAAATTGCAAAAACTATTGACAAGCCGTTTTTTATGTTGTATTATTGTATCGACCATAAGGTTGGGGCAGTGGGGGTATTATGCCCTCGAGCCAAAAACGGCGGTTTTCCGCTGTGGCAAAAGAGGCACATTTTCGGCCTCACAAAACAAATGTTCGGTTTTGAAAATCATCGGCGGTTTTTTTCGTCGCAAGCGACGAAAAAAACAATTTATCCCGGGTGGTCGGGTTTGTCCGATGGTACAGACGAGCCTGTACCTTACGGTGTGTGAATCAAGACCGTACCCAATGATGTTTGAAACTTCCGAGGGTTTGTTTTGTGAGGTTGGAAAAGGTCAGAACCTCTCCTGCCTTAAAAGTGTGTGGGCGCTAAGTGCACAAAGCGGTGCTGCAGGGTGCAGCAGTGGTAGAGTGCGCGGCGGTCTGAAAGGACATCAAACGCTCACCGCTATGCGCTCTGAGCAATTCGGCGCTGTGCACTTTTAATTCGGCCCACGGTTAATCAATATCCTTCGTGTTGAGCCTTTCGGGCTTTTCACTTTCGGAAATCTATGAAAGGGGGACTGTGCGACAGAAATGCTTACCACAATCGGTGCGTGTTTGTGGTTTATTAATTTTTGTTAACGCACGCGTATTTTTGTATTGGCGTACTAAAAATATGGAGGTAAAACTTTATGAAACAATCAACTAAATTGTTGAGCTTGGTTCTTGCTCTCATTATGGCTTTTAGCTGTATGACTGTTATCGGTAACGCTGCTCTCGCTCAAAAAGAAATAGCATACGACAGCCTCGACGACACTCTATTATTTGTCAAAAATTGTCAGATAAATTTATACAAATTTTCCTATTGAAAAGGGCGGTCTATATATGTATAATGAGTTTATGAATATTTTTTGAACAAACGGGAGATTTTCGGATGAAGCTTTTGGAAGAGAAAATTGCAAAAGACGGTACCGCAATAGGCACAGATATTTTAAAGGTTGATATGTTTCTCAACCATCAGATCGACCCTGCTCTCATCATGGAAATGGGCAAGGAATTTTATCGACTTTTTAAAGACTGCGGTGCAACAAAGGTTATCACTATTGAATCTTCCGGCATTTCTATGGCAGTTGCAACTGCTCTCCAATTCGGTATTCCTGCCCTCTTTGCCAAAAAAGGTGACCATAAGAATGTAGGCAACGATGTATATTCCGCAAAATGCTATTCTTTCACCCACGCTAAAGAATACCAGATGAAAATCTCAAAAAAATATCTTAATGAGGACGACAAGGTGCTTATTATTGACGACTTTATGGCAGGTGGCAACGCCTGTAACGCTCTTATCGATATTATCGGACAAGCAGGTGCAGAGGTTGTCGGAATAGGCATTGCAATTGAAAAAGGGTTCCAGCCCGGCGGTAAAGAACTCCGCGAAAAAGGGTATAAAGTTAGGTCATTAGCAATCGTTGACAGTATGTGTGACGGAAAAATCACATTCAGACCCGATATCGACTGCTGACAATAAAAATTCCTATATGGAGGTAATGACAATGAAAAAATTCAGCAAAGTTCTCGCTCTCTGCCTTGCTCTTGTAATGGTAGTTGGCTGCTTCGCAGCTTGCGGCGAGAATCCAACCAACGACGAGCCCAAAGCAGAAAACATTAAGGTTGCTCTTATTTGTTTGCACGGTGATTCTTCAACTTATGATAAGAACTTCATCGATGCTTTCAAACTTGCTTGTGAAAACAAGGGCCTTACAGCTGACGATTACACAATCGTTACTGACATCCCCGAAGACACAGCTTGCTATGACCAGGCAGCTGACTTGGCAGAATCTTATGACCTCATTTTCGCTGACTCCTTCGGTCACGAAAGCCACATGATTAAGGCTGCCAAAGAATTCCCCGAGGTTGAGTTCTGTCACGCAACAGGTACAAAGGCTCACACAGAGAACCTTCCCAACTTCCACAATGCTTTTGCTTCCATCTATGAAGGCAGATACCTTGCAGGTGTTGCAGCAGGTATGAAGCTTGTTGAACTCTATGGTGATGATGAAGGTAAGGTTTCTGACGAAAACGCAAAAATCGGTTATGTTGGTGCTTTCCCCTACGCAGAAGTTATTTCCGGCTACACATCATTCTATCTTGGTGCTAAGTCAATCGTAGAAAATGCTACTATGGAAGTTCGTTATACAAACTCCTGGTATGATGAAACAGCTGAAAAGACAACAGCTCTTGCTCTTATTGATGCAGGCTGCAAATTGATTTCTCAGCACGCTGACTCTTGGGGTGCTCCCACTGCTTGCGAAGAGAAAAACATTCCCAACGTTTCTTACAATGGTTCAACTGAAGAAAAATGCCCCAATACATTTATCATCGCTTCAAGAATCAACTGGGCTCCCTACTTCGAGTACATCATTGATTGCGTTCAGAACGACAAGGCTATTGATACCGACTGGACAGGTACACTCGCTACAGGCTCTGTTGAAATCACTGCTCTCGGTAGTGCTGCTGCAAAGGGCACTCAGGATAAGCTCGATGAAGTAAAGAAGGGTCTTCAGGATGGTACAATCAAGGTATTTGACTGTTCTACATTCACAGTTGAAGGCAAAGAATTAACATCATTTATTGCTGACGTTGACGACGCAGGTGACTACAAGCCCGAAACAGAGGTTGTTGAAACAGCAAACGACATTACTTTCATTAACGAAAGTGCAAAGCGTTCAGCTCCTTACTTCAACGTAATCATTGACGGTATTACAGCTGTTACTGAATAATTTGATTCAAAAGTTATTCTCATTTAATTAAAGGGAAAGGCGAAGCTCAACAACTTCGCCTTTCTTAAATGCTAAGGAGTTTCTTATGGAGAAGACTGTAATTTTACAATTAAAAAATATTACTAAAAGATTCGGTTCCAAGGTCCTTGCAAACAATAATGTTAGCTTAGACGTATATAAAGGAGAAATACTCTCTATTCTCGGTGAAAACGGTTGTGGTAAAACAACCCTTATGAATATGATAGCCGGTATTTACTATCCTGATTCCGGCAAAATTCTTATTAATGGCGAAGAGGTTATTATTCGCTCCCCTCGTGATGCCTTCGAGCATAAAATCGGTATGATTCATCAACATTTTAAGTTGATTGATATTTTTACTGCGGCACAAAATGTTGCATTAGGTATTGAAAACGAAAAATATAATCTTAAATCAGTAAATAACCGTATTAAAGAAATGGCTGAAAAATACGGATTTAATATAAATCTTGATAAAAAAATCTATGAGATGTCAGTTTCTGAAAAGCAGACTGTTGAAATCTTAAAGGTTTTATACAGAGGTGCCGATATTCTCATATTGGATGAACCCACAGCAGTTTTAACTCCACAAGAAATCAGAAGCTTATTCAATGTATTAAAGGCAATGAAGGATGACGGAAAGTCAATCATCATCATTACACACAAATTAAATGAGGTTATGGAAATTTCCGACAGAGTTACCGTCTTGCGTAAAGGCGAACACATCGCTACCGTAAACACCGCGGAAACCTCTGAAAAAGAGCTTACAGAAATGATGGTTGGCGAAAAAATCGATCTTAACATCAATCGTACAGAGCCTGTTGACAGTAAATTAAGACTTTCAGTTTCAGGCCTTACCGTAAAAAAGCCTGACGGCTACAAAGCAATTGACAATGTTACTTTTGAAGCATTCGGCGGTGAAATTCTCGGTATTGCGGGTATTGCCGGTAGTGGTCAAAAGGAATTGCTTGAAGCTATTGCAGGACTCAATAACTATGATTCGGGCACATTGACTTATTATCATCCTAAAAAAGACAAGCCCGTTTCCTTCTATCACAAAACCTACCAACGCGTTATAGAGCTTGCCCACGAAAACGCTTTCAAGGACAGCAACGGAAACGATATTGACTTTAAAAAATTATCTAAAAAAGAAATCAAAAGTCTTGTTAACGATGAAAAAATACTGTTCAAGGAAGATGAGGTCATTGACTTAAAGGATAAATCGCCGAGAGAAATCCGTGAGCTCGGTATCAGACTTTCCTTCGTTCCCGAAGACAGACTGGGGATGGGTCTTGTAGGCAGTATGGATATTGTGGATAATATGATGCTACGCAGTTATCGGAAAGGCAAATCCTTATTCCTTGATAGAAAGAGTCCCTCAGACCTTGCCGACAGAATTATCAGTGAATTAGAGGTTAACACCCCCGACTCACACACACCGGTCAGAAAGCTCTCGGGTGGTAATGTTCAAAAAATTCTTGTTGGTCGAGAAATTGCTGCCTCACCTGCAATTTTAATGACTGCTTATCCTGTTCGCGGACTTGATATTAACTCATCCTATACCATTTACAATCTCCTGAATGAGCAAAAACAAAAAGGTGTTGCGGTTATTTTTGTGGGAGAAGATTTGGATGTGCTGATGGCACTCAGTGACAGAATACTTGTTTTAAGTGGTGGTAAAATTTCAGGCATAGTTGATGCCAGAACAACCACTAAGGACGAAATTGGTCTTCTTATGGTAAAATCCGATAAAAATGAGGTGACGGAATGAAAAAGAATAAAAACAATTTAAAAGAACCCTTTGTCAGAATTGTTAAACGGGATAATATTAAATTACCAAAAATCATTATGATTTATTCCATCGCTATTGTTGGAGGCTTACTTTTGAGCGGATTGATTTCTGTTTTGTTTTCTGAAAAAGGCATGGTCGATTTCTTCCAATCTTTATTCACAGGAGCATTCGGAAGCGAACGCAAATTCTGGCTTTTACTTCAGGACACCTCTCTCCTACTCGGTACTTCTATGGCTTTGCTTCCTGCATTTAAAATGAAATTCTGGAACCTTGGCGGTAACGGACAGATTCTTATAAGCTGTCTTTCAGCAATTGCCTGTATGTTCTACCTTGGTGGTAAGGTAAGCGATTCTGTTATTATACTTCTTATGCTTTTCACAAGTGTGATTGCAGGTGCTGTATGGGCAGTTATTCCTGCTATTTTCAAAGCAAAATTCAACACAAATGAATCTTTGTTTACTCTTATGATGAACTATATTGCTACAGGTCTTGTTTCCTTGTGTATCACAATCTGGGTAAAATCAGGCTCAGGTGTTTTGGCGCCAATCGCTTACGGCAATATCCCTGAAATAGGTAACAAATATTTGTTACCCATCATTTTGTTTGTGTTAATTACAGTTTTAATGCATATATATCTTCGTTCAGCTAAACACGGTTATGAAATTTCCGTTGTTGGTGAAAGTATCAATACTGCAAAATATGTGGGCATTAAGGTTGATAAGGTTATTATCAGAACAATGATTCTTTCTGGTGCTATTGCAGGTCTTGTAGGCTTTATTCTTGCAGGTTCAATTAACCATACTATCAGTACAGCTTCAGCAAATAATATGGGCTTTACAGGTATTATGGCAACCTGGCTTGCTACATTTAACCCATTACTGATTATGCTTACAAGCTTTTTCATCACCTTTATTTCCAAAGGTATGGTTGAGGTCAGAAAAACCTTTATGTTTACAAATGATTCAATATCAAATATAGTTGTAGGTATTGTTTATTTTGCGGTTATTGTCTGCTCATTCTTTATTAACTATAAGCTTGTTTTCAGAAAAAAAGAAAAGGAGGTAATTAAGAAATGATTGTTACTTTCTTAATGAGTGCCATTGCAATCGGCACAGTTCTTCTTTTCGGCTGTATCGGTGAAACAATTACAGAAAAAGCCGGTCACTTAAATCTTGGTATTCCGGGAATTATGTGTACGGGTACTGTCGGCGGATGTCTTTTTGTCAGTCTTTATATGAACAGCCTTGAAAATCCCGAAGGTGCATCTTGGATTTTGCTGATACTCTCATCACTTTTTGGTGCATTTCTCTTTGCATCTCTCACAGGTGCGATCTATGCCGTTATTACAATTACATTCCGTTGTAATCAGAATATTACAGGTCTTGCAATTACAATTTTCGGTAACGGTCTGACACAGTTTTTAATGCACTCATATGTTGATAAAAGTAATTTTTCCACTGCAGGTAAAATTATTGCTCAAAGCTTGCCTTTCACCGAAAACTCTGATGGTGTAGTGAAAGTATTGTTTGGTCACGGATTTTACGTATATTTTGCAATATTTATTGCATTGATTGCCACATTTATCTTTAACCGAACCAAGGTTGGTCTTAATCTTCGTGCAATCGGTGAAAACACTGCAACTGCAGATGCCATGGGTGTAAATATAACATTATACAAATATGTTGCCATTTTAGTAGGCAGCGGTATTGCAGGCTTTGGCGGAGTTTTCTACATTATGGACTATGTTAAGGGCAGTTGGGAAAACGCATCAACTATTGAGGCGTTCGGTTGGCTCGCTATAGCTCTTGTTATCTTCACATTGTGGAAACCAAATATCTCAATAATCGGTTCATATCTTTTCGGTGCATTATATATTGCAGCCTTTGTTTTCGGAAACATTTCATTCTCAGAACGAGAAGTCTTGAAAATGTTACCCTATGTAATTACAATTATCGTTTTAATTGTTACCAGCATGATGAATAAAAAAGAAAATCAGCCACCGCAAAATCTCGGCCTTAACTATTTCCGAGAAGAAAGATAAATATCAAAAAGTAAAACACAGTTATTCGTTTTTTCCGAATAACTGTGTTATTTTTTATTTTATGGGTAAAAATAGCAATATATAATAAAGTTTTCAGGTGATTTTATGATTGCTATTATTACCGCTATCGTTTCGGGCGCTCTGATGAGCATACAAGGGGTTTTTAACGAAGGTGTGACTAAACAGACGTCTATATGGATGTCCGCCTCATTCGTCCAATTAACCGCCTTTCTGTTTTGCATAACCGCTTGGTTTTTCACAGGTCGCGAAAGCTCGGCTTCCGCTCTCTTCAAAATTGAAAATAAGTATATGCTGTTGGGTGGCGTCATCGGTGCTTTGATAACCTATACGGTTATACGGAGCATGTCAGGACTTGGTCCTGCTCAGGCGGTTATGATAATAGTTACCGCCCAGCTTGTTGTGGCATATTTAATTGAACTTTTCGGTCTTTTCGGTGTTGAAAAAGTTGACTTCCAATGGCAGAAGCTTATAGGTGTTATAATTTCAATAGGCGGTATTTTATTGTTTAAATGGGAATTTAAATAAAGCAAAAAAGAAGTAGTCGCTCAGGCAACTACTTCTTCGTTTTTAGTTGTTTCGATTGTTTCGGGAATTTCTATTGATTCTGTTGTTTCAGGAGCTTCAACATCTGCTAAATCATCTGCTGAATCGGTTGTTTCATCAAATATCGGCTCAACATATTCACATTTAACACCATTACCGTTAAAACAACTTGAGTATTTGCCGTTAACAGCCTTAACACTATAAGAATATTCTTCACCATTAACAACATCCAAATCAATAAAAGAGGTTGCGTCTGAGCCTACAAGACTTGAAAGCTTTTCCCATTTGCCATCTGCAGACTTACGATAAATTTCGTATGCCTTTGCGGCCTTGATTTTATTAAAATTAATAATTAAGCCTAAATCACCATTTTCAACCTTCAATCCTGAAGGATTTTTAAGAAAAATAGCCTTAATACCACCATCGTTATAGCAACCTTTAACTTTGCCGTCGTAAGCTCTTACAGTGTATTTATAAGTCTCAGAACAAGAAACCTTTTTATCAGTATAACTTACCTTGCTTCCGCCTTTAACCTTAGCTATCTGCTTCCACGAGCCTGTTTCACCTTTTCTGTAAACATAATAACCGTCTGCAGAAGAAACCTTGTTCCAGCTAATGCTTACACTTGATGTATTATTTTTAACAGAAGAAAGCTTCGGAGCTCCCAAACAAGTGATTTTTTCACCAGCATAATACTGACTTACTTTTTTGCCATCAACAGCTTTTACCATATAAGTATATTTAGTTCCGTTTTTTGCTTTTTCATCAGTATATGTTTTGGCTTTTTTGGTGGTCTTTATCTTTTTCCAAGATGACTTCTCGGTTTTTCTGTATAAATAATACTTATCTGCGCCTTTAACGGTTGACCATTTAACAACAACACCATCAGCACCATTTTCAACTGATGTTATCTTCGGAACGCCAACATTTGTTTTCTTACCATAAAGTCTGGGACCTTCGTGCATTCTTACGGAATAAAGTGTCCAGCTTTCGCCACCGCAATGCCTGTAAGTATATGTTGTCTTTTTTCCGTTGTGGGCATTGTTATGAGCATAATCCTGAGAATAACCATCGCTATTTGAACCATTGCATATAACAACATGCTCAAAATCACCGCAGTAGTTGCATTTATAGAAAATAGGGTCGCCCTTTTCAAGTTTACCTTTATTGGCTGACATACTGATTTTCCCGCTTGTACCACCGGTAAGTTTCAGTTTATACTCAGTTCCATATTCACCTTTAAGCTGATTATATAAATCAATACAAGATGCACTGTAAACATCTATATTACCTGCCTGCAAGCACTTTGAAACAAAATCTGCACACAAGCCAATCCCATTGTTCCAGTTTTTTTGGGCGTATTTAAGAGCTTTAGAGACGCTGTAATTATCATCTTTAGCTGCAACGGAATTAATACTTCCAAAAGGAATAATCCCAACCGCAAAAAGCAGTGCAAACGCCAAAGAAAGTAAACGTTTTGTCATAATTTCTCTCCTGAAAGTTACAATTTGTAATTATTGTAATCGAAAACGAGGAAAATTATACCATAATGTTTACAGTTTGTCAAATTTGCAAAAAAGGGCAGGCAGATACGAACCTGCCTGCTAATTATTCTTATGCGTTTTATTCAACTATTTCACTTGTTGCTTCTGCCTGTTTTTCTGCATTCTGCTTAGCCCTTTCATTCAGAAGCATTGCTCTGATTTGCTCGGGCATTTTAAAGAAATCTTCTTTTTCAAGACCCTTTGTTTCAATGGGTGGCAAAAAAGTTACATAAACTGTTCCGCTCGTAATATTACCTGTTTCCTCAAGCCTTGCTCTTGAGCCTTCAATAAGCACAGGAACAATCTTTGCACCGCTTTCCATAGCAATTTTCATTGCGCCACCTTTGAACTCCGCCATTTTTCCATCTTTACTGCGAGTGCCCTCAGGAAAAATTACAAGGCTGCGACCGGATTTAACCATTTCAATTGCTTCATGAAGAGAAGAACGGGAACCGTTTTTCTTTTTTCTGTCAACAAAAACGCAATCCAGAACCCACATCCATTGCTTCAGAAACGGAAACACACTCAATTCTTTTTTTGCAATAAACATAGGCATTGTTGGAGCATTGAGAAATACGGCAGGAATATCAAACATACTTGCATGATTTGGTGTATAAATAATAGGCTCATTTTCAGGAACAAGCTCTTTACCTTTAACAACAAAATTCACATCTGCCATATCTATCAAAGGCATAAGCCATTCTCTTACATTTTTATCAACAAAGGGCTTATATTCTTTCCATGTCTGTGTTTTTTTCATTTTAAGAGCCTTTTTAAGCTCAGGTGTGTAACCCAAAAGTGATGTTATAAACTTTATGTACCATTTAACCGTAAACGCATTCATAACCAAATCTCCTTAAATCTATTGACCCGTTTATTTTATCATACACATATAAAAATTCAATACCTAAAATTAAAAAAAGGAGTTTTTTATTGAAGCCTGATAAAAGGTATGATAATATATCAGTACACTATGAATATGATGGTAGGTGTGATTTATGAAATATAATTTCACAAACTTAAATATTGAAGCAACCGGCAAAGATGCAATTAAAGCTGCTACATACTTTGCCAAAGAAATAAAGAAAAGAACAGGAAAATCGCTCCCCGTTTTTGAAAAAGCCCCTGCTTTTCCTAAAATGATTCTCAGAACTGACGAAAATATTGAAAACAAGGATTTTTTCAGTATTTTTCAAACTGAAGGCGAAATAATTATTACTGCAAAAACTATTCGTGGTTTGATATTCGGCTATTCCTTGTTTTTGAGAAAATGCACATTTGAAAGCGGTATTATTACTCTTATTAAAAATATATCAGGCGATTATGAACCCCAAAAGCAAATCCGTGGTCATCAGGCAGGTTACAGAACCACACCAAACACCTATGACGCATGGACCTATGAGCAGTATTTTCAATATTATCTCGATTTGATGGCTTTCGGTTCTAATACCATTGAACACAACGGTACAAAACCTAAAGCAAATTTCCGAAATGCTCTTATGAAATATGACCAGGAAGAATTTTTAGTTGAAGCATCAAGACTTGCAGATATTGTTGATTTAGATGTTTCTCTGTGGCAAGCAAACAACGATTACGAAACCGAGGAAGAAGCTCTTGAAACAAGAGAAAAACTCTATTCAAGTATGCCCCGCCTTAACATCGTTTTCCCTCCCGGTGGGGACCCGGGTGAGTTACCTGCAGATGTATTTGTTGACAGATGCCGAAAGATACAAAGGGTTTTAACGAAATATCATCCCAAGGCTCAGATGCACCCTTCTGCTCAGGCACCCCATTCAATCAGAGATTGGGGTAAGGTTTTTTGCGAAACGCTTGAAAATGAACCTGATGAAATTGATGCAGTTATTATGGGACCTAATCACGCTTTTCCAATCCACGAGTTAAGAAAGCGCATTCCCGAAAAATACCCTATGCGTTTTTATCCGGATATCACCCACAATCTCCGTTGTGAATATCCCGTTAATTTTCTTGAGGATGACTGGCATTATACTCTCGCCGCCACTCTTTCAAGAGAAAGCGTTAATCCAAGACCAACAGAGTTGCGTACTTTATACCGCATTTTTGCACCTTATACAATCGGTTCAGTAAGTTATTCCGAAGGAGTTCACGATGACCTTAACAAAGCTGTCTGGTCTGCTTTTGAATGGGATTGTAATGCGGATTTGAGAGAGGTTATTCTGGACTATGTTCGTTATTTCATGTATGGTTCAGACGAAGAAAAAATCACAGACTGCATTTTCCTTTTAGAGAAAAACTGGCAGGGTGCTCCAGAAGAAAACCCCTGTATAGATTTGTGTTACAGAATGTTCTGTGATTTATTAAAGGATTACCCCGAGTTATCTGAAAACTGGCGTTTCCTTCAGCTTTATTTCCGCGCTTGTTGCGATAAAATTGTTAAAATGAGAAGAGTTTTTGAATTAAAGCTCATCAAAGAGGCAACAGAAGAATTAAAAAACCTCAACTATTCAAGTGCCTTAAAAATCCTGAACACACCCTTCAATTTTCAATATTCTCTTATAAGAAATGAAATTGATACTCTGGCAGAAAAGCTTTTCCAACTTATCGGTTTACAGCTTGATGTTGAGCATTATTGTGCAGATAGTTGGGAAAGAGGTGCAGTTCTTGAAACCATTGATAACAATGTAACAGACCGTGCATTTTTAATCAAAAAAATCGAGTATGCTCTTACCCTTAACGAAAAGGAACGAATCACATTTATTGACCGACTTATCTCATACAGAACCTGCAACGAAGGTGAAATTTATTATTCAGTTGCTCTTCACGGACTCAACACTTTGGGGGTTCGTCAGGAGGGTGAGTTCTATATGGATGTTTATGCCGATAAGCCTGTTGCAAAAGAGCATTCAATGCCTATGGGTATGACAAAGGTTTACGACCATTTCTCATTCAAAGCAAAATTCGGCGGTTTCAAAGCAAACACC
>JAZNTA010000047.1:0-54294 GCA_045591525.1 Acutalibacteraceae bacterium | reverse complement strand
GAGAGAAATTGTTTTGCCGCCTATTTCAACGGCAGCTTCAATTTCTTTTTCGTCAAAGCCACCCTCGGGACCTATAAATATACCAACACTCATACCGCTTTTTATTCCTGAAAGAGCGTCCTTTGTAGCTTTCATTCCGTCCTTATTTTCATAGGGAACAAGAACAACATCAAGCTCTTTTGCAATTTTTAAAGCTTGTTTATAAGAAACAATTTCCTGAATTTCGGGAATAATGCTTCTTTTACTTTGCTTTGCGGCACTTTCGGCAATAGCCTGCCAACGAGAAACTTTATTTTTCTTTTTCTTTTCTTCGATTTTAACAACACATCTGCTCATTTCGACGGGCACAATGCAATCTACGCCCAATTCAACGCATTTCTGAATTATAAGCTCCATTTTATCGCTTTTGGGAAGCCCCTGAAAAAGAACAATTTTTATGGGCAAATTGGTATCTTGATAATTTTCCTTTATTATCTTTGCAATAACACTATCGCTGTTTATTGATTCAATAAAGCAGAGATTGCTGACACCATCTTCACTGACAAGAAAGCTATCACCCTTTTGCATACGCAATACATTTGTAATATGGTTATAATCGGAATCGGTTATGTAGTAGCAATCGCCCACTTTTTTCTCTTTATCAACAAAAAAATTAAACATTGTTTCACCTTTGAATAAAAATTATAAAGATATTTTATCAAATGGTATGTTTTTTTTCAACTGTTAATACATTAATCCTTTTTCGGATACATATTTATTTATGATATCTAAGAAAAACTGTGGAAAAATATGTAGGAATTTACAAAAAAGTCTTGATTTGTTCATAATTAAGAGTTATTATATACTTAGCACTCAACGAGACAGAGTGCTAAAACGCAAATAATTAACTTTATATACAGGAGGCTATACTATGACACTCAAACCCTTAGGCGACAGAGTTGTTCTCAAATTCTGCGAAGCAGAAGAAACCACAAAAGGCGGTATTATTCTCGCTGCTGCATCTCAGGAGAAACCCCAAACTGCAGAAATTCTTGCAGTTGGTCCCGGTGGAATTGTTGACGGCAAAGAAATCAAAATGGAAGTTAAAGTCGGCGACAAAGTAATTCTCAGCAAATATTCAGGCACAGAAGTTAAAATCGATGGCGAAAACCTTATCATTGTTCGTCAGAACGAAATTCTTGCTATTGTTGAATAATTCACGATTTTTTAGGAGGCAATACTATGGCTAAACAAATCATTTACGGCGAAGAAGCTCGCAGAGCTCTTCAGGCAGGTATCGATAAGCTTTGCGATACTGTTAAAATCACACTTGGCCCCAAGGGCAGAAACGTTGTTCTTGATAAAAAATACGGCGCTCCCCTTATTACAAACGACGGCGTTACAATTGCAAAGGAAATTGAACTTGATGACCCCTTTGAAAATATGGGCGCTCAGCTTGTTAAAGAAGTTTCCACAAAAACAAACGATGTTGCCGGTGACGGTACAACAACCGCAACTCTTCTTGCTCAGGCACTTGTTCGCGAGGGTATGAAAAACGTTGTTGCAGGTGCAAACCCCATGGTACTTAAAAGAGGTATCAAGCTTGCAGTTGACAATGTTGTTGAAACAATCAAAGCAAACTCAAAGCCCGTTGAAAATACAGACGATATTGCAAGAATTGCAACTGTTTCTTCTGCAGATGAAAACATCGGTTCTCTTATTGCAGAAGCAATGGAAGAGGTTACTGCTGACGGTGTTATTACAGTTGAAGAAAGCAAAACTGCAGAAACAAGCTGTGACGTTGTTGAAGGTATGCAGTTTGACAGAGGTTATATCTCTCCCTATATGGTAACTGATACCGATAAAATGGAAGCAGTTATTGACGACCCCTTTATTCTTATCACAGATAAAAAGATTTCTAACATTCAGGAGATTCTTCCCCTTCTTGAACAGATTGTTCAGGCAGGCAAAAAGCTTGTTATTATAGCAGAAGACATCGAAGGTGAAGCTCTTGCAACTCTTCTCGTAAACAAACTCCGCGGCACATTCACCTGCGTCGGTGTTAAAGCCCCCGGCTTTGGCGACAGAAGAAAAGAAATGCTCCGTGATATCGCAATCCTCACAGGTGGCGAGGTTATCACAGAAGAGCTTGGCCTTGATCTTAAGGATGCAGCTGTTACTCAGCTCGGCAGAGCTCGGCAGATTAAGATTTCTAAAGAAAACACAATCATTGTTGACGGCGCAGGCGATAATAACGAAATCTCCGCAAGAGTTCAGCAGATTAAAGCACAGATTGAAACAACAACCTCTGATTTCGACAGAGAAAAGCTTCAGGAAAGACTTGCTAAGCTTTCAGGCGGTGTTGCTGTTATCCGCGTTGGTGCGGCAACAGAAACAGAAATGAAAGAAATGAAGCTTCGTATTGAAGATGCTCTTGCAGCAACAAAGGCAGCTGTTGAAGAAGGCTATGTTGCAGGTGGTGGTGATGCTCTTCTCAATGCAATTCCTGCTCTTGATGCCTACATCGCTTCTCTTGAGGATGCAGATGAAAAAACAGGCGCAAAAATTGTTCGTAAAGCTATTGAAGAACCCGTTCGTCAGATTGCAGCTAACGCAGGTCTTGAAGGCTCCGTTATTATTGATGGTATTCTTCGCTCTGAAAAATTTGGCTACGGCTTTGACTTTGCTAAGGAAGAATACACAGATATGGCAAAAGCTGGTATTCTTGACCCCACAAAGGTTACCCGTTCAGCTCTTCAGAATGCCTCAAGCGTTGCAGCAATGGTTCTTACAACTGAGAGCCTTGTTACAGATAAACCCGACCCCGCAGCAGATGCAGCTAATGCAGCAGCAATGGCAGCAGCTCAGAGTGGCGGAATGTATTAAGTTTCAAAAAACCCCTTGCTCTTTGGAGCAAGGGGTTTTTTAGTTGCAAGTTGAAAGTGGCAAGTGGCAAGTTTTGGGGCAAGCCGATTATAATTGCTCGCGCTTTGCAATAACCTGATTGTGAATATCTTCTTTTGTTTTGCCTGTAAGCTTATAGAAGAAGAAAGGAACACCTGCAAGGAACATCATAAGACCATGGAAGATGGTATAGAAGAAGAGCATCATAATCTTTGTGTTAAGAGTCTGTTCGGGTTCAGGGTTAAGATCAGTAGGCTGAATGTACTGAATAATTGAGCCTTCGCCATAAAGAATTTTTGGTGAAAGAGATGTTGCAATAGTACCGCTTATCATTGTACCGATACCAATAACAAAGGGAAGAGTTGCATCAAGGCGTTTGCTTGTTTTAAGCTCGATAACCTCAAGAACATCTGCCTGGAACATTGAGGGAAGAAGATTTGATGCACCAAACTGAAGACCGATAAGGAAAAGACAAGCAATAAAGAGTATCTGCAAAACATTTGAGGGCGAATTAAAATATGTATAACCGATTATAAAAGCAATTGTATTAGCGATTATAGAATAAATACCCGATGCGATATAAAGCTGTTTTGCATTGAATTTTTTAAGAAGTGCATTGATAATAAGCATACCAACTGCAGTGCCGATACCCGTGGGAAGACCGAAAAGCAAGAATTTGCTTGTGCTACCAAGAAGGGCTGCTGCAAGGAAGACACCCATATAGTTTGCTATTCCACGGAAGTTTTTAAGAAACTCACTGGCGATGATAACCCATGCATATTTGTTTTTGAGAATATCAGCAATTCCGTCAAGGGGATTTTTCTTCTCTGCACTGTAAGCCATGCGCTCTTTCATAAAGCGCATACCCATAAGAGTAATTATTGTACCCACAACGCTGATAACTGAAGCACCGATTATATATTGCAAATATTCTTTGTTGGGGTTGTCGGGAGATGCGGCATCAATAATTGCAGCAATAACAAGAACAACAACCAATGGTGCAGAGTTACCAACCGCACTTGAAATGCTACGGAAAGAAATAATTTTGTCACGCTCTTTGTTGTTGGGGGTCATAACATAGGAAACAAGGTTTATTGCATTACCAAAGCTACAGCAAGCACCATGAAGCATACCGATTGTTATAAGGTAAATCATAAGAAGAGTGCCAGTAAGTCCGTCAGGAGTATAGAAAAGAAGCATTGTAACAATACCCAAAGGAATGGCAACTGCATTCACTATAGGAATGAATTTTCCACGCTTACCGATTTTGCGGTTATCAATAATAAGCGCATAAACAAAGCTCATAATAAATCCTGCAATACTTAAGAAACCGTTGTAGAAAGAAACCTGATCCTCGCCCATTCTCAACACATTAACGAGATATGCCTGACGATAAGAGCCAACCATACCTGTCATCATTGTGTAAAAGAAAATGGCGGCAAGGTAGAATATCATTTCTTTGTTTTTAATGTGATTTTGTTCCAATGGATTTTTGATTTTATTTTCCAATACATCACAACCTTTAAATAATTTATTTAAGTATAGCCTTATAATACACTTTTTGCAATATCTGCGCTCATTTTAGCATCCTTGGCATAAAAGTCTGCACCGATTTTTTCTGCATATTCGGGTGTTAAAACTGCTCCACCCACCATAATTCTGCAATCTGCCTTTGCATCTTTCAATGCTTTAACGGTATTTTCCATAGCAGGAAGAGTTGTTGTCATAAGAGCAGAAAGACCCACCAACTTAACATTATGCTCTTTCTGAGCCTTAACAACTTCCTCGGGGTCAACATCTCTTCCTAAATCAATTATATCATAGCCGTAATTTTCAAGAACGGTTTTAACAATGTTTTTTCCGATATCGTGAACATCTCCTTTAACGGTCGCAAGAATAATTTTGCCCTTGCCTTCTGTTTGGGTGTTGTTCTTTTTCATTATTTGCTTAATAACCTCAAAGCAAGCCCCTGCCGCATCAGCAGCTCTCATAAGCTGTGGAAGAAAGAGCTTTCCGCTTTCAAATCCTGCACCAACATTATCAAGAGCAGGTATAAGAACATTGTTAATAAGCTCTTGTGCATCTGTTTTTTTAAGCTCTTTTTCAGTTAATTCCGCTCCCTGATTTTTAAGACCCTTTTCGATACATTCGCCAATTGTCAGTTCCTTTTTCTCCTGAACAGGTGCTTTTTCGCCTGCAAATGCAGAAATATACTGAACAGAATCTTTATCAATTGTTTTTAAAACCTTATATGCTCTTACTGCACCAATCATTGAAGCGGAGTTTGGATTCATAATAGGCAAATCAAGTCCGTCTTCAAGAGCAAGAGTGACAAAAGCGGTGTTCACAACCTCTCTCTGAGGCAACCCAAATGAAACATTAGAAACGCCTAAAGTTGTTTTAACTCCGAATTTTTCTTTAACCTTCTTCATAGCATCTAAAGTGATTTGCGCCGCGGATTGCTTTGCACTGACTGTCATTGTAAGGCAGTCTATAATGATATCTTCCTTCGGAATACCGATTTCTATTGCACGATTTATGATTTTTTCTGCGATTTCAACTCTCTTTTCTGCAGTTTCGGGAATCCCCTCTTCATCAAGCGTAAGTCCAACAATTGCCGCACCATATTTTTTAGCAAGGGGAAGAACTGAAGAAAGGGATTTTTCTTCACCGTTAACGGAGTTTATAATTGATTTGCCCGTATAAACTCGCAAAGCCTTTTCAAGAACCTGGGGAGATGTGGAGTCAAGCTGTAAAGGTAGTCCGATTGAACCCTGCAGAGAGGTAACAACCTTCTGCATCATTTCCGATTCATCAATTTCGCTATGGCCAACATTAACATCAAGAATATCTGCCCCTGCTTCCACCTGAGAAATACCTTCATTGAGAATATAATCAAGGTCATTTCTTTCAAGAGCTTCTTTAAATTTCTTTTTACCTGTCGGGTTAATTCTTTCGCCGATAACTCTTGGTTCATTAAGGACAACTGCAGTTGTTGCACCGCTGATTACGCCTTTAACAAACTCTCTTTTTACCTTTATTTCAGTTTTTTCAAGGCGTTTTTTAAGAGTTGCAATATATTCGGGACTTGTTCCGCAACAACCGCCTAAAATTACTGCACCTTTTTCATAGAACTTTGCCATAAGGCAGGCAAAATCTTCTGCATTCATTGAATATTTTCCTGTTTTCAAATCAGGAAGTCCTGCATTGGGTTTTACAATAACGGGAACTGAAGAATATTTTAAAAACTCTTCGACAACTCCTGACAATTTGTCAGGACCAAGAGAACAATTAAGACCTACTGCATCTGCTCCTGCGGCAATAAGAGTTACTGCTACCGCTGAAGGTGTACTGCCGTTCATTGTAAGTCCGTTTTCATCAAATGAAAGGGTTACTGTTACCGGAAGATTTGTATTTTCTTTTGCGGCTAAAAGGGCAATTCTTGCTTCTCTCAAATCAGTAAAGGTTTCAAGGCAAATTATATCTGCCCCTGCCTTTTCACCACAGATACAAACCTCTTTATAGCATTCATAAGCACTTTCAAAGGTCAAATCCCCCGTTGGTGCAAGAAGCTTTCCCGTTGTGCTCACATCGAGAGCAACAAGGGTATCTGTTCCCTGTGCCACCTCTTTTGCAAGAACAACAGCTTTATTTATACACTCCTGAACGCTATGCTTTGAATTCTCTAATTTAAAAGCATTTGCACCGAAGGTATCTGCCATAATAATATTGCTTCCTGCATCTATGTAGGCTTCATGAATTTCCTTTACCCATTCGGGATGGTCGAAAATCGCATTGACTGTGTCTTCCTCGGGCAAAAGACCTTTTTTAATAAGCTCCGTTCCAAAACCGCCGTCAAGAAGAATGTATTTGTTCTCTAATAGTTTTTTCAACATTATAAAACCACGCTTTTAGCAATAACACCGCGAAAAAGTGTTTCGCGGTGTTATTGAATATATTTTATTTATGATATAGTTTTTTACTTTCATAATGAGGTTCGCAGGTAAGATTAATTCCAAGCTTTCTGAATGTATCTCTGTCAACCTGCGAAAGAATAACTGTTGCGTGAGCTTCGCTACCCTTAAGAGCCTTGAGAGCGTCAAATGCCTTTTTGGCATCTTCGCTTTCAACAGCACTCATCGTAAGAGCAATAAGCACTTCGTCAGTATGAAGTCTCGGGTTATGATTACCAAGAATACTTGTTTTTAAATCTTGAATAGGTTCAATAATTTTTCTTTCAATAAGAAGGGCACTGTCGTCAATTTCCGCAACAACTTTTAAAGCATTGAGAAGAGCCGCAGAAGCAGAACCTAAAAGGTCACTTGTTTTGCCTGTAACAATTGTTCCATCGGGAAGCTCAATTGCAACCGCAGGTCTGTTTCCTGTTGTTTCGCTTTTAAGAAGAGCTGCTTTTACTGTGGGTCGTTCTGTTTCAACAGAAATTCCTGCCTGATTCATAAGGCTTTCGAGCTTTGCAATTGCACCGTCATTCTTGTGACCTGTTTTCTTATCACAAAGAGCGGCAAAATATCTTCTTACAATTTCTTCATAGGATGCTTTTCTGCAAATTAAATCATCAGAAATGCAGTATCCAACCATATTAACGCCCATATCGGTAGGTGATTTATAGGGACTTACACCCTCGATTTTCTCAAATATTGCATTAAGAACAGGGAAAACCTCAACATCACGATTATAGTTAACGGTAGTTTTGCCGTATGCTTCAAGGTGATAAGGGTCAATCATATTAACATCGTTAAGGTCTGCCGTTGCCGCTTCATAAGCAAGGTTAACCGGGTGCTTGAGAGGTAAATTCCAGATTGGGAAGGTTTCAAATTTAGCATAACCTGCTTTATTGCCACGAGCATTTTCGTGGTAAAGCTGAGAAAGGCAAGCAGACATTTTTCCGCTACCGGGACCGGGAGCTGTTATAACAACAAGGGGACGGGTGGTTTCAATATAATCGTTTTTACCAAAGCCTTCGTCACTGACAATTTTCTTTACGTTATAGGGATAACCCTCAATAGTATAATGAATAAAGGCTTTGATACCGAGAGTTTCAAGTTTTTCTTTAAACTTTATTGCTGCAGGTTGTCCGTTAAACTGGTTAATAACAACGCTTCCAACAAAAAGACCTGCACTTGCAAAAGCATCCATAAGGCGCAAAACGTCACTATCATAAGTAATTCCGTAGTCACCGCGGATTTTATTGCTTTCGATATCTCCCGCAGAAATAACAATAACGATTTCTGCATGGTCTTTAAGATTTAAAAGCATCTGCAATTTACTGTCGGGCTTGAAGCCGGGAAGAACGCGGGATGCATGAAAATCGTCAAAAAGCTTACCGCCGAATTCAAGATAAAGCTTACCACCGAATTCGTCAATACGCTTCATAATCTGTTCAGACTGTTTTTCGATATACATATCGTTGTCAAAACCGATTTTCTTCTCAAAAACCATAGATACCACCCTTTCACAAAATATAATTTTAGCATTACACTTTTGTTTTGTCAACGGAAAAACCTACTGATTTATTGACTTTAATTTGTATAAGTTGTATTATTAGAATAGAGTAATATGAACTTAAATAAAATAACTACCTAAGGAGTATATTATGGAACAGTTCTTTGACAGATTTAAAATTGACTGCTCACCCGTAGCACATAAAAGCCATACATTAGTTCGTGATGGTGTAAGACTTACCGTGCTTACCCCTTGTATGTTACGTGTTGAAACACAAAACCGAGGTAAATTCTGCGATGAGCCTACTCAGAGTGTATGGTTCAGAGATTTCCAGAAACCCGAATTCAAGGTTAATGAATCCAGCGGAACTATTGAAATCAAAACCACCAAGGCAAATTTCCTTTATAACCTTAAAACAAAGAAAATGATTCGCATCAAACTCCGCGATGGCAGAGTTGTAACCAACTATAAAGCAGGTAACCTTAAAGGTACTTGCCGTACTCTTGATATAACCGCTGGTGTTATCACTCTCGGCGATGGTGTTTGTTCAAAAAACGGTGTTGCAATTCTTGATGACAGCGACACGCTTGTTCTCAAAGAGGACGGCACAATTCTTCCCCGTAAGCATAAAGAAACTGATGAATATTATTTCGCATACGGCAACGATTATATCGGTGCAACAACTGACCTTTATAAATTAACCGGTCAGGTTCCGCTTATTCCTCGTTATGCTCTCTCTAACTGGTGGAGCCGTTACAAAGCATATACTCAGGACGAATATCTCACTCTTATGGAACGTTTTAAAGAGGAAGATGTTCCGATTACCGTTGCAACAGTTGATATGGACTGGCATTGGGTTGATATTAAGCAAAAATTCGGTAAAGACAGTCATAAGGTATTTATGCACCAGAACCTTATGGAATATGTTTATGATGTATGGTCAGCAGGTTGGACCGGCTACAGCTTCAATACAGACCTTTTCCCCGACCCTGCAGGATTCCTTAAAAAACTTAAAGACGATGGTTACAAGGTAACATTTAACCTTCATCCCTCTCAGGGTGTTCGTTGGTTCGAAGACCAGTATGAAGAAATGTGTCAGGCTATGGGACAGGATTCTTCAAAGAAGCAACCTGTTAAATTCGATATTACAGATAAAAAGTTTACAGAAAACTACTTTAAAATTCTTCACCATCCTTATGAAAAAATGGGCGTTGATTTCTGGTGGATTGATTGGCAACAGGGCACAAAAACTCCAGTTCCCGGACTTGACCCTCTTTGGGCATTAAACCACTACCATTTCTATGATAATGCAAAAAACAATAACAGACCCCTTATTCTTTCCCGTTTTGCAGGGGCAGGTTCACAGCGTTATCCTTTAGGTTTTAGCGGCGATACAACTCAGACCTGGTCAGCTCTTGATTTTCAGCCGGGCTTTACTGCAACGGCATCAAATATCGGCTATCCCTGGTGGAGCCATGATATCGGCGGTCACTGTATGGGTAAAAAGGATGATGAGCTTTATCTGCGTTGGGTTCAGCTTGGTGTTTTCAGCCCCATTATGAGACTCCACTCAACAAACAACGAATTTGCAGGTAAAGAGCCTTGGAATTACAGCGGTCCCGTTGAAAAAACCGCAAAAGATTATCTTCGTCTTCGTCACAAGCTTCTTCCCTACATTTACACAATGAACTATCGTACTCATACCGAATGCCGTGCAATTTGCGAACCTATGTATTATGCTTATCCCGAAAGAAAGAGTGCTTATGAATGTAAGAATCAGTTCTTCTTCGGTACAGAGCTTATTGTTGCCCCCATTACAGAGCACACTTCAACAGATAACAATATGGCAAGCGTTAATGTATGGATTCCCGAGGGAAGATATACCGATATTTTCACAGGCAGAATTTACTGCGGTAAGCGTTTTGTTAGAATGTATCGTGATATTGAAAATATTCCCGTTCTTGCAAAAGCAGGTGCAATCATTCCTTTGAGTGCAAATGACAGAGCAAACGACTGCTCTAACCCCGTTGATATGGAGCTTCTCATTTACAGAGGCAACAACACATTTAAGCTCTATGAAGACGATGGCGAAACACTTTCTTATCAAAACGGTGCTTTCTGCAAAACACCCTTTACAGTTAAAGAAAACGGTTCTGCCGTTCACTTCACAATTGATAAAGGCGAGGGTGACACAAGCGTTGTTCCCGAAAAGAGAAATTATAAACTCTTCTTCAAAGATATTGTAAGCGGAGAAATTACTGTTAAGATTAACGGAAGAAAGCGTGCTCTTAAGACAGAAAAAGGCAAAACAATCACAATTATTCTTGAGGGTATTGCTCCTACAGATAAGGTTGAAATTGAATTCCTTGATTGCGTATATCTTACAAATATTGATAAGAAACAAGCCCTTACAGAAACAATTGCAAAATATCAGATGGGTAACGATAAAAAAGGTTTGCTCTTCACAGAGTTCCTTAAAACCGAGAAGCCCTTGCCCCCAATGGCAGATAATTTCTCAGGACCCATCGAGGAGATACTTGCTCTTTACAGAGGATAATTTAAAATGCGGAGTGCAGAATGCCGAATGCGGAATTAAAAGGATTTGAATTATGTCAATAATAGATATATTAAAAAATAGTGCAACTGATTATGATATAGTAATCAGTGACGATTTAGCCGGAAAATTAGAGATTTACGGCAGACTTTTAAAAGAATGGAACGATAAAATAAACCTAACTGCCATCAAAGATGATGAAGGTATTGCAGTTAAGCATTTTCTTGACTGTCTTCTTGTCAGCAAGGTTGCCGATTTCAAGGACGGAATGAATGTTATTGATGTTGGCACAGGAGCAGGCTTTCCCGGTCTTGTTATCGCCGCCGCTTACCCCAATGTTAATGTAACACTTCTTGATTCAACAGGCAAAAAGCTTAAAGCTGTTGAAAATATTGCAGCGGAAATGGGCGTTAAAAATGTTAAAATCGTTCATTCAAGAGCAGAAGATGCCGGTAAACGTCCCGAATTCCGTGAAAAATACGATTTTGCAACTGCCCGTGCAGTTGCGGAGCTCCGTGTTCTTCTGGAATATACTCTCCCCTTTGTTAAAGTCGGCGGTTCGTTTTTATCTCTTAAAGGTGCAACTGCAAAAGAGGAAATTGACGGGGCAGGTAGTTCTTTAAAAACTCTCGGCGGTAAGATTGACAGTATAAATGACTTCACTTTACCCGGCGGAGATAAGAGAGCAATAATAAAAGTGAAAAAGATTTCGCAAACTTCGCCAAAATACCCAAGACCTTCGGCACAAATCGCCAAAAAACCATTGTAAACCTATCAAATCAAAGCATTTTCAGTCGAATTACCCCGACCGAAAATGCTTTCTTTTTTTGTGTTTTGGTGGTATAGTGTTGTCAAAGAGAGACGGACAAGGCTTTGTGGATGAATGTATTTAAAGAAAGGAAAACCCATGATTAAATCTTCAAAAAACAAAGCAAACAGTCAAATACAATTCATACCTCATGACCTTATAAAACCGAACCCGCAACAACCGCGAGTAAGATTTGATTATAACGAATTAGAGGGGTTGGCTTGTTCTATCAGAGCTAACGGATTGCTTCAACCTATAAATGTACGAGTTTTGGAAAACGGAGAATTTGAACTTATATCGGGTGAACGTCGTTTGAGAGCTGCAAGGTTGATTGGAATGACTAAAATTCCTTGTATCGTTATGAATGTTTCTGACCAGCAATCCGCCCTTTTTGCAATTATCGAAAATGTTCAAAGAGAAAATCTCGACTTTTTTGAAGAAGCGGTTGCTATTGAACGGCTTATGACAGAATATGGCCTTTCTCAGGATGAAATAGCTGAAAAATTAGGCAAAGCACCTTCAACGCTTTCGAATAAGCTTCGTCTTCTACGGCTCCCTGAAGAAATACGGGATAAAATTTCTTACGCAGGACTTTCAGAGCGTCACGCCAGAGCATTGCTGACCTTACCTGACAACAGCACAAGGAAAAGAGTTCTTGATATAGTAATCGAAAGGCATCTTACCGTTGCAGAAACGGAAAGACTTATTCAGGATGTTCATCGCAGAAGAAAGGGTGCAAAAAAGCCTCAGACAAAAGCGTATAAAGATATGAGGATTTTCCTCAATACATTAAATCACGCAGTTGATATTATAAGAAAAGCAGGCATTGAAGCAGACACAGCAAAAAGCGAAACTGATGAATATTTTGAATATGTAATAAGAATTTCAAAGCCTGAAGAAGCTAATATGGTGGCGGTAACGACGCAGGCAATATAATAACTGCCAGTCGCCAGTCACCAGATGCCAGTTGCCAGTGTGCAAAAGTAATGCGTATATTATCCCTCTTTTTTGCTTTAGCAAAAAGGAGGGGGGACCGCGATAGCGGTGGGTGGTACTCAACTTTTCACTATTATTTTTTTGATATATTCTCCGAAAGGAGTTTATATATAGTGGCGAAAGCCACAGCCATATCTTTCTCTTTCACACCCCACATCCACAGCGGAAAACCATCGTCGAAAGGCGGTGGTTTTCTGCATTATTGTTGTATTGTTATTTTTTGCGTTACTTTTACACAATTTTTTTCAAATCTTTATTTTTTCTTAAAATTTTTTCGCCTTCGCTATATTAGGACAAGTTTCGACAATGCTGATATGTATAATGTAGTTAAAGAGCGAAAAAAAGAAAACAACCACAATATATTGATTTTTTGCTCTAAATATAAAAGAAGGAGACGCTGTTTTATGAAAAGCCTTAAACTGAAAATACTTGCCATTCTTATTGAATACCATTGGTGGCGTGTTTATTGTTTGCGAAAGAAGACATGCCACGAAACCTGCGAAAGCACACTTAACCGTGAAGACTTTCATAAATTCAGAGCAGAACAGTTAATGGTTCTCTATGAAATGTGTTTAGGTTTGCGCGATTATTGCGGAAATATCATTGCATGATGCATTAACCGTTAAAAAGTATTTTCCCGTCCTCAAATCGAGGGCGGTTTTTTGTTGAAGAAAATTAAGTTTTGTGGTAAACTCTTTTCTGGTGAATATAATGTTAAATTTCAAAATCGACAATTTATCCGTTTGGGAAAAGTTGCAAGAAACTCAAGAACCAATAATTATGTACGGTACCGGAAACGGTGCCGATAAAGTCATTGATATTTTTGAAAATTTAAATATACAGCTTTCGGGTATTACCGCAAGCAGCGGTTTTGTAAGAGATCGTTCTTTCAGAGGTTTTCCTGTTAAACCTCTTGAATATTTTGAAGAAAAGTACGAAAAGTTTACTGCTGTTATAACATTCGGCACATCAATTCCTAATGTTATGAATAGTATTTTTAACATATCCAAAAAACACAGGGTTCTTGTGCCTTGCGTTCCCGTTATAGGAACAGAAATTTTTGACAGAAACTTTTTAAATGCCCATAAAAAAGAGATTAATCTTGCTCATTCACTTTTAGCAGATGATTTTTCAAGAAAAATTTTTGAAGGTTATGTTAATTTTCAGTTTGGCGGAAGAATAGAACTTTTAAAAGAAATTGAAACTCCTGAATATGAAATATTTGAAAAGGTCTTAACCTTCAGTGAGTCTGAAACCTTTGTTGATATAGGTGCATATCGCGGTGATACAGTAGAAAAATTTATTGAACAGACTAAAGGGCAATATAATAAAATTATTGCTGCCGAGCCTGATTACAAAACGTATCAAAAACTTAATAAAAACTGCGAAAATCTTAAAAATTTTACAGCTGTTAATGCTGCAATTACAGACTTTGACGGAAAAATCGGTTTTTCTTCTCTTGCAGGCAGACAATCTGTGGTAGGTGGAGAAAATATGATAAAATCACTTTCTTTAGTAACTCTTTGCAGAGAAAGTAAACCAACATTTATAAAGATTGACTCTGAGGGGTGTGAGCTTGAAATTTTATCGGGCGGAGAAGAGATTTTAAAAGAATTTAAGCCTAAATTAAATGTTGCCGCATATCATAAAAGCGAAGATATTTTTAAACTTCCCATACTCATACATGCTATAAATCCAGAATATAAAATCCACTTACGCCACCACCCATATATTCCTGCTTGGGACACCTTGTTTTATTGTGTTTAATTTTCAAAAAAGCTCTTAAAAGTTTATTAAAATTTATTTCACAACAATTTAAAAAATATATTGACATTTTTCTTAAATATATATATATTTAAAATTGCAAATTAATATTTCATACATATTATATGTATTGTCTTTTTGAGCGAAAAACTCACCAATTTGAAGAATTTTTTATAATTTCTTTGGGTAGGTGGTTTTTCTATAGCCGAAAAGAGTTGAACACCGCACGGTTTCTTAAGGCAAATTTCCGCACTAACTGCGTCAAAAAGTTTGAAATACGACAGTATTCCTTCACTTTTTTCCTTGTTATTGCAAAAATTTTTGCCTTAATAAACTGCTTGCACCCAAAATTCCAAAGATTTTGGTGCAGCAGGGTGTTTCTTCGGCGCAGATATACTGGCGTATATTAAGACTAAAAACGCACTGATGTGCCGAAAGATTTGAATTTTAGGCGTACGGGGTTCAACTCTTTTCGGCTATAATTTGCGGAAAGGGGCTGCATAATTGTCCAACAACATTATTGATTTAAAAAACATCTCCGTTTCCTTTGATGGTGAAACAATTATTGATAATATGAATTTATATATCCGCGACAAAGAGTTTATTACCTTTTTAGGCCCCTCAGGTTGCGGTAAAACAACTACGCTCCGAATTATTGCAGGTTTCCAGGAGCCTGATTCGGGCGATGTTATCTTTGACGGTAAAGTAATAAATGGTGTTCCGCCTCATAAAAGGCAATTGAACACCATTTTTCAGCGTTATGCTCTTTTCCCTCACTTGAATGTTTATGAGAATATTGCTTTCGGCCTTCGCCTTAAAAAGACTCCCGAAAAGGAAATAAAAGAAGCCGTTACCGAAATGCTTGCCCTCGTAAACCTTAAAGGCTTTGAGCGTAGAAATATATCTTCTCTTTCAGGCGGTCAGCAGCAGCGAGTTGCAATTGCGCGAGCTCTTGTTGTTAAGCCCCGAGTTCTCCTTCTTGACGAGCCTTTAGGTGCTCTTGACCTTAAGCTTCGTAAAGATATGCAGGTAGAGCTTAAAAATATTCAGAAGCGTTTGGGTATCACATTTATTTATGTTACTCACGACCAGGAAGAAGCCCTTTCGATGTCCGATACAATTGTTGTTATGGATTCGGGTGTTATTCAGCAAATTGGTACCCCCACAGATATTTACAATGAACCTAAAAATGCTTTCGTTGCAGATTTCATCGGTGAAAGCAATATCATTGAAGGTGTTATGAGAGCTGACTTCTGGGTTGAAATGGCAGGTCACAAATTCAAATGTCTTGACAAAGGCTTCGGCGTTGACGAAGAGGTTGATGTTGTTGTTCGTCCCGAGGATGTTGACGTTGTGCCTGTGGAAAACGCTATGATTTCCGGTGTTGTTACCTCAACAACCTTTAAAGGTGATTATTACGAAATTATCGTTGAAATCAAAGGCTTTAAATGGATGATTGAATCAACTCATAATCAGACTGTTGGTTCAACTATCGGTCTTAACATAATTCCTGATGCTATTCACATTATGAAAAAATCCAAGTACTCCGGTCTTTACGGCGACTATAGTTCATTCAGCGAAGAGTTTGATGAGCTTTCAGATGCCACCTATGAGGAAGAAGACGAATAATTCGCCCAAATATTTTTAAAGGAGTGCTTGTGATGAAGAAAAAAACATCTCTTATGTCACATTTAGCAGGTTCTCCCTACATTGTCTGGGCGATTCTTTTCATTATCGTTCCTCTGTGTATGGTTGCCTACTATGCTTTTACCGATAAAACCGGTAATTTCACTTTTGACAATATGCTCAGCATCAGTAAATATGCTGATACCATAATTCTTTCAGTCTGGTTAGGACTTTTAGCTACTGTCATAAGCCTTGTTGTTGCATACCCACTGGCAATGATTATGGCTTCAAAGGGTCCCGAAAAGCAAAGCAGAATGACAATGCTAATTATGCTTCCTATGTGGATGAATTTTCTATTGAGAACCTATTCTTGGATGACAATCCTTGAGGATAACGGCCTTATAAATACATTTCTTATGAATTTAGGCTTAAATGAACCTCTCCAACTAATCAACACTCGCGGAGCAGTTGTTTTAGGAATGGTTTACAACTTCCTGCCCTATATGATTTTACCTATCTACACTGTTATGCTCAAAGCCGACCGTTCTCTTGTTGAAGCGGCACAGGATTTAGGCGGAAACAAATTAGATGTTTTCAGAAATGTCACCATCCCTTTAAGCGTTCCCGGTATTGTTTCCGGCTTTACAATGGTTTTTGTGCCATCTGTAAGCACTTTTTTCATTTCACAGAAATTAGGCGGAACGGGAACAACTCTTATCGGTGATATTATTGAAACTCAGTTCCAGACTGCAAACAACTTTAATTTAGGTGCATCTCTTTCCTTTGTTCTGATGATACTTATTTTCATTTGTCTTGCAGTTATGAATAAGTTCTCCGATGACGATGGAGGTGTTGTAATATGACAAAGAAGACCTCTTTCGGCGGAAAGCTTTATACGGCACTTGTTTTCCTTTTCCTTTATGCACCTATTGCGGTTCTTATTCTTTTCAGCTTCAACTCAGGAAAAAGCACAGCAGTTTTTGAAGGTTTTTCTCTTCATTGGTATGAAGAGCTTTTCCGCGATGCCGCAACTCTTACTGCATTCAAAAACTCTTTGATAATAGCCGTTGTTTCCTCAATTATTTCAACTGTTATGGGTACTGCCGCCGCAACGGCGATTTTCGGCTATAAAAATAAGCTTGTAAAAAGCAGTGTTATGACTGTTACAAATATTCCTATGATGAACCCTGAAATTGTTACGGGTATTGCTATGATGCTTCTTTTCGTTTTCATCGGCGGATTATTCGGAAAAACAGGTACTCTTGGCTTTGTTACCCTTACAATTGCCCATGTAACCTTTGAGCTTCCTTATGTTATTCTTAATGTTCTTCCCAAATTAAAGCAAACTGACGCCCACCTTTCAGAAGCGGCTCAGGATTTGGGTTGCACACCTTTTCAGGCATTTTATAAGGTTGTTCTCCCCGCAATTATGCCCGGCATTATTTCCGGTCTTATGATGGCGTTCACTCTTTCAATTGATGATTTCATCATCAGTTATTTTGTAAGCGGAACAAGCTCACAAACCTTACCTATCAGAATTTTCTCTATGACAAAGCGTAGAGTTACACCTGATATGTATGCACTTTCAACTCTTATTTTCCTTGCGATACTTATACTTTTAGTTGTTTCAAATGTTATCTCTTCAAGAGGAGATAAGAAGAATTCGAAAAAAGGCGGTGCAAAATGATGAAACGCTTTTTTTCAGTAGTTTTCAGTTTGGTTCTTCTTACTCTTACTGTCATTCCGGGTTTTGCAGAAGAAAAAAAGGATTATTCCCATCTCGAAGGCACAACCCTTAATGTTTATAACTGGGGTGAATACATCTCTGATGGTTCCGAAGGCTCACTTGATGTAAATAAAGAGTTTGAAAAGCGCTACGGAATAACCGTTAACTATTCAAACTATGAAAGCAACGAGAATATGTATAACAAGCTCCAATCCGGTGGCGCAAACTATGATGTTATAATCCCCTCGGATTATATGATTGCAAAGCTTATTGAAGAAGATATGTTGGCACAATTGGATTTTTCCAATATCCCCAACTATAAATATGTTCTTGAAAAATATCGCGGACTTTATTATGACCCCAACGATAAATATACAGTACCTTATACAGTTGGTATGGTAGGTCTTATTTATAACACTAAAACTGTTAAAGAAACTCCTGATAGCTGGGGTATTCTCTGGGATGAGAAATATGCAGGAGAAATTCTTATGTTCAATAACCCTCGCGATGCTTTCGGTGTTGCTCAATGCTATCTGGGGCAGAGTATAAACACAGAATCCGTTGAAGATTGGGACAAAGCAATTGAAGCCTTAAAGGTGCAAAACCATTTGGTTTCATCCTATGTTATGGACGAAATTTTCAACAAAATGGAAAATGGCGAAGCTGCACTTGCACCATACTATGCAGGCGACTTCCTTACAATGCACGATGTTAACCCCGACCTTGCTTTTGTTTATCCAAAAGAAGGAGTTAACTTCTTCGTGGATGCAATGTGCATTCCAAAAAATGCAGAAAACAAGGAAGCAGCGGAGCTTTATATTAACTTTATGCTTGAAGAAGAAATTGCAGTGGCAAATGCAAACTACCTTTGCTATGCAACACCTCATTCAAATGTGCTTGAATCCGATAATTACGATTTAAAGGGTAATCCTGTTCTTTATCCCGATGAAGAAAACACTCCAAAAACAGAAATGTTCGAAAATCTTGATTATGAAACCCAGAACTATATGAATATGCTCTGGAACGAGCTTAAAATCGAGGGTAACTCAAACCTTGATGCTTATATCGGACTTTCTGTTACTGCAATTCTTGTTATATTTTATGCCGTTTATAAATTCATAAAAAAGAAAAAGCGCGAAGCGATGTATTAAAAAATCCTCCGAAAAATCGGAGGATTTTTTCATTTTACATTATAATAAATCGTGCTTCCTGCTTCAACTGAATGAGTAAGCCATGTGTTACCGCCGATAACACAGTTATCACCGATTTTTGTATTACCGCCCAAGATGGTTGCATTAGCATATATAACAACATTATTGCCGATGTCGGGATGACGCTTGATATCTTTAACGGGGGCACCGTTTTCGTCGAGTTCGAAGCTTTTTGCCCCAAGAGTAACACCCTGATAAATTTTTACATGGTTACCGATTGTTGTGGTTTCACCAATAACAATACCTGTTCCATGGTCAATAAAGAAATATTCTCCCACCGTTGCACCTGCGTGAATATCAATACCCGTTTTCTCGTGTGCATATTCCGTCATAACTCGGGGAATAAGCGGAATCTTAAGGGTATAAAGCTCATGAGCAAGACGGAAAATTGAAATTGCATAAAAGCCGGGATAACAAATAAGCACCTCTTCGTGGCATTTTGCTGCAGGGTCGCCCTCATAAATCGCTTCAATATCTTTAATAAGTAACTGCTTTATTTTCGGAAGTCTTTCAATAAAGGCATTGCAAAGCTCTTCTGGAGTTTTTTCCATAGAAGTTCCGTTGAAAGCATAAGCGCCCTTAATCTGCTCAATAAGACGGTTATAAATATTAAGAAGCAACTCAGTTTGTGAAAGAACATTTTCACTACCTTCACTATGTTTAAAATAGTTTGGGAATAACAGTGACTGCAGGTCTTTTATAACCTTAACAATTTCTTTTCTGTTAGGAATTAGCTCTTTATCTGCATCTTTTTTAAGAAAGCATTCTCCGTTTATTGCCTCGAGATTTTTAACCGTTCCTGTTATCAATCCTACTGATTCCAAAAATCTTTCCATATCTTTTACCTCATTTATAAAGCTCTGTTGAAAGATAGCGTTCACCTGTATCTGTCAACACAACAACTATATTTTTACCCTTATTCTCGGGACGCTTTGCAAGTTCAATTGCGCCAAAGAGTGCCGCACCCGATGAAATACCAACCGCTATTCCCTCTTTTTGCGCCATTTTGCGAGCGTAACAGAAAGCATCTTCATTGGAAACATCAATTATTTCATCAAGTATCTCTCTGTCAAGGTTTTCAGGCACAAAGTTTGCACCTATGCCCTGAATAGCGTGAGTACCTGCAACCCCTTTTGTTAATAAAGGTGAACTTAACGGTTCAACGCCAACAACTTTTATATCAGAATTTTGCTCTTTAAGATATTTTCCTGTACCTGAAAGAGTTCCACCCGTACCAATACCTGCAACAAGAATATCAACCTTTCCGTCAGTATCATTCCATATTTCCGGTCCTGTTGTTTTATAATGGGCTTCGGGATTCTGAGGATTGTCAAACTGAGAAGGAATAAATGAATTTTCATATTCTTCTGCAAGTCTTTGTGCTTCTTCAATAGAACCTTGCATACCTTTTTTGCCGGCGGTCAGCACAACCTCTGCTCCATAGGCTTTCATAAGCATAATTCGTTCTTCACTCATAGTATCGGGCATTACAATTATAACCTTGTAACCCTTTGATGCACCAATTGCTGCAAGACCTATGCCTGTATTACCGCTTGTTGGTTCAATGATTACAGCGTTTTCTCTGAGAACCCCCTCTTCTTCAGCCTTTAAAATCATCTGAAGAGCAGGTCTGTCCTTTGCGCTACCCGTCGGGTTAAAGCACTCTAATTTTGCAAATATATTAGCTTGTAAATTTTCTTCTTTTATAATATTTGAAAGCTCCATAAGAGGAGTTTTGCCTATCAATTCATCTATATTTTTATAAATATTCATATTATCTACATCCTTACTAATACATAATAGCACAACGCTGGTTTGTTTACAAGGGTATTACTGTTTGTAAATTTTCTCAAAAAAGCTTTTACTGCTCTTTCCGTAAGGGCGGTTAAACCGTCCTAAATCTTCAAGATTGTCACCAACAGAAATTCTGTTGGTTTCTTCTCGACAAGTTAATGTGATTTTAAACCCTTTTTCTCTTATAATAGTTTTTAAGGTTTCATTCTTTATTCCATACGGATAAGCGATAATATCGGTTTTCTCTCCCGTTATTCTTTCGTAATCAGCATGGAATTTTTCAATATCATCACAGATGAGTTTTTTATATTTGTCTTCGCTTTCACCGTAAATTTTCCCCATACCCCTGCGACCGCTTAAGGAATGAAGATTATATGAGTGGCATCCTAAAGTAATCAACTTGTTTTTTGCCAATTCTTTTACATCCTTTTCGTTAAGATATGCATATCGGTCATCGGTATCACCATTTTTTGTATATAATTCCATAAGAGAACCCACTAAATTCATATTCGCAGGATATTTATATTCTTCTAAAAGTGGCAAAACCTTTGTAATAAAGCTTCTTTCCCCATCGTCAAAGGTTATAATTATAGGGTTTTTAGGTAAATTTTCACCTCTTTCTACATATAATTTCAACTGTTCAAAAGATATGGGAGTTATGTTGTGATTTCTCATATACTGAAAATCCTCTTCTAAAACAGAAAGAGGTATAACGTAATCTCCCCAGATCAATTTATTTTCACTTATCTGGTGGTACATAATTATAGGAACCTCTTTTGCATTTTGTGAAAACACATCAACATAGGGTGATAAAGTATTAAGAAATGAGCCTAAAAGCATAATTAAACACAGAAAAAATGATATTATCGCTATTTGCTTAAATGTGAAAACTCTAAACATATAACCTCTCCCCCACAAAAATCGAGACTTTTTAAAATATATGAAAATTTTTTCAAGTTTTTGCAAACAAATGTTTGCTTTTTCTGAAAATATGTGTTATTATACATTTAGGAAACAGAAAATTTGTTCGGAAAGGTGATTTTATGGAACCTATTAACGAAACTCAAAAAAGGATATATGAATTTTTAGTGGAGCGTTCTCAGGATGGTGTTCCTCCATCAGTCAGAGAAATCGGTGCCGCAGTTGGTCTTAAATCCACATCCTCTGTTCAGGCAAACCTTGATGCTTTGGAAAAAGCCGGTTATATTATGCGTGACCCTCTCCTTAAAAGGTCTATAAGAATTCTCGGTCAGGCAGAAAACATTACCCATGTTCCCCTTTTAGGTACTGTAACAGCAGGTATGCCTATTCTTGCAGTTGAGCAGATTGAGGGCTATATTCCCTATACAGGAAGAGTTTCCCGAGATAAACCTCTCTTCGCTTTAAAAGTTCGTGGTGAAAGCATGCTTTGGGCAGGTATTCTCAACGGCGATATTGTTATAGCAGAAAAAACACCCTACGCCTCCAACGGTGAAATTGTTGTTGCTATGATTGAGGATGAAGCAACCGTTAAGCGTTTCTACAAGGAAAACGGACATTTCCGTTTACAGCCTGAAAACGATGAATTTGAGCCCATTATTACAGATGAGGTTATTATTCTCGGCAAGGTTGTTGCTTTGATGAGATATTATTAAAAATACAGTTACCCCGTATCAATTCAAATGAATTGATACGGGGTATTTTCATTTAAAACGGCTTATGTGCAAAATATGAAAATCTTTAGTCGTCTTGCTGAGCCTCTTTAATTACTTCGTCAGGAACTGCCTCACCATGCTTAACAAACATAATGAGTATGATTGCGATTGCGAACATAATGGGGCTGTAATAGAAGAGTGACATATATGTTCCTGCAAACATTCTTATGAAACCATAAATAATGGGAGATGCAATCTGTGCGGAGAAGGTTGCTGTATAGTAGTAACCTGTGAAAGTACCAACCTTTTCAACACCACCGATTTCAAGAACAAGGGGAAGAGTGTTAACAGTGATAAACATATTTGCAGCACCTGCAAGAACAAGAACGGGATAAATGAGAATCTGAAGAATTTTTGTAACGCTGTCAACAGTCTCAGTTACAACTGTCAAAGCATTTGCAAAATCAGTTTCACCATTTACAAGAACCTCTTCAGCAACAGAAACTACCGCATCGTAAATTCCTTCGCCTGCGTTTTCAACAAGATATTTATCGAATTCTGCGTAGTGACCGGCAACATCTGTGCCCTCTGTTTTATATGCAACGTAACCTGCCATATTAAGAACTTCATCGTCTGCAAGCTCTCTGCCCTCTGCTTCAGCAAGGTCACTTACCTCTGCATTATATGCATTGATATTATCATCAATTGCGATATAGGTATTATTTACTTTGACATAGTTGTTAATTGTAAGGTTTTTGCTTCCGAGCATACCAACAAATACGCCGAAGAAAACAACGAAAGCTGCAAGGAATACTGCAAGACCTGCCATAATAGTTTTCTTTCTGCCAACTTTTTTACCCATTTTACCTGCAGGAAGAGCGGCAGCACCGGAGCAAACTGCAAAAATAAGCATAACGATTGTTGCTTTTGAGGTAATCATATGAAGGATTTCCTGAGCAAACAATGAGAAGAATGTTGTAATAGCATTGGCTGCGCAGAAAAGGAAGAAAAGAGTTCCAAGCATAAAGATAAGGCTCTTTCTCTCTGCCTTTGAAAGCTTAATTGCTTTAAGAGCGGCTTTCTGAGCTTTTGCTTCTTCTTTAGCGGCTTTCTTTTTAGCCTTTGCATCTGCATACTGATTTAATTCGCCTTTAAGCTTGATGCTTGTATCTTCTTCTTTAACAAAGAAAAGAAGAACGAGCATACCAACAATCATAACAACAGAACCAACAATGAAAACATAGGGGAATGAAAGAGTTTCGTCTGCTGTGATTTCTGCTTTGCTATGACCTGTGAAAATTGTGCAAAGAATGATACCGAGAGTACCTGCAACCATACCTACTGCAGAACCGATACCACCCATAAGGTTAATAACTGCATTACCCTCTGAACGAAGTTCGGGAGGTGTAAGGTCGGGCATAAGAGCAACTACGGGAGCTCTCCACAATGACATTGAGAACACGAACAAAATAACTGTAATCATTGTGAGAGGAAGCTGCATAGTACCTGATGTATTAAGTGCAACTATAGGAATAAGTGCAAAAAGAAGTGCGGAAATAGGTGCACAAGTTACGATAAAGGGACGGCGTTTACCTAATTTTGAATGGCAGTTATCTGAAAGCTTACCAAATGTTGGCTGGAAAATAACACCGAAAATATTATCGAAGGTCATAATGATACCGATAAACAAGGGAACAAGTGTAAATCCGCCACCAAGGGAAACTGCATTACCCTGAGCCTCTGAGAACTCACCTATCCACGGAACTGCATCCGCAATAGCATTGCTCAATCTGGTAATAAAATCACTTTCAGAAAGAATCTTATTAAGAATTTTTGTTATGTATGGGTCATAAATTGCCCATGCAATTGATGTTGCAAGAAAGCCGAAACCTGTAAGAATGGTCTTCTTATAGTTAAGTTTCATCTGTTTTTCTGCCAACTTTTTCTCCTCCTTTATGACTTTTCATAGTCATTTTTATACAAGTATGATTTTAACATAGATTTATGAAAAATCCAACAAAATAAAGAGCCTGTATTATTTTTTGGAACATTCCATAAATAACACAGGCTTTTTTTGTTTATTTTATTGGGGTATTTTTTACTGTTGCTTACTGCGATAGCTTTCAGCTTCCCAGTTAACAATAAAATCAGTCAAATCCTGACTCTGATGTCTTGCACCACCAAAGTTTTCCGCATAAACGGCAATCTTCATAGCATCATTAAAAAGTGCTGCCGCAGTTTCGCTACCCTTTTGGGAATAATCAACTGCATAAAGTCCGCAATCTTTCACAAGGAAAATTTTAGGTAAAAAACCATTTTCATTTTTGTACTCTTCAACTGCATTTTTTATTTCTTCTTTATTTTCAATATATACGGGGTAAGGTTTACAATAAACAATCTGGTCGGGATTGAAAGGTTCATAAATTTTATTGAAGCTTTCTTTATTCTTAGCATATTCCAGAGAAATTACAGAGGGTTCATATATAATAACGCTATCCTCACCGAAAACATCACAGAATTCATTGAATACTTCTTGCGCCTTATCTCCGTCAAACTCACCGACAGAAGTGTCTGCTTCTTTTTCTGCAACTGAACGGATTTTTGCCATTACGGAATAAAGCTTTTCGCCCAAACCATCAACAGTATTATCTGCAATAAAAATACCGTGGTTTGCAAGAAGAAGAAAATCTGCATCTTTGCCGAAAGTATCTTTATATTCCTTTAAAGTATCACAGCATTTTTTTGCAAGAGTGTAACCGGGTTTGCAGGGCTCAACCCACAAAACGCTATCACCGAAAAGCTCTTTTGCTGCTTTCTCACCATCAACAGAGCAAGTAATCCCGTTAACAAGTGCCGGGTGCAAATGCAAAACGAAAGTATGGGGAAAAAGAGAATGAAGTGTGGTTTCAACACTTGGTCTTTTATTTTCCTGGTCAGGAAGCTTTGCCGCCATTAAATCCGCAAGAGAAAGTGCTTCTCTTTCTTTATCGTTGTCAGGGTAAGTTTTTGTAAAAATTTCTGCAATTTTACTGCGACTCATTTTAACAAAACCATCTGCGGTAATGTCCGCAAGGCGAGTGCCTGAGCCTTTGATATACATTACATCGCCATCTTTAGCAGATGTGTTGCCACCACCTGCAAGAACAAGCTCTTCATTACTGCCGTATAAATTGGAAAAACCAACAAGTTCATCAATAATCATAAATCTACCTCTTATATATGGTCAGGGTATCTCTCAACCCAAATTTTGCCGTCCTCAACGTGCATTTTTGCAATTCTTGCGTTTCTTCTGTCTCCGTTAAGTCCGTCTTCCTCAGTATTTCTTGCGTGATATACAATATAATACTGTCCGTCTTCTTTAATTACGCTATTGTGACCTGTGCCCTCTTCCCAATCATTACTGCGAAGAAGAGGTGCATAAGTATTGTTATCGGGCATTTTTTGGAATTTAACCTTTGTTAAATCCTGCTCGGTTGTTTTTGCCGCCGCATAGCCTACAAAATAAGTTTCATCCTCATAGCGACCGCCACTATACATAAGATACTGCCATTCGCCCTCTTGGAACCAGTAACCACCTTCAATTGTGTGCCAATGCTGACCCTCTTTATAGCGGTTACGGCAGAAAATTTCTTCATCAATGGAAGCCTTAACAACAGGAACAGGCTCGCCAACAGGAGTATATGGGTCTACCATTTTCTGAACAACGATATATGTACCAATTCTCTCACCCTCAAAGGTATTGGGAGAATAGAAAAGGAACAAGCCTTCATCGGTTTTTACAATGTGAGAGTCGATTGAAAATGGTGTTAAAATATTCTTTGCCTCAGAAAATGGTCCTAAAGGATTTTCACTTTCAATAACATGCATTGCCTGATGATGTCCGCCTTGGTCAGGCGGGGCATCGTAATATTCAAAGGAAAAATAGATATAAAATTTCCCTTCGTCGTAAATTGCAGACGGTGCCCAGAAATGATCTTTTCCCTCTATGGTGAAAATTCTGCCCTCAAATTTCCAATCACCTAAAAGACTGTCACAGGAATGAGCATAAAGTCCGTCATCACCTGTGGTATAGATATAATATTTATCATTATGTTTGAGAATAAAGGGGTCTGCCTGACCAACATAATTCTCTTTATCTATTTTCAAGAGTTGCATATTATCTCCTCTTTCCTTTTGGTGTGTTTCTGCCGTTACCTCTTCGGTTCTGATTTTTATTGTTTCTTGAAGCATTCTGCTTCTTTGCCTGCTCAACTCTGTCTTTATAAGACGGCTTAATAAGGCATTTTTTATCATAACCTATAAGGTCTTCTCTATGACATTTTTTAAGGGCAACCCTTACTAAATCTGCATTTTTCGGGTCTGCACATTGCAAAAGTGCTCTTTGCATACGTTTTTCTTCAGGTGTTTTAGGAACATAAACATCTTTCATTGTAAAGGGGTCAATACCTGTATAAAACATAACGGTTGATGCCGTACCGGGTGTGGGGTAGAAATCCTGCACCTGCTCAGGATTATAATTCCATCTCTTAATATATTCTGCCAATTTCACCGCATCGGAAAGAGTGCTTCCCGGATGACTTGACATAAGATAAGGCACAAGATACTGCTCCATACCAAAGCTTTTTGTCAATTCAAAATATCTGTCCTTGAACTTTTCATAGATTTTGAAATCGGGCTTGCCCATAAGGCGCAAAACATTACCCGAACAATGCTCGGGAGCAACCTTTAACTGACCGCTGACATGGTCTTTAACAAGCTTTTTGAAAAAGGCATTGCCCGATGGAGTTTTATCTGCATTAAGATAATCGTATCTGATACCCGAACGGATGAAAACTTTTTTTACTTTAGGTAATCTTTCAATTTGTGAAAGCAACTCAATATATTCGCTATGGTCTGCTTTTAAGTTTTTACAGGGTTCGGGAGCAAGGCATTTTCTGTCTGCACAAACACCGCTTTTAAGCTGTTTTTCACAAGCAGGATGGCGGAAATTTGCAGTAGGTCCGCCGACATCATTTATATAACCTTTAAAATCTTTTCTTTCTGTTAAAAGCTTTGCTTCATTAACAACACTTTCAATGCTTCTTGAACGAACACTTCTGCCCTGATGGAAAGCAAGAGCACAGAAATTGCAGCCTCCAAAGCATCCGCGGTTGTGAGTAAGAGAAAACTGCACCTCTGTTATTGCAGGAACTCCGCCCTGCTTTTCATAAGATGGATGATAATCTCTCATAAAAGGCAAAGCATAAACTGCATCAAGCTCTTCTCTTTCAAGAGGTGGCATCGGCGGGTTCTGAACAAGCATTTTATCCCCATAATATTCAATCAGTGCTTTGCCATAGGCACTATCCTGATTTTTATACTGAACTGAAAATGCTTTTGCATAATATTCTTTATCTGATTTAAGCTTATTAAAATCCCATTCGCCCGAATAATCAAAATGAATTTTATCATCACGATTACCGAGCCACACAGTTCCTCTTACATCACGGATTTTTGAAATGGGTACTCCCTTATCAAGAAGAGTGGCAATTTTTCTTATAATATTTTCGCCCATACCATAGGTAAGAATATCTGCACCTGATGAAACAAGTATGCTTTCAATTACTTCATCTTTCCAATAGTCATAATGAGCAAATCTGCGCAGTGATGCTTCAAGACCACCAATAATAATTGCAGTATCGGGGTATGCTTCTCTTATAAGACGGCAATAAACATCTGTTGCCCTATCGGGACGAAGTCCCGGTTTGCCACCAGGAGAATAATAATCGTAATTTCTTTTTCTTTTGGCAACTGTATAATGAGCTACCATTGAGTCTATATTACCTGCACTCACAAGAAAACCTAAACGGGGCTTGCCGAAACGTTTGAAATCTTCTGAATTATGAAATTTAGGTTGAGCGAGAAAAGCCACATTAAACCCCTGCTCTTCAAGGACACGGGTAATTATAGCTGCACCAAAGGACGGATGGTCCACATAGGCATCGCCACAAACATATACAAAATCTACTTCTGCCCAACCACGCTCAGAAACTTCTTTTGCGCTAATGGGTAAAAATCTTGTACCCTTCATAAATTCTTACCTTTCGTTTAATCGCTTTATCAACCCAGGAATTTCTTTTACAGTTTCTACTTGTAATTCGGTTTTTTCTACCTCAGGGAAAACCCAAGTACCCGTAGTTTTAACCCAAACAGGTATGCAACCTGCTTTTCTTGAGCCATCTATATCATTCAAGGGATGGTCACCGATATAAAGCATTTCATTTGTTTTTATTCCCAATTTTTCAGCCATTAACTGAAAAATTCTAACGTCAGGTTTTTCGTAGGGGGTTTCACCGCTTACGATTACTTCATCAAAGCAACCTTCCATATCCAAAGATTTTATTTTAAAATACTGCAATTCGGGCGTTCCGTTTGTAATAAGAGCTGTTTTAACTCCCATATTTTTTACTTCATTTAAAACAGGAATTGCAAAATCATATTTCACCGTTGTTGTTTTAAAGCATTTTAAAACATTTTTGGCATACTCATCATATGTAGGGGCAACCCTAAACATATTTTTATTTACAAGATATTCGTGGATTTTCTGCCAGCCCTTGTGAACAAACTGCTTGTCCGCAAAGGTCAGCTCTTCTGCGAAAATTTCCGCAGTTACTCCATCTGCCATATCAAAGCCTTTTATTATATCAGGTGAAATTGCTTTAATTGTTCCATAACGGTCAAATAGCGTGTGGTCAAGGTCGAAAACAGCCGCTTTTATCATGTAGAATCACCCCAAAAGCCAAAATTTCTACATTTTAATTTTATCATAAGAATTAAAGGATTTCAACAAGTTTAACCCTATGAAATAAAAAACATCAGACAGGTAATTTAAATTTACCCTGTCTGATATCAATTTACTGAAGTTTTGTGAAAATTTTATTTTTTTCAAAAATATTTATCAAAAGAACTCCCATAATTAAACCTACAACACCTTGCATGGCATTTGCAGGAATGTTTACAAGAGATGCTCCGAAGCCATATAAAAAACCTTCGAAAACAAAATACCCCGCTACCATAACAACCTCCGCAACAAAACCGCTTATGATTTTACCGAGAAGCTTCTTTTGACCGTTTTTGATGAACTGCTTGTATATGAAACAAACAACAATCACCATCAAGCCCTTTATAAAAAAAGATATGGGAGCATACATGGCATATCCGGATAAAACATCTGCTAATGCAGAACCAATTGCTGCTGCGCAGAATCCGTAACTTACTGGCAAAAGAAATGCCGATAACAGAACGATACAATCGCCTAAATTAGCATAACCATGTAATGGTGTGGGGATTTTTATAATCATTGTTGCTACACAGGTTAAGGATGCCAACATAGCGGAAATTACTACCTTTTTTATCTTTGTCTTTTTCATTTACTTACCTAACTCAAGTGTTCTTTCGTATGCCTTTCTTACTGCATCCATAGCACTTGCTCTGAATGCTCCGTTTTCAAGAGCTTTAACTCCCTCTATAGTGCTTCCTGCAGGACTGCAGACCGCATCCTTAAGCTTGCCGGGGTGCTCACCTGTTTTTATAAGCATTTCTGCCGAACCGATAAGGGTCTGAGCCGCATAAAGAATTGCTTTATCTCGTGAAAGACCACATTCAACCGCACCATCTGCAAGGGCTTCACAGAACATAAATACAAATGCAGGTCCACAACCTGAAACACAGCTTGCCGCATCAATTTTATCTTCTTCAATTTTATCAAGGCGACCTGCATATTTCATTGTATCAAGGAAACCGTCAATATCTTCTTTAGAAACAAATTCATTTGATGTGTATAAAATCATTCCCTCACCCACACTTGCAGGCATATTAGGCATTATTCTGATTATTGGGCAATCAACCTGCGCCATAGCGTTAAGAGAAGCGAGAGAAACACCTGCCGCCATTGAGACAAGAACAAAATCTGTTGTTCTTTCTTCGATTATAGGAGCCAAGTTCTCAAAAAGGCCTTTGAGCATCTGAGGTTTAACTCCAAGGAAAATATAATCGCAATTTAAAACGGTGTATTCTGCATCTGCAATATTTACATCTGTTTCTTCAGAAAAATCCTTTGCTTTCTGAGAGTCTGTATCATACACAAAGATATTTTCTGCTCCAACGGATTTAACTGCCGCTCTTGCAAGAGCGCCACCCATATTTCCGCAACCGATAAAGCCGATTTTTTTCATTAAATTCATCCTTTCAACGAATTTGTCCGTCGCCTTTAATAATAAATTTATAAGTAGTTAATTCTTTTAATCCCATAGGACCTCTTGCGTGAAGCTTCTGGGTCGAAATCCCCATTTCACAGCCTAAACCGAATTCTCCACCATCTGTAAAGCGAGTTGAAGCATTTACATAAACAGCCGCACTGTCCACTCCACGAGTAAACTTATCTGCATTTTCGTTATTCTGAGTAACAATTGCTTCACTATGACCTGTTGAATGAAGGGAAATATGCTCAATAGCTTCTTCAACACAGTTAACTGTTTTAACTGCGAGAATATAATCGAGAAATTCTGTATCGAAATCACTTTCTCCTGCGCTCGTTCCTTTAATTATCTTTCCGGCTCTTTCATCAAGGCGCAATTCAACGGGAATTTTACCCTCTTTTTCTCTCTTATCAACAATTTTTTCTTTCAGAAGAGGTAAAAACTCTTTTGCAATTTTACTGTTTACAATAAGCACTTCTGCCGCATTACAAACAGAGGGTCTGCTTGTTTTTGCGTTTTCAACTATATTGAGGGCCTTTTCTATATCTGCGCTTTCATCAATATAAATGTGGCAAATTCCTGTTCCTGTCTGAATGCAAGGTACTTTTGCATTTTCCGTAACTGCTTTAATAAGACCTGCACCACCGCGGGGAATAAGCAAATCCACATAGCCAACCGCATTCATAAGCTCATTTGCACTCTGTCTTGTTGTATCCTGAACAAGATTTATAAGAGTTTCGGGAAGACCCAAAGAAACAAGGCCTTTTCTCATTGCCGTAACAATTGCATCCGCAGAAAGAAACGCCTCTTTACCGCCACGAAGAACGCAAACATTACCGCTTTTAAGAGCAAGTGCTGCCGCATCGGAAGTAACATTGGGTCTGCTTTCATAAATAATTGCCACAACACCCATAGGAACTGCAGTTTTCTCAACAACAATTCCGCTTGGTCTTTCAACTCTTGCGAGAACCTCGCCAACAGGATCGGGCAATTCAACAACCTCACGGATTCCGTCTGCCATACCCTTAATACGCTCTTTTGTAAGACAAAGTCTGTCAAGCATAACATCAGAAATTGTACCTCTTGCCTTCTCCATATCTTTGGCATTTGCCTGAAGAATTGCATCGCAGTTTTCTTCCAGAGCCTCTGCCATTTTTAAAAGTGCTTTGTTTTTAGCTTCTGTATTAAGAGAGCAAAGGACAGCCTTTGCCGCCTTCGCCTCTTTTAATATATCTAATGTTGATTTCATAAAAATCCCTTATTTCCTTGAAATAAATCTTGTTCCTACCTTTTTACCTTCAACGATATCATAAAGAACAGAAGGTGAAGAACCGTTTGCAATAACAACATCAGTTCCTCTTGCAACACATTTTTTTGCTGCAGAAAGTTTGGTTGCCATACCGCCTGTGCCCAGATTTGTTCCGCTTTTACCACCCAAACTCTCAATTTCAGGAGTTATTTCTGTAATTTCGGAAAGAAGAATTGCATTTTTATCTTCTCGAGGATCTGCGGTATAAAGTCCGTCAATATCAGAAAGCATAACAAGCAAATCCGCGTGCATACTTACCGCAACAATTGCACCGAGAGTATCGTTATCACCAACAGAAATTTCATCGGTATTGACTGTATCGTTTTCGTTAATAATAGGAAGCACATTAAGCTCAAGAAGTCTGTTCATTGTGTTCTTGATATTATGGTATCTTGTTGGGTCCTCCAAATCAAGACCTGTAAGAAGAATCTGTGCAACTGTGTGATTATACTCTGTAAAAAGCTTATCATAAGCATACATCAACTCACATTGACCAACTGCTGCCGCCGCTTGTTTTGTTGGCATATCGGAAGGCTTCTCTTTAAGAGAAAGCTTTCCTATACCCATTCCGATAGCACCTGAAGAAACAAGAATTACTTCGTTACCTGCATTTTTAAGGTCCGAAAGCACCTTGCAAAGCTCTTCAATATGGCGAATATTTAGGCAACCCGTACTATGCGCAAGAGTTGATGTACCAACTTTAACTACTATTCTCATAATAGCATCTCCAATAATTAGTTTTCGTCTGTTCCTGTTCTGCTCTTTAATTTTGCCGCTCTTGAAACTGCAAGGTCTTCCATCATCTGCTCTCTTACCTTACCATCAACATTGAAGAAGGAAAGAGAAATTGCCTTGCCGATTCGTCCGAAAGCAGGAGCGAGAGTAAATACTGCCCAGATTGCATTAAGCATACTTGGGTCTGTCTGAGGAATAACAACTCCGTAAGAGTTGATGAGGGGTTCATATTTAATTGCGGCAATAATAACACCGCTGAGAATTGTTGAAATATTATTTGTAATAAGGGTGATATAACCCATAGCAGCGCTCATCATACCCTCATTACGAATACCGGTTTTCCACTCAACATAGTCATACAAATCACCCTGAAGAGCAGTTCCGCAGAAACGCTGAACGGAGTTCATTGCACCTGCAAAGGTAAGACCGGCAACAATGATAATCAAGTTTATAACGTTGTTATCTGTTGGTCTGTATCCGATGAAGTACATTATAAGGTAAACAACGCCACAATAACCGTAAGCTAAAACAGAAAGCTTTTTAACACCGATTTTCTTTGCCCATTTGTTAGCAAAGGGTAAAACAAAATAGCTGGGAAGACCTGTAAACAAGCCTGAAATTGCCGCATTGGAAAGCTTACCTGTACAGTTAAGCCAGAAATAGTTTGCAACACTCTGACCTGTACCCTTACCCATACCGCAGAAGTTCTTTGCAAGAAGCGCCCACATCGGACGGCAGGATGCAACCTGTTTAACAGATTTCCAGACACTTGTGCTGTTCATCTCCTCACGGGACGCAAGCGGAACTCTCTCACGAAGACTGAAGAAACCAAACACACGGAAAACAACAACCAACGCCATAAATATAAGCGCACCCACAAGGTAGATATTTCTTGTCGGTATTGTTCGCGGTAAATAGTCAACAAAGAACGGAAACAAGGATGGCAACCATACGCCGAAAAGGTCAACATAGGTATCTGCCGCAATCAGCTTGTTTCGTTCATTGACGTTTGGAGTCAGGTTATAAAGAACCGCCTGATATGCAGGTGTATAAAATGAGTTGGAAATTGAACCAACATATCTTATAACAAGGAATAAACCTAAAAGCGTTGCCTGAGAAAGTCCATCGGGCAAAATATATGGCATAATCGCCGAAAAAAGCCAGAAAGGAAGTGTTAAAACAAGATAGGGACGAACACGACCCCAACGGGTACGGGTTCTGTCAAGAATGGGACCTGATATCGCATTGTCAAATGTGTCAAGAATACTGCAGAAGGACTGCGCCACACTCAACGTAATGGGGCTTACGTGCTGGAAAGTAGTAGTATAAAAAAACTCGTTGTTGCCGTTAAAGGTTTCCCAGTTTTTGTCACCAATACCCGAAATTATGTAAGCAGCCATCTCGCGAGGACCAAGATATTCCTTTTCCTGCTGTCTTCTCTGTTTTTCAATATCTTCTTCGGTTACTTGGGGTTCAACATATACTTCTTTTGTTTTCTCTGCCAAAGGACTCGCCTCCCTTATCTTATAAATTCTTGAATTTCTCTTTTAAGCCTTGCAATAGGAAAACCAACAACATTGTAATAGTCGCCGTTTATTCCTTTGACAAGTAATCCTGCTTTTCCTTGAATGCCGTAAGCACCTGCTTTGTCATAAGGCTCGGAAGAGCTTATATATTCTTCAATCTCTTCTTCTGTCAAGTCAAAAAACTCAACATCTGTTTTTTCGCTGAATGTTTTTACTTTCCCGTTTAAAGAAAGTGTTACACCTGTATAAACCTGATGTATTTTTCCGCTTAAAAGAGTAATCATTCTGCGTGCATCCTCTTTATCAACGGGTTTACCGAGAATTTCATCATCAATTGACACAACAGTATCGGCAGAAACAATTAAATTCTCTTTTTCTGTTAATTCAGAAGAAGCCTCATTTTTTATTTTGGAAAGATATTCTACCGCTTCGCGCGCACCGATTCCCTCAGGAAGAGTTTCTTCGCATTCCGCAGGCAATATCTCAACACTATGAAAAATCAATTTTATAAGTTCTTGCCTTCTGGGAGAAGCAGAAGCAAGAATAACTTTTTTATCAAACTCTATCATATTTACCAATTCAAAATTTCGCATATATTTTTAAGAGTATTAAGACCCCATTTACAAGCACTTTTTGCTTCCTCGCAGCCTTCAAATTCAAGAGTTATGAAACCATTATAACCTCTATCTTTTAAGATACTCAAGGTCTGCAAAACGGGAACATTTCCGTGACCTAAAACGGCGCCTCTTAAATAGTTACCGCCGCGGGTTTTAAAGAAACAATCCTGAGGAGCAAGCTCACTACCGCTTTTTATATGGAAATCCTTTGTATGAACATAAGAAACGAAAGGTGCAAGTCTCCCCACCGCATTAACAGGATTTTCATCAGCGCAAAGAAAGTTACCAATATCAATAAGCGCACCGAAATTTTTATGAGAAACCCCTGTTATAATTCTTTCAACTCTGTCACTATCCTGACAGAAATAGCCGTGGTTTTCAATCATTGTTTTAATGCCTTTTGCTTCGGCATATTCAGTAACCGCTTTATAACCTTCAACTATTCGGGGCAAAGCTTGTTCGAAACCTTTATATTTCTTTTCTTCGTCACGGTAGCCTGCGGTTGCATCGTGACGCATACCCTGAACACCTAAAGCACAGGCAATATCAACCTCGCCTTTAAGTCTTTCTATTTCTTTTTCTAAATCCCCATCGGAACCATAGAGAAAATCTGCACCAACAGAATACTGAACGGGAACAATTCCAACCTTTTCACATTCGGCTTTAAGCTCTTTTGCATATTCAACTTTTGACATTCCTTCGGGAGTATGTATTTCTGCAAACTCAATTCCATCAAAACCAAGCTCTTTGGCAATTGAAATCAAGTCTTTTTCTGTTGCCTCACCTTTTGAAACAAGAGAACCTAAACTATAACTGCTGACTGCAAATTTCATAAGAAAATTCCTTTCCAATATTTTATCATTGTACCCAAGCTATTTGAGTATTATGATATTAGTATAAAGCTGAAAGATTTGATTTTTAGGTGTACGGAGTTTAACTTTTTTCGGCTTTACTTTGGTTTTGGGGGGAAGAAAATGAAAATCGAATCCAATGGTGAAGAAAAAATCACCGTAACATTATCACAAACGGATATGAGCGACCTTGACATTACATACGATGAAATGGACTACTCAAACATTGAAACCCGCCGTGTTATATGGACAATTCTTGACAAGGCGCGAAAAACTCTGGGCAAATCCGTTGATACAGACGGAAAGCTTCTTATAGAGGTGGCACCCTCAGAGGATGGCGGTTGCATTCTTCATTTTACAAATTCGCCTTTTGCAGATTCCAAAAACAAAAAGCGACTGATTATGAAAAAAGAAGCAGAACCCATTCTTTTTTGCCCTTGGGATGAAAACTCCTTCATTGACTGTCTGAAAATCATTCCCAAGCTCAAAGATTTTATAAAAGCCTCCGAACTATATAAATACAAGAACAGCCTTTATATAATATTCCGTCCGAAATTAACCTTTTCGGAGAAAATCTTACATATTTTATGCGAATTCGGTAATGCAACTATCAGTACCGAATGGGAAATTTCAAAAATATATGAATATGGTCATTCTTTATCTTAACGAATTAACTGCTTTTTCTATATTTTCTGCACCGAAAATATAGCTTCCTGAAACAAGCACATCTGCACCTGCTTCAATACATAATTTTGCAGTTTCGGGAACAATTCCGCCATCAACCTGAATAAGCAAATCGGGATTTACCTGATTTGCTTTTTCTCTTATTGCCTTGATTTTCGGGAGCATATCATCCATAAAGGACTGTCCACCAAAACCAGGCTCAACTGTCATAACAAGAACCATTGCAAGTTTTTCTAAATAGGGGAAAACTGCCTCAGCAGGAGTTTTCGGTTTTATTACCAATGCTGGTTTAACCCCTGCATTTATTATCTTTTCTAAAGTTTTCTCCACATCGCTTTCACTTTCAACGTGGAAACTAATCAAATCTGCACCTGAAGAAGCAAAGCTCTCAACATAATCGAAAGGATTACTTATCATAAGGTGACAGTCAAGAAACATGTCTGTGGCTTTTCTTATGGATTTAACAACAGGTGGACCAATTGAAATATTGGGAACAAAATGTCCGTCCATAACATCCACATGGAGCATATCTGCCCCTGCAACCTTTACTTTTACTATTTCATTTTTTAAATCTGCATAATCTGCAGAAAGAATTGAGGGAGCTACTTTGATTTTGTTTTTAAAATTCATTCTGAAACTCCTTTTTTATAATTTCTGTTGCTTTTTCTCTGTCGGCAGAAATTCTCACACTTAATTCATCAAGAGATTTACACGCCATTTCGCCTCTTAATTTTTCAACAAGAAACACTTCAATATTCTGTCCGTATAAATCACCGTCAAAGCCAACAATATTGGTTTCGCTTCGCTTTTCGCTTTCACCCTCTATTGTAGGACGAACGCCAATATTTGTAACTGAAATATATTTTTTGCCGTTAACAATGGTAAATGAAGCATATACACCATACTCTGCAACGGTAAAATTATCACTAAAAAACTGATTAATAGTAGGTGAACCTAAAATTCTTCCTCGGGCATCACCGTGAACAACCTTGAAATCATAGGAAAAATATCTTCCCAACATTTTATTGGCTATTCTTATATCACCTTTTTTGATACATTCTCTTATTCTTGTTGAACTGATGGGAGCACCATCAAATTCAACCTCACCGCAAACTGTTAATTTAATTTCTCTTTCGGCGCAAAGCTGCTTTAAAAGATTTACATCACCTTTTGCACCTTTACCGAAACGATAGTTAAATCCACAACAAATGGCAGTTGCATTAAGCTTTTTTATGAGAATTTCATCAACAAATTCTTCGGGAGAAAGATTTGAAATCTCCCCAAAATTAAGAAATTCCGATATATAGCCCCATTCCTTTAAAAGTTCATTTCGCTTTGCAACGGTAATAAGCTCACCCGGCACATCACCTGAAAGAGTTTTTTGAGGGTGCTCGGAAAACATCAAAGCGATTTTCTCATCATATTCAGTTGTATCGCTTAAAAGCACTTTTTTATGTCCTAAATGAAGACCGTCAAAAGTACCCAGTGCCACAAGCACCGTTCTTTTTTTACACATTATTATAAACTCTTTTCACTAATAAATCTGTGTCGGTGAGTTCTCCTAAACCTAAAAATTCACCATTTCCGTAAACTCTGTAAATTCCGTTTTCTTTTAAATTGCGGAGTCTTTCTCTCATAAGGCTTCCGCCATTAGAAAATCTTTTTGCCTGATTTTCCGTAACATAAATCCCAGGGTATTCCAAAAGCAATTTTTCTAAAGGAATGATTGCTTTTTCAATTTCACCATTTTCTTTTAATTCATTTAATTCTTCAAGAGTAAAGCATTCTGAAAACTCTATTCCGCAGGCAAATGTACGGCAAAGAGATGTCATTGTTGCACCGCAACCCAGCTTTTCGCCAATATCGTTTATAAGAGTTCGGATATATGTTCCCGCGGAGCATTCGCAATAGAGAGAATACTCTCCGCTACCTATTTCGCTGACAGTTAACTCATATATTTCACATTTTCGGGGAGTTCTTTCCACTTCAATTCCCTGACGGGCAAGTTCATAAAGGCGAACTCCGTCTCTTTTAATTGCAGAATACATCGGGGGAAGTTGCATTATTTCCCCTTTAAAGCCGAGAATAGTCCTTTCTATTTCCTCAAAGCTGACTTTTTTATCAAATGTTTCTGTAACTGTACCCCAAATGTCAAGAGTATCAGTACAAAAGCCTGTTTTGAAGGTTGCTTTGTAGGCTTTTTTATGTGTCGGAAGAAGTTCTATAAAACGGGTTGCACCGCCCACAGCTATAGGCAATACACCTGTTGCATTAGGGTCAAGTGTGCCTGTATGACCGCACTTCTTCTCCCCGATTATTCTTCTGACCTTATTTACTGCAAAAAAGGATGTAATATTCTCACCTTTTTTGAGAGGTATTATTCCTGTCATTTATTTAAACCATCCAATGCAGTTTTTATAACACTAAGTAATTGTGCCTTGCCCTCTTCATAGGAACAGGAAAAGCTTGCACCTGCGGCACCCTTGTGCCCGCCGCCACCTAAATGACTACAGATTTCCGAAGCATCAATTTCTCCTTCTGTACGAACAGAGATACCGAATGTACCATCTTCTTTTTCTTTAATAACGGCTCCAACAAGCACGCCCTCAATCTGACGGGGAAGAGCGGTTATGGGATGACATTCATGCTCACTTGAACCGCTTTCCTTATACATTGACTGAGTTAATGTTATAATTGCGCATTTTCCGTCGAAATGATACTCAAGCGTTTTTCTTGCAAGCAATTCCAATTCCAGAAAGCTTTTTGTTTTTGTTTCAAACATAAGCTTATTGATTTTTTTGGAATCAATACCATTTTCCATAAGGTCTGCGGCAATTCTGAGGGTTTGAGGTGTTGTGTTCTGGTATCTGAAACACCCTGTATCTGTTGATATACCTGTATATATACATTCTCTCATATATAAATTAGGTTCAATACCTAATTCCAATGCCAATTCATAAATGATTCCGCAAGCCGCTGCTCTGTCTTCAACAAAAACATTCTTTGCATAATATGTGTTGGAAACATGGTGGTCGATACATAAATCAACCTTTCCACCATATAAAGTTACCATATTGCCTAAAAGCTTTTCATCAGCAACATCCACAGTAACAATATACGGGTCTGTAACATCATCGGCAATATAAGAATCCGTCATATAATAGAAATCTTTCGGGATTTTATCACTGCATTTCACAACTCTTTTTTTACCCATTATTCTGAGTATTTCCGCAAGTGCGAAAGCAGACCCTAATGTATCACCATCAGGGTGCTCGTGAGAAATAATGACAAATTCATTGTGTTCTCTTAAAAGAGCCGCACATTGTTTTAAATCAATTACCATAAAATTTCCTCAATCATCGTTAGAACCTGAAAGTTCTTCCAACTTTTTAACAATATTCATACCGTACTCAATAGAGTCATCGGCAACGAATTTAATTTCGGGGGTTTTGCGAAGACCGAGACGTTTACCAACCTCTCGGCGCACAAGTCCCGTAGCACCTGTAAGGGCTTTGGTAGCACCTTTTGCTACCTCAATGCCCTCAACAGCACTTACATATACTTTAACATAGGATAAATCGCCTGCAACATCTGCTCTTGCAACGCTTATAAGATGGTCAGAAATTCTGGGGTCTTTAAGCTCTCTTACAATAGCAGCAATTTCGCGCTTAATATCCTCTGCTGTACGATTTTGTTTATAAGTTCCCATTATTTTCTCTCCTAAATGTAAAGAAAATCGAAATATTTAAAATTCAAAAATTTAGGTGCAGTGTGGTATTTCTTCCGACGAAGGAATATACAGATATTCAGAGACAGAAAAATACCGCAAAGTGCCTGAAGATTTGGATTTTATTAATCTTTATACTCCTCGGTTATATAGCCCTCGAGAATGTCGCCTTCTTTGATGTCGTTAAACTTCTCAAGACCTACACCACATTCGTAACCTGTTGCAACCTCTTTAACATCATCCTTGAAACGTTTGAGTGAAGAAATTTCATCCTCGAACACAACAATGCCGTCGCGAACAACACGGATTTTGCAGTTTCTTGTGATTTTACCATCAATGATATAGCAACCTGCAATTGTACCTGCACTTGAAAGCTTGAATACGCTTCTGACTTCTGCTTTACCCATTTCAACATCGCGGAATTTGGGAGCAAGCATACCTTTGATAGCTGCTTCAACTTCTTCGATACAATCGTAGATAACACGATACATTCTCATTTCAACCTTGTCACGCTCTGCATTTGCTTCTGCAACAGGGTCAGGACGAACGTTAAAGCCAACAATGAGTGCGTTTGATGCATTAGCAAGCATAACATCTGATTCGTTAACCGCACCAACACCGCCGTGAATAACTTTAACGCGAACCTCTTCATTTGAAAGCTTTTCAAGGCTCTGGCGAACTGCTTCAACTGAACCCTGCACGTCTGCCTTAACAATGATGTTAAGGTCTTTAAGTGAACCCTCGTTAATAGAATCAAAGAGGTTATCAAGAGTAACCTTCTGCATTGAGCGGAATGCTTCCTCTTTCTGCGATGCCTTCCTCTGTTCAACAAGCTCACGAGCAAGTCTTTCATCGCTTACACAGTCGAAAGCGTCACCGCCAACGGGAACCTCTGCAAGACCTGTGATTTCAACAGGAACAGAAGGACCTGCTTCGTTAACCTTTCTGCCCTTATCGTCGGTCATAACACGAACTCTACCAACTGCAGTACCTGCAACGATAATATCGCCTGATTTAAGAGTACCATTCTGAACAAGAAGAGTTGCAACAGGACCGCGACCCTTATCAAGTCTTGCTTCAATAACAATACCTTTACCCGCACGGTTGGGGTTAGCCTTAAGCTCTTTCATTTCTGCAACGAGAAGAACTGATTCAAGAAGAGTGTCAATATTCATTCTTGTTTTTGCAGAAACAGGAACGCAGATAACATCTCCGCCCCATTCCTCAGGAATGAGCTCATATTCTGTTAACTGCTGCATAATTCTATCGGGAGAAGCATCAAGCTTATCCATTTTGTTAATAGCAACAACAATAGAAACTCCTGCTGCTTTAGCGTGGTTAATAGCCTCAACTGTCTGAGGCATAATGCCGTCGTCTGCAGCAACAACAAGAATTGCAATATCAGTTGCCATAGCACCTCTTGCACGCATAGCTGTGAAAGCGGCGTGACCGGGTGTGTCAAGGAATGTGATTTCCTGACCATTGAGGTTTACTCTGTAAGCACCGAGATGCTGAGTAATACCGCCTGCTTCTGTTTCAGTAACAGAAGTATTTTTGATAGCATCAAGAAGTGATGTTTTACCATGGTCAACGTGACCCATAACGCAAACAACGGGACTTCTGGGAAGAAGATCTTCTGCATTGTCTTCGTGGTCGTCAATAATTCTTTCTTCAATAGTAACAACAACTTCTTTTTTAACCTTTGCACCAAGCTCTGTTGCAACGATTTCTGCTGTATCATAGTCAATAACCTGGTTAACAGTTGCCATCATACCAAGAGAGAAGAGCTTTTTGATAACCTCTGCTGCAGTTCTCTTAAGCATTGCAGCAAGGTCACCAACAGTAATTTCTTCAGGTACTGTGATAACAAGAGTCTTTTTCGCGCGTTCTGCTTCAATTCTCTTTAATCTTTCTGCTTCGCTCTCTCTTCTCTTTGAGCGCATACCCTGCTGTTTTCTGTACTGCTGACTCTTCTGTTTTAATTTCTGCTTTGTCTGAACATTGTCATTAATAGAATGAACAGGAGCGATATTTTCATATTTCTCGTTGTACTTTTCAAGCTCAACGTTATCTGCTCTTGTGTCAATAGTACGCATTTCACCCTTTGTTCTGGACTGCATGGGACCATCTTTCTTCTTTTCGTTTTTCTTAAAGGGATTTGCGTTGGACTGACCCTGAGGCTTTTTATCTGTTTTAGCTTCAGGCTTCTTTTCGTCCTTTTTCTGAGGTTTGTCAGCTTTTTTCTCCTCTTTCTTAGGAGCATTTTTCTGACTCTTTTCCTCTTTTTTAGGCTCTGCCTTCTTCTCCTCTTTCTTGGGAGCAGGCTTCTGTGCCTTTTCTTCCTTCTTTTCTTCTTTCTTCTCTTCAACCTTTTTCATTGCGAAATATGAATTGAAGTTTTCAACACTGTTTTCTTGTGTTAAAACATCGAAAAGAACGTCAAGCTCTTTTGTGTCAAGGGCTGTCTGTGCCTTTTTAGGTTCTTCATAGAATTTACCGAGAACCTCAATAATCTCTTTATTATTTAAACCAAGGTCTTTTGCAACCTCATTAACTTTATATTTTGTTATCATCTAATTCCTCCCCGAATTGTTGATGTAGTTTTTTAGCAAAACCGGTGTCTGTTACGGAAAAAACACCCGAACCTTTGCCGACAGCTTCGGCAAAATCTGCCATAGAATAAGAAGTACGTATAATTGGAATATTTTTACCGTTATAGGTACAAGCGTGGGTCATTTCTCTCTCAAGTCTTTCGGAAGCATCCGCTGAGAGAAAAACAAGCTCCGCAGTAGATTTTACAATGGATTCTTTCACAACATCGTGACCGCAACAAAGCTTACCTGCTTTTCGGCACAAGCCAAGAAAACCCATAGTATCTTTTTTATTCAAATTTTGCCCAGTCCTTTCGGATTTAAGTAATACTTTTTACTTAAGTTCGTTTTCCATAGCGTCATAAACACTGTCGGGAATTGCGGTTTCAAGAGCTCTTTCAAGGCGTTTGCCTTTTCTTGCTTTCTGGAAACACGCTTTATCGGGGCATATATATGCACCCCTGCCCGACTTTTTGCCTGTAAGGTCAAGGCTTATTTCACCTTCGGGACTTTTGACTGCACGAATAAGCTCTCTTTTAGGCTTCATTTCGTTGCAACCAAGGCATTTCCTCATAGGTATCTTTTTTTCAGCCATAAAAACCTCACTTGCTCTGCGGAATATAGAATCCGCTTTCGGGCTTAATATCAATTTTCCAACCTGTAAGTCTTCCAGCAAGGCTTACATTCTGACCTTTGTTACCAATAGCGAGAGAAAGCTGTGTATCAGGAACAGTTACGTGACAAGCTTTTTCTCTTTCTTCATCAATTTCAACTTTAAGAACATCTGCGGGAGCAAGAGCTGCTGCAATGAACTTTGCAGGGTCTTCATCGTAAATAACGATATCAATTTTTTCACCGCCGAGTGCTTCAACAATTGTACCCACACGAGCACCCTTCGGACCGATGCAAGCACCGATGGGGTCAACATTTTCATCTTTAGAAATAACTGCAATTTTTGTTCTTGCACCTGCTTCACGTGAAACAGCTTTTATTTCAACAATTCCGTCGTAAATTTCGGGAACTTCTGTTTCAAAAAGTCTTCTTACAAGACCTGAATGAGTTCTTGAAATCATTGCTTTAGGACCTTTGGGAGTATCCTTAACGCCCTCAATATAAACCTTAACAAGCTGATTTTCTGTGAATGTTTCGTTAGGAAGCTGTCTTGATTTAGGAAGAACAACTGTTGCCTTACCGATTTCAAGAGTAACATTACCGCTTTGAGGGTCGATGCTCTGAACCTTACCTGTTACAAGCTCTTTCTGCTTTGATTCAAACTCACGGAGCATAAGGCCTCTTTCAGCATCGTGAATATCGCCTCTGATAACGTTCTTTGCAGTTGTTGCGGCAATTCTGCCGAACTGCTTTGTTTCAAGAGGAATTTCAACAAAATCGCCAACAAGTGCTTTCTTGTTATATTTTACTGCTTCTTCCTGAAGAATATCTGTGAATTCGTTTTCAATCTCTTCAACAACCTGTTTTCTGAGATATACGCGAAGCTTATATTCTTCGGGGTTGCAGTCAACAAAAACAACATCCTCTCCGCCGTATTCTCTTCTTACAGATGTTACGATTGCTGCGCAAACCTTTTCAAGAAGATAATCTGCGGGAATTCCTCTTTCCTGTTCGAGCATAAGTATTGCTTCGAAAAATTCTTTGTTTTCATTTTTCTTTGTAGATTTTCTAGCCATTTTTCCTACCAATCCTTTCAATATATATCAATCAAATAATAACCATTTAATCAGAAAGAAAAATCATCGAGCTTAACCCAGGCGATTTCTTTCTTTTCAGCAGTCATTGTGTTCTCCTCATCGAACTCAATGGTAACTGCACCATCTTCGGAGTAATCAATAAGAACTCCTTTAAATTCGCGCTGACCTTCAAAGGGGCGAATAAGCCTTAAAATAACCTTTTCTCCCATAAAATAATCGAAATGAAAATCTCTTGTGAGCTTTCTTTCAATACCGGGGGAAGAAACCTGTAAGTTATACTGACGGTCAATTAAGTCTGCTTCATCCAACGGAGCATCCATAGCATGACTCATATTAACGCAGTCTTCAATACCAACGCCATCTTCCTTATCAATGAAAATTCTGAGATAATAGTTTGCACCTTCTTTTTCAAAGCAAACATCCCAGAGTATTAAACCCAATTCTTCTGCGATGGGTTCTGCGATTTCCCAAACCTGAGAAACTGTGTTCTTTGCCAAATCAGCACCTCTTTTAAATTTATTCTACAAACTTTTCGGAATTGTCGAAAACTTTTTTCGGCAATAAATATGAGAGCAGGTTCCCCTGCTCTCACTCAAGTTCATATTCGTACGTTTGTAATATACCATATAATATAAAAAAATGCAAGCATTTTTTCAAATTGGAAGTTGCAAGTTGAAAGTGGCAAGTTTCGGGGCGCGAAAATGCGCCTATTATTATAAACGCAGTGAATAACAAGGTTCTGCCGAAGGCAGGTTCTTATAATGTTCGGAAGCGAAGCTTCCCCTTACCTCTTCACTTTTCACTATTCACTCTTAACTGAAAAAAGACTTGCCTCAGGCAAGTCTTTTTTTAACCCCACACAGCGTAGAGGGTAATATCTTCAGTTACTGTAATTTCGTCACCAAAATCAACATCTGCGGATTTTGCCTTTTCTTCAAATGACCATCCCATAAAAATTTTATTGTTTCTTGTAGGGAAATTGTAAGAAACTCTTACTGCTTCGCCATTTTTAACTGCCTTTTCGATGGGAGCGTTTTCGCCGCCGTTAGCGTTGTAGGTAACAGTATGCTTCTGAGCCTCATCATATTCAACAATAAAGCCGGTTTTATATTTCTTATCAAAGGTTCTCGCTTTTTTAACTTCTGCAGAACCATCATTGAGAAGAGCCTTTGCAGAATTCTCTTTCTCGGATTCAACAAAATATTTTTTGCTATCCTTAAGAAGAAGAGAAAGCATCTGAGCATTATCTTCATCTATTTCTGCAAGAGAACCGCCTTTTGCTTTTGCAACTGCTTTTGCCTGCTCATAGTTTAAGGGTGTGTCATAAATTTCATATTTAACACCGTTTAATACTGCACCGTTAACTGCTTCAACCTTTTTAACATTGATTTCGCAGATAAACCCTGTCTGGCTTCTTGTTTCGCTTGATTTTGAAATGCCGTCTTCTGTAATTACAGAACAAACAGATTTTTTGTTTTCAAGATTTTTGCCAATGAAATATCTGCCGAAGCCGTTTTCACCTGCAAGCTCTGAAACCACTTTAAGTTCTTTCTTTGAGCTGACACTTACAAGATGACCGCTCATTTTCTTTGAAAGGTCTTTTGCCTGCTCATAGTTTACCGCAACATCAAAAACAGAATAAATGCTGTTGCCAACTGTTTTTACATCTGTTGCTTCTGTAATATTTGCAGCAGTTTTTGCATTGTTTTCATACTGAGGTCTTGCAACATAGTTTATTCTTGCGCGAAGGCTTGAAGAATAACCTGTGCTTGCGGGATACTGACAGGCTTTAACCTGGTCAGACATATTGCCCTCAACAGTATAAATTGTGTTATCATCCACATCAACAACAAGACCAACATGGTCAATACAACCATATCCGCCTGAGCAGGTGCAACAGAAAATAAGGTCGCCAGCCTGAAGCTTTCTTCCTGATGAGAATGAGAAGCAATCTGCCCCAACAGAGGGAAGAATTGAATAATAAGAATTACCCACACTTGTGAGTTTAGGATAAATAGAAGAGGGTATTCCTGCAACATAACCGCACCAGGATGCGAAAACATTGCACCAATAACCCTGACGGCCATACCATCTGCCGTATTCGGTAATGTTACCGCTACCGGTTGAATTACCGGAATAGTCAAAGAAGCTTGCTTCGTGGTAGCCGACCTGACTTTTTGCAACATTTACAATATCAGTAACCTGATCACCTGTAAGCTTTACATTCATTAATCTTTCGTAATAAACGCTGTTTTTGTAAGAGGATGAGGCGGAGTATTCGAGGCTTTTGGCAGCTGCACTTACGCTGAAAACGGAAGTTGCCATGAGAACAGTGGTGAGAAGAACAACCGCAATTCTTTTTATTCTGCTTTTTGTCATAGAATATTTTTTGCCTTTCGTAATATTTTGTATCACTAATATATATTTCAAGTTTGTAACTAATTATTACAAATTTGTAACCTTTTGTAACAACATTGGGCATTATAACATAATAAAAGTCCTTTTTCAATGTGAAAATTGCACTATAAACCGCTTTTTAATTTGTGAATTAGTGCCACAGTACACAAAAAATCGCATTTTTTCACAAAAAACTGTTACATTTTGAAATTTTTGTGAACAGAAAAAACATCAAATTAAATTGTAACAAAATGAATGATATGTTATATTTAATATATAATAGTATGAAATGAGGTGTTCTTATGATTCAAATTATTGTTGCAGGTGCAGGTCACGGCGGTTTAGTCGCTGCAATTAAGCTTGCCCGTTTGGGTTATGCAGTAACAGTTTTTGAAAAATCGCAAAAAAGTGATATGGGATTACCACAGCAGGATGTGTTTGATAGGGACACTTTTACCTATATCGATTTACCCTCTCCGAAAAATATTACTATATGTAGAAACCAACTAACGCTTGTTCCGTTAGATAACAATATTGCTCCCCTTACATTACCACAGCCTGAAGACGATGCCATTTTTATGGAAAGAAAGGTGCTTATAAAACATCTTCTGAGCCTTGCAGAAAAAAGCGGTGTTAAAATTCATTATAATTGTCCTGTAATTGAGCCTATTATTTTAGGTAGCAGAGTTGCAGGAGTTAAAACCTTTGAGGGCGATTTTTACGCAGATTTAGTTATTGATGCCTGCGGTGTTGATTCGACCTTGAGAAACAATTTGCCGAAATTTATGAATATCAACCGTGAAATCAAGGATTTTGATATTATTTATACCTATCGCGCACATTTTGAAAAATCTCCTGATGTTCCCGACCCCGATACAAATTACGATATACGAGTTAAAGAAGACGGAACAGTTGGCTTTTCCTGGGTTGTAACGGAAGATGATTTTGTTGATATTTTAATCTGCCGTTTCAAGCCCTTGACACAGGACGAGGTTTTAACGGAATTGAGAAAAATTTCGGAAGAATACCCCCATATCAGCAAAAATTTTATTCGTGGCGGACAGTATAACAAAATCCCGGTTTGCCAGCCTCTCGGAGTTTTAGTAGCAGACGGCTATGCAGCAGTTGGTGACAGTGCATTTATGACCTACCCAACAAAGGGCTCGGGTATTTCTTATGCTATGAAAGCGGGTTCACTTCTTGCCGAGGCAATCGTAAATGATACCAATGCTTTATACAACACCGAAACTTTATGGGAATATCAGCGAAAATTCTTCAAGGAAATCGGCTTTTCTGCAGGGCGACTTGCCCTCATGAAAAATCTGATGACATATTTCACCGCACAGGAAATAAATGATATTTTAAAATCGGGTATTTTCACAACGGAAGACCTTTCGCAAATTATGACAAATAAATTAGATAACCTTTTCGGTTCGGCAGGCAGAGCGTTGATTAAAGACAAAATCCGTCAACTGAGAGAAAATGTTATCCTGAAAGAAAAATTTTCAGACTTTGCCGTATGGATGGGAAAACTTGCAGTAACAGAAACCTATTTACCTAATAAATATGACAGAAAAGATGTGCAGAAATGGGTGGAGAGGTATAATGAGTTTTTTGATAGTATAAGAAAAACAGTATAAAATGCGGAATGCGGAGTACGGAATGCAGAATTAAAGTGGCAATTTGGAAATGGCAAGTGGCAAGTTTCGGGTCTGCGACGCAATTAAAATAGTTGCCAGTAGCCAGCTACCAGTTGCCAGCATAGAAAAGTATTGCGAAAACTATCCCTCCTTTTTTACCTTTGGTAAAAAAAGAGGGATAGGCTTTGCCTCTATTTTTATTTTCCCATCAATTCTAAAGGTTCAACATTTTCTCCGTTATAGCTGATTTCAAAATGCAAATGGCTTAATTCGGATTTTTCACAAGGGATTGTGCCGAGATAACCTAAAAGAGAACCGCTTTCAACTGTTGAACCTTTTTTGATTTCAAGAGTTTCTTTATTAAACCCGCAATATTTAGCAGTTACTCCGTTACCGTGGTCGATAACAACAACTGTTCCCCAGAGAGCATCTTCATAAATATTTGTAACAGTTCCATAGGAAATTGCTTTTACCTGCTCACCCTCGGAAGCTTTAAAATCAATACCCGAATGAGTTCGCCAATCACCCATTGTTGCGCTATAGGTGGGCTTGTCGGGAGAATAATCCTTTAAAATATCTGTTCCCAAGGGTAAAGAATAATAGTCCTGATATGGTGTTGCATACTTACCGCTCTGTGTGGTTTCTGCTTTTGTTTCTTCTTTTATTTCTTCTGTTTCTTTCTCTGTGGAAGCTTCGGTTTCCTCTCTTGTATCGGGAACATCAGTAAGATTCTGCCTTACCTCAAAATCAGGCTCGGTTGTTAGAAACTCACTGTCCTTGCTTGTTGATTTTTCTGTTGTAATCGTAACATAATCGCTTTCAATAGGCGCAAGGTTTCCGAGAGCATTTTCTGTTGAAATTTTTGCAATAAGAGCCGTACCCAAAGCAAGAAGCAAGGCAAATGCATAAGCATATTTTACCTTTTTCATTGTTTTATCATTTTTTGCGGCTCTTATAGGTTTCGGCTGACCTGATGGTGTGTTTTCGGGAATTTCCAATGGATTTTTGTCGTTATCATTTCGGTTTCTGTCGCTCATAATATATCCTCCTGTTTTTATTCTGTTTTTATATTATTTATTGACAGAAACACATTTTTTATACAGTTACATAAACAAAAACACCATTCAACTGAACGGTGCTTTATAAATTATTTTTTATATAAACTTAAAAGTTTTTCATACATATATTGCAAAGCATCACTTTCTGATGGAAAACCTATACAATTATACTCTTGTCCCCGTTCTCTATAAAAAACTTCCCAACGATAATAAACCTTACGTAAACATAAACCACCTTTTATAGGATCATCGAAAATGACTATATTTGTCGGTATATTTTCTTTATTTAATTTATTAAGTAATTCAGTCTTGGTCATACCATATTGCCTTTTATTTTAAATTTTCTAACAACTCTGCAAGTGTTGCAAAATCTTCCATTGTAAGCTTTTCTGCTCTTACGGTTCTTTCAAGCCCTGCTTTTTCCAAAGCTTCGGCAACAAAATTTTTGTTAATGCCGAGTCCTGCGCTAATTGAGTTTTCCGCAGTTTTTCTTCTTTGAGAGAATGCGGCTTTAACTAATTTAAAGAAAAATTCTTCATTCTCAACCTTAACGGGGGGCTCTTTTCTTATGGTAAGCTGAATTACCTCGCTGTTTACTTTTGGTGGGGGTAAAAATGAATCTCTGGGAACGAAAAAGAGTTTTTCACTTTCCGCATAATAAGAAACTGCAACGGTAACTGCACCGCCGTCACGAGAGCCAACATCTGCGCAAAGTCTGTCTGCCGCTTCCTTCTGTACCATAACGGTTATTGATTTAATCGGCAATTTGCTTTCCAAAAGAAGCATTATTATGGGTGAGGTAATATAATAGGGAAGATTTGCACAAACTGCAATTTCCATACCCTTGCATTTCTCTTCAATAATTTTCGGCAAATCTGCTTTCATAACATCTTCATTTATAATTTCAACATTATTAAAATCCGAAAGCGTTTCATCGAGAACGGGTAAAAGTCTTTTATCAACCTCAAAGCTTAAAACCTTGCCTGCTCTTTTTGCAAGCTCAGCAGTCAAAACACCGACACCGGGACCAATTTCAATCGCACAGGTGTTTTCATCAAGCCCTGCCGCCTCTGCCATAGCGGGGCAAACCTCAGGGTCAACAAGGAAATTTTGTCCCAATCCTTTATTGAATGTAACTCCGTGCTTTCCCATTACGGATTTTATAACATTTATATCTGAAAGATTTCTCATTTTTGCCTCCGACACTCTTGAAAAAGAGGTTTAAGTAAGATAATATAATTATACAATTTGAATTTCCATTGTCAATACCGTAAGGTGCAGGCTTGCCTGTACCGCACAATTACATTCTCCGGAAAGGAAGATATTATGTCAACTATTAAAGATGCAAAATTTATTAAAGAAAATGCAGATTTCGGTACAGTTGTTCCTGTTTTCAAAAAGGTTATCTGGCTTGATAAAAAAATCAACAAGGCAACACTTCTCTGCTCGGCTTTAGGTTATTATGAAGCATACCTCAACAGTCAGAGAGTTGGCAAATTCATTTTTGCTCCCGGTTGGACTACCTACGGAAAAAGACTTCAATATCAGGAATATGATATAACTTCAATGATGGAAGAATGTAATGTTCTCGAAATTGCGGTTGGTAATGGTATGCGTTTCCACGGCAATCCCCATGAAAACTACGAGAGCATTACTTGCAAAGAAACTGCTCTTATTGCGGCAGTTAAAATTGAATATCAGGACGGAACAGAAGAGTTTATTCCTACCGATTCAACCTGGGAATGTCAGAAGAGCAATATTCTCGACTCTCACGTATACAACGGCGAAATTGTTGATTTCACTTTCAACACCGATGAAACATTTTCTGTAAAAGAACTTGACGATATTAACAAAGATATTCTAATTGCCACTGAGGGTGAAGAAGTTCGCGAAATGGCTCGTCTTGATGCACTTAAGCTCATAACTACCCCCAAGGGTGAAACAGTTATTGACTTCGGTCAGAACCTTACAGGCTATGTTGAATGGGTTGTTCCTCAGAGAAAGGGTACTGAATTTACTCTTTACCATGCAGAAATTCTCGACAAGGACGGCAATTTCTATACAACAAACCTTCGTGGCGCAAAAGCTGAAATTCACGTAACCTCCGATGGTAACGAAAGAGTTTACAAACCTCATTTTTCTTTCCAGGGCTTCAGATATATTAAACTTGAAGGCTTCAACAAGGATGAAATCAATCTTGATAATTTCAAAGCGGTTGTTGTTTTTTCAAATATGAAGAGAACAGGCTATTTTGCCTGCGGTCATGACCTTGTTCAACAGCTTTATGAAAATATCGTATGGGGTCAGAGAGGTAATTTCCTTGATGTTCCCACAGACTGCCCTCAGCGTGATGAAAGACTTGGCTGGACAGGTGATGCTCAGGTTTTTGCAAGAACTGCTTCAACTACATACAGGACACTTAAATTCTTCAAAAAATGGCTTCATGACGTTGCCGCAGACCAGCGCGAAAACGGTGCAGTTACCGATGTTTGCCCCGACCTTATGAGGTGGGAGTCTCACGGTTCTTCCGCCTGGGCAGACGCAAGCGTTGTTGTTCCCTATTGGGTTTACAGAACCTATGGTGATACCCAAGTAATTAAAGACCAGTTTGATTCTATGAAAAAATGGATTCTCTTTATGGAGAAGAACGGCACCGAAAGAGGTCTTTTCGATAAGCATCCTCACCATTTCGGCGACTGGCTCTCTCTTGATGCAGGTAACGAAGCAACAGGCGGTTTAACAGATAAAAACCTTATCGGTACAGCATACCTTGCATATTCAAACTCACTCTTTATTGAAATGGGTAAGGTTATCGGCGAAGATATGAGCTATTTTGAAGAGCTCTATGACCTTACAATTAAAAAGTACAGAGAGAAATACCTTAATACAGGCAAAACAGAGCACGAAACTCAAACCTCAAATGTTCTCGCTCTTTATTTTAACCTTACAGACAAGCCCGAAAGAGAAGCCCAAAAGCTTGTTAAGGACATTGAAGAATGCGGACACCTTAAAACAGGCTTCGTAGGCACACCCTATCTTCTTCACACCTTAACTAAAATCGGCAGAACAGACCTTGCATATAAGCTCCTTTTCAGAAAAGAATTTCCCTCATGGCTCTTCCCCGTAACAAGAGGCGCTACAACAATGTGGGAGCGTTGGGATGGTATGAAAGAGGACGGCTCTTTTGCAACTCCAGAAATGAACTCCTTCAACCACTATGCCTACGGCTCCGTTGGTGACTGGCTCTATACAACAGTGGCAGGTATTGACAGTGATTTCAACGAGCCTGCTTACAAGCACATTATTTTCCGTCCTCTTCCCTCAAAAGAATTAGGCTACGCAAAAGCACGAATTCTCACAGAAAACGGTGAAATAATTTCTTCCTGGGAATACACCGGCAACGGTGACGAATGTAAATTCAGCTTCACCATTCCAAACGGTTCACACGCAACCCTTTATCTCGACGATGAAGAATATGAATTCGAAAGCGGAACATATAATACAATGTTTGAATATAAAGGTTTCTAAAAAGTTTATCAACCCATCACAAAAGTTTTACTTTTGCGATGGGTTGATTTTTAATTCATATATTTTTCTGCCTGGAGATTAAACATTTCAGCATATTTACCGTTTAATTTCATCAAATCCTCGTGGCTTCCGCTTTCAATTATTTTTCCTTTTTCCATCATAAAAATTCTGTCTGCGTGACGGGTTGTAGAAAGCCTGTGGGAAATGAAAATAACTGTTTTATCAGTTGCACCTGTCATCATAGCGTGATTCAGCTCGTATTCTGAAACAGGGTCAAGATTTGCAGAGGGTTCATCAAGAATAACATAGGGGCAATCCTTATAAAATGCTCTTGCGATTGCAATTTTTTGTTGCTCACCGCCAGAAAGCATCAAGCCATCCTCAGCAAATTCTCTTAAAAGAATTGTTTCAAGGCCATTGGGAAGCTCTTTATCAAAGCCAACTGCTTCAAGAGCTTTCCATACTCTTTCTTCGTCATACTCCTTTGAAAGAGCAACATTTTCTCCAACAGATGCAGAGAAAATCTGGAAGTCCTGGAATACTGCGGCAAAGCGGTCGCGGTGGGATGCGACTGTTTCCTCACGAATATCTCTTCCGCCGATTTTAATGCTACCGTCTTTAACATCATAAAGACGCAAAAGAAGATTTGTTAAAGTGGTTTTACCTGCACCGTTATAGCCAACAAGCGCCACCTTTTCATAGGGCTTGATTTCAAAAGAAATTCCGTCCAATGAATTTTTATCGTTACCCTCATAGGAAAATGTAATATTCTCAACAGAAATTGTTTCAGGCTCACCGCACTCGGCAATATGAGGTCCGTCTTTAATATCATTATCAACCTTTAAGAATTTGCGGTATTTATCTATAATTTTTGAGTGTTCGGTAAAGTTTCTTACACAGCCGACCGTAAGATAGAGTATCCCCGAACCGATTTGCACCGCACCGTTAAAGGTTGCAACGAAATCACCTGCAGACATTTCCTTTGTAACAATAGTCTTATAGCCGATATAAAGAGTTAAAACCAGCATAAAGCCTATAACATTTATTGATGTTCCCTGTAAAAAGAAAAGTGCATTTGTCTTTCCTGCATATTTTTTCTGAATATCAACAACTTCGTCAGATGCCGTACCGAAACGTTTTTTCAAAAGAGGGTATATTCCGCTTGTGCGAATTTCTCCTGAATAATCCTGCAAATAGAAAATACGTGCAAAATAATCACCCACACG
>JAZNTA010000046.1:0-1907 GCA_045591525.1 Acutalibacteraceae bacterium | reverse complement strand
TCAGTGAGTCTTGTCTTCCTAAGACCGCTTGGCCTCCGACTTCCCTCATCCCAAGACCACAGTTTTTTGCCCAAACGCTATGTTTCGGCACAAGACACCGGTTTTGAGCATTTTTTGCGGTCGCTTTTGTAGAGCTTTTTGAAAAGCCCTTTTCTTTGCTTACTGCACCGCAAATTTTGAGGGCTGACGGTTTGTTTCCGTCAGCCCCTGTTGTTACTGTTCTCTCCGACAAATTGGGATTTGTTATTTTTTTCTTTTCACGAGATGCCTATTCATATATTTGGGATTGATCACAAAGATATAAATCAGAGCTACGCTTAAGAGTGCTACGGCTGCAATAAAATACCATTTTGTGTAATAGCCGACAAGGGCAATCACCGCCATAACAACGCAATATGCTAACTCGATAAGTGTGTTCTTTTTGCGTTGCTTTTCGTCCTTTTCATAGTGCAAATTAAACGCCATCCAAATCGAAGCCGCAAGCAAAGGCACATACTTGAACAGAAGGAAGAAGATATGGTACGGAGTTCCTTCAGTATATAGTGGCTGAATTGCGATATTCAAAAATGCCGCCTGCGCAATTATAGCTATTATGATAAAGTTATTGCGTAAGATCGGATTGTGTTTTGGGCTAAAACGCTTTTTCTTTTCTTCATCGGTGGACGACATCTCATCTTCATTTTTGCCTATTAATTCATCAAGCGAGACATCATACAGATTGGCAAGCGCGATTAAATTGTCAGAGCTTGGCGTTGTTTGTCCGGCTTCCCACTTTGTAACAGCTTGTCTTGAAACATCAAGCATCTCAGCAATCTTTTCTTGAGATAGCCCTTTTTGTGTGCGGTACATTTTTAGTCTTTCACCAAGTGTCATATTATCACCTCCTGCCATTATTGTAGCAGATTCTTCCGCTACTTTCTACCAACTATACGGCAACTATCGGTTGCATCGCAAATTTTATGTGTCTTTTATTGTTTTTTAAGTTTCTCTACATTCTCCAAGTATATGGAAACTTCTCCGCATTTTGGGCAGATAGCAACTTTAGGCTGCTCCATTCTTCCACCCCACCACTTGTTTTCATCATCGGTCAACACTAAGCCGTAGGCTGCGCCTTTAACTTTAATGCCACAATTTTCAACCATAGCAATGTTGCATCTAACACACTTACGCATATCTACCTCCAAATTGTAATTGGTTTGTCCTTTTTAGTTGTATTCGAATTCAAAATCGCCGTTTGAACTTTTGTTTTCAGATTCAACAATAACATATATCGTTTTCACATCGTCATATTTGTCGTCTAAAGCAATTGTATTATCGTAGGACTCGCCGCCCTTGATTGTAAATATCAGCTCTTTTTCTCCGTTTACACCAACGTACACATTTACCTCGCCTTCGCCAAGACTCGCATCGTATTCAAGAGTATGGTCACTGTCATTTTTTCCTTTTAATTTGAAATGGTATACCCCCTCAAAATCAGAAAACTCCATACTCGCCTCATCATCCCAACAGCTTGTTTGCATCATTTTTGCGGTGTATTTGTTTACATATCCATTTCCACAACCAAAAAGACTTATAGTCAATAAAACCATTACCAATAGAAAAGATAATTTTCTCACTTTTATTTCTCCTTTGCCTTTATATACCGAATGCTTCAAATTGGAATTTGTTTGTTAAAAATTGAACCACGGAATATCCTCGTATTCCTCTGGAATTTCATAATCATAAAAATCCATTTCACCAATCAATGTGGATTTTTGGTTTGGAAATATAAAGTCATTCAAGTAGTCTATAAAGTCCTGTGATCCAAACATATAACCAATCTCTCCGCTTGGTGTGGTAACACGAAGTTTTTGAGCATTGGGGTCATTCAATATCCAATCGAAGCCAAAATCCATACAATATTTTTT
>JAZNTA010000045.1:0-13479 GCA_045591525.1 Acutalibacteraceae bacterium | reverse complement strand
GTTACTGATGTACCCACATCTGTAAGGAGTCCCTTTAATTCAGGGTAGGGCATGGCGAAGCGTTGAGAGAGGTATCGGAGAGAAGCTCCGAGCTCACCATCGGGACCACCGTATTGGGTAATGATTATTTGGGCGAGCTTTGGATTCGGGTTTTTGATGTTTACAGGATACTGCAATTTCTTTTCATACATAAACATAATCAGTCACAACTCCCTTGAAAATCCCATGGCCATGGGTCGCAGAGCCAATCTGCTTCGTTTGAACTGGTAACCGTAAGAGGTCCGAATCTTTCTTCAAACTCTTTTTTGAGCATTTTGGCTTCGTTTGTGTATTTTCTGAACATTTCGTTTGCAGCCTTGTCACAAGGGTGTGTGTCAAGATATAAATGCAATTCCCAAGCGGCGAACTTTGCTGCCTGAAGCTTGCGAAGAAGTTTATTTCTTTCAGCCATTCATAACACTTCTTCCGCAAAATGGTTTGTTAAGCACGGGGAAGAGTGTGCCTTCGCACAAAGCCATCTCCGCAGAATAACTTGTTTTGTCAAGTTGAAAGGGCACATAAGCCATAGCAACAACGGTATCTTTAGGGAACTCTGTTGTCACGCAGTTGCAGGGGCAATCTGCGTTTTGCTTTCGCATTGCTGTTTCAACCATATAAATATTGTTGTATTTATCCATTATAATTCTCCTTTTAAAGAGTTGGAGCGTATTATAACGCTCACTTTATTATATGGACAAAGGTGAAATATGTGAAAAACCACTTGTCGCTTTCTTTGGTAAACGGCAAGTGGTGAACACATTTTTATAAATCGTATTTCATATAAATCAAATTTTCCATAGGACTGTTGTTATAGCTTTCAATTTCGTGAAAACCATATTTTTTATACATATTTATTGCAGTTTCAAGAAAGGGAAGCGTATCCAACAAAATATGCTTATAACTTATTTCTTTTGCTTGTTTAATAATATGTTTTACGAGTAATCCGCCTATATTCTGACCACGGAATTGAGGCTTTACATATAATCTTTTTAACTCGCAGTTTTCTTCATCAAGCTTTCTTAATGCTATGCAACCTGCAATATTTCCGTTATATAAAGCTACATAAAGTCGTCCGTAGGGCAAACCATATTTTTCTTCCAAGTTTTCTGTTTCGTAGTCATAATTCTGAATATTTAAATAATTTTTGAATGCGTTTTCACCTTCAATAAGCATAGCTGTATATTCGTTAAATAAATCTTTAATTTCATTTTTATAGGCGTATGCTTCGATTATCTCAATGCTCATAATAACTCCTGAGATTTTTTATTTCTGAGCAGATTATATCATAATTATTTAACCATTTCCACATAAGAATAAATATTTCTGTTCTTTGTTGCAATTCTTTAACTGATTATGTATAATGATAGTTATAATATCAACGAAAGGAAATAGGAAAATGATTAAAGAAAAACTTTCCAAAAGATCCTGGTTTACAATATGCCTTTTCAGCTTTATGGGCGGTATTGCATGGAATATTGAAAATATGTATTTTAATACCTTCCTTTATAACTCTGTTTATGCAAATGCATCCGAAGTTGCTATGGCAGGTTCAATGGCACCAACTACTGCTATCAGCCGTATGGTAGCCCTTTCAGCTATTGCTGCAGTGCTTACAACATTTATTATGGGTACTCTCAGTGATAAAATGAAAAACAGAAAATTCTTTATTTCTGTGGGTTACATACTCTGGGGTATTGTAACAGCTCTTTTTGGCTTTATTACAAGAGATAATATTGCAAGTCTTTTAGGACTTACAGATGAAGTAGTAATCCTTACATCTACAGTATGGGTTGTTATTGTTATGGACGTTATTATGACCTTTATGGGTTCAACAAGTAACGATGCTGCTTTCAATGCCTGGGTAACAGATATTACAACACCTAAAATAAGACCAACTATTGAAACTGCTCTTACCTTTGTTGGCTTCTTGTCTGTTGCAGCAGTTATGGGCATTGGTAGCCTTGCTCAGTCAGGAACAGTTACCTATCAGGCATTCTTCCTTGTTTTAGGTCTTATTGTTGCTCTTTGCGGTGTTGCTGGCTTGTTCCTTATTAAAAATCCCGAATATCCCTCGAAAGAAAATGAAGTTTCTTCAAGCTATTGGGCAGACCTTTTCTATGGCTTCAGACCTTCAGTTATTAAAAATAACTCCCGTCTTTATCTTACTCTTTTTGCTATAGGCTTCAGTAGCATTGCTTATCAGGTATTCTTCCCTTATCTTCTTGTTTATCTTCAGTATGTTGTTATTCCCGATAATGGTGATAACCTTATTACAACAAGCGTTATTATTACTGCTGCATTAGTTATAGTAGCTCTTATTGCAGCATTTGTTATTCTTCTTAAGGTTTCTGCAAAAAATAAGGCATACGGTCTTGTTCCTTGTATGATTCTTCAGACAGCAGGCTTGTTGCTCCTTTCAACCTCTACTGATATTAAGGTTATTCTTATTGGTGTAGTACCGACACTTGTAGGTAATCTTGTTATGGGTATTCAGCTTAATGCTGCAATTAAGGACTTTATTCCCAAAGGAAAAGCCGGTCTTTTCCAGGGTATCAGAATGATATTCACTGTTCTTCTTCCTATGGTTATAGGTCCTGCATTAGGTGACTTGGCTTGCCGTAATTCTGCAGTTACTTATGCAAACGAATATGGCGTTGAAACTATTGTTCCGTCAAGCAGTATGTTCCTTTATGCTGCAATTGTTTCAGTATTTGTTGTTATTCCTATGATTTTCCTTATCAAAAAAGGCTTTAAGGTTGAAGAAGAATAATTTATAGCTGATTAGTTATTAAAAAACTGTAAGTATCCTTTTGAGATGCTTACAGTTTTTTCTTGTATGATATAATATTAAAAAACTTTTTTGAAAAAATTTGTAACGTTTTTGAGTTTTAATTGTCTAACCAACGCATCGGTGAAAAAGGGGAAAAGGAGGATGAAAGAGTGAGAAGAAAAAGAAACCCGGAAAAAATAACTGATGAGGTTTTATGCGGCGAATATAACGCTGTATATCGCTATGTGCTTTCTTTGTGCTATGATGAAAATCTGGCATCGGATATCACTCAGGAAACCTTTCTTAAAGCAATGAGCACAACGAAAGGCTTTGAGGGGCAAAGCAGCCTTTATACCTGGCTTTGTGCAATTGCCAAAAGAATATTCCTTAATAAATGCAAAAAGCAGGGTAGGGAAGTTTTGGAGGAAAACTATTTTGAAAAGCTTTATTCAAATGAGTCCACCGAAGAAAGTGTATCGAAAAAAGAAGCAATATTCAGTATTCACAAAATTCTCCACGAAATCAAAGAGCCCTATAAAGAGGTTTTTACCTTAAGGGTTTTCGGAGAACTGAGCTTTTCTGATATTGCAAGGCTTTTTTCAAAAACTGAGGAGTGGGCAAGAGTAACCTACCACCGAGCAAGAAAAATGATTAACGAAAAATTAAGAGAGGATGGATACTATGAGTAACATACATAAAAATACCTTGGATTGTAAAATCGTTGAAGACCTTTTACCTTTATATCACGATGGTTCTGTTAACGATACAACAAAAGCTGCTGTTGAAGACCATCTTAATGACTGTGAAAAATGTAAAAAGGAATATGAAAAATATTCAGGAGTTGTTTTCACTTGCGATAACAAATCAACATCACAAGAATTTGTTTCATTGATGAAGAAAAAACGAAAAAAGCAAATACTTACGATTATTCTTGCATCAATGCTTTGCGGGCTTGTTCTTTCGGGTACTTATAATCTTCTTTTCAAAGCACATATAAAGCCCGTTAATGATATTGAGGTTAAATGTGCTCACAAATACACGGATGATGTAACTTATTCAAACAAAAAAGTCGATAAGCTCTTTATTGTGTATTCCACAGCCAATATATCAGACCGTGAGCTTAAAAGGAGTGTCTATGAAGAAAATGGTAAATTAATATATGATATAAGCATAGACACAACAGTTATCTCAGAGTCTTACCATGATAAAAATCTGTGTGTATCGGGAATTGAGCTTGTAGATCTTTCTAAGGATGCCACTAACAGATATCCTGATGTTGATATAATTATTTTCAACGGTAAAGAAATCTGGTCTAAAGAGAAAAACGGAAAGAAAGAATTGCCGGGATATATAAAGGGGTGGATGGATTTAGAAAACGGAAATAATGATGAATTCGGTGATACCGACAGTGTTTCTTGGGTTACCGCTGACAATTATTTAGAGGTTAGCTATGATTATAACAATCATGTTATAAGATGGGATTATGACGGAAATGTTATTTTCGATTCCGCTGAAAAAGAAGAGAACAAAAAATAAAAAATGGAGCAAGCCAACTACAACAAGTTGGTTTGCTCCATAAAGTTTTTTATAAGTGTTAATTATTCAGCTTCAAACATAAGAATTATTGCTTTCTGTCCTTCGGGAAGAGGAATGGTTAAGCCGTAGTTCATAAGCTTAATGCCTTCTTCAGTATAAACCTTTTCAGGATTATCAATGTCATATATCTTATAATTGGTTGCGGTTTTTAGACCATTGAATCTGACTGTATATTCAGTATCTGTAACATTTGCACGTTTGTAAATTAAAACAGTACCTGCCGTTGCATCTTCGTTTATAAACTCCATAGCGTGCATTTTATCGTTATCAAAGCTACCGAAATCAAGTGGGTAATAATTACCGCCCATCAATGCTCTTTGTTCTAAATTTAAGCTGTATTCGGGATGCTGATGTGAATAAAAATCCATAAGCACCAAGGGCATAATAGCTGATCTTGCGGCATATTCATCCGACATATAAAGGTTTGCACCTGTAATGGGAAGCCAGAATGAAATGCCGTATGTCATAGATTGAGTTGCATCAAAAAGGTCGGGGTGATATGAACAGTTATAGTCACTTCTCCAGAATGCAATACTACGATAAGTCATTTCAAGGTCAAGTCGTTTACCGCCTGAAGCACAGTTATCAATAATAAGACCATCAATGTTTTCTGTAAGATAATCAAGATACTTGTAAAGGTTTGTTACATAATGGTTTTCGCAGATACCTGTTCTGCCGTTGTAATATTCAGCGTCTGCTTTCTGCCAGTATTTAAGAGGCGGGAAGTTGAAATCCTGACGGTAAATGGTAACACCATTTTCTTTCATTGATTTCAAAAGGTAATCGCAATAATATTTGAAGGCATCCTCGTTTGCAAGGTTCCACATAAGGTTGTCATCATCGTCAACACTAATCAACCATTCAGGATTTTCAGAACCAACGGTATGGAAATGAGTGCCGGGCCATACTCTTTCAGGCTCATACCAAAGGGTGTGACCGAGACCTTTTTTATTAGCATAATCAGAAAGCTCTTTGATACCGTTGTCATATCTTTTAGTATCAACAGTCCAGTTGCCGACACCATCGTACCAACCCTCGTTATAGCTGTACCAGCCTGCGTCCATCCAGAAAGCATCTATTTCTTCATATACACTTTCGGCTATTTCATTGTCGAGAATGTTGATGATTTCATCAGATGTTCTTGTTGATGTAGGTCCTGCAACCTCCATTACAGTATAGTAATTTTTCTTTACATTTTCAGGATAAACAGACTCCATTACCCAATTTCTGAAAAGGTTAAAGCCTTTAAGTGCATTATCGTTTTCATAGAAGCTGATTGAAACAAGGGGAGAACGAACCTCTTCATCGGGAAGAAGGTAAGCGTTGAAGTTCTCTTGTTTAACAGTGATATTGGTTTCGCCTTTAGTGGCTGAAATACCTGATGCCCATTGTCCTGTCCAACCGATGCCGAGAATTAAACCAAAGTTTTCACCGTGAATATTAAAATATGGAAGGAAAGCCTCTGTAGGTTTACCATCATTAGCATTGAATTTTCTTTCAACAGAGGTTAAATTCTTTTTGATAAGTGAAAAGTCGCTTGCGGCAGTATCACTGCCCATTGAATAATAAAGGTCTGCTTTACCTGTGGGGAATGAAAAATCAAGAGCATAGAAATCGCTGATGATGCCGGAATCTTTATCGCCGGTATTTTTAATGAAAACTTTCCATTGACAAGTAGCGTTCTTTTCAAAAATGGTTGCTTCAACAGTTACTTCAAGGTTATTGTTTTTGTTTTTATAAACCAAGTATTCGGTTTTTCCGCCTTCATAAACAGAGCCGAATTTTGGTTTTTCCATAATATGCTGTTCCCAATCAATCGGGTTGAATGTTTCGCCATCAACCTTGAATGTGAAGGGCATTTTGTTATGTATACCAAAGAATTTATCTTCAAACCATTGAGAACACAGTTCTTTTTCTTCTTCAGTTATTTCTATTTCACTGGCACCTATAGTATCAAACTGAATATTCTTTTTATATTCCAACGCTTTTATATTTTCTTTGTTCAGAACAATCACACCACCACAAGAGATTATAAAATAAATAATCGCAAGAATTATGCTTAAAATTTTCTGTTTGTTCTTAGCTCTTAAAATAAAAGCAACTAAAAGAAAAATCGCAGATAAAGTGAATGCAATAGTATATGTTTTAATAACAACCTGGTCATTCAAAAGGCATTCTTTGTTGTTGGTTGCGTTAATGCCCCATATCAAGCCTTGGAAAAAAACGTTGCCCAATATAAATGCAACAAGCTTTATTATCCAATTTGCCTTCCGGGATATTTCCTTAATAAGCATAACAAGAAACCAACCGATTGCCATTCCCGAAAGAACAGTATAAAGGTGAACATCTCCGCCACTCTGTGTTCCTCCGAATATGTACCATAAGGAATATGCGGCATATGTCATAAGCCCTAAAAATATTGTTGTAAGGCTTATTTCAACAATGCTGTTATTTTTCAATTTTTTCATTGTGATTTCTCCTTGGGGGACTAAACTGATATTTATTCAAAGTCTTTGTTAGTTACAATAAATGTCATTCTTTCCTGAATGCTCGGACCACCGTGACCTGTTTTGATACCGCCGTGGTCGCTTGTTACAATAATGAGCCAATCTTCAGCTTCATAGGTTTCTCTTGACCTTATAGTGTTGATGATTTCAAGGCCACAAGCATCTTCATTAAGGAATGCTGTTTTGTATTTGGGATTGTTGAAAGTGAATCCTGAGTTGTGCCCGGTAGAATCTGTGTGTTCATAAATAATGAATGTGAAATCAGCACAATCTTTATCAGAAATTTCTGCAACTGCTGCTTCGTGAACACCGGCATCATTTTTGCAAAGCTTATAATCGACATCAATACTGTTTTCTTCGCAATATTGCTTTTCCGCTAAATAGGTTGCGTTGTTTCTGGAAAAATGACCTTTCCACTTTGTGAGAAAAGCTGAATTGTCAATAATATTTTCTTCAACGAGGCTTGTTAAAAGTGTTTTTGTGTCAAGGTTTTTGGTGATGTCATTACCTGTAATGCCGTGAACATCTGCCCACTCACCCGTAAGGATTGAACACCATCCGGGAGCGGTAGAGGTATCCTGGGTATTCTTTTCAGGGTAATTAACACCGCCACAATAGGCGAGATTAATTGTGGCGCCAGCTTTAAGCAGAGCATTTATTGCACCGTTATCATTTTTTTCTTTGAGAATATCTGCTCGGCAACCATCGTAACCGATAATAACTGCTTTTTTTTCTGTTTTTCCTTCAGGTAAATCTGATTTGAAATGGTTTTCAATCAAATCATAAAGCTGAATTTGAGGTGTTGCAGTTTCTATTGTGTTTTCGTAGCCAACAGCATTAACATTTTCTCTGAAAAAAGCTTCAGTATCGTTTTTATCGTTATGGTATCTTGTGAAAAATAGAGCCAAAGCACCTGCAATAATCCCAAGTATCAGAACGACTGAAATAACAGAAATCACAAATTTTTTCTTGTTTTTTAACATTATATCACCGCCTAAAATAGTGTTTTATAATTTTAACATATCACTTTTATATAATCAATACACTTTATTCTTTGAATTCAAAAATCACAGTGCTGTGTTTTGGTGCAGTAAAGGTGATTGTATCCGTTTCACATTCGTTGATTTCTACACCGAGTAAAGCATTGATTTTGAATTTTTCGGGTAGAGTTATTTTTGTTTCACCGTCATTAACTGTATGAACACCAATAAAACCATTTCCGCAATAAAAAACATCGCCATTGTTATTATAACAATGAGCACCTGAGGAAACCAGAAAATCACGAAGTTCATCAGTATCATAAAAGGGAGTTTCTTCTGTTGATGCAATAAAAGGAATAGAAAGCTTCTCGCAAAGTTGGATAGCTTTTTTACCGTTTTTCGTAGGTATTGGTGCAGTGAATATAGCGCATTTATACTTGTGTATAACTTTTTCTGCATCTTCCACTAAGCACATATCAAATGGGATTCCCGTGTGGCTCATTTTGATGCGATGGTGGTTTACTGTGTTCAAAAGATGATTGCCTTGAGGGATGTTTGCATAAGCTTTTTCATCAATGAATAACACAACTTCAGCAGAGGGTAAATTTTCTGCACTTTTATTTTTTGCATTATCGTAAATAAACTTCATTCGAGAAAACTCATTCATAATTTTCTCGTCGTGATACCATCCGCCCCACATATCAAACCACCAAATTCCCGAAGCCTTTGTAATCTGGTGAGCGAACGCCTTGCGGATTGCAGATATAGAAAGCTCAAGAGTTGGCGGACCACTCCAAACAGTTTTGTTTCCGTTTGAATCAACCAACAGCAATATATCATCGGGGTATTTTCCAGGGCGAGAATCTTGCATTCGCCTTGTCAGGTGAGTTCTTATATCGCACTCAACAAAGTATATTTTTTCGTGAAATTTTACAGAATCTGCAGGTAACATATCACCCCAGTCTACCCCTAATTCTCTGTTACTGTCATAACAGCAGGGGGAGGAGAAAAAGTCAATATAAGGTGAGTTTATAATGTTGGAAAGTCCGTGAAGACCCCAAAGGCTCAGGTTAACATAAGCACTATAACCATAAAAGACGCCTACTATTTGCTCGTTATTTATAAAATCTTTAAGAGATTTTGCAAAATGCTCAATTGTTTTTGATGGCATTTCGTTACAAAATTCATAATATTTTTGAATTTCTTCTGTTAAAATACCTTTATGAAAATCCTCTTTTTCGGGTATTTTTATATCTTTAATTCCGTGCTTCTCAAAACACCATTTTCGGAATTTTTTCATACCCATCTCTGAATATGAGCCGAAAAGGTCGTGGTGCATCCATTCCTGAGTTGTGCCACCGCAAAGCTGATACCCTGCAATTCTATGTGCATAATCCGCAGAACGAATATGGGAAACCAGTGTTTTTAAAAGCTCTGCACCATCTCGCATAAATAAGTCGGAATAAAGAGATTCTCTTACACCGCTTTCAGTGGCTACTGTTTCATACGGGTTTTCTTTGAGCCATTTGCGTGGCATTGAGATGTTTATTCTTGGAAATATAAAAGCATCAGGGCATTGTGAAATAATACCTCTGACAATTTCGTCAAATTCCGAATAATCGGGGATTTCGCCTTCAAAAACACCTGTCCTGAAAGGTGTAAAGCCCGATGAATTGTTTATGGGCAAATCCGTAAAAGAAACATTAACGAAAAACATTTTGTAGCCGCTTTTGATAAAATCGGGCCATTCGCCACATTCATCAAAATATGTTGTATAGGCAAGGGGAGTATGTAAAACATCGTTTATGTTTATGTAAGGTCTGTTATCAAAAAATTGGATTTTACTTTTTAGCATAAAATCCCCCTCATTGTTTTTTAATAATTATATCATAAATATGAATTTATTCAATAAAAAACAAAGAAACGAGGCCTATCTCGTTCCTTTGATTGTGTTTATTGCGCTTTTTTCGAGTCTTGAAACCTGTGCTTGAGATATGCCGATTTCTTCTGCAACCTCTGTTTGTGTCATACCTCTCATAAAGCGCATTGAAAGTATTTTCTTCTCTCTTTGAGGCAGGTTTTTTATTGCTTCTTTTATAGAGATTTCGTCAATCCAGTCTCCGTCACTTTCATCTGAGCCTAATTGGTCCATTAAGAAAATTGTGTCACCGCCGTTGGAGAAAACCGGTTCATAAAATGAAACGGGGTCGACTATTGCTTCAAGAGCAATGACAACCTCGCTTTTTTCTTTGCCAAGCTCTTTTGCAATCTCTTCAACTGTAGGTTCTCTGTCAAGTTCGTTACTTAATTTTTCTCTTGCCTGCATAGCATGGTAGGCAGTATCTCTCATTGAACGGCTGACTCTTACGGGGTTGTTATCACGAAGATAACGCCTGACCTCCCCGATAATCATCGGAACCGCATAAGTTGAGAAGCGCACATCATGACTTGTATCAAAATTATCGATTGCTTTTAATAATCCTATGCACCCGACTTGAAAAAGGTCGTCAAGGTTTTCGCCACGATTTGCAAAGCGTTGAATAACACTTAAAACAAGACGCAAATTGCCTGTTACAAGCTTTTCACGAGCATAGTTATCGCCGTTTTTAGCCTTTTCTAATAATATATTTTTCTCCTTTTCGGGTATAACCTTTAAAGTTGAGGTATCAATTCCGCAAATTTCCACTTTGTTAAAATACATTTCGGCACTCCTTTTGTTTTTATGTAAAAAAGGAAATTTGTGCGGTGTTGCTCACAAAAATAGTATTGCCGGAAATGTGCTTGGTAATCATTGAGTTGTTTACCAAAATTTAATATTTCTTATGGTTGTTTCACTTGACAAACCCAATTACTGTGGTATAATCAAATTAACACAATTTAAAATTAATTGGAGGATTTTTAATATGAAAAAAGTTTTAAAAATCGTAGGCATTATTGCAGCAATCGCAGCCGCAGCTGCAGCAGTTTATGTTATCATTGAAAAAATCAAAGCTAAAAACGCTCCTCACGGCTATGATGAAGATAACTATGTTTCCTGCTCCTGCCTTGATGAAGATTTCGTTAGCGAAACAGTTACAGAATAAACCTTTAGCAGTACAGAAATGTACTGCTTTTTTATTGGACTGATTTGTTCAACTTTTGTTGAATAAATCAGTCCAATTTTTGTATATTATCGAGCAATTTACAAAAGATAAAAACGCAATTTATCTTTTGAGGTGCATTTTATGATGTTTTTAAAAGCCTTTATAGTTGGCGGTCTGATATGCGTTATAGGTCAGATACTTATTGATAAAACTAAATTAACTCCGGGAAGAATTCTTGTAGGATTTGTTGTTGCCGGTGTTGTAATCGGTGCTCTGGGATGGTTTGAGCCTTTGGAAAAATTTGCAGGTGCAGGTGCCACAGTGCCGCTTTTGGGCTTCGGTGCCGCACTTGTTAAAGGTACAAAAGAAGTTATAGATAGTGATGGTTGGATTGGTATATTGACGGGTCCCTTGACCTCGGGTGCAGGTGGAATTATGGCGGCAGTTCTTGCAGGTCTTATAATGTCTTGTATTACAAAGCCAAAAGCAAAATAGGAGAATAAAATGAGTGGTATTGATTTTCTGAAAGAAGCTAAAGAAATTGAAATTGAAATAATCGAAAACCAACGATATTTGCACAAGAATGCAGAGGTTGGTTTCGAGCTTGCAAAAACAGCAGAATATGTAAAAAGTAAATTAGAAGAAATCGGTTGCATCGTTACGCCTTGTGGTAAAAGCGGAATAGTTACTCTTATAGGGAAAGGTGAGGGTAAAACTTTTCTTTTAAGAGCAGATATGGACGCCTTGCCAATAAACGAGGAAGCCGATTGTGATTTTGCTTGCAAAACAGGTAATATGCACGCTTGCGGTCACGATTTTCACACGGCAATGCTGTTGGGTGCTGCAAAGCTTCTTAAAAACCACGAAAACGAAATAAAAGGAACAGTTAAATTAATGTTTCAGCCTGCTGAAGAAATTCTTTCGGGTGCTAAAAATATGATTGAAAACGGTGTTTTGGAAAACCCAAAACCTAATGGAGCTTTGATGTTGCATGTTATGGCAGGGCTACCTTTAAAAACGGGTACAATTATTGTTGCAAATGGTGTGAGTGCACCTGCAGCGGATTATTTTACAATTAATATTCAAGGTAAAGGCTGTCACGGCTCAACACCTCAGCAAGGTGTTGATGCTTTAACTATCGGAGCTCATATTCTTATAGCTTTGCAAGAGATAAACGCCAGAGAATTAGGTGTTTCAGATGAAGCAACTATAACAATAGGAAAATTGAATGGAGGAACAACGGGAAATGTTATTGCAGATAAAGCTGTTCTGGAGGGTACATTACGTGCCTATGATGAAGAAATACGCAGTCACATTAAAAAACGCATTTCTGAAATTACGCAGGGGATTGCGGATACTTTTCGCGGAAAAGGGACTGCCGACTTTGGCAATGGCTGTCCTCCGCTTAAAAACGATGGAGCGCTTTCCAAAGAAATTCAAGAATATTTAACCGAGGCTTTTGGCGAAGAATGGGTTATCAGCACCAAAAAAATCGGTGGAAGAACAAATAAAAGTGGCGGTAGTGAGGACTTTTCGTATATAAGCCAAGAGGTACCATCTTTGATGCTGGCTTTAGCAGCCGGAAATTCTGATGAAGGCTATCTCTATCCCCAACACCACCCGAAAGTAAAGTTTGATGAAAAAGTTTTGCCGATTGGTAGTGCTGTTTTAGTCCAAAGTGCATTTACCTGGCTTGAAAATCATTGATGTAAATGTTACAATATAAAGCACAGGCTTGTTTTCATTATACCTTACAACCGTAAGGTGCAGGCTTGCCTGTACCACAGAATACAGAAAACAGGAGGGCTCTCTATGCCTTATATCAATCTTAAAACAACAAAAACAGTAGCACCCGGAAAATGTGAAGCAATCAAAACCGCATTAGGTAAAGCAATTGAAAGCTTCCCCGGTAAAACAGAAGCCTGGCTTATGGTAGGAATTGAAGATGGTGCAAAGCTTTGGTTCAAGGGGGATGCCTCAAGTGATTCTGCCATAGTTGATGTGGATTTGCTTGGTCAGGTCAATTCCAATGCAAGTGAAAAAATGACAAAAGTAGTCTGCGATATACTTGAAAATGAGCTTAATATTTCGCCCGAAAGAGTCTATGTTAAATATACCGGCTATAAAGACTGGGGTTGGAACGGACAAAACTTTTAAACATAAAAACACCCTTGACTTTTTGTATTCAAAAAGTCAAGGGTGTTTAAAACTTTAATTATTTATCTTCTTTTTTCTTGTGGAAGAGAATTTTGTCAACAGGGAAGTAAAGGAAGAACTGAAGTGCGGAGCAAATCATTGTTGCAATATTTTTTGCAGCAGTTTCGTTGCACCATTCAAATCCGAGGAAAACATCCTTAAGAGTTGGGTTAAGCCAAGCTGAGAAAAGGATAAGAGCGATTGTGAAAACTATGTAGATAGGAAGAGCAATTGCAACATTTGCACCTGAATTGAAGGTTTTTTCCTTGTTAACAAAGAAAGCAACAATCTGAGCAACGATGTTTGCG
>JAZNTA010000044.1:0-1776 GCA_045591525.1 Acutalibacteraceae bacterium | reverse complement strand
ACAGGAAACTTTTGTCTATGGTATAGAATTCATCGGTTGATTCGGGCATACCCGTTTCGGAATTCACGGTGTAGGTTTTATCGGCAGCGTATGTTCCGAGTATATCAAAGGTTGTTTCAAGAACAAACTGTGTGGGATTATTGAAAAGAAGCTTCGCCTGATGGGTATCTTCGTTTTCATCCTCCCAGACCAGACTGCCGAAAGCTGTTCTGTCAAGTTCACCTGCTTCTTTTATCTCGTTGCCGTTCAGGTCATAAATAAGAATGTTTGTGTAATCGTTAAAGCCGTGGGGCACAAGATAAACAAAATATCTGCCTTTTGAATTGACAAGATAATATTCGGCACTGAAAGCATAAACATTTTCAACCGTGAATTCGTTACCGTTGAGGTTAAGACTGATATCTTTATATGAGCCTTCTTCCGTGTAATACGAAAGGCCGACGCTGACTGTATCTTTTTTACCGTCAGACGGATTAATATCAAACTCAACGTCGTTCCATTCGGAAAGTGTTACGGCATAGGATTCGGGGGCAACCGTATATTTCTTATTGAAAAGCTCGGGATATTCGTCAAAATAAACCGTGGCAGTAATAAGACCTGCGGCAAAGGATGCGATTTCATAGGGACTGAAACAGAAGGTTACACCCTGATAACCGATTGTCCAGTTAAACTGTTCTGCTGTATATTCCGAAAGAACTTCTTCCAGATTGCCGAAAAATCCGTCTGCAAATTCATCTTTTGAATTTATCTTTTCCGAAAGAATTGCGGGAAGAGATGAAATGTCGGTCATAACGTCTGTTATAACAAGCTCTTTACCCGTTACGGTATCGAAGTTATATCCTCCATAGCCGTAGTTGGGGTGCGCACCGCCCGAATACTCATCTGCATCGCTTCTGATACTCAGAACAACGCTATCTGCTCTTTGGAGAAAGTATTCGTTGTTTGCGGTGTAAACCGCAGGCTGTTCGCCGTCTTCATAATAATAATCGAGCTGTTCCGATGCATACTCATCAAGCTCTTTTGCCTTATCCTTATAGAACTCTGTTTTTTCAGCATTAAGAGAATCAAGAGCTTTTGCAAGGCGGGGATATTCTTTTTTATTTTCTTCTGAAAGATGCAATTTCTGATAATTTACCTCTGTCAGATAGTAATACTCTTCAGTATACGTTTCATACTCATAGGCTTTTTCTGTATAAACGGAAAGAAACTCCATGTCATTTTTCTTTTCTGCTGAATTGTTATTTTCTGCACTTGTTGTTGATTCATTTACGGGGTTTTCGGGTTTATCTGCATTGCAAGCCGCAAAACTGAAAAGCATAGCAGCTGCGAGAACAAGCGATATAAACTTTTTCATAAAATCACCTTTGATTAATAAACGGAGTGACCGCCGAAAACGGCCACTCCGTAAGATTTAGTTGATTACGATTGTTTCGATAAGGGGTGTTGCATCTGCAACAGAGCAGCTCCATACCATAACATACATTGCATTGCCTGTTGATGTTTTTGCTACAAGATATGTAACACCTGTGTTGGATTCGATTGCTTCGTAAGTGTTTGCACCGATTGTTACCGATGTGTATTCCTTATTGGGATATGCATAGCCGAACTGCCTTTTCTGAACTTCGTATTCCATGCTCTGCTCGTCATAAACATAAACAGCGGCATTTGCACCGAGAGAAGTGTTGGTGAAAGCAAGTGAGCTTTTATCCGATTGTGCTTCGTCATAGATAAAGCCGCCTGCAGGAGTAACTGTTACAAAGCCTTTATCTGTTTTAA
>JAZNTA010000043.1:0-1874 GCA_045591525.1 Acutalibacteraceae bacterium | reverse complement strand
GTCAGAACATTTGACGGCAGAGAACTGAGTAAAGCTGACATAGAAAAACTGGCATCTTCTGCAAAGACAATAGAAAATCCATATAAAATACCTGTTGACTTCAAATTTATGAATGCAAAGGAATACGGACTTAACTGTCCTGTTACGGTGGGGACGGATTTATTTGTCGGTGGTAAAATCAAATGCACAGAAAATGCAAGCGTGGCATTTGGCTATTCCTTTGAAATGTTCGTGTTATACGCCCAATCTATCGGAATTGCAACAACCTGGCTTGGCGGAACTATGAATCGCTCTGCTTTTGAAGATGCAAGGGAACTTGATAGTGACGAAATTATGCCTTGCGCAAGTCCTTTGGGATATCCTGCGAAAAAGATGTCCATCCGTGAGAGTATGATGCGAAAAGGAGTTAAAGCCGATGAGCGTCTGCCCTTTGAAGAGTTGTTCTTTGATGGCTCATTTGATAAGCCTTTATCCAAAGAAAATGCAGGCAAATGGACTGAAAGCTTGGAAATGGTAAGACTTGCCCCATCGGCAGTAAATAAGCAACCCTGGCGAGTTGTAGCAACCGACAATGCAGTTCACTTTTATCTAAAACGCAGTAAAGGTTTTGCTCGTACCGAAAAACTCGATATGCAAATGATTGATATTGGCATTGCACTTTGCCACTTTGACCTAACTGTTAAAGAAAATAATTTGAATATTGTATTTGAGCAAAATGATCCAAAACTCGAAACAGATGCTGAGTATATTGCGTCATATAGATTAGTGTAAAGGAAGGCTTTGAGGAAATTAACCTCAAAGCCTTTAATGTTGCCAATTTTATGAAAAATGTAAAATGTGCTTGACATTTTTCTAAGCATATAGTACAATAAAAATGTAAAGTGTACTTTACTATTTGAGGAGGTGATTGTTTGAACAACAGAATAAGAGAATTACGAAAGGTTAATAAAGTAACGCAGGACGATTTAGCAGGTGCAGTAGGAGTAACACGTCAGACAATCATATCACTGGAAAATGGGAAATATAATGCTTCATTGCAACTGGCTCATAAAATATCAAAATATTTTGATATGAAGATTGAAGATATTTTCATTTTTGAGGAGGATTAAACTATGGATTACAAAAAGAAACTTAAAACAAGACTATATTATGGCATTATCTGCATTGTGCTTGGAGCAATAATGATCATCGGAGTAACTGTAACTAAATCTGAAAATGAATATATTTCAGCTTTCGGCTTTGCAGTAGCAATGGTTGGTGTTGCACGCATTATACAATATTTAAAAATTACTAAAAATGAGGATAGTATCAAAAAACAAAAAATCAACGAAACTGATGAAAGAAACCTATCAATTATTCAAAGGGCAAAAAGTGCTACATTTTCCATATATCTTTTAATCAGTTGCGCAGTAGTGATTGTTACAGCACTAATTGATATGCCGGATGTTGCAAAATGGATTGGATACTCTCAATTTGTTCTTGTAATTATTTATTGGATTTGCTACTGGATCATTAGGAAAAAATCATAACAGCAACAGACAGTTGCTTGTTTGATTTAAGCGCACATTATATAATGTGTATGAGGTGATAATTTTATGGAAACAAAAGATATTATAGTGGAGCTAAGAACTAAAAAGGGACTTTCGCAGGAGTCTCTTGCCGAAAAGGTATTCGTAACGAGACAGGCAGTTTCCAGATGGGAAAACGGAGAAACGGTGCCAAACACCGAAACGCTCAAATTGCTCTCGAAACTATTTGATGTATCTATCAATACACTTCTCGGCTCACCAAGACAACTTATTTGTCAATGTTGCGGTATGCCTTTAGAAGATTCTAATATCAGCAAGGAAACAGATGGGTTCTTCAATGAAGAA
>JAZNTA010000042.1:0-1892 GCA_045591525.1 Acutalibacteraceae bacterium | reverse complement strand
CTGAATTACGCTCGGTTTATTAATGGTCTGTGCAACTCTTTCTCTTGTGGTGAGGAAGAAATAAAGGCAGAAGACAGCACCGAGAACTGCAAATGAAACACCGAAGGTTGCGAAAAGCTTGGGAAGCTTGATCTTAATCTTATTGTTGATTACAAGGTCATAGATGATACCGAAAATCTGCCTCGGAACGTCTTCAACGAAATGCGACATCAGATTAGCCGTCGCAATAAGCCTCGAACGGTCCAATGGCTCGGGCGTTATCGTTGAGCCGAAGCCTGAACGGGCAATGCCGGTGAAGGTGTTGGCGGTTTCGGTGATGATTGACATTGCAAAATAGAAAATCCATTTGGGAAGGTAATCTCCCGGAGTATCGGGGAAAATAAAGGGAATCAGCCAATACCATAATCCCAGAATAGTGAGGGGAAACTGAGCGAGAAGAAGATAGGGTCTGAATTTACCCCAACGGGTTCTGGTCTTTTCAACAATAACACCGATAAAGGTATCGTTGAAGGTATCCCACACGGTTGCAACAATGTTCTGAATTGCAAGATAGTTGAAATCAATTTTTACAACATCATATATGTATCGCTCTTTGAAATCGTTGATATTCAGGCTCTGAGCAGTATCCTCAAGAACATAAGCAACAGTTTCTTTTATGCCGACAAATCGTCTGTTTTTAAGAAGTATAGATTTATCGGTAGTTTCAACAATCTCTTTTTCTGTTGACATAATTTCACCTGACTTTCTTAAGTGTTGAGTAATTTCAAAAATAATTATTGCAGTAACGCTGATTGAAAACAGTCTTTATGACTGTGCTGTATTTTCAACAGCTTTCAGCCATTCACGGGCAATGATCATATGACCCGCTATGGTGGGATGAGTTCCGTCCCAGATAAAATATTCCATTCTCGATCTTTCTGCATTTTCTTTGATTATATCATAAAGAGGAACGAAAATGCAGTTGAATTCCTCGGCAACGCTCTTTGCTGCCGCCCTGATTCCTGCGTTTGCCGCCTCACGGTATGCAACGGAATCCTCAGGGTCACTGCTGTCGGGTCTTTGGAAGGGTCCTTCAACACCGTCGGGATGCGGTGTGAATTTATAGGAACAGTCCGATTTATCGAGCGGATAATAAAACGGCTCGCATACTATGATTTTTATATTGCCAAGCTCATTTCTTGTTTTTTCAAGAATTGCACGGAGATTTGTTTCATAGTGCCGTGCCGCTTCCTCAGGAGTGATTCCGGTAAAATAACCGTGTCCTCCGTCGTTTGCTCCCACAAGAATGCTTAAGACGGTCGGCTTGTTATCGATAACATCCTCCTGCCATTTTTCAAGAAGTTCCTCTGATCTCTCGCCCGAATAGCCTTTGTTTATGAATTCGGGCATATTCTCCGCATTCTCAAATGCAAGCTGTGATGCAACTATATACTGATAACCGTGACCCATAATGTGGTTGCAGTCCATGCACTTGCCACGGTTTCCGTCGGTTATGGAGTCACCCGAAAACAGCACAACATCATTTTTGTTGAGCTTCATAAAGGAATCCTCACCTTCTTTCTCATCTGTCAGAAGTGTATTAATAATTCTGAGCATACTTCTTGCATATTAAATTCTATCATTTTATACAGAAAAAATAAAGGTCATTATTAGAGAAAAAAGTGTCCTTATTTGCAACAAAATAGTTGAAATAGCATCCGCAATAAGTTATACTGTCTGTGAGAGGCGGTGATTGTTATGAGAAATGACCTGATAGAAAGACTTATCATGTACACATATAAAAATCCATCTTTTTTGCTAAAAAATAAAAATGATGATGAGAGAATCATCATTGAGGGCTCCAAGTTAATGAAAAAAGAAAAGCTTATTGCGGTAAGAGCCGATACAAATAC
>JAZNTA010000041.1:0-2064 GCA_045591525.1 Acutalibacteraceae bacterium | reverse complement strand
GAGGAGGGCTGCTTTCTTAAGGTAAAGTCCCCCTCTCAGCTTGAGGGAATGGTATTTTCCTTTTACGAAAGCGGCAAGACCGTTATTGAGTCCGACGGAGTTAAAATACCAAGCGCGAAAAACGATCTTAGCGGCATATACGCTATGGCCTCGGTTTTCGATCTTACGGAGGATATGATGGTGTCCGCCGTATCCGAGGACGGCAACGGAAATCTCCGCTTTCAAAAGGGGAACGATACATATACCCTCGTTTACGATAAGCACGGATTTATAAGGCAAGTAAAAGTAGAGTCACCTCTTTATGAGTACGATATTTCTGTACATTCAATAAAGGTAGGATAATAAATACCCCCCGTAAATGAAGTGAACCCAAAAGTTTAGACAAAATTAAATATTAAATTGCTTGTGAATGAGCTCGGTATTGAACTGGGCTCATTCCTTTTAATTTAAGAGAGATTCTCTCGTTGTTGTAGTAATGTATGTATTCTTCAAGCTTCTCAATGAATCCCCGAGGGGATTCAAATTTTTCGCCGTAATACATTTCAACTTTTAACCTACCAAAGAAATTTTCCATAATGCCATTGTCCATACAGTTTCCTTTTCTGGACATACTTTGTGTAATGTTATGCTCGGCAAGAAGCCTTTGGTATTCGGCGTGTTGGTACTGCCAACCTTGATCGGAATGGAACAGAGGTCGTGCATCGGCAGGAAGTTTTTCAAACAACCCATTCAGCATATCTCTAACTTGCTGCAAGTTCGGGCTTGTTGAAATAGAGTAAGATATGATTTCACGGTTAAACATATCAAGCACAGGTGCAAGGTAAACCTTTTCATCACCGATCTTAAACTCTGTAACATCGGTTGTTAACTTTTCAAATGCTTGTCTGCATAAAAATCTCTATGCAACAAATTATCCGCTACCTTGCCAATCTCTCCCTTGTAAGAATGATATCTACCGTTTTTGCTCTGTTTACCACGCAAGTTAAGGGCTTTCATTAGTTTTAATACTGTTTTGTGGTTAATTGTATGACCTTTTGTCTTTAATTCAAAGCAAATACGTCTGTAGCCGTATCTTCCTTTGTGAGTATTGTAGATTTCTAATATATCTTGTTTTTCGCTTTCATATTTGTCTTTATCCTTCTGTTTCAGATAGTAATAGTACGTACTTCTTGCTATCCCGGAAAGCTCCAACAAATCTTTAAGCGGATACTTATGCCTTAGTTCAGCAATTATGAACGCCTTTTCCCGTTCTTTTGCTCTTCCGCAAGAACTAAGGCACTCAGTTTTTTTAAATATTCTATCTCCATTCTGAGTCTTTGGTTCTCGGCGATGAGATCTTCCTCGACCTTTCGATCGAGCTTCGGTGGGCGACCACGCTTTCCACTGGTATTGTTTTTGCCTCGTCTTTCTTTCATTAGACCTTCGGCGCCTTCTTCCAAAAATATGCGTTCCCACCGTTTAATACTGCCTTTGCAGGATTCTTCTTCCGTTCTGTTTTGAGCGCCTAAATGTTTTCTGGCTGTTTCCCTGTACCCCAAATGGTGTTCTCGCATATCCATTATAACACGAATTTTGAATTCTGGCGAGTAGTGTTTGTTTTCTCTTCCTGTTTTGCTCATAAAAAATATGCACCTCCAAAAGTGTCTAACTTTTGGGGTGCATATCATTTTACGGGGGATAGTTATTATGTATTGTAAAAAAATCACAAAAGTTTTATAATAAAATTACAAAAAACGCCAACCTTTTAAAAAACAGGTCCACTATATAGTCAAACAGCGCTGGAGAGAGAAAATGGAAAAACAAAAAGCCGACAACATCATAACCGAATACTTAAATAAAATATACGGTTTTGCATTTAAAAAATCCTTTACCTACACGGAGGCAGAGGATCTTTGCTCCGATATTATAACCGAGGTATATACTTCATTGTTAAAATCCGGTGAGATTGAAAATATCGAGGGGTATATCTGGAGAATAAGTGAGCATACATATGCAAAATACGTGTCGAGAAAGAAAAAGCAAGCAGGTGTATCCATTGATAATATGATACTGCCTCATTATGAT
>JAZNTA010000040.1:0-5308 GCA_045591525.1 Acutalibacteraceae bacterium | reverse complement strand
ATGATACATTTCCACAATTTTCTCAGGAGGATGTTGAAGGTCGCAATCAATTACTGCAACTGCATCGCCTTTGGCGCTTGCAAGTCCTGCCGAAATGGCTGCTTCTTTCCCAAAATTTCTTGAAAAATGCAGTCCATATATGTTTTTTTCTTTATCGGCTAAATTCTTTATTTTTTCATATGTAGTATCCGTAGAGCCATCATCAATAAAAATAATTTCATTGTCAATCTGAGCTTTTTCTAAAATCTCTGATATCGTATAATAAGCTCTTTCTACGGATAATTCCTCATTGTATGCAGGAATAATTACGGACAGCATTTAAACACCTCCTGAATTTTCATTAAATACTTTTTCAAGCTGCACTACCGGCATAGGTTTGTAATAGTAGAATCCCTGAAGGAAATCACAGCCTGCTTGTATTGCCGCTTCTTCTTGCTCTTTTGTTTCGATTCCTTCGCATAATGTCTTAAAACCAATATCACCGGCAGTACGGATAATATTTTTCAAAATAATAAATCCTGTATCTGTAACCGAATTCTGTGTTATCGTTTTATCAATCTTCACAATAGAAATATCAAGGTTTTGCAAATCACCGAAGGTTGTATATCCGCTTCCAAAATCATCAAGCAAGATAGATATACCTTTTTCCTTAAGAGCTGATAGATTATCTATCATCTGTTTCCTTGCTTCTCCGGTTATGTTTTTATCCTCTAATATTTCAACCGCCAAACATGAAAACTTCAAATCGTATTTTTGCGCAATAGCTATTATCTTCTCGGCAAACTGTGGTTCACACAAAGTTGTTCTTGAAAAATTGATGGTATATTTATATGATTCCCTTCGTTTTTTATCGTTGGAAATCCATTTGCAGTTTTTTTCAAAAATGTAATAATCAAATTTATCATTGATTCCTACAGAATCCACCGCAGACAAAAAACTACCTGGAGATAATACCCCCTCGCTTTCCGAATTTAAACGAGATAAAACTTCCGCACCTATTATTTTCTTTGTTTTTGCATCTAAAACAGGTTGATACTCAAGGAAGAACCGATTATTATCAATTTCTTTTTCTATGTTATTTTCTATTTTAATTTTTTTCTCAAGCGCCTTTCCGCCTGAAACATTCCACTCGGCATAGGAGATGTTTTCATTCTTTGCAAGCAAATATGCTTGCTTGGCACGACCTATAGCATCATCTAATGACACCTGTGTGCCAAAGGCAAAATACAATCCGATTCTGATATCAATAATATTAAGTGCACTGTGTTTTAAGAGACACTTATTCATTTCTGCAAAGCAAATTTCTATTTTCTTGCGTGCAGTTTCCATATTCCATTTTGAAAAAACAACAAAGTTTTTTTCTCCATACATAGCAATATTACTGTCATCACCGTTTGAAAAAACTTCAAGCAAGACTCCCTTTATTTCAGAAAAAACATTTGAAGTTTGATGTGCAGAATAAAGACTTCTGAAATTATCCAAAGAAACTTTAGCATAGAAGACGCATCTATCTTCCTGCAATTTGCCGGATTTTTCAAAAGCGGCTTCTAATTTACTTATATTTATAAAGTCCTTTTCTTCGCTGCCTTTCGCAGTTTTCGCTCCTTTTATGGCAAAATATATGCCTATTGCAGTAAGAACTATAAAACAAAAAACTAAAATTGTTATAATTATGTATGGGTATTCAAATATTTGCATACTTCAAGCTCCTATTTTTTCATTTTGAAAAAGTCGGAAATTCCAAAGTTCCTCCGGTTTGCTTAAGTCCAATTTTTTCTGCACTTTCAATGCACTTAAGTCCATCTATGCGAGCTCTTTTCTTACGAGAGGGAATTTCCGATGCAAGATACGGTATTCCAAATAAAAGCATTGCTTTTATTAGTTTAGTCTTTGTAATACCTTTTCTTTTATATTCTGCCAAGATTTCAAACATGGCATAGTTTAACGCATCTTTACTAAATGCTTTCTTTTTGCGATTAACAGCCTTTAGCCATTTGTAAAACTCGCAAAACTTATTAATATCTGTATTTTCCCTAAAATAAATTCCTTTGATATAAAACTCCTCTTGATCCGAATCCATAACATCAAGGAGCTTGCCACAATAGTTTTTTTGGATGGCAACAACTTCTTTGTGTTGTTTTTCAAGAGTTGTTTCTGTAATCTGCTTATCGTGAAGTCTGTATATCATAAGATATTCGCTCATAATTTCAATATCATAGCCTGCCATTACAAATCTCGTCCAAAGTTCCATATCTTCAGTACAGGTGAAGTTTTTATCATATCCCAAACTTCTGATTGCATCAGCTTTTGCAATAATTCCGGGATGAAGTATGGGATTTGTAACCAAAAGCAATGCTTTTATAGACTCATTGTCGCACTTCCCTCCGCATCCTCCGGAAGAGATAACTCCGTTTTTAAGCGTCATAAATCTGCAGGAAGACAAAGCCACATTCGGATTTTTCTCCATAAATTCATACTGCTTTTCAAGCCTTTCAGGCAGACATATATCATCTGCATCCATTCTTGCAATATATTTACCCTGTGCATATGATATAGCTTTGTTAAGGGATGACGGAAGTCTCAAATTCACTTCATTAGTATATACTTTTACACGTTTATCAAAGTCTTCATATTTCTTTAAGATTTCGTGGGTTTTATCGGTGGAACAATCGTTAATTACAATAAGTTCAAAATCTTTGAAAGTTTGATTTAAGACGCTTTCAATCGCTTCGGACAAATAATCTTCACCATTATACACGCTCATTATTAAAGATATTTTAGGTGCTGTATTCATTTTTTGTCCCCCTTTCTCATGTGCTTTAACTCTTTACATAAATACAAAAAGTAAAATGCTAATCTGATTCTTTGTTTTTTCATTAAATATATGGCAATTCGGCTTTTTGTAGTGATTTTTTCAAAATGTGCCTTTTTGATTTCCTCTCTATGTAGGGACCCTAATATAAGTTCCTTTAACTTTTTGATAGCATTAAAATGATTCCCTTCGGCCGCTGCTGCCAAAATTGCAAAACACATAAAACAAGAATAACGTGAAATCTGCTGGTCAAAGTCTTTTGGTTTCTCTATGTTTAAACTGCGAAGTCCTGTAATCACATCTGCTATCTGCAAGATCTGATGCGTTTTAAAATCTGTTGAAATGGAATCATTTCTTATGGTATAAAGATATATGGCTTTTTTGCTCATATAAACTGTTTCTGCCTCCAAAAAGCAAGGCACAATACAGCTTAAATCCTCACCTAAAGAAATAGCAGGATTAACAACCAACTGATGTTTTGTGGCAAGTTCTCGTTTTATTGCTTTTCCCCATAAAAAATAAAATATATGATTCATATTTTTATCTGACAAAAGCTTTGGGGAAATATGTTGCTCGATTTCCTTTTTGTGATACAAGCCCTCATCGACCAAGTCTTCAACACTATCTCCAATTTTACCATTGATACTGCACTTATAAGAAAAAGAAACAATATCCGCATCGGTATCACAAATTATTTTATATGCACTTTCCAGCGCATCAGGAAGAACTGCATCATCACCATCAAGATGAAAGATATAATCTCCGCTTGCCACTTTGATCCCGGCTTGTCTTGCGCTTACCAAACCGCCGTTTTCTTTGTGTATTACTTTTATTCTTTCGTCTTTTTTCGCATATTCATCACAAATTGCTCCGCATCTGTCAGGTGAACCATCATCAACCAATATAAGCTCAAAATCGGTAAATGATTGCAAAAGCACACTGTCAATGCATCTTCTTATGTATTTTTCAATATTATAAATCGGAACAATTACTGAAAAAAGCATTGTAAAAACTCCTATCTGTCTCTTAATATCACCATTAACCTTTGAAGCAAAAACAATTGATGCTTCATAGCAAAAGCAAATGCCGCTTGTTTTACGGGCAATCTGTACCAAGGATATGATTTTAATACATTTTGAATTTTGTCCTGGGTGCAAATTTCTTTTAATCTTTTCTTAAGATGAGAAAACTTTATTTTTTCATCCCTTGCGTGCATAATCTCTTGCGAACACAAAATCCTTCCAAAGCCTTGTATCAATCTATCTAAATAAATTTTATATTCTTCTTTTTCTATAGTATCTGCAATTCGTTTTTCAAGTTCATCTAAAAATACGATGCTTTTCTCAAAACGATCTTTCTTATATGCTTTTGAAAGAGAATCTTCATTACGACAATAGCAGTAGTATGCCCCGGACACACCAACTGCACATTCTGCCGATTTTATGTAGTCAACCATAAACAAGGTATCCTCGGAAAGTATTGCTCTTTCGGACAAGAATCTGATTCCTTTTTCACGAAGCACAGAAGTTTTAAATATGTTTTTACATACGCTCACACCATAACGGCTGTCATCAGGCTCGTGAGGTAATGCACCGATGGCGCCTAAAAGAAGATTTTTCATATCTTCTTTTTCAAACACTGTTTCTTCTTCAAAATACACTTTTCTTGAATCTGTGCCGGACTCCGAAAACATATTTCCACCAACAAAACAAATCCCTGATAAACATAAGTCAGCATTATGTTTTTTTGCTGCATTATATAATGTTTCGCACATTAACGGCTCTATATAATCATCAGAATCGACAAAACCTATATATTCACCTGTTGCTGCTTCAAGTCCCGTATTTCTTGCAAACCCAAGACCGCCGTTTTTCTTGTGAACAACTTTAATTCTTGAATCTGTTTTTGAGATTTCATCACAAAGCACGGCACACTCTTTCTTTGAGCCGTCATCAACTATGATGATTTCTATATCCTTAAGAGTTTGGTTCATTATGGAATCCATACATCTTCTAAGATATTTTTCAGTATTATATACAGGCACAACGATGCTTAAGCTTGGTTTTGTCACTTTCTTCACCTCTTGTCTATAAGGTTGTTGTATTTTTGTATTAAGATGCCACAATACTCTGTGACACCCATTATATTCTTGCCTTTAGTTTCACAGTTTGTTTTAAGTGTTTTATAGTATTCTTTGTTACCAAGACATTTTTTTACTGCCTCAGCCACAGATTCAGGTGTTGCCTCTGCCAACACACCCGTTTTTCCATCTTCTACAAGCTCTGCCATTCCGCCGTAATTCATGGTTACAACCGGAACTCCCATAGAATGAGCCTCTAATATGGATAAAGGATTATTTTCATAACAAACCGATGGAGCAATAAGAAGTTTTGCGTTTGCCATCAAATCGGTAAGTTCTTTCCCCGTAACAAAACCCTTTAAGGTAACATTCGGGATATTTTTCAAAACCTCATCATCAGGACCATTTCCTGCTAC
>JAZNTA010000039.1:0-2079 GCA_045591525.1 Acutalibacteraceae bacterium | reverse complement strand
CATCGGTTTCATCATAAAGTCTGCAATGATTTACACGACAACAGTCGTGGGCAATGCTCTGATGACCTGGTACACCCTGCATATCAAGAATGACATACATTCCTCTTTTTTCACATTCTTCAACAATCCAGTCAAGACGTGAGAAATCAATTTCACCGTTTTCTTTACGCTTCCATGTACCAGAATCGTCCGTCTGAAAATTGCGATACCAGAATGGTACACGCACACAGGTAAAGCCGAGTGACTGAAGATAGTCAAGGTCGTGTTCTGTGATGTAATTGTCTTCACGGATTTTTATAAGTTTTTCAGCTTCTTCTTTGCCGAAACGCTTTTCAAGCGTGGTTACAATATCCCATTGAGCTTCTCCACCCTTGAAAAATCCCTGCCATAATTCATCAAGCAACCATCCACCGAGATTTGTTCCTCTCAAAAACACTTGTTTTCCCTCGGCATTTAAGATTTTTTCACCATCACAATGAAGCATACTGAGGCTCATACTATATCCTCCAGTTACATTGATATTGATATATCGTAGTTAATTAAATAATGGTAATTTGTTGAGTTGATTATACCACTCATAGCAAAATATGAAAGTGGTTTTTATTTTTCTTTAATAAGCACCATACTGAAAAGCTCCAGTTCAAAGGAAAGATTATCAGTAACTTCTATAAGCTCACCACTGTGCTCGTTATCAACCTTATATATATCGTATGACCCCTTTTTACCTAAATTCAATGAAATCTCTTTGTTAGGTAAACCATCATTATCGCTATAATAAGTAAGTATAATTGTTGCTTTTCCGTTTTTATCCACACCGCAAAGAGAATAGATGTTTTCAATCTCATTTTGGGAAGCAATTCCTTTTTCGCAATCATAAAGGAAACCATACCAATAAAAAGCATAGTAGCCCTTTAACTTTTCATAAGTGTAAAAATCAAAAACACCATTGAAAGCCGAGGGACGAGTGTCATAATACATAAGCATATCAATGGGAGAATGCTGAGAAGTACACATGCAAGCCAATGTGAATGATGCACCCTTAATGCCGTGAATTGCTTTAAGAGAGTAAACAAACTCTTCTTCCCACCCTTTTACATAGTTCCATTCGTTGAGTATACTTTCTACATTTTCATAACCATATTTGTTTAAAAGAGTTTTTATTCTTTCTGCTTTTTGCGCCATGTGCACAGGCTCTGTGCAATAAATATGCCAGGAAAAGAAATCAAGCGGTACATTTCTATTTTGCATTTCCTGAAGAAAATCCTCTGCCCATTCTTCGTTATGTGCAAGCGCAGGACCGCCTATTTTCAAATCAGGAAAACGGTCTTTAAGATGCTTTGCGGTAATTTCGAACAAATTAAAAAATTCTGCTTTTGTTCCGCCCCAGGTACGCTTGTTCGATGAATCGTCCGGGTCAAGATCAGCTTCATTCCAGATTTCCCAGTATTTCATATTGAGTTTGTAGCCATCTGCCCAACCCTCATTGTAATGTCGGATAATATGTTCGCAGATAACGGCCCACTTTTTGAAATCCTTAGGTGGAATAGTACCATGCTTTTTTATCTGATGCTCAATTGTCTGACCTAATCTGAAAAAGGTTTCAGTGCCTGCATCAAGACAAACTAAAATGCTTTCATCCGTACAGGAAAAATCATAGGATGCAGGGTCATAAGGGTCAGCATCGAAATCCGGGAAAATATATGTAATATCATGGCTATATGGCCCACCATAAATACCGCAAACAGCAGAATCGTGGTTTCTGCTATATGGAATCCGCGCTGACTTATAATCCGCAAAATTACTGCGAAATTGGTCATTTGCATACCTTCTATGCCAAGGACCACCATTAGTGGAATTAAGAATTTTAAATTTGCTTCCTGAACTATTCAAATCAAATTTTAATATTTCCATTGCAGCCTCCACAAATTGGAATTTGTCTATCTCTTTTACGAATCGACAGTCTCATCTGTTACCTCGTGAAATCCACCGCCAAAGAACCAACCTTTGGATTCAACAAAATCTATAAATGCATCACAGACATCATCAACGGTAATTTCCTCTGGAACTTCAATACATCCA
>JAZNTA010000038.1:0-48375 GCA_045591525.1 Acutalibacteraceae bacterium | reverse complement strand
GGGCAGCGGCTTCCTCATAGCCTGATGAGCCATTGAACTGACCTGCACCGTAAAGTCCCGGAAGATTTGTAAATTCAAGGGTGGATTTAAGCGAAAGAGGGTCAACGCAGTCATATTCAATAGCGTAAGCAGTTCGCATTACTTTAACATTTTCAAGTCCCTTTATGCTCTTGAGGATTTTCAACTGAACATCCTCGGGAAGAGAAGAGGAAAGCCCCTGAAGATAAAGCTCTTCTGTACGAAGACCGCAAGGCTCGATAAATACCTGATGGCGACCTTTTTCAGCAAAGCGGACAATTTTATCTTCAATGCTGGGACAATATCTCGGGCCTACACCCTCAATTTTATTTGAATAAAGAGGGGAGCGGTGTAAGTTATCAAGAATAACCTGCTTGGTATCAGCATTTGTGTATGTAATATGGCAGATTGCCTTGTTCTCTAAAACGCCATCGGGAGTTTCAAAAGAGAAGGGTGTGATTTCTTCATCGCCGACCTGCTCTTCAAGACCCTCAAAATTAACGCTGTTTCTGTTAACTCTCGGTGGAGTACCTGTTTTAAATCGTCTCAAGGGCAAATCCAATTTCAAAAGAGAGTCGGAAAGCTCGTTTGACGGGAACATACCATCGGGACCGCTTTCGTAAGAAACATCGCCAACATAGACCATACCTTTAAGAAATGTACCTGTTGCAATAATAACGCATTTTGCGGTGTATTCCGCTTCAAGCTTGGTAGAGAAAACCCAAAGACCCTCGTCATTTTTTGAGAGTGAAACAATTTCGCCCTGCTTTAAATCAAGGTTTTCCTGATTTTCAAGGCAACGCTTCATATATTCCGTATAATCACGGCGGTCAATCTGCGCTCTTAAAGAATGAACCGCAGGTCCTTTTCCTAAGTTGAGAATACGGCTCTGAATTAAAGTTTTATCTGCGGCTTTACCCATTTCACCGCCAAGAGCATCAATTTCGCGAACAAGATGTCCCTTTGATGTTCCGCCAATGGAGGGGTTACAAGCCATATTGCCAATCCAGTCAAGGTTAACGGTGAAGATAACCGTATTTGCACCAAGCCTTGCGGAAGCAAGAGCGGCTTCAATACCTGCGTGGCCTGCACCGATAACCGCAACATCATAATTTCCTGCAAAATATTTCATAAAAATTTTCGCCTTACTTAATAAACTTAATGTGACCGTCTTCTCTTTCCTTGAAAGGCGGTTTTTCGTTGGGATAACCCAAAGACATTCCTAAAATGAAATGCCAATCCTGCGGAATATCAATAATCTCTTTCCATTTCTTTGCACCCTCTTCATCATCGAAAAGTGCACCGAGAGAGGCTATCATACAAGAACCGAGACCTAAAGAATGTGCCGCAAGAGCGATATTCTCTGCCATAAGTCCGCCCGACATTCCATCTTTTGACTGTGCAACAATGAAAATGAAAACGGGGGCATTATGGTAAACGGGACGAAGATTCCAGCCTGTATAAGCAGGGGTGTCCCATCCGACAATATCTTTGAAATCCTTGTTCATTTCTTCGAGCCTTTCCTTGTTTGTCAGAACTCTTAAATGGCAAGGCTGTGAGTTTCTTCCGCTGGGGGCACGGATTGCCGCATCAAGCACAACCTGAAGAAGTTCGTCGGGTACTTGCTTATCGGTGTATTCACGGATTGTTTGACGTGACATTATATTTTCAATTACCGTGTTCATTATTTATCCCCCTTTTCTTTTGAAATAAGAGAATAATAACCATCAGCAAGAGAATTATCAATTTTGGTTTCAACTATTAAAGATTTCTCTATTTTTTCATCAATTTCATTACCGACAATTATTTCAATCATTTCCGTTCTTTTTTCGTTGAAATAAGTGCTTTTTGTGTCAGCATCGCCACGAAGCACCAAGAAAATATATTCCTCTGTTCCGATTACTGTAGCTCGGCGGGATTCTGTGTTTTTCACTTTTTCAAAGAATCCGGGAGGATAGCTGGTGTCATCCTTGTGGAGAACAACGGTTTGAACAGAGCCTTGATAACCTGATTCAGCAAGGAAATCTGCCGCTTGTTCCATATTTTGTTCACCTGCATTTACCATAGCGGACATATTCTGGAATTTGAGAACAAGGGCTTCTTTTTCAGTTTCATTTATTTTTACTGTTTGACCATTAATATTGGTCTGAGTGAAATAACCTGTAATCGCCTGAAAAACAATGTAATTTGTTTTGAATTGAGCATATAGACGGGTTAAAGGAATTTCTTCTTCACCGCCTGCACCGTAATAATGAACAAGTAAAGCCTCACGGAAAGCATCTGCAGTAAAAACTTTTGTGAGAGTTTCTTTTGTTACACCTATTTTACTGTAATATTCACCACAAATTCCCCAATAAGCGTTAACTCTTTCGGAAATAGCTTTTTTTTCTGCTATAGAAAGGGTAACACCTTGTGAATGAGCAAGTGAATTGGTTTTAAAATATGTTTCGGCATAATTTGTTGCTTTTTCTTTCAAAGATTTAAGAGGTGCATCAACACCTAAATCCACAACTGCTTTGTCAAGAAAATATGTGAAAACATCGTCGCTTATTTCAATGCCATTTATTTCCATAGCAGCTCCCTTATCAGTGAGAGAACAACCCGAAAAGGCAACAGTAGAAACCAAGCAACAAATTGTGAGTATCACAGATAAAATTCGTTTAAAATTCATATTCCACTTCCGAAAATTGATTTAATTATTACATAAATATACATAATATAGTATAGCAGAGTTGTTTTGTTAAAACAAGTATAAACAGTTAACATTTTCAAATAATATATTTGAAAATGGAGGTTTTATTATGGAAAAAGAAAGACAAAAAACACACCGTAGGATTGCAAAAATTAATGGTGTTAAAATAGTTAATGCTGAAAACTCAAAAAAACAACAGGAAAAGCCTCAAAAGGATGCAACCTCAGGAACAAGAAATTTGATTTGGTTAATGGATAAGGACAATTTGGAGCTGTAAAAACACCCTATTGCACGATTGCAATAGGGTGTTGAATTTATTTATGCACCTAAATTTTCATTGTTTTTTCTTACATATTCATAAACCGGCTCGAGCTTTTCTTTTGTGAGAGGATAGAAGAATTTGTAGAGTATGAAAACGAGGGTATATGTAATTGCAGGAATGAGGGTGCAGACCGTTAAAATGCCTTCGCTTATACCGTCAACGAAGCCTGCGTTTGCCATAGTTTCTGCTTCGTAACCAACCTTGCCGAGAAGCATAAGTCCACCGTAGTCTGCGGCGGTTTGACCAAGCTTTCTGCAGAAGGTGTAAACTGCATAGACAGCACTTTCGTTTTTGATACCTGTTTTATAAAGCTGATAGTCAATAACATCCGCAACAATTGCCCAGTTTGTGATGGAAACAAAGGAATAACCAAAGCCGATAATGAATTGCATTACAAGGAAAAGCCAAGCCTGGTCTGGTGCGGGTTTAATGAAGAATGTGGCAACTGCCGCCGCAGCCGCAACAAAGGAGGTAACACCGCAAATCTCTTTTTTACCGTATTTCTTAACGATTTTTCCTGAGAAAGGAAGCATAAGGACAAGGGGCGCATACTGTGCGATTGTTCCCATAACGGAAAGAGAGGTATCACAGAAATAGTTTTTGTAAAGATATTGGTTAAGGGAGTTAAACTGAAGCTGACCGCTTATAAGAATACCTGTAATTGCAAGAACTACGAAAGGCTTGCTCTTAAGCATACCGCCGTAAATTTCTTTCATATTTACTTTGGGTTCTGCTTCTGAGGGAACTCTTTCCTTTGTCATACCGAAGCAAGCAAAGTAGAAAATGATTGAAAGAATGCCCATTACAAGAGCGAATTTGAACATACCGGGACCATCTGCAACATTATATGTTGAACCGTCAGCGGCAGTAACAGTTGTGTAAATGAGGAAAGGAGCTAAAAGAGCAGGAGCGGCACCGCCAACACCGCTACCGATTGTACGGAAAGTAGAAAGAAGAGTTCTTCCGTCAGGGTCATCGGTAATAACAGATGCAAGGGATCCAAAAGGTACATTCATACCGGTGTAAAGCATACCGAAAGCAATATATGTAATGTATGCAAAAACAAGAAGCAACAAGGGATTTGTTGTATAAGAAGAAACATCAATAAAGCACAAAATCTGTGAAAGTGCAAGTGGTATTGCCAACCATTTAAGATAGGGTCTGTATTTACCATCTTTATTAGGTTTCTTTTTTGCAACAATTGCTCCCCACATAGGGTCATTGATAGCATCCCAGAGACGAGTGAAAAGGAAAAGGTTTGCAACCTTGCTCGTAGGTATTTTTAGAACGTCTGTGTAGAAAACTTTAAGATATGATGATACATAGGTCAGCAGGAAAAGGTTTCCGCCATCACCCAGCATATAACCGATACCTTCACGAACACCTATTTTATTCGGATGCTCTTTTTTTACAGTTTCTGTTGCCATAATTTCAACTCCTCAAAAATTAATCCAGCGCCTGATAGTTTACTGCAAGACCGCCCTCGCTTGTTTCACGATAGTGATGCTTAAGGTCCTTACCTGTCTGATACATTGTTTCAACAACTGTATCGAATTTAACCTTTCTTGTTGATGTAAGGAAGTTTGCAAGGGAAAGAGCGTTTATTGCTCTCATTGCCGCAACTGCATTTCTTTCGATGCAAGGTATCTGAACAAGTCCGCAAACAGGGTCACAAGTAAGACCAAGATAATGCTCCATAGCATTTTCTGCGGCATATTCTATTTGGTCAAGGTCCATAAAGTGAAGCTCTGCAAGCGCTGCTGCTGCCATTGAGCAAGCAGTTCCGATTTCCGCCTGACAGCCGGCTTCTGCACCGCTGATGCTTGCGTTCTGCTTAACAACATTACCGACAATACCTGCTGCCGCAAGTGCTTTTGCAATTTCAAAATCCGTAAAGCCTTTTTTCTCCTGCATATAGAAAAGAACTGCAGGGAGAACACCCGATGCACCGCAGGTTGGAGCGGTTGTAATCATACCGCCACCCGCATTCTGCTCGCTTGCCGCATAAGCATAAGCGCAAACAAGTCTGTTTTCACGGGTTTCGGGGGTTTCGTCCATATGGCGTTGAGCATAGAGATATTTTGCTTTTCTCTCAACCTCAAGTCCACCGGGAAGAATACCCTCCATTGCAAGACCTTCACGAACTGTCATTTTCATTTGTTCCCAGACTGATTTAAGGAACATAAAAATAGCTTCGCCCTCGTAATTTGCAACATAATCGCTTAAACGAAGATGGTGCATAAGGCAGTACTCTTTAATTTCATCAAAATTCTTCTGAGGGTAAACCTCGGGAGCAGTAACTGCAGGAACACCCTCTATTCTGATTTCACCGCCACCGATGCTCATAGCTCTTACATTGGCGATTTCGTTTTTATTGTTATCGTAAACTATAAAATCAAGAGTGTTGGGGTGGGGTAAATCTTTTTCTTCTGTGTTAAGTACAATTTCATTGGATGCAGAAATGGTTTCTTTGAGAACCTTATCTGTGCCGTGGCCCTCACCTGTGAGAGCAAGTGAGCCGTAAAGAATTACCTTTACAAAAGAGGCATCAGGATAGTTTTCATTAATATATTCTGCGGCATACTGAGGACCCATTGTATGTGAGCTTGAAGGTCCTTTACCGATTTTATAAAGCATTTTTAAGGATTGCATATTGTACCTCCGCCAATTAAGATGTCATCAATATATATTGCCGCAGTTTGTCCGGGTGCGGCGGCTCTCTGAGGTTCTTGGAAAACAATTTTTCCCATATCCCCTGAAAGAGAAAGAGTTGCCTTTGCAGGTTTTGCGGCACAACGGATTTTCACTTCGCATTTGAATTCGTTGCTTGGTGCTTTACCCGATAAGAAATTAATATCTCTTATATATATTTCTTCTTTGAAAAGCTCGTTATTGTCACCGATGATTACGGCATTGTTTTTTGCATCAATGGAAAGCACATACATTGGTTTGCCGAATGCACCAAGCCCTTTTCTCTGACCAATGGTGTATTTATAAATTCCCGAATGAGTGCCTAATTTTTCACCGCTTGAAGAAAGAAAAGCACCGGGAGTTGCTTTGGGGTTGAATTCTCTTTCAATAAATGAAATATAGTCATTATCAGGAATAAAGCAAACCTCTTGACTGTCCTTCTTTTCGGCAACAGGAATGTTATTATCTGATGCCAATTGACGGATTTCGGGTTTTGATAAATCTGCAATAGGGAAAATAACGTGAGAAAGAATGTGTTGATTAAGACCGCATAAAAAATAACTCTGGTCCTTGCTTGATGGATTTCTCTTTATATAGTAAGCTCCGTTTTCATTCTTGACGATATTTGCATAATGCCCTGTCGCCAATAGGTCACCGCCCTGAGCAAGAGTATATTCCAGAAGCTTTCCTAATTTAACATTCGGATTGCACATAACGCAGGGGTTAGGTGTTCTGCCCTCAAGGTATTCATTACAGAAATAATCGGTAACCTTTTTGAATTCATCTCTCATATCAAGAATATCAAGAGGAATATCAAGAGTATCTGCAACAGCCTTTGCATCTTCAATATCTTTATCTGCAAGATTATGGGGCTTAAGGCGTAAGGTAACGCCACGGACATTGAACCCGCGTTCTTTTAAAAGTATTGCCGCAGCGGCAGAATCAACACCACCACTTATGGCTACAAAAACCGTTTCGGACATATATATTCTCCTGAAAATTACTTCTTTAAAAATAATAACATAGCTATATAAAAAAATCAAACTGTATGTATTATTATTTGTAAAAACATTTCTTTTTTTGCAAAAAAGAGAAGAAAAATCCACTTGCATTTTTTTAACTTTTGGTGTAAAATAATACCATTGATATATTCGGGGTATATGTGCTGTTTTGCAGGAAAAACAAGGGTTTTTATGCAAAATGTTTTATATCAAAGAAAAATAAGGTAAATGTGGAAAGAAACTCTTGTTTTCAAGAGGCACGAAAGGATGGATTTTTTTGTCAGCGGATTTGCATTGCCATACTCGATTGTCTAACGGCTCTCTCGGTATTGAAGATTTAATTATACTTGCGAAAAAACGCGGTGTTTCAACAATTGCCATTACCGACCATGACTGCCTTGCGGGTACGGTAAGAGGTAAGGTTATCGGTGAAAGGCACGGAGTTACTGTTATTCCCGGCGTTGAACTTTCGGGAACGGACAAGGCTACGGGTCAGGAGATACATATGCTTTGCTACAAGCCCGATTTCCCCGACAGGCTTGAGGGTCTTTGCCGTCGCAGTTCGCTTATCAGAAAAAAATCTTCTCATATTATGATGCTTAAGGCTGCTCAGCGTTATCCCATAACTCCTGAGTTTGTTGTTAAATGTGCATCAGGTTCAACAAATATTTTCAAAATTCATATTATGCAGGCTCTTATGGAGGTTGGCTATACTGACAGAATCTATGGCGACCTTTATAAAAAGCTTTTCTCTTCCGATGTTGAGGGCAACATCAATAATGTTCCCGAATATGAAGATATTTTTGATGTTCTTAAACAAATTCACGAAGCAGGCGGTATAGCAGTTCTTGCAAATCCCCAGCGTTGTAAAAATAAAAATCTTGTGGACGAGCTTGTTAAAGCAGGTCTTGACGGTATTGAGGTTTATTCTCCTGAGCTTTCTGACGAAGAAAAGGCAGAATTTATCAAATACGCAAAGAAAAACAAAATTCTCACAACAGGCGGTTCAAATTTCAAAGGGCTTTATAATAAAATGGTGGTTTCCGTTGGTGACTGCGATTTACCTGATGAATGTGTTCAGGAGCTTAACACATATAAAACCCGCAAGAAAAAAGCAGAAAGAAAAGCAGCCGCTAAGGTTGAAGAATAAAGCAGAATAAAAATTTATCAGGTGATTGGAATTTTAGGAATTCTAATCACCTGATTTTTAGTTTGTTTTAATTAAAAATTTTTCCTAATCCGCTAACAAAGAAGCAAGAAATTTTTTCAATTATGTTATCTGCATTTTCTTTTTCGGGGTCAAAATGCTTTTCGGAAGAGGTGGCAGTCGGTGTGAATTCAATATTATCTAAACTGATATTACCGTCTGTGCCCTCGGGAGAGGTGAAGCAGAATTTAAGTTCTTTTACCTCGTTAAGCTTTTCGTTTCCGTGACCTATACCGCAGTCATTACCTCTGAAATAAAGTCTGTTAAGGTCAAGGGTTATGGTATGCCACTGATTGTCGGCAGGAATTACAGTTGAATTGCCCTTTGTTTCGGAAACAGCAGCAGAATACCACATAAAAGAATTTTTATATAGCTTCAAGCTATCAAAGGTTATGTCCTCTGTGCCGTTATTGCGAATAGAGAAGGTTATAGTGCCGTATGTGCTGTAATCGGTATCAATATCCTTGAAATTAAGAGTTTTGTTCTTTTCATTTGCATTTTTAAAGGTAAGCACGGGATTTACACAGAATTCCGAAGCAGAGCCTTTTATATCAATGAAGCCTTCTTTATTGAATTCAATTCCTGCATTTTCGGCATCCCAAGTGGGATAGTAATCTGTATATGTATCATCCTCATTGTGCCAAACAGTTTCGTCTTCGCACTCTGCCCAAGGTTTTTCCACCCAATAATGAGTACCGATAGCTTTATCTGTAACAAATGGGCAAACAGGGAAAAGGTTTTTCCCGTTTAATGAAGAGTAAAGATTAGCGTTTCCGTTAGTTAAATAGTAGGCATAGGTTGCGGATTTTGGTTCTTTAACGGAATCGCTCCAAATCCTAACGGTATCTTTATCAATTATTTCTGCATTAGCTTTAACATAAATACCGTCTGCACCGCATATTGCAAAGCCTTCTAAAACTTCACCATTTGAAGTGAGAGCGTCGCCGTAGTGTTCCATTGTTACATAAATACCGTCGTCTTTAATTTCTGTTTTCTTTGGCGTTGCGGTAGTATATGTATCATTTTTTTTATAAACAAGACCCAGTGCAGCGGAGGTCATTCTTTCGCCAACCTCTTTCTTGCTTTCGGGGTGGATATAGCCAACTTCCTTAATATATGTTATTGGTATATCATAAACAGAAACTACCGCACGGGAATCCTTTTCCAGTTTCTGCATTTCGGTAAAAGAGATGTTTCTGTTAAGAAAATAATTGTTATCACCATAATTATATGAAACAAGTTGAGTATATACAATGGGTAATAATCCGTTTTTGTAAGAGAAAAGCTCCGTATAGGATTTTTGCAAAAGAGAGAAGGCGGCTGCATAGTTCTCATCGGTTAAGCCGAACATTAAATCGGTTTCACCCTGATACCAAACCATACCTGATAATCTGAAATGCTTAAGTGCTTCAATTCTCAGATTATAGTTTACGGTCATATCGTGATAAAGGCTTCGGTTATCATCAAGCCATTTATCCTTTTCGATATATCTTTCACGGGCTATAAGGTCATCCTTTACCTTTTTGTCAGAATCGATTGCTTCTCTTGAAAGCCAAGAGGCAATAGATGTGCCACCCAAAGAAATATTGAGAACACCTACAGGCATATCAATTTCTTTTTGAAGCTTATCGGCAAAGAAATATGCAACCGCACTCATACCGTAAATTTCTTCGCTTTCACCGGTAATCCATTTGGAATCGGGAATATCTTTAAGGGGTGATGACGGAATTTCTTTAGTTCCGTCAAGCTCCTGATAAATAGGAGTAATAAGCACTCTGAGATTTTTGGAGAGAGGCTTTTTTTCTTCCATCCATTTTCTTCCGATTTTTGCTTGACCTAAGGGATATTGCATATTGCTTTGCCCTGAAGCCAACCACAATTCACCGAAAACAACATTTTTCAGTGTCGCAAATTTCTTGCCGTCTTCCTTTACAATAATAGTGTATTCTTCATAACTGCCTTCAGGAGCGGTGAAAGAAATTTCAAAATTGCCGGTTTTATCGACCTTTTCGGAAGCTTTTGCAACAACTTCTTTTTTACTGTTGATAAGTTCAGCAGATATTTCTTTTTTTTCAGTGCTCGTACCTGCAATAACAACCTCTTCTTTTTGTTTAAAGAGCATATTATCTGTATAAAAACTGAGAAGGTACGGTGGCTTTTGCGGTGCTGTTGCAAATGCAGGGGTAACACAAAGTGTAGTTAAAATCATAGCGAGTACGATTGATAATAATCTTTTTTTCATTTTTTACCACTTATTCTCTACATATTCGCAGAAGGCGTACATATCCTTGATTTCAAGCTTTGTTCCGTCATCAAGTGTAACATCACCGCTCCAGAGTCCGTGAACCTGATGGGTGTGCATTCTTGCAACGCCCACATTCATATCGGAATGCTGGTCAAAGAAGGGCTTCATTGTAAGGTTAAATCTGCCGTCCTCGGAAATGAATTTCCAATCATTCATATATTTATCGGGTTTTGGGAAGGTTTCAACGTCAACCGCGCCGAATTTATGAGCCTTACCGTCATAGAAAAGGCAGGTTTCGGTTGCGTTGCTTTCGTCACCGATTGCCCAGGTAATTTCAAAACCAAAGATGTGTTTTTTGCCCTCTTCGTCGGTTAAATAGGTTGAGCCGTTACCCCAATACCATACCATTCTGTGAGGGGTATTAACTCTGCCCCAGTCAAGAGCGCAGAAGGTGTTTTCTTTTGAGAATTCCCAAACCTCGTCACCGTATTTGAATGTACCACCGCAAGGCATACAGTTCTGCTTAGTTGTCATAAAGTATTTTGTAGGTGCATTTTCGAAGGGGAGAACAGTAGTTATATTTTCAAGACCGGGCATAATATCCATCTGGAAATTACACTCAACCATTTTTCCTTTAACAGGCATTTTGAAATAAAGTGTTCTTGAGTTTTCTTTTGTATCGAAATCAAGCTCTGCTTTGCCCACTTTTGCTTTAAATCTGTTAGGAGCATCGCCTCTTGCAGGGAGAATATATTTGTTATTGCCCCCAAGGAAAAGTGCAAAAGCATCAGCGAGAACCTTGCCGTTTTTAATATCAATAAGCTTTGCTGCCGCATAGCCACCAACGGAAATATTAGCAAAACTAATCTGAACGGAATAATCCTTGTTACCCAACTGATAAAAATCCCATTCTTTTTTTCTTATGTTGGGTTGTGAGAAAGAACGCTCATAATCGAACACATTATGCCTTGCCCAACCTTTTGCAAGAAGAGTGCCGTCAGAAGAAAGAAGGGGAGTTCTTTCAGTATATTCGGTCTGTTTTGAAGGTTCTTTCCATTCATTAAATGGTATATAAGTTCTTTTTGTTTCGTTACTCATAAATAACACTCCCAAAAATTATTTAAAAAGCAACTCAGAGAATAATCTGAGTTGCTTGTATTTTATCAGCCGTTAAGTGCTTCCCAGATAATTCTGAAAATATCAAGAGAACCAAGTAATCTTACAAGGTTATCGGGAATAAAGCTTGCGATTTCCCAGAAATCTCTGAAATCTTTGTCTTCAGGTGTTGTGTCAACAGGAGCATCTTCATATTCAAGAAGGAATGCCTGAGTATAAACAATACCGCCAACACCGAAGATTTCTGCTCTTACATAGCTACCGATATTTGCAGCGTAGTCATCAAGGTCGATGGAGTCGCCATAAGCGATTGTGTTGCCGTTTGCAATCCAACGGATGCAAAGACCATCTTCAACATCAAGAGCAATTGTATCTGCATCGTCATCAACTGTTACAGAATTGATATAAGGAGCTTCAACATCAAGAGGAGCTTCATATTTTGCATCGTAGTCTTCAACCTGACGAGCAAGAACATCCTCTGCAATTGCTTTTGCTTCTTCATCACCGTTTTCAAGGAGATAGTTGCAGATTTCTTTAAGCTCTTCGTTGTTGCCGAGCTTTTTACTTGCAGCAAAGAATGCACCTGTGCTCATTGCGGTTTTAAGGTTATCAACAGTGTTTTCGGGCATAAGCATCATTGTGTAGCCTGTGTAAGCGGCATCAACGCTGTGAGCGTCACTTGTTGCAATACCGAGAACATTTCTTCCCTCGGGAGCAAGGTTCATAAGAAGAATATCCCAGAGCTTTCTGTCGAAACGAGTTCTGGAGTCGCCCTTGCTGTTCATATCAATACCCATACATGTGGGGTATTTTCTGAGAAGGCTTGTGAATTTATCAATGTAATATTTATACATTGTATCACTGTAATCGTAAGCATCTGCTGTGCATTCCTCGTCACGAGCGTTTGTATATTCACCGGGATGGTTGATAACAGAAAGACCACCAAGCTCGTCAACAGCTTTAATAGGTGTTTCATAATCACTTGTACCGCCGAGAAGACCATTACCGTAATCAACGAACCATGTGTTAACGTGAGCGTTATTAAGAGAAGAGGGATTCTGCTCATTAGCAAAGGGAACGCGGAGCATTTTCTGACCTACTGAGCCATCTTCAAATGTCTGATAGTAATAGTCGCCACCATTTTCGGTTATAACATCGTAACGGTCACCTTCGAATGTAAGACCGCCTTCTTTGTCAAGAACAACCATTTCTGTGTTGGGGTTTCTCATATCAACAAAAACCTTAAGAGCGGGGATTACCTGCTGTTCTGTCCAGGAATAGCTTGTAAGACCGTGGTCGGAAACTGCATATACATCAAAACCATATTTATAGTTGATTTCGAGCATATCCTTAAGGGAATCTCTGCCGTCAGATGCAGTTGTGTGAGTGTGAAGGTCGGTTTTGTATTGATCCCAGGACCAGTCAACATCTGCATAGGGGTTAACGATTGTGTAATCTCTGTCAGCTTTTGCTGCATAACCTACAGTTGAAAGAACACCTGCAAGCAAAGCAACAACGCAGATAACAGCGAGAACTTTCTTTGTCATTTTCATTGTTTATCACCTTTCTTTATTTTATGAATTCTTTTTTATTTATTAATTTTTCAAGAGCTTCTTCTCTTGTTATTTTACCGTTGTTAGCATCTGTCATAAGCTGAACATCGTGGTCGCGGAGCTTGTAGAATGCCCAGAAAACGCAACCTAAAGCAACACCGATAGCAGGAACCATTATGAATAAGAACCATAAGCCGTCAAGAGTTTCGGGTGTTTGAGTGATTCCCAATTCTTTGAGCTGGTCAAAGTTTTCTGCGGCAGAAACATCCTTCCACTTGATAACACCTAAAAGGAATAAATAGAGTGCAGAAGAGATTGCACCTGTAAGCTTAGTCATAAAGGTCTGGATTGAGAATGTAATGCCTTTTGCTTCAATACCTGATTTGAATTTGCCGTATTCCGCGCAGTCGGGTGTGAACATAAACATCATAACACCCATAATGCTCTGAGGAATTGCACGGATAACATAAAGTGCAACAATAAGCCATATATTGCTATAGCCTAAAAGCCACATTACAATACTTAATGCGATAGTTGCAAATCCACAGAACATAAAAATCTTCATCTTGTCGAACTTTTCAACCATTTTGGGAACAAGTAAGGAGAAGATAAGAGCCGGTACTGCAGAAAGAGCCATAACTACCAGACTGAATTGTGAGTTTTTGAAAAGATAGAAAGCAACAATCAATGTCATTTGTCCTGCTATATTAGCACCGCTGTAGAAGAAAATACCGCCATAATAAATAAGCAGGTTTTTGTTTGAAAAGAGATATTTGAACATCTTTCTCACGGTAAAGCTTTCGTCTTGCTCGCCACCGCAACGCTCAACACCGTTTTTGCAGATAAAGCTCATTGTGATAAGAGCAACAACTGCGATGATAATTGAAACTGTGCTGTAGCTGAAGCCGATACCTTCACCGGCAAGAACTGTTGCAAGAATGGTTGAAAGACCTGAACCGGCACCGCCCCAGATACTCTTGTAAGACTGAAGAGAAGTTCTTTCGTCAAGGCGTTCCGTCATAGCTGTAACCATACCGTAAATGGGAACATCGCAAAGAGTGTAGGCTGTGTCCCAGAGAATATAGGTTATTGCATACCATGCAAGTTTGAATGCCTCGCTACCATCCTTGGGCATTGAGAAAAGCAATACCGTTGAAACCGGAATGGCAACTAAAGAAATTTTAAGCCAAGGCATAAATTTCTTTCCGCTTTTGAAACGCACCTTATCAAATATGCAACCGAAAATTGCATCGTTAACCGCATCCCATATTTTTATAAGAAGGGTTATACCTGCGGCTTTTTCAACATCAATACCTTGGAAGAGAAGAGCCGTTGTCAGAATTGTTGTTACAAGAGTGTAAATCATATTCTGACCTGTGAAATATATGTAGTAGCTTTTCCTTTCCTTATTGGTCGTCTGCCATAGGGGATTTTTATTCACTTTTTCTTTGGTCAAAGTATCACACTCCAATACCCCATACTAAGTTATATTATATTGTAATACTTTACCAAAATAAAAACAAGTAACAAGATAAATAATTTTTAATGTGTTTTTATGTGCAAAAAACATATTAAAAGTATTGTAGCAAGCATATCGAATATAAAAAGCGGGCGGGTCAAGACCCGCCCCTACATTGTGTATATTATTTTTTAGATGAACCAACTTTGTTGAGGACTGAAACGCTACCGATGATGATACCGACAACGATGAAGATACCAACCATACCTGCACCTGAGCAAAGAAGAGCTTCGCCGATATTTTCAGTTGTAAAATGAAGTCCGTCTACTGTACCTGCCTGAGCAGTTGCCTGTAAAAGCATATTTAACATAAATGCTACCTCCTATCAGTTTCCAAAGAAATTAAGAATCATACCACCGGCGATAACGGAGGCAACCTGACCTGAAACGTTAACACCTGTTGCGTGCATGAGAAGGAAGTTCTGGTTATCAGCCTCAAGACCGAGCTTGTGAACAACACGGGAGCTCATTGGGAATGCAGAGATACCTGCAGCACCAATCATGGGGTTGAATTTCTTTCCTTCGGGAAGGAAGATATTTAAGATTTTTGCGAAGATAACGCCACCTGCAGTATCAACAATGAACGCTACAAGACCAAGACCGAGAATGAGTGCAGTTTCTTCTTTAAGGAATGCTTCTGCATTCATATTTCTTGCAACTGTGATACCAAGGAGAATTGTAATAAGGTTTGCGAGAACCTTCTGAGCGGTTTCTGAAAGTGAGTCAAGAACACCACATTCTCTGATAAGGTTACCAAACATAAGGAAACCGATAAGAACTGCAGACTGAGGAGCAACCACACCTGCAATAACTGAAACAACGATGGGGAAGAGAATTCTTGTTCTCTTAGAAACTGATTTACCTTCGTATTTCATACGGATTTTACGTTCTTTTTTAGTTGTGAGAAGCTTGATAACAGGTGGCTGAACGATGGGCACAAGAGCCATATAGGAATATGCCGCAACGATAATAGCACCGATATACTGTGAACCCAGCTCAGAGGCAACGAAGATTGATGTGGGGCCGTCTGCCGCACCGATGATAGCAATAGATGCTGCTTCGTTGATGGGGAAGAAAAGTGAAGCAACGCAGAGCGTGAAGAAAATACCAAACTGTGCCGCTGCACCGAAAATCATAAGCTTCGGGTTGGAGAGCAGAGGACCGAAGTCAATCATCGCACCGATACCGATGAACAGAAGCAAGGGAAAGAGCTCGTTTGCAACACCTGCGTTGTAAAGAACTTCAATTGCACCATGCTCGGAAATGACGCCCTCGGTAAGTGCAAGGGGAAGGTTAACGAGAATTGTACCAAAGCCCATAGGTAAAAGGAGAGTTGGCTCCATATCCTTAGCAATTGCAAGGTAAATAAGAAGCCCGCCGATTGCCCACATTATGAGCATAGGAATGATTTCAGAAGTAAAATCCATTCCCATTACGGCTTCAAAAATACTTACGATTTTTGAACCGAATTCCATTAAAGTTTCCATATTTTTCCTTCTTTCAGTTATTAAAAAATTTATTCAACAATTCCTTCAAGGAAGTTTGTTTCCTTAACATTAAGCTCTCTGTCAACACGGAATGTTTTTGTTTCGTGTTTGCCGATATCGAACCAAAAGCCGTTATCGAAGAGCTTTGACATAATGTAGCAACGGGTGGAGTCGATACCCTTTGTTTCATAAAGTCTTATGATAAGGTCACCGCTACCGTCTTCACAGCGTTTAAGAGCAGTAATGAGAACATTGTCAGCGTTTGTGTAAAGGAATGAATCCTTCTGTGAAAGCTCACCCTTGTGATAGCTTTCGGGAACTGCAACAACATTGTTGTTGAAAAGATGCGCTTCCTTAACAATATCGCTGTTTTCTGCTTCGCCATCGTGAAGATAAATGCCGTATGAGAAACGGTTTAAGCCTTCATCGGTGAAATTGAAATTAGCGTCGGGTCTGTAGGAATAGTGGTCTGCAAAAATTACATTTCTCAATGCAGTAAGTCTTAATTCTGCACCGGGACAGTCATAGCTGTATTTTGAATCGCTCATTACAGAAATACCAAAGCGTTTATCGCCTTTGGTAACTGTAACATCTGCCCAGTTAAGTGCAGGTTCTTCATTACCATCACAAGGACGTTTAATGAAGCTGTTGGGGATTTCATAGGTTGAAACCTCTTCATTACCGCCAATGGGGAAAGCAAATTTAAGGAGAGTGAATTTTTCCTGCCACATTGCCTTGCAGTCAACCTTTAAGGTTTTCTGACCTTTAGCAAGGATAAATTCCTGAGTAAGATAGGATTCGTTAAATTTATGAACTGTACGGATTACTGAACGAAGAGCACCCTTTTCAACTCTTTCGATGCTTACTAATTCCATAAGACCTTTAACATCGTGGAATTTAAAAACATTATGTGCCCAGGTATCAGTTTTATCGTCATTGATAACTGTGGGAATAGCGAGGAAATTATCACTTGCATATTCTGTATCGGTTTCTTTATTAACGAGGCTCTTGATGTAACCTGTCTGAGAGTCGAGTTCAACTGAAATGAACTCATTTTCCATAAAGAAATCTTGTTCGCCTGAAAGCTCTTTATCGGCTTTTATATCTTCTGTTTCAAGCCAATATGTTGCATAGCCGAAAGCAGGAACTCTCGCCATAAACAAAGTATCAAGATGCTCATCATTGGAACGTGAAGAGCGAACATTCTGGAAAAGAACCGAGTTGCCCTCGGAATCTGTAACCGCTTTTGAGGGGTGGTACGTTCTTACGGGCATATTGATTTCATAAGAATGGGGGTTGAACACAACTATGGGACGGGGAAAGCCGTTTTCTGCGCCTGTATAGTGGCGGGTTTCAAGAATTGCATCGCTTACGCCGTCAATCCAAGTATCAATTTTACGGGTAATTTTAAGTACTGCATTGTTATAGCTTTCAGAGGCTATATTTAAAGCATATCCTTCAGATTCTTTAACATCCTCATAAGCTTCCATAATGGAGCAACCGCAAAGAATATCATGGAATTGGTTAAAGCAAACCTTTTTCCAAGCATTTTCAAATTCTTTTGTTTTAGGTGCGGATTCTGTAACAATTGAAGAAATTGTATCCCATTTTTCTGCTGCTGCAAGAGTGTTTTCTGCTCGGCGGTTAAGTGCTTTAATAAGAGAAGTTGCACTGTAACAACCGCTTGCGTGATGCTGAAGCTCATCATGCCAAACAGGGATTTTGAGGAATTGGCTGAGCATATCTTCAAAGTATTCATCAGGAGAGGAGAACTCAAGCTCGTTATAGCCCTCTCTTTCAAGATTTGCTTTGAGATATTCAATGTCACCCTTTGTAGGTCCGCCACCGTGATTGCCAACGCCATAGAACATCATTATTCCGTGGCCTGTTTCTTCTGCACGGCGGTTGGCATCATCAATTCTTTTGTCAATGTCTTCCTTGCCGTGAGCACAGTAGCTTTCAGGGATTCTGTATGCCATAATGCGAGTGCCGTCTGCACTGTCCCACCAGAAAAGGTTTTCGGGAATATCCGGGTTTTCGTGCATACCGGGGCGCATCATAACGTAGGCATTCATTCCGCCATTTTTGAGAAGCTGGGGGAGATTTGCATTGTGACCGAAGGAGTCAACATTATAGCCTGTTTTGCAGGTGATACCGAATTTTTCGTAGTAGTAAAGCTGACTGTAAAGTGCCTGACGGGCAAAGCTTTCACCGGAGGGCATATTGCAATCAGGTTGTACCCACCAGCCGTTAACAGGTACCCATCTGCCTTTTTTCACCATTGCCTTGATTTCTTCAAACATCTGAGGCTCGATTTCTTCAACCCACTGATAGTATGCCGCAGAAGAGCAGGTGAAAACAAAATCTTTATATTCTTTTAATCTGTCGAGAGCACTGCGGAAGGTTTGAAGAACTTCACCGCAACCTTCCTGCCAACGCCAGAGCCATATCGGGTCAAGATGAGCGTTGCCGATAAGCTTGATTGTTTTATCCATTATTCTTCACCCTCCTCAATAAATCCGAAATATCTTCCTAACCAATATCCGAAAGTGAAAACATAGCAGCTTTCAACGCAGTAAACACCACCACTGTCTTCATCCTTGTATTCGAGTGGGTTTCTGTCAAGCTTTGCAATAAATCTTTCGTCATTAGTGGGAAGAGCGGAAACCTCTTTATAACCACCCATATATGTGCGAACGGGGTAATCTCTTCTTGATGTGAGAGAAACATTACTTGCAAGACGGGAAACATTGAAACGATAGAACCATGCTCTGACTCTTTCTGCATTAGGTTTTGCTTCGGGGTCAGAGAGGAAATAGGGGAAATCATAACAGGGGTTATATTCGGGAGCAAGAGAATATCTCCAGCTTCTGAAGCCCTCAAGGAAAAGCTTCTTTCTTTCGGGGTCAGGTTCAAGTGTAGCAAGACCCCAGAGAGCAAGAACTGCAAGGTTGTGGTCGCCATACATAATATCTTCACGGTCATCAATTCCGCCCTGAAGACAAACCTGATGGAAACGGTCAAAGTGCCCGGTTGTTAATTCAGCATAGCCCTTTTCATCGCAGAGCATATTATAAGTTTCAAGGAATCTGCCTTCTTCACCTGTAATGTGCATTGTAACTCTCAGGAACATAAGGAGTTCTGCAGCATTAAGGCAGGCATCTGCCCAACCCATCCCTGAGTTGAAATATTCTTCATTCCATTTTGCCCATGTAGTAGGCTTGCCGTCTGCTTCTCTGAGCTGGAAGCCGTTGTCAATGATATGGTTCATTGTGTTTCTTGCGGCAGTTTTGAGAAGCTCATCATATTCGGGGTCTTCGCAACCTAAGAATTCGTGGGCAACAAGAAGGTGCATATAATGGTGAGTGATTTCGTCACTGCTTGTGTCACCCTTGTATGTAATATCAGTATCCTCATAACCATCGCAAGTATAGTGTTTGCGAAGTCTTTCGGGGATGGGAGCATCCGCTTTTACTTCAAGACCTACAATGTTTTTATTTCTCGCATCAGTTGTGTTAAGGCAAGAAGCGGTAGCACCATTTTTCTTATAGAAAAGACCATCATCGGGAACGGGCTCGTCCTTTGTAAGATATGTTCTTGCAACAAAGCCGTCACCACGGCCTGCAATATACATAAGAAGAAGGTTTGCTTCGCTGGCTCTCATAGCAACATCTCTTGCTTCGAGAGTTTCGTGAGCGTAATCGCCCTTTTCTCTTTTAAGAGTTGCATAGCGGAAAATCTCACCCATTGCATAGCCTGAGGAGAAGCTGCCGTCATTATCGGAATGTCCGTAAGGAAGAGCAGACTTAAGGTTGCCCGGCTCTGCAAGGTGCTTCTGGCTTACCATACCGTGACGCTGAACGTATGTAAGAGTTTCCTCAAGAAGTCTGTAGGATTTTTCTTCCATAGTCATTTTAACCATAGCAATATGAGTTACTCCTTTATCGGTAAGAACCCATACGCCATCTGCATCATCGGGAACAAGTGTATGAACATTGTTGTCAAGAAGGTCACGTCTTGCACCGAAATACATAACAACATCATAGATGTTATCTGTGTTGGGGTCGTAACGGGTAACCCCACCGTTTGAACCGTACCACATAACACCGTTTCTACCTTCGCAGAAGCATGTGTAGTCCTTCTTTTTCTGAGGAAGGGGGTAGGGGAAATCAGTTAAATCGGGCTTTTGAGGACGAACCTCTAAAAGAGCCTTCGGTACTTCAATATCGTACTTTTTGAAATGGCTTGATACCCTTGTAAGCTGGGGGTAAAGTTTAATAGGCTGTGCCATTTAACCTCTCCTTTACGAATTATTTGAGTAAATTAAATCCAAATTTATACATCATAAATCATAACAAAATTTAAAGCAAATTTCAATATAACAGGTAAAAATATATTATATTAAAAATTTCAAATATCTATTGGAATATTTAATATAAAGTGATATAATAACAGAGATAATGGAATAATATGGTGCATTTGAAAGGAAAATGCTTATGAATACATCTGTTTTTGACAAATACGAATCAGAGGTCCGTTCCTATTGCCGTAATTTCCCTGCAGTTTTTACTAAAGCAAAGGGTTCAATTATTACTGCTGAGGACGGAAAAGAATATATCGACTTTTTCTGTGGTGCAGGTGCTCTTAACTATGGTCATAACAATGATTATATCAAGAAGCAGATTATCAGCTACTTGGAGAGCGACGGAATAATTCATTCACTTGATATGTTCACATCTGCAAAAAGAGATTTCATTGAATTTTTTGAGAAAAACATTCTTGAGCCTCGTGGATTTGATTATAAAATTCAGTTCCCCGGTCCCACAGGAACAAATGCAGTTGAAGCAGCTCTCAAGCTTGCAAGAAAAGTTAAAAAGAGAAATAATATTTTTGCATTTATGGGTGCTTTCCACGGTATGACCCTCGGCTCTCTTTCAATGACCACCGATAGAGATTCAAGAGAGGGTGCAGGAGTTGTTCTTACTGACGTAACTCATATTCCGACACCATATATGTTCCCCGAGCTTGATGTTCTCAAATATATGCAAACTCTTCTTGATGACGATCATTCAGGTGTTTCAAAGCCTGCGGCAGTATTTGTTGAACCTGTTCAGGCAGATGGTGGTATTCACGTATTCAGCACCGAATTCCTTAAAGGATTAAGAGAATTCTGCACAAGAAACGATATTCTTCTTGTTTGCGATGATATTCAGGTTGGCTCTGCAAGAACAGGAACATATTTCTCATTTGAAAGAGCAGGTATTACTCCCGATATTGTTACCCTTTCAAAATCTATCGGTGGCTATGGTATGCCCTTTGCTCTTGTTCTTTTCAAGCCCGAGCTTGATATATGGAAACCCGGTGAGCATAACGGTACTTTCAGAGGCAGTCAGCTTTCAATTGTTGCCGCTAAAGCAGGTCTTGAAATAATGCTTAAAGAAAATGTTGAAAAAGAGGTTCAGCGTAAAGGTGAAATAATCAAAGAATATCTTGGTAAGGTTAAAGAAATTAACGAAAGCTTTGATGTTCGTGGTATCGGCTTTATGTGGGGTGTTGACTGTAATAAAGTAATGCCCGATGCAGTTTCAAGAGCAATTGTAAGAGAATGCTTTGATAATGGTCTTATTGTTGAGCGAGCAGGCAGAAACAACGATGTTGTGAAATTAATGCCCTGCCTTCTTGCAGATGACGAAACCCTCAAAAAAGGTTTGGAAATCTTCGTAAATGCTGTTAAAACAGTGAATGAGGAATGCGGAGTTCGGAATGCGGAATGAGCTTCGCAGTTGGTAAATAAAGGACTAAAAGGTTGTTGGTGGTTCTGCCTCTCTTCGAAGAGAGGGGGACCGCCTTTTGATTTTTTTATCTTAAGAATAAAGTTTTAAGCGAGCTAAATAATAAAAATATATAGATAAAGTTGGTCGGGTGGTGGAGAGTTCTTGATGCGACCTCAGGAGCATCTTTTCACCATAAGGTGAAACTGTAACAAAGTTATTGCTCTCAGTTAGTTTATTACAATTGAATCTTAAGATTCAACTACGCTCGAGGACTTGCGTAGAGAATTCTCCACCGTTCCGATATACTCTATTCAAATCTTTTATAACAGGCTCGCTTAATGCATAATTCAATTGGTTTATATATTCAAGACGGTCCCCCTCTTTTCGAAAAGAGGTTCAAAAACCCCGCAACTTTGTTTTTCTTGCTATTCTTTTCGTTATACCTCTTTTTTTTGAGAATAATATATGTTAAAATGTATCTGTATAATTTTGACAGTCAAAGAAGAGAGAATGAGAAAATGAAAAACAATAAAGAACGAAAAACAGGTACGGTGAAGCTTATAAAACGCTTTTTGCCATACTATAAATTACATATAAAAACACTTATATTTGATCTGTTTTGCGCTTCGCTGACAACTGTCTGTGAGCTGGCGCTTCCTATGATAGTGCGCTTTATAACGGATGCGGTAACAACGGATATATCAAGGTTAACTCCTGCGGTTATATTGGGTGTTGGCGTAATGTATCTTTTAATGAGAATAATTGATGCGGTGGCGAACTATTATATGGCATCAGTTGGTCATATTATGGGCACTAAAATGGAAACAAAAATGCGAAAGGATTTATTTGAACATCTACAGAAGCTTTCATATTCTTATTATGACAATACAAAAGTCGGAACAATTATGTCCCGTATCACAAGTGATTTGTTTGATGTTACTGAATTTGCCCACCATTGTCCTGAGGAATTCTTTATTGCAGGAATTAAAATTGTTGTTTCCTTTACAATTTTAAGCTTTATAAATCTTCCCTTAACTCTTCTTCTTTTTGCGGTTATTCCTGTTATGGCAATTTGCCTCAGATATTTCAGGAAGCGTATGCGCGACGGTTTCAGGGAATCAAGAGTTGTTGTAGGTGAATTGAATTCACAGATTGAGGATTCTCTTTTAGGTGTTCGAGTTGTTAAGTCCTTTGCAAATGAAAATATAGAAGAAAAGAAATTCAAAAAGGGGAACGAAAAATTCCTTGAAATAAAATCAAAGGTTTATAAATATATGGGTTCTCACAGCTCAATTAACAGGGTTTTTGAGGGCGTAATGTATATTCTCATTGTTGTTGCAGGTGCGTTCGCCTTGGTAGGCGGAAAAATCAGCGCCGCAGATTATATTGCATATCTTCTTTATATTTCTACTCTTCTTACATCAATAAGAAAAATTATTGATTTTGCCGAGCAGTTCCAGAGAGGTATGACAGGTATTGAACGCTTTGCAGAAATTATGGACACAGAACCGACAATTAAAGACAAAGAAAATGCAGAAGAGCTTGTTGTAACTGATGGTGCAATTGAATTTCAGAATGTAACCTTTAAATATTCCGATGAAACCGATGAAATTCTTGATAATATAAATATCAGTATAGGTAGTGGCGAAAGCTTTGCTCTTGTTGGTCCATCAGGAGGCGGTAAAACTACTATTTGTAATCTTATACCCCGATTTTATGAGCTTACTGAGGGTAGCATAAAAATCGACGGGACAGATATCCGTGATGTTACCCTTAAAAGTCTGCGCGAAAATATCGGTGTAGTTCAGCAAGATGTGTATTTATTCTCGGGCACTGTAAGAGAAAACATTGAATACGGAAGACCCGGTTCAACGGAAGAAGAAATCCGTGAAGCTGCTCGCCTTGCAGGTGCAGAAGAATTTATTGATAAATTACCTGATGGTTTTGATACCTATGTTGGTGAGCGAGGCGTCAAGCTTTCAGGCGGTCAGAAGCAGAGAATCAGTATTGCAAGAGTATTTCTTAAAAATCCGAAAATACTTATTCTTGATGAAGCAACAAGCGCCCTTGACAACGAAAGTGAATTCCTTGTTCAGCAGTCACTTGAAAGACTGGCAAAGGGCAGAACAACCATAACAGTTGCCCACAGGCTTACGACAATTAAAAATGCAGATAAAATACTTGTTGTTACAAAAGACGGAATTGCCGAAAGCGGCAATCACGAAGAATTAATTTCTGAAAACGGCTTGTATGCAAATATGTATACTATGTATAGAGTTTAAGTGGAAAATTGCAAGTGGCAAGTGGCAAGTTAAGGGTGCTGTGCACGGCGATTATAATGTTTGGAAGCGGAGCTTCCCCTAAACTTTCCACTTTCAACTTTCAACTTGCCATTGCTTATTATAAGTCTAAATAGGAGGAAACAGTATGAACTATCCAACCCCACATATTAATGCTAAGCCTGAGGATTTTGCAAAAACCGTGCTTATGCCCGGTGACCCTTTGAGAGCAAAATTTATTGCAGAAAATTTTCTCGAAAATGCTAAGTTAGTTAATAATGTTCGCGGTATTCACGGCTATACGGGAACATACAAAGGCACACCTGTTTCCGTTATGGCTTCCGGTATGGGTATGCCCTCAATCGGTATTTACAGTTATGAGCTTTTCAACTTCTTCGGTGTTGAAAATATCATTCGTGTGGGCTCTGCAGGTGGTATGTGCGAAAAGGTTAAGGTGAGAGATATAATCATCGCACAGGGTGCTTGTACGGACTCAAACTATGCTCATACATTTAGTCTTCCCGGCACTTTTGCACCTATTGCAGATTATAAGCTTCTTAAAACATCCGCAGATGTTGCAGAAGAAATGAAACTTCCTTTTGTTGTTGGTAACATTGTTTCTTCCGATACATTTTATAATGATAATGAAAATCTCCCTGAGGGTATGACCTCTGCGGATTTATGGAGAAAAATGGGAGTTTTAGGTGTTGAAATGGAAGCGGCAGCTCTTTATATGAATGCCGCAAGAAGCGGTAAAAATTCCCTCGCAATTTTAACGGTTTCTGACCACCTTGTAACAGGGGAATCTCTTTCCTCTGATGAAAGGCAGAATTCTTTTACAGATATGATGAAGCTTTCACTTGAAACGGCTATAAGACTATGAAAAAAATAAAACGAGTTTTTCTCATTGTGCTTGACAGTTGTGGTATCGGTGAAGCAAGCGATGCCAAAGATTTCGGTGACGATGGGGCAAATACTATAAAATCAATTTCAAATTCCAAAGAATTTAATATTGAAAATCTTCTCTCAATCGGTTTTTCACATATTGACGGGCTTTCATATCTTGGCGACGGTGCTTTAAAAAGCAAGGTTGCAAGGCTTTGTGAAAAATCAAAGGGCAAAGATACAACTATCGGTCATTGGGAAATTGCAGGAATAGTTTCCGAAAAGTCCTTGCCCACATTTCCAAACGGATTTCCTAAAAGTATTTTAAAAGAATTTTCCGAGAAAACAGGCAGGGGAGTTCTTTGCAACAAAACCTATTCGGGAACAGAGGTTATCAAAGACTACGGAGAAGAACACCTGAAAACAGGCGATTTGATTGTTTATACCTCTGCAGACAGCGTTTTTCAAATTGCCGCCCATGAGAGCATTGTTCCACCCGAAAAGCTCTATGAGTATTGCAGAATAGCCCGTGAAATCCTAAAGGGCGATTTTGGCGTTGGCAGAGTTATTGCAAGGCCCTTTGAAGGTGAATACCCATTTAAAAGAACCTCTCGCCGTCACGATTTTTCCATTGAACCACCAAAAGAAACAATGCTTGATACATTAAAAAACAAAGGCTTTGATGTTGTGGGTGTTGGGAAAATTCACGATATTTTTGCAGGGAAGGGTCTTACGGAATATGTGTTCACCCAAAATAATCAGGACGGAATGAACAAAACAACCAAGTATCAGAACAAGGATTTCAACGGACTTTGTTTTGTAAATCTTGTTGATTTTGATATGGTTTACGGTCACAGAAGAGATGTTGAGGGCTATGCAAAAGCATTAACAGATTTTGATAAATGGTTAGGTGATTTTGTTCAGATTATGAGAGAGGATGATGCCCTCATTATCACCGCTGACCACGGCTGTGACCCTGCTTTCAAGGGAACAGACCATACAAGAGAATGTGTTCCGTTTATTCTTTATGGTAAAGGCATTGAACCCGAAAATCTCGGAACAATTGAGGGTTATGGTTATATTTCAGAAACAATTGGAGAAATCCTTGTGAAAGAGTGATTTTATGACAGATAAAGAATTATTACAAATGGCAATAGATGCTATGAAAAATTCATATTCGCCTTATTCAGATTGTAAGGTGGGTGCAGCATTGCTTTGCAAAAACGGAAAAATTTTCACGGGAACAAATATAGAAAATGCGGCTTTTGGTCCAACGGTCTGTGCCGAAAGAGTTGCAGTTTTCAAGGCGGTTTCCGAGGGAGAAAAAGAGTTTTTAAAAATTGCAGTTGTTGGCGGAAAAGGTGGAGTAATCAACGGAATTTTCGCTCCCTGCGGAGTTTGCAGGCAGGTTTTAAGAGAGTTTTGCCAAGACGATTTTCAAATACTTTTAGGCGAAACAGAAGATAGCTTTAAAATAGTTGCATTGAAAGAACTTTTGCCGTTGTCATTCAGTCCTGAGAATGTAAAATAATGTAAGATTCCAGATGCCAGATCCCAGATACCAGAATTGTGACAACAGATTCATTTTTTAATTTTTTTCTTAATTGTAGGGTGGTAAACATTCAGACGATAACAGTTGCTGATGCATAAAGTCTGGCATCCGGCATCTGGTATCCGGCATCTATAAAACGAGGTAATTATGAGAATTTATGATATTATAAAAAAGAAGCGTGACGGTTTTCCTCTTTCAAAAGAGGAAATAGACTTTTTCATAAAAGGCTATGTTGATGGTAGTATTCACGATTATCAGGCATCAGCTCTTTGTATGGCAATTTTCTTTCAGGGTATGGATGAAAGAGAAACCGCGGATTTGACTCTTGCTATGGCATATTCGGGAGATACAGTTGATTTATCACGCTTCGGTGACTCGACTGTTGATAAGCACAGTACAGGCGGAGTCGGAGATAAAACTACTTTGATAGTTGCACCCATTGTTTCTTCCCTTGGTTGCGTTATGGCAAAAATGAGCGGTCGTGGTTTAGGTCACACAGGTGGCACTATTGATAAATTGGAATCCATTGAAGGCTTCAACACAGCCCTTTCACCCGATGAGTTTTTTAGTCAGGTTGAGGAAAACGGTGTTGCGGTTGTAGGTCAGACGGGTAATCTTACCCCTGCAGATAAAAAGCTTTATGCTCTTCGTGATGTTACCGCAACTGTTGATAACCTTTCCCTTATTGCTTCAAGCATTATGAGCAAAAAGCTGGCGGCAGGGTCACACACAATTGTTCTTGATGTAAAATGCGGTTCGGGTGCATTTATGAAAACTCCTGAAGACGCAAAAGAATTAGCAGAAGCTATGGTTAAAATTGGTAATAATTGCGGTAGAAATACTGCGGCGGTTATTACAAATATGGACAGACCTTTAGGTAAGAACATCGGTAATTCTCTTGAGGTTATTGAAGCAATCGAAGTTCTTAATAACAATGGTCCTGAGGATTTAAAAGAGGTTTGCCTGACTCTTTCTTCTGAAATTGTTTCACTTTCGAAAAATATTTCAATTAAAGAAGCAAGAAAATTAACAGAAGATACACTTTATTCAGGCAAGGCATTCCTTAAATTCAAGGAATGGATTTCTTCCCAAGGCGGAAACAAAGCTTGGATTGAAAATACAGACCTTTTCCCGAAAGCAAAGTATAGTTTTGAAATCAAAGCGGAAAAAGAAGGCTATATTTCAAAAATGGATGCGGAAAATATCGGTATTGCATCTGTTATTCTCGGTGCAGGCAGGGAAACAAAAGAAGATAAAATTGATATGAGTGCAGGAATTGTCCTTAATAAAAAAACAGGAGATAAAGTAGAGAAGGGCGATACCCTTGCAACACTTTATTCCTGCAACGAAAAATCATTCAATTCTTCAAAAGAAAAGTTTTTATCTGCTTTGGAATTTTCAGAAAATCCAATCAAAGAAGAGCCGTTAGTATTTGATGTTATAAGATAAAAAGTTAGCCAAGAACAGTAAAAAATCCAACACAGGAACTTCTGTGCTGGATTTTTATTTTTGTTGTTTGAGTGATATTCTGCCTATGTCAGAGTGGTATTATTGCCTTTGGCAATAGTGGTATTGAAACTTTCGGTTTCAGTGTTATTTTATTCGCCATAAAACTTGCGAAGCAAATAACACTATGCGAAGCATAATAACACTGCTTTAGCAATATCACTCGCCGTAAGGCGAATAAAACTTTTTTATATCTTCATCAAATTCGGTATACCTTTGATAACAGAAGGGATTGCTTTAACAATCATTACTGTTACACCGCGGACAAGAGGTTTCTTGTCGTTAAGAATGTCAAGGAGCTGGTCAGCCATTTTGGGACTGAAAATACCAAAGCTCATTGAAATAAGGTTCTTGATTGGAAGCTGTAAAGCAATACCTGAAGCCATACTCTCTTCGCCAACAAGTTTCTTAATAAGACCAACGATTTTTGCACCGTTTTTACCTGCGGCAGAATCTTCAATTGTGTTAACAAGAGTAAGGTTGGGATATGCCTTGATTTCGCGAGGGGGAAGCTCTCTACCGAGAACAGATACAAATTCCTCGTCTGTAATATTCATAATGTCAGCATTGTAGTATTTAGCAGCAGTTGCTCGGTAATCGGGGATTACTGCTTCAACTGTTGATTCAACATTAAGTTCAGCAGAAAGCTTGATATCACGGCTTGATGCGCCAACGTTAATGGTGAATTTACCGCTTTCAACGTGCCAATCGTGAATGTTTACATTGTAGTAAGCAAATGCGCGTTTGCAAAGCTCAATTGAAACCTCTTTTTCTTCCCCTGCTTTAAGGAACACCTTCTTAAAGCCTTTAAGCTCCTGTTTGGGTCTGAAAATAGTGCTTTCATTATCTGTTACATAAACCTGTGCAACCTCTGCACCGTCAACAGAGCCAACGTTTTTGATTTTGAATGAAACGGTTACTTTATCTGTATCTTTAATTGAATCAGCAGAAAGCTTAATATCGGAATATTCAAAGTTTGTGTAAGAAAGACCGTAACCGAAGGGGAAGAGAACATTTTTCTCTGCGGTGTCATAGTATCTGTAACCAACGAAAACGCTTTCTTTATATTCAACTGATGCGGTGTAACCGGGGTAGTAGTTGTAAGAGGGGTTGTCGGAAAGTGAAAGAGGATATGTTTCAGCAAGCTTACCGCTGGGGTTAACATCACCGAAGAGAATATCTGCTGCAGCACTGCCTGATGCTTCACCGCCGAGAACACAGTTAAGAATACCTTTAACCTTATTTGCCCAAGGCATTTCAATAGCTGAACCGCCTGAAAGAGCAACAACAACGTTTTCATTTACTGCTGTAATTGCATCAACAAGCTTTGTATGAAGTGCAGGAATACCTAAATGACGGCGGTCAAAGCCTTCGGATTCAAACTCCTCTGTAAGACCGATGAAGAGAACAACTGCATCCTTGCCCTTTGCTGCTTCAACAGCTTCTGCAATAAACTGCTCGTCGGAAACTTTGTTTTTCTTTGCGGTTGAATAACCGGGAGCATAAGTAACCTTTGCGCCTTTTGCGAGAATTTCGTCATAAGCGCAGTCAACCTTGATAGCGTTAACGAGTGATGAGCCTGCACCCTGATAACGAGGCTTTTTAGCCATTTCACCGATAACTGCGATATTTGCATTCTTTTTAAGGGGAAGAATAGCATCATCATTTTTAAGAAGCACCATACATTGACCTGCAATCTCACGTGCTTTCTGATGATGAGTGTCTTTATCGTATGTATAGTCACCGAGAACTTCCTTGGATTTCATAATAACTGTAAGAACATTATCAACCATCTTATCAAGGAATTCTTCGGGAATTCTGCCGTCCTTAACTGCTTCAACAATCTGTGCATTACCAAGACCGTTAGATGTGGGCATTTCAAGCTCCTGACCTGCAAGAAGACCTGCAACACGGTCATTTTCTGCACCCCAGTCAGTAACGATCATACCCTTGAAGCCCCATTCATCACGGAGAACATCAGTAAGGAGCCATTTGTTTTCTGCGCAGTATGTACCGTTAAGGCGGTTGTAAGCGTTCATTATTGTCCAGGGTTGAGCCTGTTTAACCGTTTTTTCGAAAGAGGTAAGATAAATTTCTCTTAAGGCACGTTCGTCAATAACGCTGTCGCAGGTCATACGGCGTGTTTCCTGGTTGTTACCTGCAAAGTGCTTGAGAGAAGTACCGATACCTTTAGACTGAACACCGTTAACAAATGCAGCGGAAATTTCACCTGCAAGGTAGGGGTCTTCGGAGAAATATTCAAAGTTTCTTCCGCAAAGGGGAGAACGCTTGATATTAGTACCGGGTCCTAAAAGAACGCTGACCTGCTCTTTAAGACATTCTTCACCGAGAAGAACACCCATTTCATAAATCAAATCAGGGTCCCATGAACAAGCGGTTGTTGCTGCTGTGGGATAGCATATTGCAGGAACACCTTTAAGGCTTGTTGCCTGTTCTTTATCCATTTTTTCTGCACGCTTTCTGATACCGTGAGGGCCATCAGTCCACATAACAACGGGGATGCCAAGCCTTTCAATTCCGGGTGTGTGCCAATAGTCAAGACCGGAACAAAAGCTTGCCTTTTCTTCAAGAGTCATTTGTTTAATAAGGTCTGCGTGATTCATTTTCTACCTCCGTAAATCTTATAAATATACATACTAATGATATCATACAATAATTTCCAATGCAAGTGTTAAATGTTATACAAACACATCAACCTCATCCAAATCAGGCTTTTCAAACCTTGAAGCAAATTCCAAAGCACGAGTATATTCCAGATAATAAGCTTTTGTTTCTTTATTCAGGATTTCATTGTTTCGTTTATTTAATTGATATTCCCAAGTTTCCTCGTAAATTTCAATATAATGAAGCTCACAATTGATGTTATGGGAATTGTAGAATTCTTTTGTGGCGTTGCGCTCGTCTTTTGTCCAGAAGCCCCAATCGAGAACAACATCAAAGCCTTTTTCAATAATCTCTAATGATTTATCGAAAAGGTGATTTTTTATTCTTTTTTCGTATTCCTGATGAAGTTTTTCGCCGCAACATTGGTCGAAAAGAGAAAGCATAATTTCATCAACTGAAAGCAAAATTGCATTATGTTCAGAGCAGATTTTTTGAGCGTAGGTGGTTTTACCGCAACAAATTCTACCGCAGATTAAATATATCTTTGACATGGTTTCTCCTTGTTTTTTATTTAGTATCGTTGTTATTGTAACTCCTCATACATAACCTTAATAATTTTAGTACTGTTAAGGCAACAATCGGTGTTGTTGGAGTGATAATAGGCGATAAGTAAATAATCTTCACCTTCAATAGTGGCAGGGTAGCAGTAGCCGTTGTTAAGGTCATCTTCAAGATAGAAAAGCCTTTCTTGTGTGAAAGCTTTTTCTTCTTTTTTTCTTACTGCCATTACGTATGGAGTTCTGCCCCAGAATTCTGCATCATCATCTCTTAAAATATGCTCGGGAATGGGGTTGAAAATCGCAACTGTAAGGTCTTTAAAATCCTTGACTGACATAGGCGATGCAGGGGATGAGAAAAATACATTGGGTTCGGGTGTTGACCAGGTTTCGCCTTTGTCTTCGGAGTAGCATTCATACTGATAGCCTAAAAGAGTTCGTATATAGCACCATATTTTACCGTCGGGAAGCTCATAAAGTCCCGGTTCCTGAAAGCCGATTTTGTCATTTGGGAAAGGTGTTTTTAATACTGTATTGGTTTTCTTCCAGGAGTAGCCGTCATCATCGGAATAAAAAAAGCAAAGCTCACCTTTGTGCAATTCCTCGTTGTTGTCATAAATTGTATGACGTGCCAAGGGAAGAATAATTCTGCCGTTTTTCAGCTTTAAAGCTCTGTCATTATTGAGAATAAAATAATCAGGCTTTTCGAGAGCAGTCAGGCAATTCTGCGGTTCAGTCCAGCTTTTACTCTCGTCAGAGGAACGCCTCATAACAATGGTATCGGAGCCGTTTTTGTTTTTTACAATATAAAAAGCACCAATATCGCCATTTTTCATTCTTAAAAATGAAAAGCTCATAATGTTAACGTCGTTTTCGTTTTTTTCAAAAAGAACCTTTCTTTCCGACCAGCTTTCGCCCTCGTCAGTTGAAGAAATGCAGGAAATTCTCGCAATATCTTCATCTTCTCTACCGCCTAAAAATTCAGTAAAGGCAAATAAAATGCTACCATCATTCAAACGGATAAATGAGCCCTCGCCAATTCTTCTTATTGAACCCTCAGGTGCCATTAAATGAACTTTTCTACCGACTTTTTTCATAAAATATTCTCCGAAATTAAATTTATATACCAAATTATATCATACAATTTGCACATATATCAACCGTGAAATTGTAACATCACGATAGGTTGTTTTTATTGCTTTTAAAAATTCTCTATGATAAAATTGAGATAATTTGAAACAGGGAGGAAATCCTATGCTTTATAAGAAAAATTCTGCTCCTGCTTTAACAGAGGAGTTATTTAAAAATCCAACTGCGGAATACCGCGGAACACCCTTCTGGGCTTGGAATAATCTGCTCACAAAGGAAGAACTTTGCCGTCAGATTGATGTTTTTAAGGAAATGGGTCTTGGCGGTTTTCATATGCATGTAAGAACAGGTCTTAAAAACAGATATTTAAGCGATGAATATATGGAGCTTGTTAAGGCTTGCGTTGAAAAAGCAAAAGGCGAAGAAATGCTCGCCTGGCTTTATGATGAGGACAGATGGCCCTCAGGTGCTGCAGGCGGTCTCGTAACAAGCGATGAAAGATATCGTGCAAGGAACCTTGTTTTCACAACTGTAAGGCAGGGCGAGGGCTTCAGTGCAGGTAATTGCTCACGTTCCAATGGTGACAGAAGCGGTAATGATACTCTTCTTGCTTGTTATGATGTTGTGCTTGATGAGGACGGCTATCTCCAGAGCTATAAAAGAATTGGCGAAAATGAAGATGCGCAGGGCACAAAGTGGTATGCTCTTTTAAATATTTACGGTCCTAACAGTTGGCATAATGACCAGACTTATGTTGATACTCTTAATGCGGATGCAATCAAGAGATTTATCGAGGTAACTCACGAAAGATATAAAGAAAGCGTAGGCTATGAGTTTGATAAAACCGTTCCTGCAATTTTCACCGATGAGCCTCAGTTTACAAGAAAAGATACATTTGATAACTCTTTTGATACAGAAGATGTTACAATGCCCTGGACAGATAAGGTTCCCGAGCTTTATAAAGAGGCTTATGGTGCAGATATTCTTGACACTCTTCCCGAAATTTTCTGGGATTTGAAGGACAGCGCACCATCAATTCACCGCTATCGTTATCACGATTTTATTGCAGAGCTTTTTGCACAGTCCTTTGCAGATACTGTTGGCTCATGGTGCGAAGAAAACGGAATTGCTCTTACAGGTCATATGATGGAAGAGCCAACCTTACATAGCCAGACTGCCGCTTTAGGTGAAGCAATGCGTTCTTACAGAAGCTTTCAGCTTCCCGGTATAGATTTGCTTTGCAACTCTCACGAATTTACCACCGCAAAGCAAGCACAATCTGCCGCTCATCAGTTCGGTTATGAGGGCGTTCTCTCTGAGCTTTATGGTGTAACAGGTTGGGATTGCGATTTCAGAACATATAAGCATCAAGGCGACTGGCAGGCAGCTTTGGGTATAACTGTTCGAGTTCCTCACCTTTCCTGGTATGCAATGGCAGGTGAAGCAAAGCGTGACTATCCTGCATCAATTTCTTATCAGTCACCTTGGTATAAAGAATATGGCGCAATCGAGGACCATTTCGCTCGTGTTAATACCGCTCTCACAAGAGGTAAACCCATTGTTAAGGTTGGCGTTATTCATCCCGTTGAAAGCTTCTGGCTTCATTGGGGTCCCAACGATAAATCCGCTATTTTCCGTGACGGTGCTGACGAAAACTTCCTTAACCTTACAAAATGGCTTCTTGAAGGTAGCATAGACTTTAACTTTATCTCAGAATCTCTTTTGCCCACTCTTTGCGAAAAGGGTTCTGCACCCTTTAAGGTTGGTGAAATGGAATATGATACAATTATCGTTCCTGCTTGCGAAACTCTTCGTTCAAGTACATTAAAGCGCCTTGAAGAATTCCGCAAAAATGGCGGCAGACTCATTTTCCTCGGGGCTGCACCAAAGCTTTGCGATGCAGTTGCTTCTGAAAGAGGTAAAGCACTTTACGATATCAGCGAACATGTTGACTATACCCGTTCTGCACTTATCACAGCAATGGAAAAAGACAGAACTCTTACAATGCGTTATGATGACGGTAATCTTACCGATGACCTTATTTATCAGCTTCGTCAGGATGAAGATTGTAAATGGCTTTTCGTTTGCCACGATAAAGAGCCTTATAATAAGGATATTGACCGCGGTGATGATATAAGAATTACCGTAAACGGTGAATACGGTGTTGTTATTTATGATACAGAAAACGGTAATATTATTTCTGTAGATTATGAAATCAAAAATGGAAAAACAATTATTTCCGACCATATTTATGGCTATGAATCAAGACTTTATAAATTGGTTGATGTAGCTTGTGCTTCACCAAAAGCAGAAAAAGAAAAAACAGAAAAAACAGAAATTCGTGTTGCTTCACAGGTTAAATACGAGCTTTCCGAAGAGAACATTCTTGTTCTTGATATGGCAGAGTTCAAGATTGAGGGCGAAGAAGAATTTTCACCTGAAGAGGAAATTTTAAGACTTGATAATATCTGCCGTGAAAGATTAGGTCTTCGTGAAAGAGGAGAGGCTATTGTTCAGCCATGGGTTTACGGAGAAGCTCCCGATGTAAGCAAGGTTACTCTCAGATATACTTTCAACAGCGAAATTGATTATGCGGGAGCATACCTTGGTCTTGAAGATGCAGAGAAAGCAGAGATTATATTCAATGGTGAAAAGGTATCAAGCGAAATTGTTGATAATTATGTTGACTATTCAATTTATAAAGTGAAGCTCCCGAAAATCCAAAAAGGTGAAAATGAGCTTATTGTCACTTATCCATTCGGACCTTCTGCAAACCTTGAAACAGTATTTGTTTTAGGTTATTTCGGAGTTAAGGTTGTAGGCACCAAAAGCACAATTATTTCTCTTCCTGAAAAAATCGGTTTCGGTGAAATTCTTTCACAGGGCTTCCCGTTCTACAGCGGTGCAATTACATATAAAATCCCTGTTAATGTTGAAAACGGCAGTGTAGAGGTTGAAGCCTCGGATTATCGCGGTGGTCTCATAACCGTTGAGGTTGACGGAGAGAAAAAAGGCAGAATTATTTATCCACCCTATAATCTTGATATTAAAGACCTCACAAATGGCGAACATGAAATTGGTGTTAAGCTTTACACACACAGATATAATTCCTTTGGTCCTATTCACCTTGTAAACGAAAAGGAATCCTGGCACGGACCTAACGCTTGGAGAAGTAGTGGCAGAAACTGGAGTTATGAGTATGTGTTAAGAAAAACAGGTATTCTTAAAGCACCGGTAGTAAGATTGTAAAACAAATTCACTCCATTGAAATTCATTTGCAAATTTCAATGGAGTGATAATTTTTTATATCTTTGGGGTGGTTATTTATTCAGTAACCAGTCTGCTACGTCAACAACTCTAACGCCCTCGTATTGATATTCGGGGTTTCTTGTTCGGGCTATTACCATTTTAGGATAAGCATCCTTGATTTTAAGCAAAGGCTCTACCTCTCTCTTAAAGGTATCGGGATGGGTTATATTGTCTGAAACTTGAATATAAATTTTTTCGTTTCTCTTCAAAGCAACAAAGTCAATTTCTTTTTTATACAAGACACCCACATAAACCTCGTAGCCACGTCTGAGCAATTCCATTGCAACAATATTCTCAATCACTCTGCCGTTATCTAAGTTTTTCGTACCAAGCTTGGCATAACGGAAGGTGTGGTCACTTAAATAATATTTATCATTAGAAGCAAGATATTTTTTGCCTTTAATATCATATCTGCGAAACTTATAAAAAGCAAAAGCGTTGCAGAGAAATTGAAGATAATTACCAACAGTCTTATGATTGATTTTATCCTTGTTAGATGTAAGAGTATCCGTAATGCTTCTCGCTGAGGTTAAGTTGGACACATTATCCATTAAGAATTGGGAAATTCTATCCATTAAAGCGGTATTTTTGATATTATACTTTTGCCGTATATCTCTTAAAATCAAAGTATCAAAAACAGTTTCGATATAGTCATATTTATCCTCCTGTTCCTTATACAGATAAGAACCGGACATACCACCTTCAAGCATATATTTATCAAAGGCAGTATACTTGTCTGTTAAACCGAAGTACTGCACATATTCGGCAAAGGAGAACGGATATACCTTGATTTCAAAAGTTCTGCCGGTAAACAGTGTTGCTAAATCTGAACTGAGCAAGAAAGCATTAGAACCCGTGATATAAATATCATACAACTCAGTTGCGTGCAGATTGTTTATGCATAGTTCAAAATCGGTACACATTTGAATTTCGTCAATCAAAACGAAATTCTCCTTGCCCTCTGCATAATTGCTTTCAATATATTCATTTAGTGCTTTGTATTCTTTAAGGTTGTCATATTTAGACAGATTAAAGTTAATATGGATAATATTAGCATTAGAAATATTTTTTTGCACATATGCCTTAAAGGCTTCCAACAGCTTTGATTTGCCTGAACGTCTAACACCTGTCAGAACTTTAATATCGGGAGTTCCGATAACATTAATTATTTTATCTAAATATTGTTTTCTTTCAATCAGCTTCACAGAAAATCACCTCGCAAAGTTATTGTATCACGTTTGTTTCCCAAAATCAATAAATTTGCAAATTTGGGAAATTGGGTTAAAAATATGATAGTGCAAAAAATGGTGAAACCTCATAAATGAAGTTCCACCATTTTTATATACTTGTGTCAGTAGATTAAAAATCGCCATATCAAATATTATACAAAAAGCTTCTTCGCAAGCCAAGCTCTGACTTTTTTACTCTTGTTGGCGTATAGCCAGAAGAAAACAAGTGCAAGACAACAAACTGCTGAAACAAGTGTAATTTCACAAGCAATAATGTAATTGCCGAGGAAGAAGCAAAGGCTTGCAACTGAAAGGCAGATTACAAGGTCGATAAAAATGTGAAGCACCTTTGAGGTCCAATGGCGTCTTCTTTTGCGATACCAGAAGGTAAAGTATAAAACACAAGCGGAAATAATTGCAATAATCGGTAAGGCAATATTAAAATACCATTTTGCATCGTTTGGGTCATTAGCGTAAAAAACTAAAGTATAAAGAGCAACCGCTAAGGTATCAAAGCCCCACATTAAATAGGGATGGAGCTTTTTCGTAAGAAACGGAAAAACAAATAAAATCCAGCATAGAAGAGAGCTTGATACCACAAAAATAAACCATAGGGTTTCAGGATTTAAAAATAAATTTATGAACATACATACAATATTAGGAATTAAAAGTATGAATGTAACAATAAGCGCAATAAATTTTTGCTTTATTCCAACGGGAATATCAGGAGTGTGTGAAAAGGGTAGGGTGGTTTCTACACTTTTTTCATTGGGGTTATACACGGGAGTATCACAAAGGGCGCATTTATGGGCACTTTTATCTAACTCAACTCCGCAATTAACACAATATGACATATTTAAACATCCTTTTTATATATAAAGAATATATTAATCTCTGTTGCTTTCAATTTTTACATGGAAACCCATTTTAACAAGCTTTGTAAAAATTTCTTTTTCTATATCGGTTTCCTTTACAATACTTGCAACTGTGAAAACAAGGTTATCTCCAACTGTTGCAAGACCGCACCTTACAGCATTTCTTACACCCGGACCGGGCATAAACACAACCTTTTCCACAAATTTCAACATATCTTCTGGGAGTTTAACAGCACCAATATTTGAAAGAAGAACCGAGGTGGTTTGCTCGCCTGTTATAAGGAAGGATATTCCAACACCTAAATCCTTAATTACTAAGGGCAAAAATTTCAGAACAGGATTTCTTTCAAGACCCATATTAGCAGTTACCATAGCATTAAGCTTTTTTTCGTCATTTGCAAGGCGCAACTGATATGCAACCTGCTTTAAAAGCTCTTCGAAAGAATAGTCGCCTAATTGAGGATCAACCTTTGCACGAAGGCAAATGGTGAAGTTTCGGAGAGTTTCTGTTTTATAAACGCTTCTTAAATCAATGGGAATCTGAACCGAAACCTCTTTTTGCTTTTTAGCTTCCTTGCGTTGCTTTTCAATATGCACCTGCATAAGAAGAGCTGCAAAAAACTCTGTTATGGTTACTCCGTGCTCTTTTGTGTATTTATGAATATCGATGAAAGACATTGTTCCTGAAATGATATTCACCATATGTTTCGGAAGCTTAGTGCCTTTTGCATGATAAACATATTTATCACTACGTTTTATTTTACCTTTTGAATTGGCAATTTTGGAAAAACTGTCTTCCAATTCTTCTTTTTTCGGAGCTTTGTTAGTATCAAGAACAAGACCACCCGAGGAAACATTGTGACCGCAAAGCTTTAAATATTCTGCAACAAGAGTGCAAGAAAATACTGCTGCACCATGGCCATCGGTGATGGCATGATATGTATCAACTGAAATTCTTTTTCCGTGGTAATAAACTCTGAAGAGGAAGCCTTTATTTTCTTTAAATTTAACTCGATGGCAGGGGTTCTGGATATCAGGCTTGACATCGGGGGCGATATTAGGGTTTTTCTCAAAATAATACCAAAAAAGCCCTTTTCGAATTCTTACATCGAATCCGGGGAAACGAGGCATTATATTTTCCAAGGCTTTTGTGAGAATTTCGGGGTCTATTTCTTCTTTTAATTCCATACAAAAACGGAAAATATTTGACCATGTGCCTGTATTCTGACCGGGGAAAACGGAAGCGGCATTATCAAGCTTGAACCATTCAGGCAAATTTGGGTTTCTTCTTTCTCGCATTTTACTTTCTGCCAATTTCAAAACTCCTTTCTTTAGAGATTAGTAAAAATACCGTTTTACTCATTCAGGGTAAAACGGTATTAAAATTTATAAACTGTATTTTAGATTTTAACGGCATCTTTAATTTTGATTTTACCAACAAAAGGTATTTTCAGATAACCGTTGCAACCATCGTCTTCGAAGGTAAGGTGAACATCAATTTCCTTACCGGGAAGAATAGCAACAGTTGCTTTTGCATCAAGCGTATCGCCATCTTCCTCAAATTCGGTTATAGTAACATCAAAATCGAAATCTGCATTTTCAATTTCTATTTCAAATTCATAGTTGCCATTTTCGAATTCAATTTCAAAAATAGCTTCACCTTTGAAAAACATATGGTCAATATTAACCTTGTATTTGCCTATACCTATCATAAAAAGACCTCCAAATTATTATTCTATACTCATTCCGCCTGCAAGGCGAAGGATTTTACGGGCATCCTCTGTAGTGATTTTGCCGTCATTGGAGCTATCAATATTTGCGGCAGTTTTTTGTTCATTAGTAAGGGCGAGAGTACCGGTTGAAGCATGCAAAGCTGCTTTCACATCAAATAATGTGACTGTGCCGTCACCATCTATATCGCCTTTAAGGGAAAAGTCATTGTTTACAAGAACAATAAAACGTCCGCCTTGGGAAACCTGAGCCCCCACGAAAGGAGAGTGGGCTGAACCGCTTACAAGCACAAGATTATCCCCTGATTGCTGATAAACCTTTGTTGCACTCGGAATTGCTCCCGGGCAAACAGAGTCAAAATTGAAAACAATTTTGCCGTCAAAAGTAAAGACTTCATTATTATTGGTGATATCAATATCGAAAACATAGGCATTGGAATATCGGGTAGGAAAAAGATGCTCCGCTTCTGAAACTTCAACCTGCTTAACTGCAATATCAAGCATTTCGCTTTCAGGAAGAGTATTATAAGCGTCAATTAATTTTATGCCTGTGTTATTATCTGTGATGGACGGTTTGTTTACGATAATAATATCCTTTGGAAGGGCTTGTTCCACAAGGTAATCATAAGCATAAGAATCTTCGGTACAAGAAATACCATCTATAAAATAATAAAATTTGTTGTTATTAGAATCAATATCGCCTAAAACGGCGTCAACGCCTATACTGGTAAGGTTTGAAGGGAGATCTATTCGTGTAAGAGAATCACAATGAGCGAGTGCATAAGTTCCCAATGTTTTTAAATTATCACTTAAACGAATGCTTTTAAGATTCCAGCAATATGCAAAAGCGTAGCTGTTTATAGTTGTTACTGTGTTATACATATCAACAGAGGTTAAGTTATAACAGTGGTCAAAAGCATAAGAAGCAATAGTTTTAATTCCATAGGGAATTGTAAAATGTCCGCCTCTTCCTGCAGGGAAAGCAGAAAGCGTTGTTATTTTGCCATAAGTGTCAGACTCAGGATAGGTATCTTTTCTGTAAACAACTCCGTCAATTTCAGTGAAAGTAGTGTTTTCGGGGTCGAGGTCAAAGCCTGTCAAAGCTGTGCACATATTAAAAGCTTTAGCAGAAATAGTTTCAAGAGTTGACGGCAACTTAACATATGTCAGATTTTCACGGCTAGAAAAAGCTGAACCGGCAATACCGGTAACTGTAAGTCCGCCCAATGTTTCCGGAATTATAACCTTTGTTTCATTTCCGTTATATTTTGTTATAACTGCTTTTGTGGGGGCGTTAACAGGGATTTTTCTGTATGTAAAATCGCTTTCCGGCGGGGTTACAGGTTCTGCGCTTTCGTAAACGGTAGTTGTTCCGCCAACGGCTTTGGGCATTTTTTTAGTTAAAAAGAGGCAGGAGAGTAAAATGCAAAAGCACAATATAAAACTTAACAGTTTTTTTATGTTCAAAAAAACACTTCCTTTCAAGCGGTAATATACTAATATAATTATATTATAGGAAAGATGGAATTTCAATAGGAATGTTTATACAAAAAAAATAATAATTTTTGTTAATACGCTATATAAAAAAGCAAAGCTCCGAAGCGAACTTCGGAGCCGTATGCTTTTTAACAAATTCAGTTACTTAGATAGCGCGGGTAACCTTACCGGAGCGCAAGCAGCGTGTGCAAGCATATACTCTCTTAGGAGAGCCGTTTACGATTGCTTTAACTCTTTTTACGTTGGGTTTCCAGGTTCTGTTTGAACGTCTGTGTGAGTGAGAAACCTTGATGCCGAAAGCAACTTCTTTGTTACAAAATTCACATTTTGCCATTGAGCTGCACCTCCTTCATAATTTTTCAATTAAGTCATAAGACAACGAAATGTATAATATCATCTTTCTTCGTCAAATGCAAGTATTTTTTTTGAAATTGTCCGTTTTTATGAACTTTCACATATATTTAGGGATAATATTACAATATTTTTTTCAAAATTGCTTGATTTTTTCAAAATGATGCTATATAATGCTACTTGTAACCGAACATTTGTGCGAACAACAATCGTTAGAGTTGATGAGCACATACCTAAATATATAAAGGAGAATTATTTAGAATGGCAGAAAAAAACGAAAAAAGCAGAGCTCTTGAAACAGCACTTTCACAGATAGAAAAAAGCTTCGGTAAAGGCGCTATTATGCGTCTTGGTGAAAACGCAGGTCTTAATGTTGAAGCAATTCCTACAGGTTCAATTGCTCTTGATGCAGCAACAGGTATAGGTGGTCTTCCCCGTGGCAGAATTGTTGAAATTTACGGTCCTGAAAGCTCAGGTAAAACTACTCTTGCGCTCCACGTTGTTGCAGAAGCGCAGAAAATGGGCGGAGAAGCTGCATTTATTGATGCTGAGCATGCTCTTGACCCTGTTTATGCAGCTGCTCTCGGAGTAGATATTGATTCACTTCTTGTTTCTCAGCCCGATAACGGTGAACAGGCTCTTGAAATTACAGAGCATCTCGCTCGTTCAGGCGCTCTTGATGTTATTGTTGTTGACTCTGTTGCGGCTCTTGTTCCCAAGGCAGAAATTGAGGGTGAAATGGGCGACTCTCATGTTGGTCTTCATGCTCGTCTTATGTCTCAGGCATTAAGAAAGTTAACAGGTGCAATTTCGAAATCAAACACTGTTGTTATTTTTATCAACCAGCTTCGTGAAAAGGTTGGTGTTATCTATGGTAACCCTGAAGTTACAACAGGTGGTCGTGCTCTTAAATTCTATTCAACAATTCGTATTGATGTAAGAAGAGTTGAACAGCTTAAGGGAGCAGGAAACGAATTTATCGGCTCCAGAACAAGAGCAAAAATTGTTAAAAATAAAGTTGCACCACCCTTTAAAGAGGCAGAATTTGATATTATGTACGGCGAGGGTATTTCTAAATACGGTGAGCTTCTTGATTTGGCTGTTAAAATGGAAGTTATCAGAAAAAGCGGTGCATGGTTCTATTACGGCGAGGAAAGACTAGGTCAGGGTAGAGATAATGTAAAAGAGTATATCAGAAACAACCCTGAATTCTGTGCAGATGTTGAGAGTAAGGTTCGTGAGGGTATCAAAAACCTTATTTCCGCAAGAAATCCCATTTCCAGAAGAGAGGCTACCGTACCCGTACCCGCAGAGCCTGTTTCAAAAGCAACCGCAAGAGCAAAGATTGATATAGCTGTTGATGACGACTAATAATTGCTTATGAAAATCACATCAAAGCAGGGTAACGGCAATAAGGTTCATATCTATATTGACGGTGAATATACCCTGACACTTTATGATGACTATTGGTACCTTTGCGGTATCAAGGATGGTCAGGAAATTTCAGACATACAGCTTGCTTCCTTGAAAGAGGAGGCAGGCTTTCGCTCTGCTTATGAGAAAGGTATAGCCTATCTTTCTATGAGGGCGTATTCTGAAAAGGAGCTTTATGATAAGCTTAAATTAAAATATGGTGCTGAAAGCTCCCGTAGGGCAGTAGATAAAATGCTTGACAGAGGCTATATAGACGATGAAGCGTTTTGCAAAGAGTATGCAAGGTATCTTTTTGAGGTTAAAAAATATGATGTAAAGAGGATTACATACGAGCTTAAAATGAAAGGTGTTGAGGGCGAAACTATTAACAATACCTTGAAAATACTTGACAATGAGCCAATTTCGCGTATTATAGAAATGTTAAGGACAAAATACGAAAATAAGCTAGAAACGGAAAAAGACAGAAAAAGAATTGTCAACCGTTTCGTAAGAATGGGCTATTCCTATTCAGATATTAAATCCGCATTTTACGAATGTGAATTGGAATTTCCAAAAGGTTAGGTGGTAATTATGTCACGAAAAATCGGAATGATTAGTTTGGGTTGTCCGAAAAACCAGGTGGATGCAGAGTTAATGCTTAAAAAGCTTGTTGATGCAGGTTATATTCTTGTTCAGGAAGCAGATAAGGCAGATATTGTTATTGTTAACACCTGCGGTTTTATTGAAGATGCTAAAAGAGAATCTATTGAAGCAATTCTCGAAATGGCAGATTTGAAAGCGGACGGACTTCTTAAGAAGATTCTTGTAACAGGTTGCCTTGCTCAGAGATATAATGATGAGGTGTTTACCGAAATTCCCGAGGTTGACGGCGTAATTGGAATTGGTGCGAATGCAGATATTGTTGCAATTTGCGATGCGATTTTTGAAAATGATGAGCAGTATAAGAGCTTCCCTGATAAAGAGCAGTTGCCTCTTGACGGTGGAAGAATTCTTACCACACCCGAATATACTGCGTACCTTAAAATTGCAGACGGTTGTTCCAATTGTTGTTCTTATTGTGCAATTCCCTCAATAAGAGGTGCTTTCAGAAGCAGAAAAATGGAAGATATCCTTGAAGAAGCAAATATGCTTTGCGAAAAGGGTGTTAAGGAGCTTATTCTTGTTGCACAGGATACAACAAGGTACGGTGAGGACCTTTATGGTGAGCTTAAGCTTCCCGAGCTTTTAGGAGAGCTTAATAAAATCGAAAAGCTTCAATGGATTCGTCTTCTCTATTGCTACCCGGACAGAATTACAGATGAGCTTTTAAATGCTATTGCAGAAAATGAAAAGGTTTGTCATTACATTGATATTCCTCTTCAGCACGCTGACGGTGAAATTCTCAAGGCTATGAACAGAAAAGGCGATAAGTCATCTCTTCTTGCTCTTGTTGAAAAAATCAGAGCAAAAATTCCTGATGTTGTTCTGAGAACAACCTTTATTGTTGGTTTCCCCGGTGAAACAGAAGATGCTTTCACAACTCTTTCCGAGTTTGTTAATGAAGCAAAAATTGACAGAGTAGGTTGCTTTGCATATTCTCGCGAAGAGGGTACACCTGCATACGATTTTGAAAATCAGGTTGACTCTGAGATTGCCGCAGACAGAGTTGAAGCAATTATGACTCAGCAATATACAATTTCTGAACAGAAAATGGAAGAATGTATAGGCAAAACCTATGATGTTCTTGTTGAGGGCTATGACCCCTATACAGATAGTTATTACGGCAGAACATATATGGACTCTCCCGATATTGATAACAACATTATTTTTACTTGCGGTTATGAAATTGAAAACGGAGAAATAGTTCCCGTTGAAATATTTGATAAGGATGAGTATTCACTCATTGGTGAAGCAGTATGAAAAATATGAATGTTCCTAATCAGTTAACGGTTATAAGAATTATTCTTACACCTATTTTTCTTGCGTTGTTTTTAAGTGATATTCCCCATCACTATTTAATAGGTCTTATTGTTTTTGCAATAGGCTCATTCACAGACTTTCTTGACGGCAAAATTGCAAGAAAAAAAGGTATTGTAACAGTTTTCGGTCAGCTTGCAGACCCTGTTGCAGATAAAATTCTTACAACTGCAGCCTTACTTGCATTTATGCAGTTCGGCCTTTGTAACATCTGGATTATTATGATTGTTTTACTCCGTGAGTTTACAATTACTTCTTTCAGACTTGTTGCAACAGCTCAGGGAATTGTTATTCCTGCCAATATTTACGGCAAGCTTAAAACTATTTCACAAATGGTTTTCTCCCTTGTGATTATGATCCTTGCAGAGCTTAATGATATAGGTGTTCTTGGTGAAAGCTTCCCCATTTCTGCAGTATCAAACGGACTTTTATGGATTACCGCTGCTCTTTGTGTGATCTCAGGCGTAATTTATGTTAAGCAGTCCATTAAACTTATAGATTTTTCAAAATAAGGTGAAATTATGCAACTTTATAACTCTCTTACAAGAAAAAAAGAAAATTTTAAAGAAAATGTGCCCGGTAAGGTTAGTATGTATACCTGCGGTCCTACAGTTTATCACTTTGCACATATAGGAAATCTCCGTAGCTATATTATGGAGGATGTTCTCGAAAAGCATCTTCGTTACAGCGGTTATGATGTTAAACGAGTAATGAATATTACTGACGTTGGTCATCTTTCAAGCGATGCTGATACAGGCGAAGATAAAATGCTTAAGGGTGCGAAGAGAGAGAATAAATCTGTTATGGATATTGCAAAATTCTATACAGATGCTTTCTTTGAGGACTGCAAAAAGCTTAATATCAAAACTCCCGATGTAGTTGAACCTGCAACAAATTGTATTGATGAATTTATTACAATGGTTCAGGGTCTTCTCGATAAAGGCTATGCCTATGTTGCAGGCGGAAATGTATATTTTGATACATCAAAGCTTGATGAGTATTATGTTTTCAACAAGCACGACAGTGACGAATTAATGGTTGGTGTTCGTGAGGGTGTTGAAGAAGATACAAATAAGAGAAACAAAAATGACTTCGTTCTCTGGTTTACAAAATCCAAGTTCGAAGAGCAGGCTCTTAAATGGGATTCTCCCTGGGGTGTAGGCTATCCCGGTTGGCATATTGAATGTTCAGCTATCAGCCTTAAGCATTTGGGTGAATATATGGATATTCACTGTGGTGGTATTGATAATGCTTTCCCCCATCATACAAACGAAATTGCCCAGAGCGAAGCATATCTCGGTCACAAATGGTGCAACTATTGGTTCCATGTTCTTCACCTTAATACAAACACAGGTAAAATGAGCAAATCCAAAGGTGAATTTCTTACAGTTTCTCTTCTGGAAGAAAAGGGCTATAACCCTCTTGCATACAGATTTTTCTGTTTGCAGTCCCATTACAGAAAACAGCTTGTTTTCTCTTATGAAAATCTCGATGGTGCTGCGACTGCATATGATAAGCTTCTCAAAAAAATCGCAACCCTCAAGCCTGTTGACAGCGACGAGCTTGATATGGCAGCAGTTGAAAAGCTTCAGGACTCATTCAAAGCTGCTCTTGATAACGATATAAACACATCTCTTGCAGTTACTGCGGTTTATGACGTTCTCAAAGAGAAAACTAACGATAAAACAAAGATTTATCTTCTCAATGATTTCGATAAGGTTCTTTCTCTCGATTTGGTTGAGGGTGCAAAGAAGCTTAACGAAACACCGGAAGAAAGTGTAGAGCTTGACGACTTTGCAAAATATGTTGAAGAGCAGATTGCTTTGAGAGTTGAAGCTAAAAAGGCTAAAAACTTTGCAGAAGCAGACAGAATCCGTGACGAGCTGGCATCAAAGGGTGTTACACTCCTTGATACTCGCGAAGGCACAAAATGGAGTAAAGAATAAAAGGTAAAATTTATGACAAGTAAAGAAAGAGCAAAGCTCCGTGCAGAAGCAAACGGACTTGACCCTATTTTCCAGATAGGAAAAGAGGGCGTTACCGATGCAGTTATTGCACAAATTGAAGATACTTTTAATACAAGAGAGCTTTTTAAAATCAAGGTTCATCTTGAAACCTCTCCCGAGGGTCCCAAGGAAATTGCACGAAAAATTTCCGAAGCAACCGGTTGTGATATCATTCAGGTAATCGGTGGAATAATTGTTGTTTTCAGAATTAATCTTATTCTTCGTCAGAAAGCGGCGGAAAAGAAAAAACGTCAGCAGGAGAAGGCAAGAAAAGAAGCTATTGAAAAACGTACCGAAAGAACAAGAAAGAAATACAGCAGGTAAAAATTATGAGTGAAATTGTTACCGTTAATAAAAAGAAAAAGGTCGGTTCTTTTATAATCGGTCTTTTGGTTCTCGCCCTTGCAATTACAGGTGTTGTCAGCATTGGTAAATTTGCAATAGATAAATTCTATTCAGGCGAGGAAGAGGTGGTTGATTATTCAGGCTATGCAGAGTTTTTAACCTGGGTGGTTGGTGTTGACCCCGATTCTTTTTCAGATATAACCAAAGCTGATAAAAACACTCTGCTTAATATTGCAATATGTACTCTTCTTACAGATGATATTAAAACAGGGGATTATAATGTAACCGAAAAAGGTCTTATAGTTCCTGCAGAGGATGTTGCGGGCTATTATCTTAAAATGTTCGGACCCGATGTTGAAATTGTTCATTCAAGCGTTATGGGTTATGGTTATGAATTCACCTACGATGCAAGTAATAATACTTATACAGTACCACTTACAGGTGTAACACCGCCCTTTACAGTAAGAATTGAATCTGTTGAAAAAACAGGCGGTCTTGCCGTTCTTCGTGTAGGCTATGTGGGAACAAATAATATCGAGGTTGCTCCCGACGGCACGATTGCCGCAACCCAACCCGATAAATATGCCGATATTACTCTCAAAGAAACTGAAACAGGCTATAACTTAATTTCCGTTATGGCAGTAACAGTCGGAGAACATCAGTAAACAAGTTCGGTCAGATACAAATTTTGATTTGTATCTGACCGATAAACTTTTATATACTGGCATCTGGCGACTGGTAGCTTAATTTCGCATTACATATTTACAATCGGCTTTGCCCCGAAACTTGCCACTTTCCACTTGCCATTTGAAACTTTATTCCGCACTTCGCACTCCGCATTCCTCACTCCCTTGTCTATCTTTACCAAAAAAATTCTTGTTATATTATGGGAATTTTACCTTTAAACTATGGAAAATTTTAAAATTATGTGTTACAATGAGCGATGGTGTAATAACTCTATTTGCGTGGAAACCACGCAAAAAAAATATTGGAGGTAAATTATGAGCAAGAAATTCGTTTATTTGTTCAAAGAGGGCGACGCTTCAATGCGTGAGCTTCTCGGTGGTAAGGGTGCAAACCTTGCAGAAATGACCAACATCGGTCTTCCTGTTCCTCAGGGTTTCACCATCTCCACCGAAGCCTGCACCCAGTATTATGAGGACGGCCGGAAGATCAACGATGATATCCAGGCCGAGATCATGGAATACGTGGAGAAGATGGAAGCCATCACCGGCAAGAAGTTCGGTGACAAGGAAAATCCGCTGCTGGTCTCTGTCCGTTCCGGCGCTCGTGCTTCCATGCCCGGTATGATGGATACCATTTTGAACCTGGGCCTGAACGAAGAGGTGGTCGAGGTTCTGGCAAAGAAGTCCGGCAATCCCCGCTGGGCATATGACTGCTACCGCCGTTTCATTCAGATGTACTCTGATGTGGTTATGGAAGTGGGCAAGAAGTATTTCGAGGTGCTCATCGACCAGATGAAGGAGCGCAAGGGCGTGACTCAGGACGTGGAGCTGGATGCCAAC
>JAZNTA010000037.1:0-2021 GCA_045591525.1 Acutalibacteraceae bacterium | reverse complement strand
GGCAAGCCTGTTTCGGGCGGATACGTATTCTGGCAGAACGATATAAAAGAAATCAAAAAGCTGATGAAAAGTCTTGAAGAAACCCGTGAAAGGCTCAGCGAAAACAACTTTCTGCTGAAAGCGGAAATTGATATGAACGAGCAGAAAGCCCGTTTTGAAGAAAAGAACAGACTCTATGACCGTATCGCCCGTGACGTTTCATCACAGCTTATAAAAGCGGAAGAATTGCTCACTCAGGCAAAACAAAATCCCGAAGAGGCTCACAATGCGCTGGCGAAAATCTGTGTTATAAGTGCTTACATAAAACGAAGAAGCAATCTGATTTTGCTCGGCGAAGAAAACAAGATTATTTCATCATCAGAGCTTGAATTCTGTCTTCGTGAATCGCTTGACAATATCCGCTTGCTCGGCGTTCATTCATCATTAAAAAGCAAGTGCTCGGGTAGTCTGTATTTTGAAAATGCGGTTGCTGTTTACGACTTGTTTGAAAAAACAGTCGAGTTATTCATTGATGATATCAACGCACTCATGGTATCGCTTAAATGCGAAAACTCCGTTATTAAACTTAATCTCCAGATAGGTTTGAACGACGGTGCCGATACTTCTTCACTGAACACACTTTCTTTAGCCGACGGAAGTGTTACCTGCGACGTTGATGAAAACGATGTTGCGGTTTATATTCTCCTTTCCAAAGGAGGTGCATCGGATGATTAACCTTCTTGAAACGGGAACTTTTATTCAGGCGTTATTTATGTCGGTTTTGTTCCTTGAAGCCGTAATAAATATTTGCTGTGTTCCGAATCTTTTTTTCCGTGATTACAAGCCTCTGACAAAGGTGTTTACCGCTGTTTTCAATCTTGCAGGCTTTGCTTTGCTCGTTGTTCTAACAACGGGACTCAACGCATTTATTTTCAGCCGTGATATTCCTTATCCGAGCATAGTACTTCTTGAAAATGCGGAATATTCTCTGATTTATATTCTGGCAAATTTTGCTTTTCTTGTTTTTCTTGGTATCGGAGAAATCCGCTACCGTATAAACAGCGTTTCGTCACTTTCCATAAAAGAAAGCTTCGACCATCTTCCGACAGGTCTTTGTTTTTCAAAGGCAAACGGTACCGTTCAGCTTGTAAACCACAAAATGAACGAGCTCGGATATATTATGACGGGCGAAGAAATTCAGAATGCCAACAAATTCTGGAAGGCGCTTGTAAACGGTGATGTTCTTCCCGACGTTCACCGTATTACCGACAGCAAACAACCCGAATACCGTCTGTCTGACGGAACGGTTTATACTTTCAGACGTGAAAAGGTTGAAAATGTTTTTCAGATCACCGCAACCGATACAACAAGCCTTCATAAGCTTACAAACAGACTTCGTATGAACAACGAAGAACTTGAAGAAATGAACGCAAGACTCAGGTACTACGGCGAAACCGTCGACGAAACAACAAGGGCAAGAGAACGCCTTGAAACAAAAATCCGTATTCACAGCGAACTCGGTCAGGCACTTCTCGCAACCCGTCATACGTTGAGTCTGCCCGAAGCTGATTATCAGCCGATTATCAGCACATGGAGCAGAAACATTGCCGTTCTCCGCACAGAAGCTGAACCTGCGCAGAACAGCGGTCTGCTTAACACGCTTATTGATATTGCAGAATCAGCGGGTGTTACCGTTGAAATCAGCGGTGAATTTCCGATGAACGATGCAATTGGCAGTATTTTGACTTCCGCCGCAACGGAAGCGTTGACAAACGCCGTTATCCACGCAGATGCCAAAACTCTGTTTGTTGAGTTTTATGAAACAGAGGATGGCTATAATGCCAGATATACCAATGACGGAAATCAGCCGACAAAAGAAATACACGAGGGCGGCGGTCTCAGTTCGCTGCGCAGTAAAATTGAACGTCTGGGCGGAAATATGGAAATTCAGTCTGTACCGCAGTTTGTAATGACTGTTCAGATGCCGAAAGAGGTGAAATTATTTTGATTAACGTTCTTATTGTTGAAGATGACCCCATGGC
>JAZNTA010000036.1:0-1643 GCA_045591525.1 Acutalibacteraceae bacterium | reverse complement strand
TATGGATACGGTTGTAACCGAAACTTATGACGCTTCTGCTATTCAGGTTCTTGAGGGACTTGAAGCAGTAAGAAAGCGTCCCGGTATGTATATCGGTTCAACAGGACCAAAGGGACTTCATCACTTGGTTTATGAAATTGTAGATAACTCTATTGACGAAGCACTTGCAGGATATTGTACACATATTGAGGTAGAAATTTTACCCGGTGATATTATCACAGTTCGTGATAATGGTCGTGGTATTCCTGTTGGTATTAATGAACAGCAAGGACTTCCTGCTGTTACAGTTGTTCTTACAGTTCTTCACGCAGGTGGTAAGTTCGGCGGTAGCGGTTATAAGGTATCAGGCGGTTTGCACGGTGTTGGTTCATCAGTTGTAAATGCTCTTTCAGAATGGTTTGAGGTTGAAGTAAGTCAGAATGGACATATTCACCGTCAGAGATTTGAACGTGGTAATATTGCAACAGACCTTGAAATTGTTGGTGATACTGATGCAACAGGTACATTTATTAAATTTAAAGCTGACCCTGAAATTTTCACAGAAACAACAGTTTATGAATATGAAGTTTTACAAAGAAGACTTCGTGAACAGGCATTTTTGAATGCAGGTCTTTCAATCACTCTTACAGATAAGCGTGACCCTGAAAATATTATTGAAGAAAATTTCTGTTATGAAGGCGGTATTAAGTCATTCGTTGTTTATATAAATACAAGTCGTGGACTTACTCCTGTTGTTGATGAAATTATGCACTTTACAACAGTAAATGGTGACAGAAGTGCAGAGGTTTCAATCTCATATAATGATGGATATAATGAAATTATTTTAAGTTTTGCTAACGGTGTTCGTACTATTGACGGTGGTACTCACGAAAACGGTTTCAAAACTGCACTTACCCGTGTATTTAACGAATACGGAAGAAAATTCAAATTACTTAAGGATAACGATAAAAATCTTTCAGGTGATGATGTTCGTGAAGGTCTTACAGCAGTTATCAGCGTAAAACTTACAGAAGCAGAATTTGAAGGACAGACAAAAGGTAAGCTCGGTAATACAGAAATGCAGACAATTGTGTCAAAGATGATGTATGAAAAGCTTATGACATATTTTGAAGAAAATCCACAGGCTGCAAAGGCAATTTTCAATAAAGCACTTGATGCTTCAAGAGCACGAGAAGCAGCAAGAAAAGCAAGAGACAGTGCAAGAAGAAAATCAGCACTTGAGGGAAATTCACTTCCGGGTAAACTTGCTGACTGTATTGATAAAAACCCTGAAAACACAGAAATCTTTATCGTCGAAGGTGACTCTGCGGGTGGTTCTGCTAAAGAGGGCAGAGATAACAGAATTCAGGCAATTCTTCCACTTTGGGGTAAAATGCTTAATGTTGAAAAAGCAAGAATTGATAAAGTTATCGGTAATGATAAATTAACACCTGTTGTTACTGCACTCGGTACAGGTATTGGTGAAGAATTCAACATTGAAAAACTTCGTTACCACAAAATTGTTATTATGGCCGATGCCGACGTTGACGGTCAGCATATCAGAACTCTTCTCCTCACATTCTTCTTCAGATATATGAAAGATTTGATTACAGAAGGCTATATTTATATTGCACAACCACCACTTTTCAAGGTTAGTAAAGGAA
>JAZNTA010000035.1:0-2228 GCA_045591525.1 Acutalibacteraceae bacterium | reverse complement strand
ACCTCAACACCGTCAATGCTTGTTTCCCTGAAACGAAGACTTCGCATCAGCATTGTGTAAAAGCCGAGAGCATCCATATCGCTGAATATCTCATATTTTTCAATGGCTCTCGGGATGATGAAAAAACCGTTCTGCATAAAATAACCTCCTGTTTTTAAACAACAAACGGGAGCTGCACCGAAAAGGCACAGCTCCTGAAATTGTTATATATTATATTGTTTTATGAGAGAGAGCTTCTCTCCCTTTGTTCGCACTTATTATAGCACAAACGATACACAAAAGTCTAGTCCAAAACCGGGGTTTTTGCGAAAAATTTCATCCCCGTTTTCCCCCTTTCTTTTGTGTAATGTGAACAAATGTTCGATGTTTTACGATAATTTAACCTGTTTTTCAAACATTTACAGCATTTTTGTTCAATATTTGTCCCGGTTGTTGGGGAGGGGTCCCCCCTCCCGCAAAAGAATAAACTTACTTTATCTGAAAGTAACAATATCACAAATCGGGCGGGGAGACTGTGTAGTGTGATAACATAGTTTACAAAATGTCCGAGGACATAGTTTACACTTTTAAGTATAATAAAGGCAATCACATCGAAAGGAAGATGGGTATGCCTTGGAAAGAAAAGAGTGTAGAACTTATGCGAGAAGAATTTGTTAAACGGGTGTTATCCAAAGAAAAAAGCAAGTCCGAATTATGCCGTGAATACGGTATCAGCCGTCCCACCGGGGATAAATGGCTCAAAAGATTTTTACAGGAAGAAAGTCTGTCAGACAGAAGCAGAACCCCGTTCAGAACAGCAAACAAAACTCCGGCTGAAACGGAACAATTTATCGTTGAATACCGTAAAAAGTATCCTGCAATCGGTGCTGTAAAAATTCATCGAATGCTGCAGGATGAAGGATATTCAGATATTCCCTGTGCCAGTACAATCAATGAAATATTTAAGAGAAACGGTCTGATATCGAGAGAATCAAGTCTTGCAGCTACTCCTCACAAGAGATTTCAGAAAGAGAAGCCGAATGAAATGTGGCAAGCAGATTTCAAGGGAGATTTCTTGATGCAGAACAAACAGAGATGTTTTCCGTTAAATATTATTGATGATTGTACAAGATTCAACTTGTGTTGCAAACCATTGCCCAATGTACGTTTAGAAACGGTAAAACCTATTATGGAAAATATTTTTTGTGAGTTTGGTTTACCCTTTTCTTTCTTGTGTGACAACGGACATCCGTGGGGCTCCTCGCAGGGACTCGGTTTTTCTTCGTTTGAAGTATGGCTTATGGATTTAGGGGTTCTCACCCTGCACGGAAGAATACTTCATCCGCAGACACAGGGAAAAGAAGAAAGCTTTAACGGTTCTATGAAACGGGAATTGTTAAGATATACCGATATTGATGATTTTGTCGATGCTGAGCATAAATTCAATGAATACCGCAATTTTTTCAACAACAAAAGACCGCATCATGCATTGAATTTAGATACCCCGGCAAAGCATTATGCTAAAAGCCTGATTGAATACAATCCGATAATCCCGAAATGGGAATATCCTGATAATCTCAAAATACACAAGGTAAAACCAACAGGATTTTTCTCATACAAAAGCCGGTCATATTTTTTAAGTGAAGCTTTTGCGGGAAAAGAAATAGCAATCAGAGAATCATCAAAAAACGGATGTATAAATCTTTATTACAGGCAATTTATCATAGGTCAATTGAATCTTGATAAACGAGCTTATGAATTCAAAAGAGCATATCTGACAGACGGCGACCCCAGGCACAACAGATAATTAATTACCGCAGTCCATATTTTATTCATATTGTTTTTGATATCAAGTCTAAATGAACGCCTGCGGCGGACTTGACACCAAAAATCAATATGAATTTCCTGTAATTATGCGGTTAATGAATATCTGTATTTGTAAACCATGTGCTCGGACAATCTGTAAACTATGTCCCCCTTGACAGAAACCCCGCCCCTACCGCAATATTTGCCTCGCAAAAAAATACTTCTTCACTGTTACCTCTTACTTTTTACTTCATAAAATCCCTGCCCCTACCGATAAATGTGCCTTTCAGAAACTTCTTGATTTTTATTTTCCTTTTTAGTAAAATATATAATGGAATAAGATGTTACGGAGGAATAATATGAGAACGGTTACCAATATCAACAAAGACTGGGCATTTTCGCTTTCAGCCAAGGAAATTCCCTCTTCCTTCCCCGCCGACTGC
>JAZNTA010000034.1:0-1984 GCA_045591525.1 Acutalibacteraceae bacterium | reverse complement strand
AGAGGAAGAATTCTTTCAAGAGGAGCAATATTATATTTATAATATGCATCGTAAACAGGTGCGGGGAATTCAACTCTTTCATCAATACCTGCAGCGAAAACGAAGCAATCGTGACCTTTGAGAAGCTCGCGGATTTCATCGTCGCTCTTTTCATAGATATTGCAGAATTCGAGTTTCATTTCTGCAGGAATAGGAGCACCTTCGGGAAGAGGAGGAAGAGCAACGCTTGTTACTTCGTGACCTCTTTCAATAAATATTCTTGCGGCTTCACAGCCAAGAAGACCTGTACCGCCAATCATAAAAATTTTCATTCTGTAACCTTCTCCTTAAAGTTATCAAAGATTTCAGGACCATAAACATTGTTTTCGCCTTCGCGATCCCATACCTGTGCAAAGAAAGGATTGATTCTTGCTTCTTCATCATAGTTCCAGGGCCAAGGAAGTTCTTCAGGACACCAATGACCACCTTTAAGAACAAGGTTGGGAGTCATTTCAAATTCATTACCTCTTGCACTTACCCATTTAACTGGAGTATACATATCAACTATTTCAGTTGCAAGGCATTTACCGCCTCTGAATTCTGCTGCTTTCTGAAGATCTTCGAGAGTAAGAGAGTCGAAATCCTTTGTTTCGTCATAACCGTGGTCGAGAACAACAACATCATCTGCAGTTGTTTGCTTTGCAGGAATAACAATATCGAAATCCTCCCATTTTCTCGGAAGCTTCTCATATTCCTCCATACTGCCATAGTAAGCCTTCATTCTTACATCAACTTTATTAGCTGCCCACCAGAGTGTACCATACTCAGGAGTTTCTGCAATTTTCTTCATCCAGAGCTTCTTAAGGATGGGTGCAAAGGGCTTTGCAAGGAATGCTAATTTGTAGTAGGATTCAACATTCTTCATCATGCCCTTGAAATAATCAGCAACAGGAATATTTGCACGGAAGTGGCAATATTTTTCAAGGTCATCACCATCGTAGTACCACTGACCGTGGAAGTTACGGGTTGTGAACCAATGGGGGTCAAAGAGCTTCTTGGGTGAGCCAAGTCCAAGTGTACCGAGAAGAAGCTCTTCAAATTCGTAGTTAGTAATTCTATACTGTTCACCTGAACCGATGTTATAGAAGCGTCTCCAGAATTCTTCGGGAATATCATCACCACAAACATTTGCAAGAAGACGACCCGAATCTTCAACAGTTGCCCACTCAAGCATACCGTTAATCGGAACATGATACATAATAGGCTCAAGATTTTTAAGAATTGCAGGATAAAGGATACCTGACTGACGAAGTGATACCCAATGCTTGAGACCTGATTCAGCAAAAACTGCCTCTGCTTTAATTTTACTGATAGCATAATGGTCATAAACACTGACTTTAAGAGGGTCACCTGTTCTGCCCCAATGGATAGGAGCGTTTCTGTCACCTGTTTCGGCAACTGTGCCTATGTAAACAACCTTAATATCGTCGGCATTGGGCTGAGCCTTAACAGCATTAACAATGTTCTGAGCTGCAGTAACATTTGTTTTCTGAGTTTTTACGGGATAATAGTCTGCTGCAGGAGAAACCATTCCGCCAACGTGAAGAACATAGTCTGCTCCTGTTACGCATTCGAGAACATCCTCATAATTTGTAAGGTCACCCCAAACAAGCTTAACTGAAGGATCGTTTTCATAATCCTTGAATTTATCCTTATTTTTCTGGCTACCTCTGTTAAGAAGAACAATATTATAAAGGTTCTTCTTCGCATAGAGTTCCTTAAAACCTGCCCACCCCATTGTACCTGATGAACCGGTTAAGAATATGGTTTTTTTAGACATAAAAAACACCCCATCTTTCCAAAATTTATACAGTTTATATTATACAATTAAACAATGTGTTTTGTCAACAAAGAATGATAAATCATTAACATATTTCAAGTTGCCAGTCCCCAGCCACCAGCCTCCGGCATTGAAACAGTAGTGTTTTTGCTCTTGTTTTATTTT
>JAZNTA010000033.1:0-1912 GCA_045591525.1 Acutalibacteraceae bacterium | reverse complement strand
TTTTGAGAAGATTTTGTTAAGAAGAGTTGTAATACCAATAAGCACACCCATAACGATGATGATGCCGAGCATACCCATACCCATATAATAGAGGTTGTCAACAAATGCCATTGGATTGAATTCGATGTTTGAAGCCATCATAGTAACAAAAATATTCTGTAACATTTAACACACTCTCCTTACATAAAGAAATTGAGGATAAGACCACCTGCAATAACAGATGCAATCTGACCTGAAACGTTTACGCCGATTGAATGCATAAGAAGGAAGTTCTGTGGGTCTTCTGCAAGTCCCATCTTGTGAACGATACGACCTGACATCGGGAATGCAGAGATACCTGCAGCACCAATCATTGGGTTAATCTTTTTGCCCTTTGGTAAGAAGATGTTGAGAATCTTTGCAAACATAACGCCACCTGCTGTGTCGAATACGAATGCGAAAAGACCGAGGGCCAAGATAAGAAGTGTGTCAGGAGCAAGGAAAGAAGCAAAGTGCATCTTTGTTGCAATTGTAATACCAAGGAAGATTGTGATAAGGTTTGCAAGAACCTTCTGTGCTGTTTCAGAAAGAGAATTAAGCACGCCACATTCACGGATAAGGTTACCAAACATAAGGAAACCAACGAGTGAAACTGATGCAGGAGCAACAAGACCGGCAACAACAGTAATAACGATAGGGAAGAGAATTCTTGTAATCTTCTTAACCTCTGTCTGTGTATAAGGCATACGAATCAAGCGTTCTTTCTTAGTTGTAAGAAGCTTGATTACAGGTGGCTGAATAATAGGAACAAGAGCCATATATGAATATGCAGCAACCATGATTGCACCTAAGTATTCAGAATTGAGCTTGTTAGCAACAACGATTGATGTAGGACCGTCAGCAGCACCGATAATAGCGATTGAAGCTGCGTCGTTGATTGGGAAGAACATTGATGCCATACAGAGAGTGAAGAAAATACCAAACTGTGCTGCAGCACCGAAAATCATAAGCTTAGGGTTTGAAAGAATAGGACCGAAGTCAATCATTGCACCGATACCGATGAAAAGAATGAGCGGAAAGAGTTCGTTTGCAATACCTGCATCAAAAAGAACAGATAAAGCACCTTCTTCCATAGAAAGTCCTTCTACACCTTCTGCTAAAAGTTTGTTGTAGGTTGCTTCAGAAATTGATGTTTTAACACCGTCAACAAACTGAAAATACTGAGTGATTGCACCTGAAATAGGAAGGTTTACGAGAATCGCACCAAATCCCATTGGTAAAAGAAGTGTTGGTTCCATTTCCTTTTTGATTGCAAGGAAAATGAGAATACCGCCGATAGCCCACATGATAAGCATTCTTACATCGAAGTTGTTTATCATATCGCTGAACAGCAAATCTTTGAAACTGTTGAGGAATGCCATAATTTTTCTTTCTCCTTCATTTTTGTTTTACTCTGGAACAAAGTGTGTTTAATAAAACCCCAATTTACTCCATTATGATTGTATTGTATCATATTTTTTAAAATTTTCAATAGAAATAATCAACAAAACAAAGAATTTTAATTGAAAAAAGTGTTTTCAAGTGATATAATTTTCACATTCTGTATGTGGAAGTGAAAAGAATGTTCGGTTTAGGTACAATTATTAATACGATTTTAGTTCTTTTAGGTGGTTTAATAGGACTTCTTTTTAAAAAAGGTATTTCCCAGCGATATGAAAAAACTTTAATGGCTGCTTGTGGTGTTTCAACTATTTTTATTGGTGTTACAGGCACTTTACAAGGTATGCTTACTGTAGTTGACGGAAAAATCGAAACCCAAGGCACAATGCTACTTATTTTCTCCTTCGTTCTGGGTGGTCTTATAGGCGAATTTATCAATATCGAAAAGAGAATGGATTCACTTGGAGAAAAGCTGAAGAAGTTGCTTCATGCT
>JAZNTA010000032.1:0-6144 GCA_045591525.1 Acutalibacteraceae bacterium | reverse complement strand
ACGCTAAAATATCGAGCAATCGAAGATTGCATATCGACAAAAAATTACAATAAAATTATATAACAAAGCCTACCGAAAAGCAACTGTTGACGGTAGGCTGTTTTTGCGATTTTTATTTGTTATAATATTCTTCGTTCATACCACGTCTGTCGGATTTGAAGTTTTTCATTATCTCGTCCATTTTTGCATTCATTTCTTCTGCAACTGTGGGATAAACTGATGAGCGGTTAAGGTTTTCGCCTCTGTCATCGCTTAAAATATGTAACCAGTTCTTTCTGTATTTATCAAAGAATGCAGAGTTATCATTCTGAATTCTCTTGAAATATTTGAAGGTGATGTTTTCATTATCTGTGAGAACATCATATTTATAATCCTTGTATTCTTCTCTTGAAAGAATATCTTTTGTAGGTACTGTGTACTGAATTGCCTTGAGGCTTTCTCTCTTCATATGAAGAATGGGGTAATCTTCTGTGTGAATAACTGTGTCATTTTTAAGAAGAGGAACAATTGAAGTGCCGTCAATATCTCTGTCAAAGGGAAGATAATTCTTTTCTCCGCCGTTACCTGTGATACCGCAAAGCTCAACGAGAGTGGGCATCAAATCAACGAATGTTGCACTGTTGTGCCTTTCTTCGCCTGCTTTCCAAAGTCCACCATTGTTACCCCAGCGAATCATAAAGGGAACCTTCTGACCACCTTCGTAAGCAAGGTATTTACCGCCACGGAGACCGCCAACGGAGCCCTCAAGAGCAGGACCGTTATCGCTTGTGAATACGATAATTGTATCATCCATAACGCCTAAATCTTCAAGAGTTGTGAAAAGCTCGCCAAGGTAATAGTCAAACTCGGTTAAGCAGTCTGCATAAGTACCCATACCTGTTTCGCCGTTGAATTCGTCACCAACGAAAACGGGAGCGTGAGGCCAGGGAGTTGCGTAATATGCGAAGAAGGGTTCATCGGAATTCTCAACCTTGTCTGTAATCCAGTCGGTGATTTCCTCGTGAATCCATTCGGAAAGCTGACGTTGGTCTTTTTTACCGTTTCCATCACGAAGCTCTTCAACACCGTGAACGATTTCAAATTCACCGTTTTCTTCTGCAACGTGGTAGAAGGGTGCCATATCATTAACGTGGTGGCTACCATAGAAATAATCAAAGCCCTGATTTGTGGGAAGATATTCGCCATAGTCACCTAAATGCCATTTACCGAAAGCACCTGTGTTATAGCCTGCTGCCTGGAATGTTTCTGCAAGAGTGATTTCGTCACCAAGCATACCATCGCAGTTGTTACCCATTTCAATTGAGTTGAAAATACGGGTCTGTGCAAAGGGTGAGAATGTATCATAAGTTGGATAAATAACGTTATCTGCATAACCTCTGAAGGGATATCTGCCTGTCATAAGAGCAAATCTTGCAGGAGAGCAAACTGAATAGCTTGAATAGAAGTTGTCGAAATTAAGACCCTCTTCGCCGATTCTGTCCATATTAGGCGTTTCGTAAATTGCACCGTTGAGAGAGGTATCGCCATAACCCATATCGTCCATAAGAACAAAAAGAACATTAGGGCTTTTTGATTTAGCTTTATCAACACCGTCAAGATAATCATCGTGACCTTCCCAAAGCCTGTCAACATTGGGCTTTGAACGAAGGTTCATTGTAAGAACATATAAAACAGATGTACCTGCAAGAACAATGCTCAAAACTGATATAAGGAATTTGTGTGCGCCTTTTTTCTCGAAATTCTTTTTAGCAACAAGAACAAGAGCCACAACTGCAAGAGCACAGGGGAGGAGTAAAAGAATGTTACCGCCTAATCTTGTAAGGAATGAGCCCTCACCGCTGAATAAGGGGTTATCTGCACTTGTCCAACCTGTTTTACCGCTTGAAAAAGCACCAAAACCTGCATCAGCACCCCATACTAAGAAATAAAGGAAAATGCCGATTGCACTACTGCAATAGCCTATAATGTTGAAAAGATAAACCTTATTCTTTGCAATAATGCCGATGAAAATAAGTGCAGACATAATGCACATAAATCCAACATTAACAACTGCAACAATGTTAAGTCTGAGAACCAGAAGTGCAATTGCAAGTCCGAGACCGATTATTGCAGTAATAAGGGGAAGAACTTTTTTACCTTTGTCAAAAGTAATACCTGTTTTCATTTTTTTACTCCTTTATTTTAAACAGAAAGTGAAAGCACATATTCATTTCCTGTGAAAAGCTTGCTTATATCATCAGGGTTGATATGTGATTTTGCGCGGATTGTGAAAAGGCAATAGTATTTATCATTCTTCTTTTCAACTGAGCTTGAAATTAATATGTAGTCATTTTCTTTGAAAAGGTTTGTAATGCTTTCAATAGCTTCGGGGTCATCCCTTAATTTCATGCTTACAGCAGTTGTGCTTGTGTTTTCAACAGGGAGAATTTTGTGAATAACAATCTGAACAATAAGAAGAATGAGGGTGGCATATACTGCAATACCGTACATTCCCGCACCTGCCGCAAGACCGATACCTGCCGTTGTCCATACACCTGCTGCGGTGGTAAGACCTTTAACAGTACCCTTAAAAACTATGATACCTGCACCAAGGAAGGAGATACCTGTAACAACCTGTGCCGCAAGACGAGAACCGTCAAGATTAACGTGATCTGCAAGGCCAACAATATCAAAGAAACCGTATTTACTTACTATCATAATAAGGGCAGAACCAAGAGCGACAATAATATGAGTTCTGATACCTGCTTCTTTCTGGCGGAAGGTTCTTTCAACACCGATTAAAGCACCACAAATAACTGCGGTAACAAGACCTAAAAGATAAGGGAAGAAGCTTTCCAGCTTAAAAGTTGAAATGAATGTGTTGATAACATCCATTACATCATAAGTTGGTGTAATATTTAACAACATAATAAATCTCCTGAATTATATTTATATATCGATATATTATAATACATATTTTTGCTTGTGTCAAATTATGTTAATTTTATATGACCGTTGCAGTCATAAACAAACTGAATATCACATACCCTTTATTGAAGATTTTAAAAGGTCTATGGAGGTAGATTTATGACAGATACAAGCATCTATAAGGATATTGAAACCCGAACAGGCGGTGATATTTATATCGGGGTGGTAGGACCCGTGAGAACGGGGAAATCAACCTTTATAAAGCGTTTTATGGATACTCTTGTTTTGCCTAACATTAATAGCAATTATAAAAGGGAAAGAGCATTGGATGAGCTTCCCCAATCTGCCGCAGGCAGAACAATTATGACAACTGAGCCTAAATTTATTCCCGAAGAAGCTGTAAAGGTGGATTTGCCCGATAATGCTTCTTTGAATGTCCGCCTTATTGATTGCGTCGGTTACATTGTACCAAGCTCTTTAGGTTATATTGAAGAAGATAAGCCAAGAATGGTGAAAACCCCTTGGTACGACCATGAAATTCCATTTAATATGGCTGCTGAGTTGGGAACACAAAAAGTAATAACCGAGCATTCTACCATAGGCTTACTTATAACAACTGATGGCAGTATAAGTGATATTCCGAGAGAGGAATATGAAGAAGCGGAAGAAAGAGTTGTTGCAGAGCTTAAAGCGATTAATAAACCCTTTGTAACCCTTCTTAACTGCACTTATCCTGATTCTCAGGAAACAATTAATCTTGCTTCCCAATTAACTCAGAAATATGGTGTTCCTGTTATACCTGTAAACTGCCTTGAAATAGATGAGGATTTAATCCGCGAAATTCTCGGTGCGGTGCTTTTCCGTTTCCCGGTCCGTGAAATCGGCATTTCTCTTCCCGGTTGGGTTATGGGACTTGGCAGAGAGCATTGGTTGAGAAAATCTATTTGCAATTGTGTTAAAGAATGCTCTTGTGGTGTTGGCTGTGTAGGGGATACAGGGCTTGTTGTCAAAGGTATATGTGATAATGAATATATTGCTTCTGCACAGATTTCAAAGCTTGATTTAGGTAAGGGCTGTGCAGAAATTGAAGCGATACTTTCGGGTGAACTCATTTATAAAATCATAGAAGAAAAAACGTCAATTAAGATTGAAAATGAGCAAGAGCTTGTTGAACAGTTTGAAGAGCTAACTTTGATTAAAAAGAAATATGACAAAATAAAAAATGCTCTTGAAGAGGTAGAAGCAACCGGTTACGGAATCGTTATGCCCGATATTGATGAATTGACCCTCAAAGAGCCTGAAATTGTCAAGCAAGGCGGTAGATATGGGGTTCGTCTTTCTGCTTCTGCACCATCAATTCATATGCTCAAGACCTGCATTGAAACCGAGGTTGCACCCGTTGTGGGAACGGAAAGTCAGTCGGAAGAGCTTCTCAAATATCTGCTCACAGGGTTTGAAGAAGACCCCCATAAAATATGGGAGTCTGACATCTTCGGTAAATCTCTTAATGAACTTGTAAATGAGGGACTTCGTAACAAGCTTTGCCATATGCCTGTTGATGCGAGAGGCAAAATTCAGGAAACACTTGAAAGAATAATCAATGACGGTTGCAGTGGTCTTATTTGCATAATTCTGTAATTGTAATTATTCTGTTTCGCTTTTTAAAATGCCATAGCTTTTGTCAATAATCACAACTGCGTAAAGGTTGCCGTTACCGGCTTCATTTACGCGGTTTTTGATTATAGAAACCAATTCATCATCTGAATACTTATATTTTGGGGGAATAACTACATCAAAAAGAACGTTCTTTGCTTTTTCACCATAAACTACTCTGAAATCGTGGAAAGTGATTATGGGGTCAATATCATAAAGGATTTTTCTTACAGTTTCCTTTAATTCGTTGGTTTCTTCGCAGTCAAGAACTGTTGGGTCAAGGTGAACAACAATGTGGATGTTGTCTTCGGTAGCTAAATCTCTTTCAATGGTGTCCATAATATCGTGGCAGGTGAGAACATCAATTTTTGCATCCATTTCAATATGGGCAGATGCAAAATAACTACCGGGACCATAGGAGTGAACCATAAGGTCGTGAACACCTAAAACATTTTCGTATGAAAGTATTTTGTTTTCAATCATTTCATACATTTCTTTTGATGGTGCCTGACCCAAAAGAGGTCCAACAGTTTCTTTAACAAGACCGATACCGGAAATGATAATAAATACTGCAACGCAGAAGCCCATATAGCCGTCAAGATTAAAGCCTGTGAAATGAGAAATAACAGTTGCAATAAGAACCGCGGCAGTAGAAATTACATCATTTCTGCTGTCTGCTGCAGTAGCTTCCAATGCCTTGGACTTAATCTTTTTTCCTAAAGATTTGTTAAAAAGAGCGAGCCATAACTTAAAGAAAATTGAAATACCGAGAATAATAATCGAAATCCAATTAAAAACAATCTCTTCAGGATTGAATATTTTTGAAACAGATGTTTTTAAAATATCGTAACCGATAATTAATGTTAAAAATGAAATAATAAGACCTGTTATGTATTCAATTCTTGCGTGACCGTAAGGGTGGTCTTCATCTGCTGGCTTTTCGGAAAGTCTGAAGCCTATCAATGTTACAATTGAAGAACCTGCATCAGTCATATTATTGGTAGCATCTGCAGTAATTGAAACACTATTTGTTATTGAACCAATTATGTACTTGATAACACTTAACAAAAGATTACAGATTATACCCACAATGCCTGCAACTCTTCCGTAGGCTTCTCTGCCGTGGGGTGTGGAAGCATCTTTGTCTTTTAAAAAAATTTTTATAAGTAAGTTTGTCATATGTTTCACCTGTAAAATTATGTAAATTCAATTATATAATTATTTTATGAAAAGTCAAATGAATTTGTTAAGGTAGACAAAAAATTTTTTATATGCTATTATATATGTGTATAAAAAATAAAATCCGAAAGGTTGGTATAAAAATGGATAAAACACTTGTTATTTTAGCAGCTGGTATGGGTAGCCGTTATGGTGGCCTTAAGCAAATTGACCCTGTTGGTCCCAATAACTCAATAATTATTGATTATTCGATTTATGATGCTATTAAAGCCGGCTTTAATAAAGTCATTTTCATCATCAAAAAAGAAAATGAAGAGCTTTTCAAAGAGGTTATCGGCGATAAAGTTTCAAAGCATATTAAGGTCGAATATGTTTTCCAAGGCTTAGATTGTTTGCCCGAGGGCT
>JAZNTA010000031.1:0-1716 GCA_045591525.1 Acutalibacteraceae bacterium | reverse complement strand
TCGAGTTTATCGAGAGTACCGTTTTCAAAAAGCTCGATAGCCTTTTTCTTGCTTATTCTTTCTTCAGTTTCAGCAAGTTCGGGAGAGCTTGTAATTCCTAATTTGTTTTCAAGAGCCATTATCCGCACCTCACTTTCATTCCTCGGGTATAAATTCCATAATATCATCGACGCCGCAACCGAGGGCAGCACAAATTTTGCCGAGTGTTTCGACGGTGACGTTTTCGCCCTTGCTCATTTTTGTTACGGTATAATTGCTTATATCCGCAATAACGGCGAGGTCTTTTTTCTTCATATCACGGTCAATCAGGAGTTTCCATAATTTTTTATAACTTACAGCCATAATTACACCTCTGAATTGAATATAATTTTACCTATATATTATACCAACTCAGATTAGTTTTTGCAATAAAAAATGAAGCGAAAACTAAATTTATATTTAAAATCTCTAAAATTTTAGAAGTGATAATAATAAAAACTAATCAGATGCTCCATTATATATATGACGAATTTTGCGATTTGTTACGCAAAAAGTATTGTGTTTCTTTGATATTCTACCTTTTTCACAATATAAAAGGATATGAATTGTACAATATTACAACATAAAACGACAAAAACCGCATTGGAGAATTTGTTGAAACTCCATTGCGGTTTGTTTTTATATCTTGTATGTTGCTATATAGATTTTGTGATTAATTTCAAACTCTTCCGGATACTCTGAAAGCAATTCCAAATGCGCTTTTTCCCATTTGTCCAAAGTTTCTTTATCCATTGAAGCTTTTGTTCCTCGACAGGCGAGCATTCTTCCGTGCCAGCTTTCACGGGTAAACGGGAGTTTGCACTCGAAAATATTAAGCTGACCGTTTTCAAAAGGATGATTATACATATCTTTTGAACCTGATGCACCGGGAGTCCAGCTTGTGTTTATTTTCTTAACAAGTTCGTGGGACTTTTTGGCTATCTCATCATCGAGGGTGTAGCTCATATAAATCTTCACAAAAATACCGTTCGGTTTCAACAGGCGTCTAATTTCACTGACAATCTTCTCACGATCAAAATACCAGAAGCACTGTGCCGCCGTGATGAAGTCAAAACTGTTGTTTTCAAATGGTGTTTCTTCTGCAGGTGACACAGAAAACTCAATATTATAAGCTCCTTTTTCAGTTGCAAGAATTCTTGCGGCAGCAATCTGACTTTCAGAAATATCTATTGCTTTTATGTCTGCTCCGTAGGAGTACAGATTAAGAGGTAAAACACCTGTTCCCGTGCCGATATCAAGCCATGAACAACCTTTGTGACCAATACCGATTTCATAAAGTTTATCATATAACTCTTTGGGATAAATATCTCTGTACTTTGCGTATTCTGCAGAGGTTTTACCAAAGTCAAAAGCATTGCCGTTATCAATGTTTTCTATTTTCACATTATTACACCTCAATCAATATGCATTCTGTAATTCTTTACTTTATAAGTCACAGAGCCGTCACGCTTGGAATGTTCGCCATAGCTTTCAAACTTCAAGCCGCATTTTTCCATAACTCTGCCCGATGCAGGGTTATCAACAGCATGACTTGCTGTGAAATCCTTTATGCCGTGAACCTCGAGAGAATACTTGATAATTCGCTTTGTAGCTTCGGTTGTATAACCCTTGTTCCAATATTCATATCTTATGTTATAGCCGAATCCCCAAGCACCGTCGTCATTTCCCATCGGTCCT
>JAZNTA010000030.1:0-1550 GCA_045591525.1 Acutalibacteraceae bacterium | reverse complement strand
ATAAATAAAAAAAGCAAATTTTCAAACTCTACTTACCTAGAATTTTTGAAAAGAAAACGTAAATAGAAACCTCTATAAGCATAAAACTCCAATGCTTACAGATAATAGAAGTGTTATCAATTAAACAAAGGAGTTTTTATTGCGAGGGTACCGAGTAACAAGGTTCTTGGCACCTTTCAAAAATCTCCGATTTTTAGAAAGGTAAGGTTCTTATATATGAAAGCAACAGGTGTTGTGAGAAGAATTGAGGCTTGTGTTATAATAACACAAAAGTCGCTTAAAGCCGTATAAGCACTGGGTTTTCGCTGATTTTTGTCCGACCCATTTGCACAAAATGCGCTTGAAATCGGTTTTGGGGTCAAAAAAGCGAAGCGTATCCTACATATTATGATGCCGGATATGTTTATAAGATTTCTATAAAAACTTGACTAAAATAATGAATTGTGTTATAATAATCGAGATAATAGATGTGAATGGAACTAGCTGTCTGCAGAGGAAGTTGGTTCCATTTTGTTTTGTATAGAAAATTTAGGGTGTATGATGAATTTATGAAAAAACAACGGCCTCTGGTATCTACAACACATATTATATTGTTGAGTTTTTTGATAGCGATATTGATAGGCGCAGTATTGCTTTCGCTTCCTATAAGTTCAGCCGATGGAAAACCGACTTCTTTTTTAGATGCGCTTTTCACCGCAACGACCTCAACCTGTGTTACGGGCTTGGTTGTAACACCGACCGTTTCCTCTTGGAGTGTTTTTGGGCAGGTTGTAATTTTGATACTGATTCAGATCGGCGGTCTTGGTGTTATTACCATTATGTCAGGACTTATGATACTTCTGCACAAGAAAATGGGGATCGGTGACAGGCTGCTCTTGCAAGATGCATTTAATCTGAATTCACTTTCGGGGCTTGTTCGGTTCGTAAAAAAGGTTGTAGGCGGAACACTCATAATAGAAGGTATCGGTGCTCTGCTTTATATGACGGTTTTTATACCTGAGTTCGGTGCAAAAGGAATATGGATATCGGTGTTTACTTCTGTTTCTGCTTTTTGCAATGCGGGTATTGATATTATTGCCGAAAACAGTCTTTGTAATTATGCTCTCAATCCCATTATCAATATTGTTACGTGTGCCTTAATTATATTAGGCGGTATCGGTTATATCGTTTGGTGGGATGTGCTCAGGGTTTTAAAACTTGCCCGAACTAAGAAAGTAAAATTTTTCCGAGACCTTACTCATCACAGTAAAATCGCTATTGCGGCAACTTTAATTTTGATTTTTGTGGGTGCAGCTTTCATTTTTGCGTTTGAGTATAACAATCCACAAACAATGAAAGATTATACGTTACTTCAAAAAATCGAAGTGTCCTTGTTTCAGTCGGTTACAACGAGAACCGCAGGCTTTGCCACAGTGCCGCAGGAAAGCCTCACTAATGCAAGCGCTATCGTATGTTTGCTTTTGATGTTTATCGGCGGCTCACCCGTTGGCACAGCCGGAGGAATCAAAACCGTTACCTTTGCCGTTATTATTGTGTCAGCGATTGCCTCT
>JAZNTA010000029.1:0-3595 GCA_045591525.1 Acutalibacteraceae bacterium | reverse complement strand
TGAAAAAGAAAGCCACAACAGCTTTATAAAAGAGCTTCACAAGCTTAAGGAAAACGGAAAAAGGGTCTATGTAATAACTGCCGGTCACGATTATAACGATTCAGCTTACATATTAAAGGATGACGGGCGTGTACCTGTTGAGGGAACGGACTTTAATGACCTTTGTGATATGTACCGTGATTTCGGTTACGGCGATGCGATTGCTGTTGATGAGCCTACTCATTCTTATATGGCACAGATTTCCGATGGTGTAAGAATGCTTGCTATATGCTGTGACAGTAAAGGACAGCCGAAAGGCGCAATGGATGAAAGGCATATGGCTTGGGCAAAAGAGCAGATTGATAAAGCAAAAGAAGATAACTGTTCTGTTTTTGCGATATGCCATTATCCTATTATTCCTTCTGTTCCCGTGTTTGATTTGGTTGGAGATGCCAAAATAAAGGAATGGCGAAAGGTTGCTTCGTTCCTTGCCGATAACGGAGTCGAGCTTGTTCTGACAGGTCATATGCACATTCAGAGCATAAATGAGTTTTATACCGAAAAGAGAAACAGATTGATTGATATCTGCACATCCTGCCTTGTCGGAAGTCCTGCAAAATACAGAAAAATCACAATAGATGAAAACTCCGTACTTAAGGTAAAAACAATCGATGTTGAAGAATTCGGCTGGGATCTGAACGGCCTTACCGCACAGGAATATTTCCACAGCCATTTTGCCGAGGCTATTATTAACCGTGTCCGCGGCGCACTCAGCGGCGGTGAGGGCATCGTCAAACACCTGAAGGCATTCGGAAGAAAACGCTTTGAGAAAATCACTGTAGGAACCGTTGAACGCCTGCTCTTTATAAAAAGAGATAAGGCTCTTAAGAACAAAAAAGTAACAGAGCTTATCGGAGAAGTCGGTGTAGGGATTTTTCTCGGCGACGGTGTTCACACCGAAGGCACACCTGTTTATAATTTCATATCGGGAATTCTCAAAAGATTTTCGTTTGTACTTAAAAAGTTAGAACCCAAACTCAGCAAAAACGGTATCAAGGTTGATTTGAAAAGCATGCTTCTTAATACTATCGGAAACAATAAAGGCTTTCCGGATAACGATGCTGAATTTACGTTAAAGTAATAAAACTTAATTGTCTAAGGAGATTAAAAATGGCAAAAAAAATTATATTAATTGCACTATTAGTATCGGTTGTTTTTTTTGTATCAGGAATAATTTATTTTGAACTCGATCCGGAAAACAAAAATATCAATTTTGAACCTGCAAATTCGCAGAGTGAAACAGATACCACAATCAGATTTAATTCCGACGGCAAGCTTAAAATATTGCATATTGCCGACACGCATCTTAACTATGACAAGCATTTCGATGCATCAGTATGGGTAATCGCTGAAGCCTGCGATGTTGAAAAACCTGACCTTGTTGTTCTTACGGGTGATAATACACATCCCAACGAAGACCCCGAAAAAACCAAAAAGCTCATCAACGCTCTGATGAATATATTTGAATCAAGAAATATTCCCGTTGCCGTAACCTTCGGAAATCACGATTCAGAGGCAGGTCCGATGTCAAGAAAAGATATTATGGATTATTATAATACCTTCTCTTGTGTAATAACTGCTGATGAATCCGTAAGCTTCAAAAACTGCGCAACATTCAATATTCCCGTTCTTGCTTCTGACAGCGACAAGGTCGGATTCAATCTTTGGGTATTTGACTCAGGCGATTATGATGAGGATGATCCGAGACACTATGACAGAGTTCGTACCGAACAGATTGAGTGGTATAAGGAAACCTCCGCAAAGCTTAAGTCTGATAACGGCGGAGAAAAAGTCAATTCAGTTGTATTTCAACATATAATTGTTCCCGAAATCTATGATGTACTTAAAAAGGTTGATTCAAAACAGCCTTATGCAATTGAGCATATTTATAATGAAGACGAATATTATGCCTTCGACCCCGAAAATGTGAACTACGGCACTCTCAACGAAAAGCCCTGCCCCGGATATTATAACGACGGTCAGTTTGATGCTTTGGTTGAAAACGGCGATGTGCTTGCGATGTTTACAGGTCACGACCACACAAATGCCTTCGGTGTAAGAAATCAGGGGATTGATATCTTTACCTCTCCCATGACCCGTTACAAAGGTCTGGCTTACACAACTCAGTACGGTTACCGTGTTGTTGAAATTGATGAAAATGATACTTCAACCTATGATACAAGAGTTGAGCGTCTTTATGATGTTTTTGATTTTGATTATATAGAAACCGCAAAAGATAACGGTGACAAATATTCAAAGAGAATTGCTTTTGAGCTTGCGGTAAAGGGCAGTGTTCAGGAAAGCTTTACGAAGCTTTATCAATCCGTTGTTGAACTCATCACAGACAGAAAAGTTACATATCCGCATTAACCGGAAATATATTAATAAAACAATTAAGGAGCAATATAGTGTGAGTGAGTTTTTTAAGTTTGACCCTGCAGTTTTTGCAGTGGATAAATCTTATCAAATTATGATGCCCTGTGAAAAAGCCGGCCTTTTCTTTGTTAAGGTTAGGGATAAATTTTATTATGATGAATCCAACGGTATTATGCGTTCAAGAAATGAGATACACAGGGTTGAGGTGCCTATGGATGAACTGGATGAAGCCGGGGAATACACTGTCTGCATCCGACCTGTTATTGAAAGAAAGCCGTATTTCACCGAAACCGAAGAAGTACTGAAAAAAAGATATAAATTCTGTCCCATACCCGAAAAGGGTATAAGAGCTTACCACATCTCTGATGCTCATAATCTTATCAAAGAGCCCGTAAGGGCTGCGGAAACTTTCGGTGATATTGATTTTCTCATTTTAAACGGAGACGTTATCGAACACAGCGGTGACCCTTCAAAATTTATTAACATATACGAAATATGCTCACTTTTAATGAAAGGTGAAAAACCCTGCATATTCTCAAGAGGTAACCACGATTTAAGAGGTGATTTTGCAGAGAAATTTGCCGATTACACTCCCAGTTACTTGGGTAATACATATTACAGCTTCCGCCTCGGTAATATATGGGGAATACTGCTTGACTGTGGCGAAGATAAGCCCGACGATCACGAAGAATACGGCTTTACCGTTGCCTGCCATGCTTTCAGGGAACGCCAGACTGAATTTTTGAAGAAGATAATCAAAAACAAAGAAAATGAATATGAGTTCAAGGGTATTAAGCATAAGCTTGTGATTTCTCACAATGCCTTTACTCACAGATATAACCCTCCTTTTGATATAGAGCAGGATATTTTCGCTGAATGGGCAAGACTTTTAAGAGAGAATGTTAAGCCTGAGGTTATGATTTGCGGCCATGCACACGAACTCAACGTCTATTATCCTGAAAATACTGAGTGGAACACTAACGGGAGTATAAGCCCTGTGGTAATAGGCAGCACAGTTGAAAAGGATGATGAAAATTATTTTGCGGGCTGCGGATATATTTTTAACCAAGATGAGATTAAGCTCATATTCACAGACAGTAACGGCAAAATAATAAAAGAAGAAACTGTGTAACAGAACAGTCTGATCAAAAACAGCAGGAAACATCCGCAAGATGTTGCC
>JAZNTA010000028.1:0-9109 GCA_045591525.1 Acutalibacteraceae bacterium | reverse complement strand
GAATCTCCAAAGATAATTATTCTTTTGCCTCTCGGGATTGTTATAGATTCTTGCAAATCCGCCGAATCTCGAATATTCCCAGTAACTCGGAACAGGTATCCTTTCATCAATAAGCTAATTCATAATTTTTGAAAGACTCGTACCGTGTGCCGCCATCTCAAACATTCTGATGACAATCGGTGCTGTTTCTTCGTCGGGAATTATCTTGTTTTTGATTTCGGGATGTTTTTTGTAACCGAACGGAGCATAATTTCCCATTCTCTCACCTGCAAGGAATTTTGCGTGGAAAGCTTGTTTTGTCTTACGGCTTGTGTCTTTTGCATACCACTCATTGAACAAGTTTTTGAACGGAACAAAATCACTGAGTCCCTTTTCCGTATCCTCGTTTTCAGCAACTGCTATATACCGTATTTGTTTTTCGAGGAATACAAATTCAAGATAATAGTCCATCATAATATGTTCTCTGCCGAAACGGCTGAGGTCTTTGGTAACGATACAGTTGATTTTGCCTACTTCAACATCATTCATCATTCTGATAAATGCAGGTCTTTCAAAATTTGTTCCGCTCCATCCGTCATCTATGTACTCATCAATAACGGTCAGATTACGCAGCTTGTTCTGTCGAGGTGTATAATTGCGCACTTTTACAAAGTGGTGTTTTCAGGTAAAAGAAAACCGCGTCACAAAAAGTGAAACGGTTTGATGAAATGTATTTTGTTTTTTTCAATAATTGTTCCGACAAATTGGAATTTATCAATCTAAATTAATGTTAATCTCATATTGGTCATCAATGAGAATAAAGTTTATATTATGCTTTTGCGCAAGAGCGAGGACTTCCGCATTATCTATCAAAACACTCTCAATGGTACACCATTCGTCATCCAAACGATTTTCAATAATGTTTGCATATTTTTTTATGTCAGCAAAATGATTTCTAATATATTCCTCACTCATTATAAGACAATAGTATTTAATATGTTCAAGATATTGTTGCTCAAAATCATTTTGCCAATCGAATGGAATATAGCAGCCTTCGACAATTAAGTTCTGATTATTCTCAATAGCAGTTTTTATCATTTCACGAACAATCGGCCACAGATATTCGACTAATTCCGCATCGTCCATAGGGGTAAGTTCTGTATTACCACTACGTATTAACCCCATCTTTAGATGGTCTATTGACAGGTATGGATATTTATATTTTTCGAGCAATTTTTGGGCAAGTGCAGTTTTACCCGTATGCGATGCCCCCGTGATTATAATAATCATTATCTCACCTACAAATTCTTATTTGTCGATTTGATTATACCACTTGTAGCAAGAAAAAAGCAACAGTTTAAGTCAACGGTATAAGAAAAGCAGGCAACACAATGATGTTACCTGCTTTTTGCATAATCTTATATTTCAGGAGCAATGTAATTTTTGGCTTTAAGAGCTTGCTCAATTTCATCAAGCACCGATTCTGATTCCGCACGGACGGTGTGATAATGATAACCTCCTGTTATGTTCATAAGCTCGGTGGATTTACCGCTTCTTACTCCCTCAATAAACTGCTTTATATGAAGACTTGAAAAAATATTCAGAGGCGCTGTCATTTTACCGTAAACCTTATGCCATACAAACACATCAACCACCGTTCCGCCGAGGTTTACAATGGTAGCTAATTCATCTTCGGTCTCCTCTGTTGTATGATACACTTTGAACACACGCTCTTTGAGAGGCGATTTCTGAATAATATATCCGCTATGGGTAGAAAGAATATCATATCCCGAGCCTTTAAGTACGGTTATATCCTGAACAATAATCTGTCGTGATACACCGAATTCTTCGGAAAGCTTACCGCCCGATATGGCTTCGTTTGATGATAGGAGCAAATTTACAATTGCTTTTCTTCTTTCTGCAGCTTTCATTGATTCACCTCATTATATTGCGTGTAAATTTTTAAGCGAGAGGTCAAGAATAGGAGAAGAGTGCGTGAGTGCTCCGCTTGATATATAGTTTACACCAATACGGGTAAGCTTTGCAACATTTTCTTTTGTAACATTACCGCTACACTCTGTTTCAGCCTTGCCTTTGCAAAGTTCAACCGCTTTTATCATATCCTCAACGCTCATATTATCGAGCATTATGATATCCGCACCTGCTTCAAGCGCTTCTTTCAGCATTTCAAGATTTTCAACTTCAATTTCAATTTTACGGACAAAGGGTGCATATTCCTTTGCCATTGCAACTGCCTCTTTTACACCGCCTGCCGCACCGATGTGATTGTCTTTGAGAAGAATACCGTCACTCAGATTAAAACGATGATTGTAACCGCCGCCGACCTTAACCGCATATTTTTCAAGCACACGCATACCGGGTGTTGTTTTTCTTGTATCGAGAAGTTTTGTGTTAGTGCCTTCAAGCATATCTGCAACAGTGCGTGTGTATGTTGCGATACCGCTCATACGCTGTAAATAGTTGAGCGCTGTTCTTTCACCCGAAAGCAAAACTCGGATATCTCCACGAACAACACCTAACTTTTGCCCGTTTTTAACCCTGTCACCATCATTAACTGAAAATTCAACCTTTGTATCTGCATCAAGAAGCTCAAAAACTCTCTTGAAAACCTCAAGGCCTGCAATAATGCCGTCTTCCTTGCAAATCAAATCAACTTCACCAAGCTGATAGTGACGCATAACGGAATTTGTGGAAATATCCTCGCTCGTTATATCTTCTTTGAGTGCATTTAAAATAAGGTCATCTGCGTTTAATTTCATGGTAATATTATTCATGGCTGTTTTTCTCCTTTTCGATAGCCGCTAAAACTGCTTCCTTGTATTTTTCTGCATATCCCTCATACTGACGGGAATCTATGATAACTTCTTCAAATTGTTCGGCTTCGGTATAATTATCTGTGATGTGACCTGCTGCTCTCTTAGCAAAGACCAGACTTTCAAGCAATGAATTACTTGCCAATCTGTTACGTCCGTGAACACCGTTGCAAGCGGTTTCTCCGATTGCATACAAACGCTCCATAGATGTTTTGCTGTATCGGTCAACGTCAATGCCGCCCATAAAATAATGCTGTGACGGAACAACGGGAATCGGCTCTTTTGTTACATCATAGCCTTCATCAAGGCAATGCTGATAAATATTCGGGAAATGACTTTTTATTTCTTCTTCCGGAATCGGAGCCATGGAAAGCCAGACGTGCTCGCTGCCTTTCTTTTTCATTTCATCAAATATTGCTTTAGCCACAACGTCACGGGGCAAAAGCTCGTTGACAAATCTTTCACCCTTGGAATTGAGCAGTATTGCACCCTCACCTCGTACCGATTCGGAAATCAAAAACTCACGACCGTGCTTTTTAGTATAAAGTGTGGTTGGATGAATCTGTATGTAGTCAATGTGCTGTAATTTAATGTCATATTTGAGTGCAAGCGCAAGAGCATCGCCCGTAAGGTGACGGTAGTTGGTGGAATGCTTGAACAATCCTCCGATGCCGCCCGTTGCAAGAACGGTGTAATCTGCGGTTATGCCGATATAATTTCCGTTCTTATCATGTCCGATAATGCCGTAACAGATATTGTCCTCGCAAATCAGATCAACCATTGTGAAGTTTTCGATAAGTGTAATATTAGGTCTTTTTCTTGCTGTTTCAAGCAAGTGAGATGTGATTTCCTTGCCCGTTTCATCTTCGTGGAAAAGAATTCTCGGCTTGGAGTGTGCACCTTCACGGGTATAAGTGAATGCCTCTCCGTCCTTTTCAAAACGAACACCGAAAGAAACAAGGTCACCAATTATCTCTTGTGAAGAGCGAATCATAATCTCGACAGAATCGGGATTGTTTTCGTAGTGACCCGCTTTCATCGTGTCCTCAAAAAATGATTTGTAATCTTCTTCATTTCGCAGAACGCATATACCGCCCTGTGCAAGGAAGGAATCGCTTTTCGGAGCTTCGTTTTTAGTAACGATAGTAATCCTTTTGTCCTCAGACAGGTTCAGAGCACAGTAAAGGCCCGCAACTCCACAGCCTACTATTATAATATCTGTATTCATTTCACTTTGCAAGCTCCAACATCCTTTCAAGCGGTAAAAGTGCTCCCTTACGAACCGTATCGTCAACAATAACTTCTTTATCTTCGTTCTTTAGAACCGACAAAACAGCTTCAAGAGTGTTAAGCTTCATATCGGCACAGCAGGGATGAGGATTAGGGTAATAAAACTGCTTGTCGGGATTATCCGTTATCAGCTTGTAGTTAACACCGGTTTCAGTGCAGATAATAAACTCATTCACATCACTCTGCTTTGCATAAGCGATTATATCAGCTGTGCTTCCTATATAACCGGACATTTTCAGAATTTCAGGTTCACATTCGGGATGTGACAAAACAATTGCATGAGGATGTTTTTCTTTTACTGCCATGAGCTGATCTGCCGTAATCTTTGCGTGAATGGGGCAGCAGCCGTCGTTGATAATTATATTCTTTTCGGGAACTTGTTCGGCAACAAATCTGCCGAGATTTCTGTCGGGAATGAAGAAAATGTTTTTGTTTGGAAGTGACCGAACTATTTTCACTGCATTTGATGAAGTGACACATACGTCGCTCTGACATTTAAGCTCTGCTGTTGAGTTGATATAACACACAACGGCAAGGTCGTCATATTTTTCACGCATCGAAGCGATTCTATCTTTTGTTACCATATGAGCCATCAGACAGTCTGCGGTAAGGTCAGGCATAAGCACTTTTTTATCGGGATTAAGAATTTTTGCGCTTTCACCCATAAAATAAACACCGCAGAAAACTATTATATCCACCTTGCTTTGCTTTGCAATTTTCGCAAGATAGAAAGAATCGCCTACATAATCAGCTATTTCCTGCACTTCGGCAGGTGCATAATAATGAGCAAGAATAACTGCGTTTTTTTCTTTTTTCAGTTGTTCAATCTGATTTTTCATATACACTTGTCCTTATTTTGCAAACAAATTATTTTTATCAATTTTAACATTTGCATTTACATCTGTCAACTTATCTGTAAACCTCTGGCGGTAGATTATTAATGATACATAATAAATTTTTTTGGTGAACTTACACAACGTATCGCGAACATTGAGCAAACGCTAAATCAAAAAATATTTGGATAAAAAAACACAAGAAAAAGAAGCGACGCTTCAATTTCCCGTGTTCTGCATTTTTATTAATCCCGTCAAACAGATGCTTTAAACAATTTTTAAATTAATTTTTTACAGACATCCGATTGAAGTGATTTTGCTTATATCAGATTACTCCGTCAAAACCTTATTTGTCGGGATGAATATATCATACACAAATACAGAAAACAACCGCACATTCAGTCAAAACATTTATCCGTTTTCTTTTGAAAACAGTTGTCGGCTTTCGTATTCTGTGATACAATGTAAAAAGGAGTGATGTAAATGAAGGAGAATGTAAAAACCAAGCTTCCGACCAACAGCCCATTGATAAAAATCCCATTTGGCGGATTAACATCAAATATGTTAAGAACAATTGCTATTGCACTTATGTTGAGCGATCACATATGGGCAACTGCAATGAGCTTTGGCAACTGGATGACCTACATAGGCAGAATGGCATTCCCTATCTTTGCTTTTCAGATTGCAGAGGGCTTCGTTCATACATCCAACTTCAAAAAATATGCTTTGAGACTTTTAGGCTTTGCTGTAATTACAGAAATTCCTTTTAATTTATTTTACAGCAGCCGCTGGTTTAACCCATATCATCAGAATGTACTGTTCACACTTCTGTTAGGTTTGCTTGCAATATCAGTTATAGACAAAGTCAGAAAGAATATTACGGTTAAAACTGTCGCCTTATCCTTGCTGTGGCTTCTGTTGATTTGCGTTGCCTCGGTTATCGGCTTTGTTGATTATGGCTTTTTGGGAATGATTACGGTAGTAATGTTCTACCTTTTAAGGGATTTTCCGTTTGCGTGGCTTGCCCAGTTTACGGCGATGGTGCTGATTAATATTGTATTCTTTGAAGGTCAGGTTTTCCCGATTGAAGTTTTCGGCAAAATCTTTGAAATACCGACTCAGGGATTTGCTGTTTTTGCATTGATACCCATTTGGCTTTACGGCGGCAGAAAAGGTCGCTCGAACAAAATAATGCAGTACGGTTTCTATGCTTTTTACCCCGTGCATATGTTGATACTTTACCTGATAAAATACTTTGCATAAATATTTTCTGCATTTAGCAGACGAATGATCTATTATAGAAGGACTGTAATCCTGCCTTTTGGCAAGAGGTGTTCGTTTTAATTATTCATAATCTTCAACAAAATATGCGTTGGTGTTCGCCTTTTTTCCTGATGGTCCTATCACTTCAATTCGGAAGTATGTATCCTCATTCTCCAGTTGAAAATCTGCTTGAGTTACGTATTCACCCTCAGGGGCGTGCAATGCTTTTGAACGTCTGCCTGCAGTTGAAAGTGCTATGCGTTGCGCCTGTGAACATTCAATGTGAACCTTGCCGTTTTCCAAAGTAAGCTCGAAAATTTCAGGTTCACGGGTACAATAAAACGACCCGCTCTGCATAGCGGAGATAACAGATTCGTAGCTGAGCGAATCACAGAGAAAAACTGTTTTACCCCCAAAACTGTCGCAACGCACATCGCCAAAAGGAAATTCATTATGATTATCGTCTGCCATAGTACAAAACAGTCGTTTTCCGCTACGGAGCATTTCATCATAAACCTGCTCCTGTCCGTCATCACCGCCCTCAATAAAAACAGAGTTATTATATATTTCAACAATACTGCAACCTTCAAGGTAACGGTAATCGTCGAGGCATTGCATTGACCAGCAGGGGTGGTTATAGGCAACGATGAACCCCAAATCCCTGAGCTTATGTATGTATTCGTTTACCGCCTTCATATCTCTGTAATCGGGTGTTGCAGGCAGTGTAACCTCTTTGTCACCATTGATATTGAATGCGTTAAGATGATAGCATCTGCGAAACTGACTGCTGCTTACAATATTGTCGCTGATATCCGCCTCAAAGGAGTTTATAGCAATAAAATCATCCGTGCAGAAATCGCTGTGATCAAAATAATTATCGTGGTCTGAAAATGCAACAATACTGTATCCCTGCGCTTTATATGCGTCACGGATTTCTTCGGGGGATTTTCTTCCGTCAGAGAGTGTGGTGTGGCAATGCAGGTTTGCAACGTATTGGTTTTTATCTTTAGAAATTAATGTGTGCTTCATACGATTCTCCTTTGATAAATATAATATTTACATAAAAAGACTGCAACCAAACCTTTCGGTAAGATTGCAGTTCTTTTTGCTTTTTTACCGTGCCGTTTCAGTCTGTATCCCTTAATTGTTATCACTGTTCTTTGTTTTTTATCCAATCCAAAGAAAATTTAGTAAACCAGATATTCTGACACTCTAAATCAGGTTCAAACAACACTCCTATATTGCCGTCAGGAAGCTGCGTCATAGAACTGTATACGAAAGAGTCTTCTTTCAGCACACGGCTGTAGGGGAAGGTTTCTCCATCGTCCTCCGAAAGTCTTACCGTTCCGCACTGTCTTGCTTTTTTGTCTGCAGCATTCAGGAAAACCACATACGGCTTTTCGGCATTTTCGATTTTAATAACCGAGCTCTGGCATATAGGCTGAGGGAGATTTTCATCGTGAGTGAAATTTTCCCAGCTTTCCCCGCCGTTTTTACTGTATGCAACCGCAACACAGCGTTTGGGGTCGTGGTTTCTCATGAAGTATTTCAGTGTACCGTCTTCCTGCTCGATAACCTGTGATTCCGTGAGCATATTTTGTTCAATAATAAAGTGATGATTTGCCTTGAAGCCGTGAATTTTCCTTGTGTTGTTCGGCGTTTCTCCCATTGACCAGGTTTTGCCGTTATCGTCGCTGTATATTACACAACAGGATAAACCTAAGGGAAATTTTCTTACACCGTAATAAATGGGAACAATAATTCTGCCGCTGTATTTTCCGTGTTTGATAACGATTCCGCATCCGGGTCCGGGACCAATAAAGCTCATATATTTCTTTTTTATCTGAGAATTGAGGGAAACGGGCTTTGACCAGGTTAAACCGTCGTCATCGCTGTAGCACATCATAAGCGTTGAAGTATGAGCTTCTTTGAACTTACCGCCCGTATATATGCTTCCGAAATCTGTTTTTCCATCGCTGACTTTACCGTCTTCAGATACAGCATATACGGTCTTTTTACCGCTTTTTGTATAGAGCACACCGTTTTTCAAAATGTAATTTCTGAGTCCACGGCTGATGATTTTGTTGCCTTCGGCATCTTCGCCTACGCAAGAATTGCAGTTAAGTATGCCCACACCTGCAGGAGTGTGACAGTAGTGCATAAAAATTCGTCCGGTATCGCTTGAATATGTAAGAATCGGGTCAATGGCTGCAGAAGAAAGATTTTTTTCTTCGCCGTATTCTCCAACAACAGTCTGATAATTCTCCCAGGTTTCACCTGAATCCATACTTCTTCTGACGACCTTGTCAATTCTGTTGGGATTATCGGCACCGGTAAAAAATCTGGCATCTGCGCAGGCTACAACCACACCGTTTTTTGTTGTAATCATCGAGGGTATTCTGTAATAATCCGAAGGTCCGCCTGTACCCGGACCGAAAACAGTTTTAAATTCCACTACTTTTCATTCCCTTTCGATAAGAGATTTATTATTTACACTTTTTCATCGCACTGCCGACCGCTCTGAGAAGTGAATCTTCGTGAGTTGAAGGCAGGTCACAGTTATAATGCCATATCATAACTCCTCCGAAACCGTTATTGATTGCATACTCTGTTTTTGCTTCTATAACTTCGGGAGTGTTGAACCAGAAATCTTTGTTTGTGTTGTCACAATGATACCAGCCGTTTTCGTCAATCCCTTCGTAACAGCCGTTATATCCGTACCAATAGGCTGACATATCTGTGGGTCGTGAATAGAATGGAAGTCCGATATTGACCTTTTCAAAAATCATGCCCTGAAATCCGAGTCTCTGAACAGCTGCTACCGTGTCCTCATAAGTGGCGTGTCTGCCTTCACCGTCTACCATGTCGTAAATCATAAGCTCAAAAGTATCAATAGCGTTGAGAGCTTCA
>JAZNTA010000027.1:0-82621 GCA_045591525.1 Acutalibacteraceae bacterium | reverse complement strand
AGGTGCGTTCTGAAGCTCGAACGGAGATTCTGTTCGAGCTTTTCATTATTTTTTGGAGGTGCTTAGGTATTAGCAAGGAGAATCAAATCAACGAAGAAATCAGAGATAAAGAAGTCAGAGTTATTTCTGCAGATGGCGAGCAAATCGGTGTTATGTCCGCAAAAGATGCAATCGCTTTAGCAGAAAAAAGTAATCTTGACCTTGTAAAAATTGCTCCCAATGCCGTTCCGCCCGTTTGTAAAATTATGGACTACGGTAAGTTCAAGTTTGAACAGGCAAAACGTGAAAAAGAAGCAAAGAAAAAACAAAAGGTTATGGATATCAAAGAGGTTCGTTTATCTTTGAACATCGACACAGGTGACTTTAACACAAAGGTTAACCACGCTCTCCGTTTCCTTAAAGACGGTGATAAGGTTAAAGTGTCAATTCGTTTCAGAGGCAGGGAAATGGCACACACCGAATACGGCACTACAATTATGCAGCGTTTTGCAGAGGCTTGTTCCGAAACCGGTTCAGTTGAAAAGCCTGCTAAGCTTGAAGGCCGTCAAATGCTTATGTTCCTTGTTCCAAAAGCATCCAAGTAAAATTAAGGAGGATATTATTATGCCTAAAATTAAAACTCACTCAGGCGCTAAAAAGCGTTTCAAAATGTCTAAAAACGGTAAGCCAATTCGCGGACATGCAAATAAGTCTCACATCCTTACCAAGAAAACAACAAAACGTAAAAGAGGTCTTCGTAAGACTAATGTTGCAGACGTTACAAATCAGAAGCAGATTAAACGTCTTATCCCTTATAAATAAGAAGAGAACGGTACAGGAGGTAACTTATAATGGCACGTATTAAAGGTGCGATGATGACTCGCAAAAGAAGAAATAAAGTTCTTAAACTCGCTAAGGGTTATTATGGCTCAAAGAGCAAGCTCTTCAAAACAGCTAAACAGGCTGTTATGAAAAGCGGTAACTATGCTTACATCGGTCGTAAACAGAAAAAGAGAGATTTCCGTCGTCTTTGGATTACAAGAATCTCTGCTGCATGCAAAATGAATGGTATCAACTACTCAACATTCATTAACGGCCTCAAAAAAGCAGGTATCGAACTTAACAGAAAAATGCTTTCCGAGATTGCTATTGCAGACCCCGAAGGTTTTGCAGCACTCGTTGAAAAAGCAAAAGCAGCTCTTTAATAATCAAGTATTGCGCCCGACCAAAAAGCTTGGTCGGGCGTAAGATGTTTTTTTTACTATGGAAAAAATTACAAGCAAAACAAATGAGCGAGTGAAATTCGCGGTAAAAATTCGCGAAAGCAGTTCACTCAGGAAACAAGAAAAATTGTTTTTAACTGAGGGCGCAAGGCTTTGTTTCGATGCGGCTTCAAGTGGCGTCCGGATAGCAGAAATGTATGTTACAGATAAAGCCTTGAATAAATATGCAGACTATGTGCGTTTGGTGGAAGAAAAAGCCGAGCGTTGCTTTGTTGTGTCTGAAGAAGTGGCTGAAAAACTCTCTGATACAAAGAATAATCAGGGCGTTTTCTGCTTGTGCAAAATGCTTGACAAAAAAACAAATATAGGTAAAATAAAATATAATGGGAAATATATTGCCTTAGAAGATGTTTCAAATCCTGCCAATTTCGGTGCAGTTGTAAGAACTGCCGAAGCGGTAGGACTTGATGGCGTTATCGTAAGCGGTGGTTGTGATATTTACAATCCTAAATCTCAAAGAGCCGCTATGGGTTCTCTTTTCAGACTTAATGTTGTTGAAACAGAGGATTTGCCAAAAACTTTAAAGGAACTTGCAGAAAACGGAATGTCAATTTATGCAGGTGTTCCCGATTCCAATGCCGAAAAATTAACTGAGGTTGATATGAACGGTGGCGTTGTTTCAGTGATTGGTAACGAGGGTAATGGTATTACAGATGAAACCTGCAAAGCTGCAACAAAGCTTGTAACAATACCTATGAAGGGCAGAGCAGAATCTCTTAATGCTGCCGCTGCTGCTTCAATTATTATCTGGGAAATGATGAGATGAGTAATTGTCCTGTTGAATATTGGATATGGTTGCAGAATGCATTGGGCGCAGGTGCGCGTACCGATGAGCTTCTCTCATATTTCAAAAACCCCGAAGAAATGTATAAAGCAGGGGAATATGAGTGGCGTTTATCAGGACTTTTAACGCAAAGAAAAATTGACTTACTCAAAAGTTCAACTTTTGAAAAAACCACTGAGATAATAAATGAGTGCCGTCAGAAAGGGTATAAAATAATAACTCCTGATGATAATCTTTTCCCTGACAGATTGAAGAATTTATCCGATATGCCTCTTGTGCTTTACGGACTCGGTGATTGTTCAGTTTTGAATGATGTTGTCAGTATTGGTATGGTAGGCACAAGAAATGCAAGTGATTACGGCATTGAAACCGCACAGAAGCTTTCGTTCCTTTTGGCACTTTCGGGTGCAACAATAGTAAGCGGTGGGGCTTTGGGTGTTGATAGCGAATCTCATGCAGGTGCGATGCTTGCTAAAGGTAGAACTCTTGCTTTCTTAGGTTGCGGTCTTTCTGTGAATTATCTTATGGAAAATGCGCCGTTGAGACGAGCAATAACGAGGTATGGTGCGGTTGTATCCGAGTATTCACCGCTAACTCCTGCAAGCAGAAGCACTTTTCCCACAAGGAACCGTCTTATTTCTGGTGTTTCTTTAGGTGTTGTGGTTGTTGAAGCAGGTGTAAAAAGTGGTTCTCTTATTACTGCTAATTATGCTCTTGAACAGGGTAAAGATGTTTTTGCGGTTCCCGGAGATATTGTCCGTTCATCATTTGACGGAACCAATTATCTTATAAAAAACGGTGCTAAGCCTGTTTTTACTGCAGAAGATATATTAAGCGAATATGAGTATCAATATGGAGATTTGCTTGATATGTCAAATGCAAAAGTAAATATTGCATCAGTTACTTATGTGGATTATAGAAAAAAGAAAACTTCAAATCAATCAACACAGGAGAAAAAAGAAGTTTCAATAAAAATGCAGCAAACGCCTGTTGAAAAAATTGAAAGAAAAATACTTCCCGAAGATATCAGTGAAGAAGCAAAAATCGTTTACTCGGTATTGAATGGAAACGGCATTCATATTGATGATATTGTAAGGGAAACAAATTTGAAAATGAATATTGTACTGTCTTCTCTTACTGAACTTGAACTTTTGGACTTTGTTCAGTTGGAAAGCGGTAAGAAATATAAATTAATTTGAACATAAAATCGATATATGAGAAAATGAAAGGATGAAACTAATGTCCAAACTTGTTATTGTTGAGTCTCCTGCAAAAGCAAAGACCATCAAAAAATATCTTGGCAGTGAATTTGATGTTGTGGCTTCAATGGGCCACATCAGAGATTTGCCTGCAGCAAAACTTAATGTTGATGTAAAAAATGACTTTAGTCCTAAATATGCAATTATCAAGGGGAAGGAGAAGCTTGTCAAAGACCTTAAAGATAAAGTTAAGGGCTGTGACAAGGTGTATCTCGCAACTGACCCTGACAGAGAGGGAGAAGCTATTTCATGGCATCTTGCAACTGTTTTAGGACTTGACCTTAATGATAAAAACAGAGTTAAATTCAACGAAATTAATGAAACAAGCGTAAAACGCGGTATCAGGAACCCTGAGGTTGTTGATATGGGTCTTGTTGATGCTCAGCAGGCTCGCCGTATTCTTGACAGACTTGTTGGTTACAGACTCAGTCCTTTCATTTCTCAGAAAATCAGAAGAGGTCTTTCTGCAGGTCGTGTTCAGAGCGTTGCAGTTCGCCTTATTGTTGACCGTCAGGAAGAAATTGAAAAATTCAATCCTGAGGAATATTGGTCAATTGATGCTAAATTTCTTTCAAACAGAAAAACCTTGAGTGCCGCTCTTACTGCGGATGAAAACGGCAAGGTTAAAATCGAAAATAAGGAGCAGGCAGATTATTATCTTTCACGCCTTGAAGATGCTGTTTACACAGCATCAAGCGTAAAAAAAGGCACGAGGAAGAAACAGCCTGCACCTCCCTTTATCACGTCTTCAATGCAGCAGGAAGCTTCAAGAAAGCTTAATTTCCAGGCCCAGAAGACAATGAAAATCGCCCAAGAGCTTTATGAAGGTATTGAGCTTGCAGGAAGCGGTATGACAGGTCTTATTACCTATATGAGAACTGACTCTCTTCGTATCTCCGAAGAAGCAAGAGCAGCAGCAAATGCTTTTATCACAAAAGAATATGGTGAAAAATATCTTCCCGAAAAGCCTCGTTACTTTAAAACAAGAGCAGGTGCTCAGGATGGTCACGAAGCAATCAGACCCGCTAATGTTGCAATCACACCTGCAATGGCAAAGGCAAGCCTTTCCAACGACCAGTATAAACTCTATAACCTTATCTGGTGCAGATATGTGGCATCTCTTATGGCACCTTGCGTTCAGGATACTGTTAAGGTTGAAATTACTGCTGAAAAAGAAGGCGTTGTGGGTTATTGCGTATTTTCCGCAAGTGGTTATTCAATTAAATTTGACGGCTTTACAAAACTTTATGAAGATGTTACTGCTGATGAAGACAGTGATGCAAACATTCCCGATGTTAAAACAGGCGATGTTCTTAAACTTAAAGAGGTTAAAGGCAATCAGCACTTTACTCAACCACCTTCATATTTTACAGAAGCATCTCTTATCAAAACTCTTGAAGAAACAGGCGTTGGTCGTCCAAGTACTTATGCTTCGATTGTTACAACAATTATTAAGAGAGAGTATGTAAAGCGTGACGGAAAGCTTCTTAAAGCAACGGAGCTTGGTGTTGCAACAACAAATCTTCTTAAAGAAAAATTCCAGAAAATTGTTAATGCAAAATTCACCGCATCAATGGAAACAAAGCTTGATGAAATCGATGAGGGTAAAACAAATTATGTTGCAATGCTTCACGAATTCTATGACGATTTAGAGAACACACTCTCTAAAGCAAAAACTGAAATGCAGGGTCAGAAAATTCAGCTTCAGGAAGATATCACTGATATTAAATGTGATAAATGTGGCAGAAATATGGTAATTAAAGTGGGCAGATTCGGTAAATTCCTTGCTTGCCCCGGTTACCCTGAATGTAAGACTACAAAACCCCTTGTTGAAGAAACAAATGCAACCTGCCCTGTTTGCGGCGGTAATGTAATAGGTAAGAAATCAAAACGTGGATATCAGTTCTACGGTTGCAGTAATTATCCTCAGTGCAACTTTATGACATGGGATAAGCCTACAGGCGAGAATTGCCCCAAATGCGGTAAATCTCTCTTTAAGGGCAAGGGTGGAATGATTTCCTGCTCAAATGAAGCTTGTGACTATACATGTAAAGCAACTCGCAAAAATGCAAAAAAAGCACAGGAAGAAAATGATGACTGATAAAAAAGCTGTTGTTATAGGCGGTGGTCTTGCCGGTGTTGAAGCGGCAAACCAGTTGAGTAAAAGAGGAATAAAAGTTACCCTTTATGAAATGAAACCTCAAAAATTTTCACCTGCTCATAAAAGTGGGAATTTAGGAGAGCTTGTATGCTCGAACTCTCTTAAAGCAGCCCGTTTAGGCTCGGCGGCAGGACTTTTAAAGGCAGAAATGCGTCTTTTCGGTTCTGTTTGCCTTGATGCCGCAGATGTGGCGCAGGTCCCCGCAGGAGGCGCTCTTGCCGTTGATAGAGATATTTTTTCTGCACTGATTACGGAGCGAATTGAAAATGATCCCAATATAACTCTTGTAAGAGAGGAAATAACGGAAATTCCCGAAAGTGATGTTGTTATTGTTGCCGCAGGACCTTTGATGAGCGATGCTCTGGCAGTTGAGGTATCAAAGCTCTGCGGAAAAGAGTTTCTTTCTTTCTATGATGCGGCGGCACCCATTGTTACCGCAGACAGTATTGATATGGAATATGCCTTTACACAGTCAAGGTACGACAGAGGCGGTGAGGATGACTATATAAACTGCCCTCTCAATAAAGAGGAATATGAAGAGTTTTATGATGCTCTTATAAATGCCGAAAGTGCCGAGCTTCATTCTTTTGATAAGAAAAAGGATGTTTATGAGGGCTGTATGCCGATTGAGGTTTTAGCTTCAAGAGGTAAGGACGCAATGCGTTATGGTCCTTTGAAACCTGTTGGATTAACTAACCCAAAAACAGGTCACAGACCATGGGCGAATCTTCAGCTTCGCAAAGAAAATAAAGACGGAACAATGTATAACCTTGTGGGATTCCAGACTAATCTAAAATTTCCCGAGCAGAAGAGAGTTTTCTCAATGTTTCCTGCCCTTAAAAATGCAGAATTTGTAAGATACGGGGTTATGCACAGAAACACATTTCTTAATTCACCCGGTCTTTTAAATGAAGATTTCAGTATGAAAAACGAGCCCCGAATATATTTTGCAGGACAGATTTCAGGTGTTGAGGGATATATGGAAAGTGCCGCATCAGGTATTCTTGCAGGCTACAATGCCGCAAGAAGAATTTTCGGTGAAGATCCTATAAGCCTTCCGAAAATTACAATGTTAGGTGCACTTTCAAAGTATATCAGTGATGAAACGGTTAAAAACTTTCAGCCCATGGGTGCGGCAATAGGTATAATTGACCCGTTGGATGAAAGAATTAAAGATAAAGCGGAACGCTATCTTAAGGTAGCAGAACGCAGTATGGAATACTATAAATCAATAGAAATATAAGGAGGCAATTATGGATTTATCAGTTTTTGAAGAATTAATCGGTTATGAATTTAAAAACAAAGATTTGCTTACAAGAGCGTTGACTCATTCTTCTTATGCCAATGAAAACAAATTGCCTCATGATAACGAAAGACTTGAATTTTTAGGGGATTCTGTTTTAGGCTTTGTTACTGCGGAATATCTTTTTGAAGAATTCAAAAATCGACCCGAGGGTGCACTTACAAAGCTTCGTGCTACAGTTGTTTGTGAAAAATCGCTTTTTAAATTTGCTGAAAAAATCAGATTAGGCGAATTTATCCTTATGGGAAGAGGCGAGGAGCATACAGGCGGAAGAAACAGACCATCAATTGTTTCAGATGCTTTTGAAGCGGTTATTGCGGCAATGTACCTTGATGGCGGTATTGATGTTGTAAAACCTTATATTCTCGGCTTTATCAAAGAGGCAGTAAAAAGAGAGGCAAGCTTTAAAGATAATAAATCACTGCTTCAGGAAGAAATTCAGAAAGAAAAGGGTAACACCATTTCTTATGAATCTGTTGGTGAATTTGGTCCCGACCATGATAAGACCTTTAAGTTTGTTGTTAAGCTTAATGGTGAAGTTGTTGGTACAGGCGAAGGCAGAAGCAAAAAAGAAGCAGAACAGGCGGCAGCAGGAGATGCCCTTTTAAAAATACAAAAATGAAGCACGCCAATATTTCACTTTTTGTGCCCCATCAGGGTTGTCCTCATCAATGCTCTTTCTGTAATCAGAAAACTATTTCAGGTTCTGTAAAGGAGCTGACACCTGAAGAGGTAAAAGAAACTCTACAAAAAGCCGTAAGTGACGGAGTTGACCCGCAAAATACAGAAATTGCCTTTTTTGGCGGTAGCTTTACTGCAATAAACAGGGAATATATGATTTCTCTTTTAGAGCAAGCAACTCCGTTTATCGAAAACGGGAGTTTTTGCGGAATAAGAATTTCAACCCGTCCCGATGCCATTGACGAGGAAATTCTCGGAATACTTAAAGAGCATAAGGTTACCTCTGTTGAGCTTGGTGCACAAAGCACCGATGAGCAGGTTCTTTTATTAAATCACCGAGGGCATACTCGCGATGATATAATAAAAGCATCAGAATTAATAAAAGAAAAAGGCTTTTCTTTAGGGCTTCAGATGATGACAGGGCTTTTTGGTGATACACCTGAAAAATGCTTGAAAAGTGCAGAAGATATTATCTCTTTAAAGCCCGATACAGTTCGCATTTACCCCACAATTGTTTTAGAGGGTACATATTTGGGCGAGCTTTATAAAAAAGGCGAATATAATCCTCAGACGGTGGAAGAAGCGGTTGAACTTTGTGCGGTTCTTCTTAAAAGGTTTTATGAAGAAGACATAACAGTTATTCGATTGGGACTCCATTCGGGCGGAAATGTGGAAGAGGGATTTTTGGCAGGTCCTTATCATCCCGCTTTCGGTGAGCTTTGCGAATCGAAAATTTATTTAGAGGAAGCAAAAGAAATTCTTTCGATGAAATACCCTATAGAGAATGAAAATATATGCTCTCTTTCACAAAAAAAGATAATAACTGTTTATGTTAATGACCGGGAAATTTCTAAAATGACAGGTCAGAAGAGTATAAATAAAATTGCTCTTAAAAGAGCAGGGTGGGAAGTTTCTGTTAAGGGAATGAAAACACTTAAGAAGTATGAGATAGTTATAGATTAACGAAAGGTAGAAAACCAGATGTATCTTAAAGCGATAGAAATGCAAGGCTTTAAATCCTTTCCGGACAAGACTGTGTTGAATTTCGGAAAAGGTATAACGGCTGTTGTTGGCCCCAATGGTAGCGGAAAGAGTAATCTTTCCGATGCTATGCGTTGGGTTCTGGGTGAACAATCCACAAAAAATCTGCGTGGCTCAAAAATGGAAGATGTTATCTTCAGCGGTACAGATTCCCGCCGTGCAGTTGGCTTTGCAGAGGTTACCCTTAAGCTTGATAACTCCGATATGGCTCTGAATAACCCGAAGAAAGAGGTAACTGTTACAAGACGTTACTATCGTTCAGGTGAAAGCGAATATAAAATAAATGGCGAGCAGGCAAGGCTTAAAGATATCCATGAATTATTTATGGATACAGGTCTTGGTCGTGACGGCTATTCAATGATTAGTCAGGGTAAGGTTGAAACCCTTATTTCAGGCAAATCTGAGGATAGACGTGATATGCTTGAAGAGGCGGCAGGTATTTCTCATTACAGATACCGCCGTGCAGATGCTATGCGCCGACTTAATCAGGCGGAAGAAAATCTTTTAAGATTAAGAGATATTCTTACAGAGCTTGAAACACGAGTTGGACCTCTTAAAACTCAAAGCGAAAAAGCACAGAAATTTCTTGAATATGCAGGGGAGAAAAAGAACCTTGAAATCGGTCTCTGGCTTTATACAATTGAGAAAACTAAGAACGATTTAAGAGAACATGAAAAGAAAATCACTATTGTTGATGCTCAGTATGGTGAGGTTTGCAAATCTCTTGAAGAAATAACCGAAAAGATTGACTCCTCTTTTGCAGAAACCCAGAGAATTACAGTTGCAGTTGACGAAATAAGAAGGGCTTGTGCTCAGCTTGAGGAGCAGGCTTCTCTTCTTGAAAGCCAGATTGCAGTTCAGGAAAATACAATTCTTCACAATAACGAAACGATTGAGCGTATTGAAAGAGAAAAAACTGAAGAAAACGATACTGATACAGAAATTGAAACTCAGATAGAGGATGCAGAAAAATCAATAGTTGAGCTTGAGGCATCTATTGAAGAGAAAAAAGCTGAACTTAATTCATTTACAGGCGAGCTTGATGTTTTAAGCAATGAAAACAGCAAATCTGCTCAAAAAAGCGTTGAGTTAAGCGAAAAAATGTCCGCTCTTTCTCTTGAAATTGCAGATAACAGAGTTATCAGCTCAACTGCAGCATCTTCTGTTGAAGAAATTGAAAACAGAATTTCTGTTATTGATGAGCTCACCGAGTCAAGAAAGCCTATTCTTGAAACTCTTAAAGCACAATGCAAGGAAGCAGAGGATGAGCTTGAAAGAATTGTTGAAAGAAACACAGAACTTAATAATTCCCTTTCAGGTATCGAGCTTCTTGCAACAAAGAGAAAAGAAAAGCTTGATAAATTAAAGGATCAGGAAAATATTCTTCGTAACGATATACAATTCAAGAATTCTCGTATTACTATGCTTTCCGACCTTGAAAAGAATATGGAAGGCTATCAGGGTAGTGTAAAAGCAGTTATGCGTGAGGTAAGGCGTGGAGTTTTAAAAGGTATTCATGCTCCCGTTTCCCAGATTATTACAGTTAAGGATAAATATTCCTCGGCGATTGAAACTGCTTTAGGCGCACAAATTCAGAATATTGTTACAGATACTGAAAATGATGCGAAAAAGGCAATTGGTTTTCTGAAGGAAAGCCACGCAGGTCGAGCAACCTTCTTGCCCCTTACTGCTATTAAGGGTAAGGTTCTTGATGAGAAGGAGCTTGATGATTGCTTCGGTTACATAAATCTTGCATCAGAGCTTGTAGAGTATGACAAGAAGTATACTGAAATCATCAAATCACTCTTAGGAAGAACTGTTGTTGCAGAGGACTTGGATGCGGCAATTGCAATTGCAAAAAAATATAACTATAAATTTAAAATCGTTACTCTTGATGGTCAGGTTGTCAATGCAGGCGGTTCAATGACCGGTGGTGCAAAGCTTCAGAATGCAGGTATTTTAAGCCGCGGTAACGAGCTTGAAAAATTGAAAGCATCTTTAAGTGAGTCAGAAGAAAACCTTGTGATATTGCTTAAAGATTTAGAAGCACAGCAGGAAAGCTTCTCTTCTGTTAATGCAGAGCTTGAGGGCTGTAAGGGCGAAATTATATCTCTCGGTGAAGAGAAAATCAGAGTTGAGGGTGTTCTTGCTCTTCGTAAGGGGAATTATGAAAACACTTTACAGGCGCAGACTCTTGCAGACGAGGAAAAGGCTCAGCTTACTGTCCGTATTAAATCAATTAACGATGGCGCATCTTCTGCAAATGAAAAGCTTGTTGTTCTTCAGGCAGAGCTTGACAAGGTTGAAGCAGAACTTTCCACTCTTACAGGTGACAGAGAAAGTCTTCGTGAAAAAAGAGAAAAGCTTACCGCAGATGCAGCGAATATTAATCTTTCTATTGCAACTGCTGAAAAGGAAATTGAGGCAAAGAAAGAAGAGATTGCAAGACTTAAGAACAGAAGCACAAGCCATAAAGATAAGCTTTCTCAGCTTGACAGCGAAATTGAAGAAATCAATAAGCGTAACGAAGAAATCAGAGAAAGAATTGAAGTTCTTAATGGTGAAGCAGAGGGCTTGAGAACTCAGAGCTCCGCTTCAAAGGAACAGGTTGCTTCTCTTATTTCCAAGCGTGAACAGTATGAGCAGGAAAGCGGTAAGCTCCGTATTCTCGAAAGAGAAAAAACTGAAGAGCGTGAAAAATTAGGCGGAGAGAAAGCAAGACTTTCCGAAAGAAAAGAAACAATGGAAAAAGAGTTTGAAGATATACAAAACAAGCTCTATGACGAATACGAGCTTACAAAACGAGAAGCAGAAGAGCTCGACATTGTTATTGAAGATATCCCCGAAGCAAAGAAAAGACTTAATGAGCTTAAAAGCAAAATCCGTGGTCTTGGTAATGTTAATGTCAGTGCCATTGAGGAATATAAAGAGGTTTCCGAAAGATACAGCTTTATGCATACTCAGGTAAGTGATGTTGAAAAATCCAAGGCAGAGCTTATTAAACTTATCAATGAGCTGACAGGTAAAATGGGCGTTCAGTTTAAAGAGCAGTTTGATAAAATCAATTTCAGCTTCGGTCAGACCTTCTCAGAGCTTTTCGGTGGCGGTAAAGCTTCCCTTGTGCTTACAGATGAAAGCGATGTTCTTGAATGTGACATTGATATAAAGGTTCAGCCTCCGGGCAAGAATGTTCAGAATATTTCTCTTCTTTCCGGTGGTGAAAAGGGTCTTTCTGCAATAGCACTCCTTTTCTCAATCCTCAAGGTTAATCCTTGTCCTTTCTGTATTTTTGACGAGGTTGAGGCAGCACTTGACGATGTTAACGTTGCAAGATATGCTTCCTATGTCCGCAGAATGACAAGTAATACACAGTTCATTCTCATTACACACCGCCGTGGTACAATGGAAGAAGCAGATATGCTTTATGGTGTAACAATGCAGGAAAAAGGTGTTTCAAAATTGTTGGAATTAAAAACTGCAGAAATGGCTAATAAATTCGATTTAACGTAAATTAAAAGGTGATTTAATTTGGGTATTTTTAAGAAAATAAACTTCGGTTTAAGAAAAACAAGAAACAATGTTTCAGGTGCTATTGATAATGTTCTTGACAGCTACACATCAATTGACCAGGAGCTTTTTGACGAGCTTGAGGAAGCACTTGTTATGGGTGATGTTGGTGTTTCTACCGCTTCTGAAATCACCTTGCGTCTTAATGATGTTGTTCGCAAAAAGGGTATAAAAAATCCCGCCGATGTTAAGGCAGAGATTAAAGACATTGTTGCCGAAATGCTTGAGGGTGGCGAGGATATGGGTCTTATTACCATTCCTTCCGTAATTCTTGTAATCGGCGTTAACGGTGTTGGTAAAACTACAACAATTGGTAAGCTTGCCGCAAGATATAAGGCAGAGGGTAAGAGCGTTATTCTTGCCGCTGCAGATACCTTCCGTGCCGCTGCTATTGACCAGCTTGATGTATGGGCAGAGCGTGCAGGAGTTGACATTGTTAAGCATAAAGAGGGTGCAGACCCTGCTGCAGTAATTTTTGATACTATTTCTGCTGCAAAGGCGAGAGGTACGGAAATTATCATCTGCGATACTGCCGGCCGACTTCACAACAAGAAAAATCTTATGGAAGAGTTAGGCAAGATTTACAGGGTTATTGACCGTGAGCTTCCTTATTCTGACCGCGAAGTACTTCTTGTTCTTGATGCAACAACAGGTCAGAATGCAGTTAATCAGGCTCGTGAATTTGCAAAAATTGCAGAAATCACAGGTATTATTCTTACAAAGCTTGACGGAACTGCTCGTGGCGGTGTTGTTCTTTCAATTAAGAATGACCTTAAGGTTCCTGTTAAATTCATCGGTGTGGGCGAGGGTATAGACGATTTACAGCCCTTTAACCCTCACGCTTTTGCAGATGGTCTTTTCAATGATTTATCCGAAGATTTTGAAGAGGATGAAATTGACCTTTCAAAAATCCGTGAGGAATATGTTCCTGCAGAAGAAACTGATGAAAGAGAAGAGCTTGCAAAGGCAGTAGGCGAAATCTTCAGCGCTATGGCAGAAATAAATGCAGAAGAAAATTCAGCTGAAGATGTAGTTGAAGAAACCACAGAAGATGTTATAGAAGAAACTGAAGAGCCTGTTGAAGATGTAGAGGAAGTTGTTGATGAAATTCCTGAAGAAATTGTTGAAGAAGCAGTTGAAGAAATTGTTCCTGAGACAGTAGAAGCTGCAGAAGATGCAGTTGAAGAGGTTGTTGAAGAAAAAGAAGAGCCTAAAAAGAAAAAAGGCTTCTTCGGGAGGTTGTTCGGTTAATGGAAAACAACGTTTTTTTAATCGCCACTCATAACATGAAAAAACGTGACGAGTTATATCGTATTCTTTCTCCGTTGGGTATTGATGTAAAAACTGCCGAGCAGGCAGGGGTTGAGATTTCCGATGTTGATGAAACAGGGGAAACCTTTTACGAAAACGCTTTCCTGAAGGCTCAGAGCGGTTGCCTTGAAAGCGGTATGCCCTGTGTTGCAGATGATTCAGGTCTTTCTGTTGATTATCTTGTAGGAGCTCCGGGGGTTTATTCTGCCCGTTTTGCAGGCGAACACGGCAATGATGCAAAGAATAACCAGAAACTCCTTAAAATTTTAAGAGATGTTCCCGTTGAAGAAAGAACAGCAAAATTCGTTTCCGTTGTATGCTGCGTATTCCCTAATGGTGATGTTATTTCTGCAAGAGGGGAATGCAAGGGTTATATCGGTTTTGAGCCTAAAGGTGACGGCGGTTTTGGATATGACCCAATATTTATGGTTGGTGACAAAAGCTTTGCAGAGCTTTCAGGCGAAGAAAAGGATGCTTTAAGCCATAGAGGTAATGCTCTTCGTCAGATTGCAGAAAAGCTAAAAGATTATATGTCTCTGTAAATAGTTATTACTGTGCCGAGATTGGTAGTATCAATTTCCATTTTGATATTATCTGCCTCGGCACTTATTGTTTTTATATTTATTTTCCTTATTGAATTTTCGAAATCAGTTTCATTTAATATTTCTTTTTCAATCTCTTCATTTTGAACAAAGCTTTTTATGCAGTCATAAATGAAAGTTAATGAATCAGGAGCTTCATTCAATATTTCAGAGGCAAAAACAATATTCATTTCATTTAATCTGTTCTTTTTATCATATTTGAAATTAAGCATAATTTCATTTTGAGAAATTTTGAAAAACTTTGTTAATTCACATTTTTCTGTGTCCATAATATAACCCTCAGAGGTCATATTGTAGCTTTCATTTATCTCATTCATTCTTCTTGAAAAAGCTTCAAGACTTTCGCCTGTTGTTGCGAAAACGCAACTGTTAAGAGTTATAACTGATGATAAGAGAACAAGTATTCCGAATATGTGTTTTTTCATGGTTTTTTTCTCGCTTTGTTCATATTTTCTTAACAAATAATACAATAGATGTTGTATAATTTATTGTGGAAGTAAAGTATAATAATGTATATGTTTAATTTTATTATGATATAAATCAGAGTGATGGATATGAAGAAAAAATTAAAAAAAGTTGTTTCTTTAATACTGTGTGTGCTTGTGGCATTTTCTTCTTTTAGTTCTGTTGCTGTTGCAGGCTACACAACGGATTACCCCCAAGGCGTTACTGCCGAGGAGGCACTTGTTGCTGTTAAAGGAATCGATAAGCTTTTGAACAATATGCTTCCTGCGTTAACAGGCGGAAGCCTTGAAGATATTGTCAAGCCAATGCTTTTCAGCGATGAAAGCCTTTCAAGCTTCGTTGTTTCTCTTTATATCGGGCTTTCAGAAACATCAAGTGAGTTGGAAATGATAGGCTTGGACGCTTCAGTTTCTGCAGTGGCAAGTGGTTTGGGCGATTACCCGGATGTTCAGAAGGCTCTTTTAAGTGCTTCTTCCTGGGAAGAGGTAAACCTTGAGGGTGTAAAGTGGGGCATCAGTGACAAAAATAGCTTTGCAACTGCATTTGCAAAGGCTCTTTCTCCCTTTGATGATATTTTTTATACTCTTCTTTGCTCAGGGACTTACGCGATTTCAAGCTTTATCAAAATTGATGGTGCAAATGGTTACGAAAATGCAGTTGTGCCGATGCTTCAGGCTTTTAAATGCACAGATTTAATAAGTCAAGATGAATTTACAAATCAGGCAAATGCGGACAGAAGCAATATGCTGAAAAATATTCTTCTTCCGATTCTTACCTTACTGGAAAAAGTGTTTGAAGCACCAATGGATACATTAACAGATGCTTTGCCATCGTTTGCATATTTTGTTGAGAGTGGCGAAATGGATGCTTGTATGGATTCTTTGCTTTCGCCCATATTCTCAAATCCTCTTGTAGAAATTGCGGTGTTTTTAAAAATACTCGATTTGGACTCGATGAAATTTGATATGGATGAAATGCTTACAACAGGGCTTTCCGATATGGCAGGGGAAAGTGGCTTGCAGTTAGCACCTATTGATATGAAAAGACTTTCGGAATGTGGCTCTCATAATGGTATGGAATTTCAGTCCGATAAAGGCAGAGCTCTTGTTGAAATATTAAGGTGGTTATTTGATACGCTTAAGCTGAATAAAAACTCATTACCTAAGCTTATGAAAGAAATGGGCGGTAATGAGGGGGCAGTTTCAACCGATATGCTCAGCGGTTTTCTTGATAATGATACTGATGCTATAGTTGGCTCAATTATTCTTCTTTTCACACCTGCAAAGCTGAGTGCACCCGAAATGATGCTTTACCCAGAAATAGCACAGACTATTGTTCAGTTTACTCCTAATCTGACGGAAGAGAATTACCAAAAAGTTCTCAATGAAATTGACGACTTGCTTGATGATTTTGTTAAAGAGGGCGGAAGCTACAGAAGCATAGAGGCACTTCTTTCAAATGCTATTTATACAAATGCCAATATTAATGCTCTTTTAACGGGTATTTACGGTGCAATGGAAAAAGAAGGTCTTATTGATTTACTTGTTCTTTTAGGAATTGATGCAACTCCAAAAGGTGTGGCAAAATTAATTGAGAATGATTACCCCAATGCATATAACGCTTTGATTAATGCAGACTCATGGTCAAAGGTTTCAAAGAATATTTCATGGGGCTTTTATAACGGCTCAAGAAGAGACTTCCAAAATGCATTTCTTGCGGTGCTTCGCCCCTTGAATCCCTTGCTTAAGGTAGTTCTTTCAGGTGAAGATTTAGTAATTGCAGATGCAATTACCTTAAAGGGTGCCGATGGCTATAATTCAGGAGTTATTCCCATTCTTGAGGCTTTAGGTTGTAAAGAAAACTCAATTAAAACTTATACTCAATATGTAAATGATAAGAGCAAGGACGCTCTTCTTAATAATATTGCAGAGCCTGTTTTTGATTTGCTTGACGAGATTTTTGATAACCCTGTTAAAACTCTTACAAGGATTTTACCCAATGTGGTTTATTTCCTCAACAGCGGTTCTTTGGAAAAATGCCTTTCAAACCTTCTTATTCCCGTAACTGCATTAACCTCCCGTATGTCAGGTGTGGTTAATATGGAATTAGATACAAGTGCTTTAACAAAGGAATTGGATTTAAATAAGCTTTTAGGTGGTATGCTTGAGGGAACGGGAATGAAAGTTGCAGAGTTTGACGTGAATTCTCTGGCAGGAATCGGTACTAAAACCGAAAAGCAAAGCAAAAGCACATTTAACGGAAATTACGTTAAATATTCATATATTGAAGCTGACCGGACAGGTGTTTTGTTAACTCTTTTGAGAGTTCTTGCAAAAACTCTTAAGCTACCCGGTAACGAAAATCTTCTTGTTGGTTCGATGGCAGGCGGGAATGATGCTTTTTCAACCTATTCCGCATCCATAGGCGAGCAATTCCAGCAGATGACAGAGGATGAGCTTATTGAATGGCTTTATAATCTTCTCTTCAAAGAAAGGGCACAGGTTGAAATAGTTGTTGATGAGGACTATTCACCAACAATTATCTATAAAGAGCCTGAAAAAAATTACACACCACTTTATATCGTTGGGGGTTTTGCCCTTGTTTCAGCAGTAATTGGAATTATACTTTTCTGTAACAGAAAACGTCTGTACTATTGAGGTAATTAATTATGTTAGTTTTAAAAAATATAGTTAAAGATTATATTACCGGTGACACAACCGTAAGAGCCCTCAAGGGAATTGATATTAATTTCCGTGAGAGCGAATTTGTTGCGATTTTAGGTCCTTCGGGTTGCGGTAAAACAACTCTTCTTAATATTATCGGCGGTCTTGACAGATACACAAGCGGTGATTTGCAGATTAACGGTAAATCAACTAAAAGCTTCAATGATGAGGATTGGGACACTTATCGTAACCATTCAATCGGCTTCGTTTTCCAGAGCTACAACCTAATTCAGCATCAGACAGTTCTTTCCAATGTTGAGTTAGCTCTCACTCTTTCAGGTGTTTCAAAAAAAGAACGCCGTAAAAGAGCAATTGAAGCTCTCAAAAAGGTTGGTCTTGAAAATCAGATTCATAAAAAGCCTACTCAGATGTCAGGCGGTCAGATGCAGAGGGTTGCAATTGCCCGTGCTCTTATAAACGACCCCGATATTCTTCTTGCGGATGAACCAACAGGTGCTCTTGATACGGAAACAAGCGTTCAGATTATGGATCTTCTCAAGGAGATTTCCAAGGATAAGCTCATTATTATGGTTACTCATAACCCTGACCTTGCTGAAACCTATTCTAATCGTATTATCAGATGCCTTGATGGTGAGGTTATAAGCGATTCTAACCCCTTTGAACCCAATGAAAAGGACAAAGAAAATGAAAAGGTAAGGCTCGAAAATACAAAAGAAAAGGGCAAAAAATCAATGTCATTTTCTTCTGCTTTTTCATTGAGTATCAATAACTTAAGAACAAAGAGTGCGAGAACCTTCTTAACTGCTTTTGCAGGTAGTATAGGTATTATCGGTATTGCTTTGGTTCTTGCCCTTTCAAACGGTATTCAGGTTTATATTGATAGAATTCAGGAGGATATGCTTCTTTCATATCCGATGACAGTTGAAAAGCAGACCTTTGACCTTGAAAGCGTTATGACCTCATTCACGGGTATGACAACGGAAATGGTCGAAGGCTTGGAAAATCAGGAAGAGGGTAAGGTTTATGTAAATGAATCCCTTATGCAGATGGTTAATGCCTTTATTTCTGAATCTACCTCAAATAACCTTGATAATTTCAAAAAATATATTGAAGATAATCAGGAAGAGTTTGACAAGGTCTGCAACGATGTTCAGTATAAATACAGCACAGATTTGAATATCTATCGTGCAGACACCGAAAACGGTCTGATTAAAGTTAATCCCAGTACCATGATGGAAAATATGCCTATGATGGAGGGTATGGGAGATATGGCATCTCAGATGTCAAGTATGATGCCCGTTAACGCATGGATTGAGCTTATCGGTGATGAGCAGCTTATGGATGCTCAATATGATGTTATAGCTGGTAAAATGCCTGAAAAATTCAACGAGGTTGTGCTTATTGTTGACGGTAACAATATGATAAACGAGCTTGTTGTTTATGCTCTCGGTCTTAAGGATCAGGAGGAGTTTACAAAAAATATTATGCAGGCTCTTGCAAGTGGTGAGTCTTTAGAAAATGAGGATATTACCGAATATTCTTATGATGAAATCCTTGATATGAAATTCAAGCTTGTTTTAAGTGCGGATTATTTTGTTAAGGATAAGAAAACAGGTCTCTGGAGCGACAACAGTGCCAACGATTATTTCGTTAAAAAGCTGGTTGACGAGGGTCAGGAGCTTGAAATAGTTGGTATCTTAAAGCCGGATGAAAACAATACATTGTCCTTGGGTACAGGCGGTATCGGTTATATGCGCGATCTTATGGACTACGCTATTGAAGAAACTGCCACAAGAAAAGTTGTTAAAGAACAGCTTGCAGATAAAACTAAGGATGTTCTCACAGGTCTTGAATTTTCTCACCTTACAGTGAACGATTTTGACCTGAAGGATGTTGATTTAAGTCTTATTGATTTTAATTACCTTGACTACACACCCTTTATGTCTATGGCAGAAGGTATGGATATGTCTGAGGTCAATTTAATGGATATGGGAGCTATGTTCGGCTTTGACGATATGACAGAGCTTCAGAAAAAGCTTATGGAAGGCTTCCTTACCGATGAGCAGGTTCTCGCCATTAAGCAGGCTTATGTTGATACAATGGCTGCAAAAAGCTCGCTTTCGGGAACATTAGATAAGCTTGGCTATTCAACCTTTGAAACACCTTCGATTATATGCTTCTATCCCAAGAGCTTTGAAGCGAAGGAAAGGCTTAACGAGCTTATAAATTACTATAACGAGCAGGTGACTGCGGATGGTCACGAGGAAGCACAGATTAAGGTTTCCGACTATATCGGTATGCTTATGAGTAGCCTTACAACAATTATTGACGTTGTTACTTATGTGCTTGTTTGCTTCGTTGCAATTTCACTTGTGGTTTCTTCGGTTATGATTGGTATTATTACCTATATCTCCGTTCTTGAAAGAACAAAGGAAATCGGTATTCTTCGTAGTATCGGTGCATCCAAGAAGGATATTGCACGAGTTTTTAACGCGGAAACTGCAGTTATCGGTCTCGGTGCAGGTATAATAGGTATTCTTTCTACATTACTACTTGAAATACCAATTAACCTGCTACTGAAATATGCCGCTCATATTCCTGCGGCAGCAGCTTTGCCACCGGTTGCGGCTGTAATACTTGTTATAATAAGCGTTTCACTTACTCTTATCGCAGGTCTTATTCCCTCAAGAATTGCTGCGAAGAAAGACCCTGTAGAAGCACTCCGTACAGAATAATATAAATAAGAAACAGCACCGTTTGGTGCTGTTTTTATTTAGTGAAAAGTAAAGAGTGAATAGTGAAGAGGTTAGGAAGCTACGCTTCCAAATATTATATCAGGCTTCGCGATACTTTTGCTTTGTTAGAAAAAACAGCGGAACGGATGAATTCGTTCCCTACATATTCTAACCGATAGCTGTTGTTGGCTGGAGCTGAAGACTTTATAATGCTGACCGCAGGTCCCGAAACTTGCCACTTTTCACTTTCAACTTGCCACTTTCTCTAAAGCTTTAAACTCATACCCTTGCTCTCTTGCATAGTCAATTATATCGCCTAAGGCGTCAGCGTTGTCAGGGGAGACGGCGTGGAGAAGGAGTATGCAACCTGGATGAAGACGAGAGGTAACTGTGTCAAAGGCGTACTGTTTCCCTTTTGGATTATTAACATCCCAATCTGCGTAGGCACTTGACCAGAAAACAGAGGTATAGCCTATACTCTGCACTAATTCTAATGCACTCTCCGAACAAGCTCCCTCAGGGAAACGGAAAAATGGTGCAGAGTAGCCGAAATGCTTCCTTAAATAGTTATCAAGGGTTTCAATTTCTTTTGTCATCTGTGTGCGGTTAATTTTTGAAAAGTTTGGGTGGGTGTCCGAATGATTTCCTACAATATGTCCCTCGTTAATCATTCTTGCAATAATTTCAGGGTTATCCTTTACATTTGGCAGAGTAACAAAAAATGCTGCAGGAACCTTCTTTTCTTTTAAGGTATCAAGAATTTTTTCTGTGCATCCGTTTTCGTAGCCGCAGTCAAAGGTAAGATAAATTACCTTTTCACCACTTGTATCAAGGCAGATTGCTCCATATTTCTCGTAGAATTTCTGATTGTTTACAGATATCTCGTGGGGAACGCCATCCTTTGAAACACCAAAGCTATGATCATGGGGTGCGGTTGAAAGACCCTTTAAATTATCAGGGTCTATAATGGGTAAATTAACTTTAGGTAATGGCTCTAAGCCAGTGTAGGTTTTCTTTGTGCCTGTGTTTTTTCCGTATATTGCTTTTGCGGTTCTTTTAATTTTATCCATTGGTTGCGGGGCAGGGGCACTTTCGGTCTGGCTCTCGCTTTCTGTTTCGGAAGTGCTTTCTTGTTTTTCTGTTGCCTCGCTTGTTTTAGCTTCTGTTGAAAATGAAGTCGTTTGCTCTGAATCATTTTTGCCACAAGCAACTAATGATGGGATTAGTAAAAGTATAAGTAGAATGGAAATTATTTTTTTCATATTTACTCCTTCCTTTAAATTACGAGGGGAATGTCCCCTCGTTTTTATTTAAACATATACTGAACATTATCAAGAATATTGTCCATTGTTTTAACGCTTTTCTTGGCAAGCTTTTTCATTTTTTTCTTTGTACTGTTTTTGGAATTAACGACACCTGCTGTAACTGCTGCCGCAACGCCCATTGCCATTAAAGCGCCACCAATTTTCATTGTTTTATCGGAACCCATTAACATCATAAAAAACACCTCCCATTTGTTTTTATTATTTTTGCCTTGAGTTAAAAAAGTAATCATAAAGTATTGATAAAAATAAATGGAAGTGATAAAATTTAAAATAGATGATTTTGGCAAAAGAAAGAAGGATTAAAATGGAAAATCAGAAAAGACTTGTTGCCATTAACGATATTTCAGGCTTTGGTAAGTGTTCACTTACTGTTGCGTTACCTATAATTTCCGCCGCAGGTGTGGAAACAATTTGTATGCCAACTGCAGTTTTATCAACTCATACGGGCGGTTTCACAGGCTACACTTATCGTGATTTAACTTGTGATATGCCCGATATTTCTGCTCATTGGAAATCTATTGATTTAAAACCAGATGCAATTTATTCCGGCTTTTTAGGTTCTTTTGACCAGATTGATATTGTTAAGAAATTTGCAGAGGATTTCAAAAGAGAAGATAACCTTTTTATTGCTGATCCTTGTATGGCAGACCATGGAAAAATGTATGCAATTTTTGATCTGAAATTTGCAAAAGCCATGGCAGAACTTTGCTCAAAGGCAGATATTATTCTTCCGAATATTACGGAAGCTTGCTTTATGACAGATACAGAATTTGTTTCAGGGCTTCATACAGAAGAATATATTGAAACTCTTCTTAACAAGCTTTTAGATATGGGTGCTGAAAATGTTGTTCTCACAGGTGTTACCTTTGAAGAGGATAAATTAGGTGCCGCATTCATGGGGCAGGACAGAGTTCCTCAATATTATTTTCAACAGCGTCTTCCCGGAATGTACCATGGTACAGGTGATGTTTTTGCAAGCTCATTCTGTGGCGCTATTCTTAACGGCATTTCTTATTTCGATGCAATGGGGATTGCCGCAAGATATGTTTGCGACTGCATCAAGAGAACTCAGTCTATGGAAAATCCTATTACTTATGGTGTTGATTTTGAGAGAGGAATTCCTTTCTATATTAAGGAATTAGGAAAGATATGAGCGAGCTTAACATTGTTCTGGTAGAACCTGAAATCCCACAGAATACGGGTAATATTGCAAGAACCTGTGCTGCAACAGGTGCAAGGCTTCATATTATCAAGCCAATGGGCTTTACCATTGATGATAAAAAATTAAAAAGAGCAGGCCTTGATTATTGGTATTTGCTTGATTTGACTTATTATGAAAATCTTGATGATTTTTTTGAGAAAAATCCCGATGGCAGTTACTTCTTTTTTACCACTAAGGCAAGAAAAACTCATTCCGATGCAGTTTATTCCGATAAATCATTCCTCTTTTTCGGTAAGGAAACAAAGGGTCTTCCCGAGGAGCTTCTCTTAAAGCATCCTGAGGAATGTGTGAGAATTCCTATGATTGATGATGCAAGAAGCCTGAATCTCTCAAACTCTGTTGCAATTGGTGTTTATGAGGCGTTAAGGCAGTTAGGTTACCCTGAACTGCAGAACAAAGGTCAGCTTCATAATTATACTTGGGAAGACAACACATAAATATAATAATACAGACATAACATCTCCGCTGATTACATATATTGTATAGCGGAGGTGTTTTATTATGACAGAAGAAAAAAGAACAGGAATTTTACCCCATAACTGCATTCTTGAAGACAGAAAGAAACTTTCTGTTTCAGGGGTTAAGGATGTGGGGAGTTTTGATGAGGAAACCATTATTGCCCAGACTGAATATGGTGAGTTGACCATTAAAGGTGAAAAACTCCATATTACAAAGCTTTCTCTTGAAATTGGAGAACTTTGCATCGAGGGAAGAATAAATGCTCTTTCTTACGCAGATATAATTGATAAATCAGGCAGTTTTCTTTCGAGAGTGTTCAGATAATGTATAACGTTTCTCAAAGCGAACAGATGCTTATTTTCCTCGCATCTTTAGGTGTAGGCTTTCTTTTAGGTGTATTGTATGATTTTTTACGGGCTTTAAGATTATCTTTTACGCGAGGAAAATGGAGTGTAATTATTTTTGATTTGCTTTATTTTTTTATGGTGGCTTTTGTGAGCTACATATTTATTCTTGCCACAAACAAGGGTGAGGTGCGCTCTTATATAATTATCGGGGAGCTTTTAGGCGCAGTTTTTTATTATTTCTCATTAGGCTTTGCTTTAATGAAACTTACAGACAAATTTGTTTTGCTTTTAAAGCGGTTTTATTATTTCGTTTTTAAAATTATTTCTTTTCCGTTTCGCCTTATAAAAAACATCTTTTTGAAAGTTTTTGGTAAATTAAAGACTATTTTCAAAAAAAGTGAAAAAAAGTCCCAAAAAATTCAAAAAAAGGTCTTGCCAAAAGCACGTGTATATGTGTATAATTTATTTGGTATATTATGTGCAGGTTCACAAAAATCACGGAAAGGCGGTAAGGCTGATGGCAAAGGAGAAAAAGAAAAATCAACTTAATTCTCGCAGTGTTATAGTTATTGTTTTGTGCTTTGTTCTTTTGCTTTATATGGGTATCAGATTTGTTAAGGCTCAGAGCGAAATAAATGCAAAAGAAGCTCAGTTAACAGAACTTGAAAGCATCTATGAAAGCCAGGTTGCTGAAAACAAAGACCTTGAAGCCGCCATAAAAGACGGAGATAAAAAAGAACTTGCAGAAGAATATGCAAGGAAAAAGGGTTATGTTATGCCTGACGAAAGAGTCTATGTAGATATAACTCCCGGCTCCGCAGAATAAAACAGAACAAAAACAATTTAGGGGTAAACTATGGCAGTGGAAATCGGCACGATTCTTGAAGGAAAAGTTACAGGTATTACAAATTTCGGAGCTTTTGTTGAGCTTCCTGACAAAACAACAGGTATGGTACATATTTCGGAGGTTTCATCATCTTTTATTAAAGATATTCACGAGAAGCTTTCCGAGGGTGATGTTGTTAAGGTTAAAGTTATTGATATTAATGAAAAGGGTAAGGTGGCTCTTTCCATTAAAAAGGCTCAACCCGAGCAACAAGAAGAATCAAAACCGAAGCGTCCTGCAGGGGACAGACCCAAGAGAAGTCAGCCTCCCGTCTGGACAGGTACACAAAAGTCTGAACCCGAAAGTATGTCTTTTGAGGATATGATGGCTAAATTCAAAAGCGTCAGCGATGAAAAAATGAGCGACCTTAAAAAGAATAATGTTGCAAAGCGTGGTGCTTCAACACCTCGCCGTGGCGGTAATTCAAGAGGTTAATAAAAACCGTGCCGTATTAATCGGCACGGTTTAGTTTTATGAGGTATAGTGATGAGAGAAATAAATGCAAAGCTTATTGAAGAAGCGGTTGAAAAGCTTTTTCTTGAAGCCAACGGCAAGCTTTCCGACTCATTGGAGGAGAAAATCCGAAGCTGTGAATCTAAAGAAAGAAATCCTATTGCAAAGGGGATTTTCTGTGACCTTTGTAAAAATCTTGATGCAGCTAAAGAGCTTAATATTCCCATTTGTCAGGATACTGGTATGGCTGTGCTTTTTTGCGAATTAGGTCAGGATGTTCATATTGTTGATGGTGACTTTAATACTGCGGTTAATAATGGAGTAAGAAAAGCATATCTTGATGGCAAAATGCGTTGCTCAATTGTTAAAGACCCCATAAGAAGAGGTAACACCAACGATAATACCCCTGCATTAATTCACCTTTCTATCGTGCCGGGGGACAAAATAAAGTTCACCGCCGCACCCAAAGGCTTTGGTAGTGAAAATATGAGCAAAATCAAAATGTTTACTCCGTCTGCAAGTGTTGATGATATTGTTGAGTTTGTTGTGAATGTTGTAAAAGAGGCAGACTCAAACCCTTGCCCTCCCGTTGTTTTGGGGGTTGGTATCGGTAGTGATTTTGAGGGTGTCGCTCTTCTTTCAAAAAAAGCTCTTTGCAGAGATATTTCAATCAGAAATTCCGATAAATTCTATGAAGAACTGGAAAACAAAATGCTCACGGAAATTAATAAATTAGATATTGGGGCTCAGGGCTTTGGTGGCGATATAACTGCCCTTGCAGTTAACATCGAAACAGCACCAACTCATATTGCAGGGCTTCCCGTTGCAGTGAACGTTGGCTGCCATGTGACGAGGCATAAAGAGCTTGTGCTGTAAGGCACAAGTTCTTTTAAGTTGCAAGTGGCAAATGGCAAGTGGAAAGTTCTGGGGAAGCGTTGCTTCCAAACATTATATTGGGTTTTCGTAACATAAACTTATTCTGAGTAATTAACTTGGTTTTAGGTTAAAAACATTCAGAAAAATAAAGTTGTTTTTTCTCTAACTTTTACAATTGCCGTGCGCAGCACCGTACATTTCGAATTCTGAATTATAATTGCCGACCGCAGGTCCCGAAACTTGCCACTTGCCACTTCCAACTTGCCACTTTAGTTCCTCACTCCTAACTTGTTACGTAATTCTTCATAAATTTCCAAAATCTTAAATTTAACAATATACTTCTCTCCACCGTTGACTATTTTTTCACCACTTTCGGTTAAATAATCGGCGGTGGATTCGTTTGTTTCAATTCCGTCTGCCACAGGCACGCACAAAGGCGGAAACATAACGCACCACCAATTTTTACCCTCACCTTCGCCTAAAACTACTTTTAAAGCGGTATATTGCCCTGCGGGAAATGTAAGGTTGCCGTAATTTCTTGTTTCAAAATATTCTTCTTGCAAGGTGATTTTTACATTATAATTAAAACCATTTTCTTTTAGAGTTTCTTTTGCAGTTTTTAAAAGAATTTCTTTTGAAGCTTCAAAATGTTTTTTTGCATTTTCTTTGGTGACATTGTCACTTAAAATGCTTGCATTGGTTTCTAAAAGTGCGTCACGAACCTTTAATTTAACCTCTTGGTCAGCTTTTGAATTGCTGTTTGCAAGAATATGAAGTCTGACAACATCTTCTTTTACTGTGCCTGCGGACGCTGTGAAATAAGTGCAGGAAAATGCCATATAAAGAGAAATTGCTATAGCTGTAATGGATAATAAAATTTTATCTTTTTGCTCATTAAAAGCTTTGTATTTGAAAATTGACATAATAAAAACCGTCCTTCCATTTCTGAAATGATTTTGGACGGTTTTTTATCTGTTTATTCAGTTTTCTTCGGAAATTATTTCCACTCCGATTTTTTCGGGTGTGCAAAGATAGATGTTTTCGAAATTTTCTTTAAGTAAACCTATGCTCTTTTCTGCATTTTCTTCTTTCTCAAAAATTCCGTAAACTGCAGAGCCTGAGCCCGTCATACAAGATGCTACAGCACCATTCTTGTTCATTATATCTTTAATATCAACTCTGCCGTTTATATCAAAGGCTTGTTCAAAAACATTACTGCAAAGCTTAAGTCCGTTTTCAAAATCACCGTCAGCAAAGAATTCAAGCATTTGCTCGTTTTTCGGGTGCTTCATATATTCAAGACTGTCAACCGCATCGTAGGCCTCTTTCGTGGAAACTCCGTCGTTTGGTTTTACAACAACAATGTGGTATCCTTCTAAATCGGGCAGGGGAGCAACAATAGCGCCTGTATCAAGAGCTAAAGCAGTACCGCCAACAATGCAGAATGGAATATCTGCTCCAACCTTTGCACCAATCCTGCAAAGGATTTTTTCAGAATAATTGGTGTTGAATATTTTATTAAGAGCAACGAGAACTGCCGCACCATCGGCACTTCCGCCGCCCATACCTGCACAAAACGGGGTATGCTTTTCAATATTAATATGAATACCTTTGTGTTCTTTTATATCTGCATAATCGAAAAATTTTTCTGCGCATTTATATACAATATTCCTTTTGTCTGTTGGTACACCCTCAGTATCGCAGGAAATGGTGATTTCCTCGCCATCAGTTTTTTCAACTGTGATAATATCACCAAGGCTTATAGACTGCATAATGGTGAAAAGCTTATGGTAGCCATTTTTCTTGACACCTGTTATATCTAAAAGAAGATTAATTTTTGAATTTGCTTTTAAAGTGAGCTTCATATTGCCACTCCTTTCAACAGAATTATTTTAACACATATATTCATATTTTAAAAGACATTTATTTTTATATATTTTGTTGTAAGGTCTGTTATTTTGCAGAAAAATATGATATTATACTTGTTTGAAAGAAGGTTTTGAAAATGGATAATATAAAAATTATTGATTTACATACTCATACCGACAGCTCTCAGGACGGTAATCATCCTGTGGAATATATGGCAGAGGTTGCAGCGCAGAACGGTATTCAGATTGTTGCTTTCACTGACCATTGTGAGGTTGATGTTTTTTATAAGGATGGCTTTGATAAAAGGGCAGAACGCAGCTTCCGTGAGGTTTCAAAGGCACAGAAGGCTTTTGAAGGTAAAATTGAAATTCTCAAGGGAATTGAGCTTGCTCAGCCTCACTATGTTCCAGAGCTTGCAGAAGAAATTGTGAATAAAAGTGACTATGATGTTATAATCGGCTCCATTCATAATTTAAGAGGTAAGCCTGATTTTTATGATTTTACTACCTTTGACGGATATGATGTTGAAGCTTTGATGAATGAGTATTTTGATGAGCTTTTGCAGATGCTTCAGTGGGGTAATTTTGAAATTTTTGCTCATATTACATATCCCTTCAGATATATTTATAACCTTTGCGGTTATGTTGAAGATATAAATAAATATTCTAAAAAGATTGATGAAATCTTAAAGCTTTGCGCAGAAAAGGATAAGGCTTTGGAAATTAATATGGGTGGTCTTAAATACCCCATCAACAAGCCTGCTCCCGATATTGATACTATTAAAAGATATAAAGAATTGGGTGGCAGACTTGTCAGCGTTGGCTCTGATTCTCACTATGCAGAGCGCATCGGCTTTGGTATTCCGAGAGCTTATGAAATGGCTCGTGAAGCAGGCTTCGATTTCGTTGCAAGGTTTAAAGAAAGAAAAGTATTTGAATATGCAATAAAATAAGTTTATATACTGAAAAAATTGCATATTTTATGATTTAAAACAAACTTTATTCATTTATTACAGTTGGAAATGAATGGAAAAACTGTAAAGCAGATAACTTGACAATGTTCAAAACTGTGTCTAAAATGTCAACAACTACGGGTTTGGAGCTTTTTAAAATTCTAAAAAGGAAAAAACGCGTAAAGTAACTGACTTTACATTGACAAAGTTTTGAACATTCGACTTTTTTCGAGCAATGTATATACATTTGCATATTCATTTGTTCAAATTCTTAACAAAGGTGTGGTGTTTTGAGAAAAATTGAATATTCAGTTTCAGAAGAGTACAACGGAACACCACTTTATTATTTTTTACGAGAGGGTGTTGGGGTATCTACCCGCATAATTCAGACACTTCGCCACACCCCGAAATCTGTTTTCGTAAACGGAACAGAAAGCAGAGTTGTTGATAAGGTTAAAACGGAAGATAAAATAGAAATTTTTCTTCCTGAAAAAACTGAAGCTCCTTTACTATGGGAAACAGAATTAACGATAATATATGAAGACGAAGATTTACTCATTATAAACAAGCCGTCAGGGGTATCTGTTCACCCAACAAGAAACCACCCAAACGGAACTCTTTGCAACGCAGTTGCCGCATATCTTAAAAATAAGGGTAACGATAACTTTGTTGCAAGAGCGGTTGGCAGACTTGATAAGGTAACATCAGGGGTTATGGTCTTTGCAAAAAATGCTTTTGTTGCATCAAAACTGAACGGTAACCTTGATAAAACATATATAGCTTTAGCTGAGGGCGTTTTAGAGGGGGAGGATACAGTTAATGCTCCCATTTACCGACCTGATATGAATAAAACCATTCGTTCTGTTGGTGAGCAGGGGGACGAAGCAATAACCAAGTGGAAAGCCTTGAAAAGCTTTGATGGTAAAACATTATTAGAAATTAAGACCATTACGGGAAGAACTCATCAGATAAGAGTTCATTGTGCTCATATCGGTCACGCTCTTATTGGTGACGAAATGTATGGTGCGAGGGTAACCGATAACATAAAAAGAGCAGCTCTTCATTGTTATAAAGTCAAAATTCTTCACCCTATAACAAATGAAGAATTAACCTTTACTGCAGAGCTACCTGAGGACTTTGAAAGGGAAATGAATTGTTGATTTGTTTTTAAATGAAAATGGTGGATTGAAATGATATTTGAAGAAAAGAAAGTTATATTGAAAAATGGCGTAGAAGCCATATTAAAAACTCCTGAAATTTCTGATGCTGCTGAGCTTGTTGATTTAATGGCTGCTGTAAGCGGTGAAACTAAATTCCTCGTAAGATATAAAGAAGAGTGGAAAAGTGTTAGCGTAGAGGGTGAATCAGAGTGGGTCAGAGGTGTTCGTGAATCTAAAAACTCATTCGTATTGATTTGCAAAGTGAATGATGAAATTGCAGGTATATGCGACGTTACTTTCAAGACAGGTATGAAAACCTGCCACAGAGCATCGGTAGGAATTGCCCTCCGCCAAAAATATTGGAATTTAGGGTTAGGCTCTGCTATGTTCCAAGAACTTGTAAATACTGCAACTGAACGTGGTGGCATAGATTTTATGGAGTTGGAATTTACTAAGGGCAACGAAAGAGCAAAAGCACTTTATGAAAAGTTCGGCTTTGAAATTGTATCCGAAAAGCCAAATGTATATAAGCTTAAGGATGGTACATATCAGAGTATCGTTTATATGCAGAAGTATCTGTAAACAATATAAGATAAGAAAATGCTTGGTTTCATAACAAAAGAACATAAACAAGCTCAGGATATGTATTGTAAATTGTAAGGAACAAATTATGTACCACCCACTACCTCGGTGGTTCCACTCCTTTTTGCTTCGCAAAAAAGAGGGATAGGAATTCGCAATACTTTTACTTTGTTTGACGGTACAGGCAAGCCTGTACCTTACGGTGTTGCTACTTGCTATTTGCTGGCGACTGGCGACTGATAAAAAACTTGTAAAAAAATGTAATTTCTCTTGACAAAGAGTAACTCTTCTGCTAAAATACCATTTGCCGCATATTAAGGGCGGATGCTATAGGTGCGTCCATAAACACCTGAAACAGATGGTGTGCCTTGTTAGCGAGACTGAAAGAAAGCAGGTAAAAATCTATGTACGCAATCATCGAAACAGGCGGAAAACAGTACAAAGTTCAGAGCGGCGATGTTATTTTCATCGAAAAGCTCGAGGTTGAAGCTGATTCCACTATAACCTTCGATAAGGTTATCGCTGTTGGTGCAGACGACGGCATCAAAGTTGGTGCTCCTTATGTTGATGGTGCTTCTGTTGAAGCAAAAGTTATCAAAAACGGTAAGGGCAAAAAGGTCGTTGTTGCTACCTACAAACCCAAAAAGAATGAAAAACGTAAAATGGGTCACAGACAGCCCTATACAAAGGTTGAAATTTCAGCTATTAATGCATAATCAATGATTAATGTAAAATTTTTTCATTCTGAAAATGGTGTGCCTTCAGGTTTTTCTTTTAAAGGTCATGCAGGTTATGCCGCTCATGGTAGCGATATAGTTTGCGCCGCAATTTCATCTGTCGCATATATGACTGCTAATACTATCATTGATATAATGAAAATCGATGCAGATGTTGATGTTATGGAAGATGGGGAAATGACCTTGAGAGTTCCCGAAGAAAGCGCAGAAAAAACGAAAGAATTATTGCTTGGTTTGGAGCTTCATATCAATGAACTCAAAAAGCAATATCCCAAAAATGTTACGATAACTACGGAGGTGTAACGAATGCTTAAAATCAATATCCAGTTATTTGCTCATAAAAAAGGTATGGGTTCAACTCGTAACGGCCGTGATTCCGAATCCAAAAGACTCGGTGCTAAAAGAGCAGACGGTCAGTATGTTCTTGCAGGTAACATCCTTGTAAAACAGAGAGGCACAAAAATCCACCCCGGTACAAATGTTGGTAAGGGTAAAGACGATACACTTTTTGCACTTATTGACGGTCAGGTTCGCTTCGAGCGTCTTGGCAGAGACCGCAAGAAAGTTAGCGTTTATCCTGTTGAGCAATAATTAAATTGCAGAAACTCACCCTATCTTTTCAGATAGGGTGTTTTTTTGTGTTTTTTACAGGGTTTTCTTTGGTATTTTATTGCAAATATAAATGTAATATGTTAATATTATATAGATTATGAATATATTTCACATAGGACGTGATTACAATGAGAAAAACAAGTGCAAATATCGGATTTATCGGTATCAGCGGACGAGGCTCAGGTATGTTGGGACTTCTTTTGCAGGTAGAGGGTGTTAAGGTTCCTGCAGTTTGCGACCTTATTCCCGAAAGAGCTGAAAGAGGTATTGAAATTGTTGAAGAAGCAAACAACAAAGAATACCCCGTTCACGCTTATCTTGATTACAAAGAAATGCTTGAAAAGGAAGACCTTGATGCAGTTGTTATTGCAACAACCTGGATTACTCACGCAAGAATTGCAGTTGATGCAATGAAAGCAGGTTGCCATGTTGCAACAGAGGTTGGCGGTGCTGCATCAGTTGAAGAATGCTGGCAGATGGTAAGAACAAGCGAAGAAACAGGCAAAATCTGTATGCTTCTTGAAAATTGCTGTTATTGCCGTAACGAAATGGCAGTATTCAATATGATTCGTCAAGGTCTTTTCGGCGAAATCGTACATATGGAAGGCGGTTACCGCCACGATTTACGTGATGAAATTGCTCTCGGCAGAGAAAATATCCACGGCAGACTCTTTAACTTTATGAACAGAAACGGCGAGCTTTATCCCACTCATCAGTTAGGTCCGATTTCTAAAGCTCTCAGAATTAACAGAGGTAACCGTTTCTTAACTGTTAACTCTGTTGCAAGCAAGGCAAGAGGTCTTCATCAGTGGATTAAAGATAATAAAGGCGAAGAATATGACCTTTATAACACAGATTTCAAATGCGGTGATATTGTTACAACAATTATTAAATGTGCAGGAGGAGAAACAATTAAATTAACTCACGATTGTACTCTTCCTCGTCCTTATACCCGTGACTATGAAGTTCAGGGTACAAAGGGTATCTATTCCGAACCCGAAGACGGAAAAGGCAGAATTTATATTGACGGCACTCATACAGAGCATCAGAGCTGGACTCACGAATGGGATGACTTTGAGCCCTGGAGAGAGAAATATGAGCATCCTTTATGGGTTGCTTATGAAAAAGGCGGAATTAAAGCAGGTCACGGCGGTATGGACTACCTCGTTCTTTCAGCTTTTGTTGATGCAGTTTATGAGGGCGAGAAACCTCCCATTGACGTTTATGATACTGCGGCTTGGATGGTAATTACTTGCCTTTCAGAGCAGTCCGTTGCAATGGGTGGCGCTCCCGTTCCCGTTCCGGATTTCACAAACGGAAAATGGATTGACAGAGAAGATTTCCGCAGAGGTATGTATTGCCTTGAAGAAGTTTGCGATGAATGCTTCGAGAAAGTTGAGGAATAAATATGAAATATTATATCGGTGTTGACGGTGGCGGAACAAAAACCGCATTTGCCCTTTTTGATGAAAACAAAAATGTAATTGCGCAGAATGAAACTGAAGGCTCAAACCATGAAAATCTTGAGGGTGCAATTCCTCAGGCAGCAGGCATTATTGCAGGTGGTATCAAAGGTCTTTTAGATAAAGCAAACCTTAAATTTGATGATATCAGCGGTATTCTAATGGGTCTTGCAGGTATCGACCATCCTTATCAGCACGATGAAATGCAGGTTGAACTCGGTAAACTCGGCATTACAGGTGCAAGAATTTATAACGATGGCTTTATTGTTATAAAAGCAGGTGTTGGCGCAGGTGCAGGTATTGGCTATAACTGTGGTACAGGTACTTGCTGTAACTGCCTTGATAATGATGGCAATATGCTTCAGATTGGTGGTTTTGATGTACTTTCAGGTGACAAGGGTAATGGTCACTGGGTAGGCTCTCAGGCTTTTAAGATTATGTATGACGAGCTTTGCCTTGGTAAAGTTAAATCACAGATTACCGCTTTGATGGGCGAAAAAGCAGGAATTAAGGATAGGGCAACGCTCCTTGATGCAATTGCAGTTCTCGAGGATGAAGAAAAAGGTGAGGATTTCCTCAGAATGCTTATTGTTTCATTCTTTGAAGCAGCAAACAATGGAGATGGAGAAGCACTTAAGGTTATTGAAGAAATGGCTCAGAGAGGTGCAGATTTTATCTGCGGTCACGTTAACGGAATGAACTTTGGTGATGAAATCAATGTTGTTCTTTCAGGCTCAATTCACACAAAGCTTCCCTCGCAAAAATATACTGACAGAATGGCAGAGCTTGTTGCAGAAAGAACAGGCAGAAAGTTTAATTTTATTAAGCTTAACTGTGCACCCGTTACAGGCTGCATCAACTGGCTTCTTGAAGACTAATAAAAACAGTACTTTATACTTTGAAAGGACTTGAAATAAATGAAAGAAATTAATTTAACCGTTATCGGTTCAGGTAGTACATATTGCCCAGAGCTTATCTATGGTTTTATTGAAGCAAAGGATTCTCTTAAGCTTAAAAGAGTTGCTTTTATGGATATTGACGAAAGAAAACGCACTATTGTTGGCGGTCTTTGCGTTCGTATGCTTAAAAGTGCGGGTATTGATTGCGAAGTTATTATGACAGACGACCTTGACCTTGCTTTGCAGGGTGCAGATTTCGTTGTTACCCAGATTCGTGTCGGTAAGCTTCCTTGCCGTCATATTGATGAATCAATTCCTCTCAAGCACGACCTTATTGGTCAGGAAACAACCGGTATCGGTGGTTTCTTCAAAGCACTCCGTACAATTCCTGTTATGAAAAATATTGCAGAGAGAATTGAAGCCATCTGCCCTGATGCTTGGCTTATTAACTTTACAAATCCATCAGGCATTATTTCTGAGTTCCTTATTAACCATACAAACGTTAAAACAATGGGTCTTTGCAATGTTCCTATTGCTATGATTGATGATGTTAAAGCAGCAGTTGGCGAAGATGCAGATATTACCTATCTCGGTCTTAATCATCTTAGCTGGATTACATCCGTTAAAGTAAACGGTGAAGAGAAATTTGATACAATTTTTGACGATAATTTTGCTCCCACAGTTATGAAGAATATTCACGATGACGGCTTTGATATGGAATGCCTTGCTGCTTGCAAGGGCTTCCCCTCATCGTATCTTCAGTATTACTATTCACGTGCAGCAAAGCTTGCTCACTTAAAGCAGGGTTCAAAGAGCCGTGCTCAGGTTTGTATGGAAATTGAAGAACAGCTTCTTGAGCTTTACAGCGATAATGAGCTTGTTATTAAGCCTGCTCTTCTTGAACAGCGTGGTGGCTATAAATATTCGCTTGCAGCAGTTTCTCTTATTGATTCTATTGCAAATGATAAGCAGGATGTTCACGTTGTTAACATCAAAAACAACGGTACTCTTAAATTTATGGATGATGACGATATTGTTGAAATTGCAGCAGTTATCGGTAAAGACGGTGCAAAGCCCGTTCAGATTGGTGAATTCAACAATCGCCATATTATCAGCCTTATGAGAACAGTTAAATCCTATGAGAAATATACTGTTGAAGCAGCAATGAAGGGCTCCGATGAGGATGCTATGAACGCTCTTATGCTTCATCCTCTTTGCGGTGATTTCGCTCAGGCAAAATCTTGTTATGAAGAGATGAAAGAGGCACATAAGGAGTATCTTCCCCAGTTCTTCAAAGGCTAAGGAGTTTTGTTATGGCTAAAAATAAAAAAGCTCCCAAAAAGGAAATTATTCCTGAGGGTATGAGCAGAAAAGATTATGCCGATTTAGAATTCAGAAAAAAGGTTACTAAAATTAATCTTTGTATCCTTGCTGTGTTTGCAGTTGGTGTTGTTGCCGTTATTTTTGCAGGTTGGTATAACACAAAACTTGAAAACGAAAGAATGGAACAGCTTGAACAGGCATTCTTTGAAGAAAGAGACTCCGTTGAAGCCGCTCTTGAAAAAATTGAAAAAGACGGTGGATCTCACGAAGATAAGAGTAAGGTTAAAATTGAAGTAACAGATGATAATTTCTATTATTGGATAACAACTCTTGACCAATCTTATCAAACTGATGATGAAGAAGAGTATGCCGCTTTCGGCGGTGCAGAAATTCATCTTCAGGGTATGTTTATAACAAGAGAATACTCCGGTGGTGCAATTCAATATTGGGTTTACAGAACTCTTGCCCACGAAGGTCACAACCACGAACATGACCATAAAGAAGGCGAATTATCAGCAGATATGATACCTATTGAGGTTATTTTCCAAGAGGATGTTGAAGTTCCTGAAGACGGTACTTGGGTTGATATTAAAGGTATTGTTGGACCTGACTCAACTAAAAACCTTTCCGGTGTAAGATATGCTGAAATGACTCTTATGGATGAGCCGGGAAATGAATATGTAGAATAAAGAAAAATCCCCGAAACAAGTTTGAAACTTGTTCCGGGGATTAGTTGTTTTAAGCAAAAGGATTTTCTGTTTTATAGGGGAGAGATTTGGGCTGGTTATAACCAATGTTTTCAACACCGAGATATTTGAATACCTCGAAGAGTGCTTTTCCGTGGTGACCGAAAGCAACTGCACCGTGGTGGGGGAAGTTACCCTCAATAAGCACATGGCGATAGAATCTGCCCATTTCGTTGATTGCAAATACACCGATACCACCGAAGGAACGGGTTGCAACGGGGAGTACCTCACCCTGAGCAACATAGGCACGGAGATTGCTGTCTGCAGTGGACTGCAAACGGAAGAATGTAATATCACCGGGAGCGATGTCACCCTCAAGAGTACCGTTTGTGAACTCTTTGGGAAGAGCTCTTGCCATAATCTTCTGATATTTCATTTCGCAGAATGAAAGCTTACAAGCAGGGGTATTACCGCAATGGAAGCCCATAAATGTATCTGTGAAACTATAAGGTGTTTTGCCTGCGATTTCTGCATTATACATATCGCGAGGAACAGAGTTGTTAATATCAAGAAGTGTAACTGCGTCGTTACTTACGCAAGCACCGATATATTCGGAAAGAACGCCATAAATATCAACCTCGCAGGAAACGGGGATACCACGGGATGCAAGGCGGCTGTTTACATAGCAGGGAACGAATTTGAACTCTGTCTGGAATGCGGGCCAGCATTTACCTGCGATAGCAACATATTCTCTTGAACCCTTGTGAGCTTCAACCCAATCAAGAAGAGTAAGCTCGTACTGAGCAAGCTTTTCAAGAATTTCGGGTTTTTTATTACCTGCACCAAGCTCGTTTTCCATATCCTTAACAACTGCGGGAATTCTTTCATCGCATGCGTGGGCATTAAAGGATGCGAAAAGGTCAAGCTCGCTGTTTTCTTCGATTTCAATGCCTAAATCGTGAAGGCATTGAATGGGAGCGTTACAAGCGAGGAAATCCTGAGGACGAGGACCGAAAGAAATGATTTTAAGATTTTTGAGAGCGAGAATTGCTCTTGCAACCGGAACAAATTCGCTAATCATTTTAGCGCAATCTGCTGCGTCACCAACGGGATATTCGGGTATGTAAGCTTTGATGTTTCTTAATTTAAGGTTGTAGCTCAAATTGAGAACGCCACAGTAAGCATCGCCTCTGCCGTCAAGAAGGTCGTTCTGGCTTTCTTCTGCAGCTGCGCAGAACATAACGGGACCACCGAAATGCCTTGCAAGAAGAGTTTCTGCTGATTCTGGACCAAAGTTACCAAGATAAATAACAAGAGCGTTACAGCCGGCATTTTTTACATCTTCGCAGGCTTTAAGCATATCTTTTTCATTTTCAATGCAAACGGGACATTCATAAATTTCGCCGTATTTTGCATATTCTTTCACGATAGCAGCACGTCTGCCCTCGGAAAGAGTCATAGGAAAGCAGTCACGGGAAACTGCCACAATACCTAATTTAACCTGAGGCATATTAATCATAATTATTACCTTCCTTAAAAGTATTAAATAACAAACTTATTTTACGATATATTGGCTTTATATGTCAATATGAATTATTAATAAACCTTAATCGATTCAATATCCGGCACGTCTCTTGAAGAGGTGATTCGGATTTTGATTTCATCGGTTTCGAAATTATCAATCTTTAAGATTTTTCTGCTTCCTATAGTTGTTCCCTGAGAAATATTCTGCCACAAATCGTCATTGTTTTTAACAAGAATTGTGAAGCTTTCAACCCTCTGTCCATCACTTATTCTCTCGGCAAGCTCAATGTATTTTATATTTTCTTTTTTATTCAGCTTAAGTAAATATTCGGGCTGAGTTTCACCGAAGCCTTTAAGGGCCTGGAAATCAATACCCTCTGCTAAATTTGTTCCCAATTCACTTCTGATAAGCTCACCCAATTGGTGAAGCCTTTCCAAATCTCTCGGGTCAAATTTGCCGTTTGGCATCGGGGGTATATTAAGGTTAAAGGTGGAGTTGTTTCCTACCGTGCGAAGATAAGTGGTAAAAAGTCTTTCCAATGAATGAGGCTCTTCGTTTTCGTGATAAAACCAACCGGGTCTTATGGACATATCTGTTTCAGAGGGGGCAAAAACAAGTCCTTTTGAATACATAATCTGTTGTAAACTACCGATTGTAATATCGGTATTATATAAAAATTCAAGACTACCATCTATTAAAGGCCCATTTGTTTGAGGCTCATTCATCGGGCAAAGCTCCATTGGTACTACTGCCCATTGGGCAAAGGGAGCAATACCGGCTTCATTACCGCACCAACGGATTGTTCCTGTGTCGTGGAAAATATTTGCCTGAGGTTGATATTTGTTTATAAGCTCAACAAAACCTTCAAAATCATAAACCTGCTTTTTACCGTTGGGACCCTCACCGCAAGCACCGTCAAACCATACATAGAAAATCTCACCGTAATTTGTTAAAAGCTCGGTAAGCTGGTTTTTATAATATGTGTTATATTCATCTGTGCCGTAGTATTGTGAATTTCTATCCCAAGGGGAGAGGTAGAAGCCAAATTTCAGCCCGTATTTTCTGCAGGCATCTGAAGCCTCTTTTACAATATCACCCTTGCCGTTTTTATAGGGACTGTTTTTCATTGAGTGCTCGGTGTATTTTGTTTGCCAGAGACAGAAGCCGTCGTGATGCTTTGCGGTAAGCACCATTCCCTTCATTCCTGCAGCCTTAATAGCTTTTGCCCATTGCTCGCAGTCAAGCTCAGTAGGGTTAAATATGGCAGGGTCTTCTGTGCCGTCACCCCACTCAAGATTTGTGTAGGTATTAGGGCTGAAATGCACAAAGGCATAAAAGGGGGTTTCTCTTAAATGCCTTAACTGATTTGAACTTGGTTTTACGCGTGAAGCGTTTTTTAAAAATTCTTTAAATTCCATTTTATTTACCTTTTATTTGTAAAAGCTTTTGGTTGTTGAATATTATCCATACTATTATGACAGCAGCAGAAAGAATTGCCATAGTATGCTGAAAGCCTGAGTTTCTGAAAAGATGAGTGCAGTCAGGTGTACCAATAAGAAGATATACAATTTCTATATATGTAACAAAGAAGAGTAAAAGGTATGCATAATATTTTTCAATATGAATTTTTGAAGCATTAAAGCCATAGCCTTTTGTTATGGCAACAACCATAACAATTGCATATAAAATTGCAATTATTGTTGCAATAATCATATAATCGGAGTCTTCATATCTTACAAGAACGGGTCTTACGATATTAACGCCTATAATAAAGAGAGTTCCGATAATGAAAGTAAGAATTGCTTTGGGCTTTTCTTTTACTTTTGAAAATGCAAGTTCGGGAACATCTTTTTCAGGTTTGAGTTTTAAAATGAAAGCAGTAATAATACCGCCTGCTATAAAGCCTGTGAAATACTCCCAGCACCCCCATGCATAGAAAAATTCGGGAAGATAGCTTTCCTGGAGTTCATGGTAACCGCCGTTTCCGAAATAGAAGAAAAGGTCGGCAACGGTGATACCAATTGCGAAAGCAGAGCAAACTACTAAACCTGTTTTAGCAGAAACCTTATCTTTGATGATGAAGCGTACTGCTAAAAGAGATGTGATAGCTTTAATTGTTGCGGTGATAACATCGCAGGATTGGAAATAATTCCTTCCACCGTCAATTTTCTTTGCCCAGGAAACATCCTTGAAATGCTCCATATATACTTGATATGCAGAACCATCAATATTCTGAATTTCCAAGCCTTTTTCAAAAAGCTCAGCTGCTTCAGGCTGAACTGCATTTAAAATGAAGGGAGAAATAACCGCAGTTGCAATTAAATCAGTTATATAGAAAACTGCTAAAAGAATTACAATATCTTTGATTTTCCATTGCTTTTCGCTGAAGCCTCTACCGAGCATAATACCAAAGAGAGAGGCAAGCCCAAATCCGAGGCAAAGCATAAGGAAAACAGCAGAGCCAACAGAGGTATAAACATCACTACCACCGTTGAACCAATCCTCTGCATCATAAATAATTCCTGTTATCTGGCTTAAAAGAGTGCCCCAACCGGGAGTTGTGAGCATAAAGCTTAAAGCAGTAAGAGAAAGCCAACCAATATCAAGCTTCTGTCGGCTTCCCTTAATTACAACAATAAACATTGTGAAAACAAAGCCTGCGTTTAAAAGCCCCCAGGATGAGCCCCAACCGTGTTCACCACGAACACGCCATAAAAGACCCATAAGGAGTGCACCTAATAAAACATATACAGCGTTTTTTAAGGTCGTATTTTCTTTTTTCATTTTACCACCCTTTTTCACAGAGTTTTAATGTGTTCATTATACTTTAAATAACAGGTAAATGCAATAATGTTGAAAAGTTTAAATTTTTATGATATTCTAAAATAAAGGATGTGGTTTTATGGCAAAATGTAAATGCGAAAAAGGAAAAAAGTTTTTTCTTGTTTTTCTTTTAGTGGTTGTTGCTATTGCAGTTGTAACCGCAGTTGTGAATTTTGCATTAACAAAAAATCTTTTGAAATTCGGAAGCTCATATAACAAGGTTGAAATTGAAAATCAGCTTGTTCCCGAAAAAGATGAAAATGGCTATTGGTATTTTACTACCGATGAAGATTTTAAGGTTATGCAGCTTACTGATGTTCATATCGGTAGCGGTTGGATGTGCCATGGCAGCGATAAAAAATCGCTTAATGCCGTTGCCACTATGATTACGAAAGAAAAACCCGATTTGGTTGTTATAACGGGTGATATTTCTTACCCGGTGCCGTTCCAGGCAGGAACATTCAATAACTATACAAGTGCAAAGGTGTTTGCAAATCTTATGGAAAGCCTTGGGGTTTATTGGACTGTAACCTTCGGTAATCACGACGCTGAGCCTTATTCTTATTTTGACAGAGAAGCTGTTGCAGACTTTTATACAAATGAGAATTATAAATATTGCTTGTTTAGTAAAGGTCCTGAGGATGTCGACGGACAGGGTAACCATGTGATTGAGGTGAAAAACTCAAAGGGTATTATTACTCAAGGCTTGATTATGATTGACTCTCTCTCCTATGTGGATGACCGTATGATTACAAGCTGGAAGGGAACTTATGATAATATTCACGATAATCAGGTTGAATGGTATGAGTCTGAAATCAAACGAATGAACAGCGAAAACAAGAGAATTGATAAAAGTGCTGATGTAGTAAAAAGTCAGGCGTTCTTCCATATTCCTTTGGTTGAATTGAAAGATGCATGGAACGAATTTGTTGAAAATGATTTTAAAGATACTGAAGATTTTAAATATATCGATGGTATAATAGGTGAGGGCGGAAGAAGAGTTTTCTGCGGTTTTGGCGAGGATAAGCTTTTTGAGAAAATGCTGGAATTAGACTCAACAAAGGCTATGCACACAGGTCACGATCACTATAACAATTTAACTGCCGAATACAAGGGAATCACATTCAGCTGTGGCTACAGCATAGATTACATTGCATACATAGGCATTGCAAAAGAAGGTTCCCAAAGAGGCTGCAATATGATTACCTGCAAACCCGATTCTACTTTTACAATCGATAAATACAATTACTATTCAGACAGATATGAGCTTGATGGATTTACTCGCGAACAGGTTACAATGCAGTTCGAGGATGTTAAATATCAGGTTGAAGATGAATAAAATGCAAAGGGAGGCATTTCAATGAAAAAATTTAAAAACATTATATGGGGTATTGTTCTTGTTGCAGTTGGTGTGATTGTTGCCCTTAATGCCCTTGAAATTACGGATATTGATATTTTCTTTGAGGGTTGGTGGACTCTTTTCATAATTATTCCTTGCTTTATAGGAATTTTTACATCAAAAGATAAGTACAGCAATATTTTAGGTCTGGCTTTGGGCGTTTTCCTTCTTTTGTGCTGTCAGGATATTCTAGACTTTTCAATGCTTTGGAAATTGGGACTTCCCGTGATTATTGTTGCAGTTGGTCTTAAAATGATTTTCGGCGGATTGTTTAAAAACAAAAGCCAAAAGGTAATGGAAAACATTGTAATAAACGGTGGGGATACTAAAAAATTCGGAGCAACATTTTCAGGTGCTCAGGCAAATTTCTCCGGAGAAATGTTTTACGGAACAGAGCTTAATGCAGTATTCGGCGGTGTTGACTGCGATTTGAGAGGTGCTTTTATTGAGCAGGACTGCGTAATTAAAGCTAATGCAATTTTCGGCGGTATTGATATATATGTTCCCGAGGGGGTTAATGTTAAGGTTCATTCAACCTCAATTTTCGGTGGGGTTGATAGCAAGGAGCATAAAAACTCGCCTGAGAATCCCCACACAATATTCGTTCACGCCAATTGCATTTTTGGTGGAGTTGATATTAAATAATTTGCAAAATAAAAAGTCGCAGTTTACTAACTGCGACTTTTTTTAATGCGTTTTTCATAAACAAAGAAGCATATAAGGAACGCTATAAAGGTTATTCCCCATGAAATCGGGTAAGAAATATATAAGTTCCAAAGCTCCTTCCTTAAGGGGAAGCCTGTATAAAGCCATAGAATTCGAAGTCCACAGGTACCTAAAAGGGTTATTATCATTGGTTCCAGAGATTTTCCCATACCTCTGATCTGGCAACCGGAAACATCCATCAGGCTGCATAAGAAATAGCTTGCCATCATTATATAAAGCCTATGCTTTCCTACTTCTATAACATCTGCTTCGGTCGTAAAAATACCGATAATCTCTTCAGGGAAAAGAATACCGATTGCACCTAAAACTATGCTGAAAGAGAGTGCAAAGCCCAAGCACGTGAAATAAACCTTGCGGAGATTCTCATATTTTCTTGCACCGATATTCTGAGAGGTAAAGGTCATTGCTGCCTGACTGAAGGCATTGGTGCAGGTATAGATAATAGCATCGGCATTTTGTGCCGCTGTGTTTCCCGCCATTGCAACTGAGCCGAAGGAGTTTATAGTGGACTGAATGAGAACATTGGAGAAGGAGAAAAGACTGCTTTGCAACCCGGCGGGTAAGCCAATTTTTATAATATCTTTTAACTCTTCTTTATAAAGCCTTATCTTTTTGATATTTAATCTGCAGGCATTTTCAAGGTGTTGTAGCCTTAAAACAATGAGGACTGCAGAAATATATTGAGCAACAATTGTGGCAATTGCAACGCCTGCAACATTCAAATGGAAAAATACTACAAGAATCAAATTGAGAACAACGTTTATTATTCCTGTGAAGCCGAGAATGAAAAGCGGTCGCTTTGTGTCACCTGTGGAACGTACAATTGATGCACCGAAATTATAAATAAGGGAGCCGGGTGCGCCTAAAAAATAGATTTTTAAATAAAGGGTTGAAAGGGGTAAAACATTTTCGGGAGTTCCCATAAGCTGAAGAAATTTACCCGAAAGAAAAAATCCGAAAAGCCCCACAGCGATTCCCGAAGCAACGCTTATTGCCATTGCAGTGTGAACACTTTTGTGAATTCTGTTTCCGAGATTTGCACCGATATGCCTTGCAGTAACAACACCTGCACCGGTTGAAAGACCAACAAAAAGATTTACTATAAGATTAATGAGTGAGCTTGTTGAGCCAACTGCTGCCAGAGATTCACTACCTGCAAATCTACCAACAACCATTACATCGGCGGCGTTGTAAATAAGCTGAAGCACACCCGTCAACATAAGGGGAATGGAGAATATAAGTATTTTTTTGAAAAAAGGTCCTGTTGTCATATCAAGAATTTCGCGTTTATTCACAATTCCACCACCCTAACAAAATTGGATTTCATTATACTATTTTTTGATGAAATAGTCATTATATTTAATGAAAAAATTTTGAAAAATTTGTAGTTTTTTGTTGCATTGGGATTGATTTGGAGTTATAATTTTCTCGTTTTTTCAAAGAAAAAACAAATTTATACCACAAAAGCAGAGTGGTAGCAGAAACACTCGCCGAAAAGAAAGAAGGAGTTAATATGTGGTTTTGGTTCTCAATTATCGCCCTCATTTGTTGGAGCGGTTCCGATTTATTTTCCAAAATCGGTTGCGCAGATAATTCCGACAAATACAGTCATCTGAAGATGGTTACCGCAGTTGGTGCGGTTATGGGTCTTCATGCTTTGTATGAAATATTTGCAAAAGGCGTACCAATAGACATAGGCTCTCTTCTTAAATATTTACCTGTTTCTGCACTTTATATTCTTTCAATGGCACTTGGTTACGTTGGACTTCGTTACATTGAGCTTTCCGTTTCCTCACCTATATGCAATTCCTCAGGTGCACTTGTTGCTGTGCTTTGCATTATAATGGGTGATAAATTAGCAACCGCTCAGTATATTGCAGTTGCTCTTGTTTGCCTTGGCGTTATCGGTCTCGGCTTTGTTGAAGCGAGAGAGGATGAATCATTAAGAATAGAAAGGCAGAAAAAAGCTAACTATAAATATTCAAAGAGCGCACTTGCTATTATTTTACCGCTTCTTTATTGCTTGCTTGATGCACTCGGAACATTTGCAGACAGCATGGTGCTTGAAACTCTTGATGAAGATGTTGCAAACGTTGCCTATGAGCTTACATTCCTTGCTTGCGGTATTGTTTGCTTTATTTACACTAAATTTATTAAAAAGCAAAAATATCTTCCCAAAAAGGAAGCACCCAAATATGTTGGTGCAATTTTTGAAACTGCAGGTCAGTTCGCTTACATATATGCCCTTGCAGATAGTGAGCATGTTGCAATGGCAGCGCCCATTATTTCCGCTTACTGCGTAGCATCAGTTATCTGGGGTAGAATTTTCCTTAAGGAAAAGCTTTCAGTTAAACATTACATTATGATTGCAATAGCGGTTGTTGGTATTGTTATTTTAGGATTGTATGACGCTTAAAATTGCTATATTTAGCACAGAACAAAAGAAAATGAATTTTCTTTTTAGCCGTTTTTTCTCCCTCCGCGTATCTCATACGCGTTCGGTCTAAAAACCGTCTTCTGTATCTAAATCCAACAATTTTTAGTGTTTGTATATTTAGCACAGAACAAAAGAAAAGGCAGGAATTACAACTTAAGTTGTAGTTCCTGCTGTTTTATTAGTTTTTTATTCTTCTGTTGCGGGCGGTGTTTCTTCGCCTGCTTCAACTACAGGTTCAGTTGGTTGAGGAATGGGTTGTTCAACAGTTTGAGGGGTGGGTTGAGTCATAGGCTGTGCAAAAGGTTGTTGCACAGGCTGACCAAAGGGTTGTTGGGGTTGTTGAGTATATACCGTATTACCCATAGGCATACCGTCAGGTCTGTAAACAACATTTTTAGGTTGTTGATAGAATTGTCCTTGATACTGCATCTGAGGGTCTATAAATTCGTAATCGGGAATGTCATTAGGGGTGATTGTACCCTTTGCCAATGCTTCAAGGCGGATTTTCGAGAAGAATTCAACGAATGTTGCCTGCATATAAGGATTTACATAAAAAATATTTAATAATCCCATTGTGAAAATAGAAAGTAGAAGCCAACCATAAAAGGATAAGCTTAACACGAAAAGGTCAGCCTTGTTGCCGTCCATAAGAATTTTGCTTAAACGCTTTGCTTCGTCCTTATCAATATCGGGGCGTACTGCAAGAATATAGTCAATTGCCCAATATTCATAGGATTTAACAATACCCGGGACGATGAAAACTAACATCCAGAGGAATATAGAAATATCTCTTGAGAATGTCACTTTAGCAATGTTGAAATTTGTTTTATCTTTTAAATTTTCGAATACCTCGTGAATCTGTGCTGGCTGGTTTTTTCTTGATTTTAGAAAATATCTTATACCACCGCAACGGAAGGAGTTAAAAATAAGGTAACCTAATACAGATGCTACGATAATTACTACAACAAAAATAAACACAAAAATTGCAAAAAATGGTTCTTGAATAAATTCATCAAAGAAAAAGTCAGCGTTTCCGCCACCACCAAAGGCATCTTCAAAAGAAGCATATCCTGAGCTTGTTGTGTTAAAAGAAAAATTGAAGCTGGGTGAAAAGCTTGTTCCTGTTCCGCTCAAAAACATTAAAAATACAACTAAAACGCTGTACCAATAGTTTTTCTGAAACAGATTTTTACCTGCTTGCTTTAATTCTTTTCTATCCATAAAAGCACCCCCTGTTAATCAATGGCTTTAATTTTATAAACTGCAACTCCGTGGGGAGCAACAGTAACCTGAATTTTATCCTTTAAACCGAAAGTTTCCTTTTCCCAAAGATTTGTTGCTTCATAGGAGGTTTTAATTGGTAAATCAACAAATGGGTCGCTATGAAGCTTTGCAAGAGAAATTGACATTTCTTTGGGCTTGTTTGATTTATTGAAAAGGCAAACTGCAAGCTCGTGATTTTCCAAGGGCTTTGCGAGAATATCGCTAAGGCCATCTGTGAAAATGCGCTTTGCCTGAATACCTCTTTTATCCTGGTCAATGGCAATAAGGTCCTTATTTTTAAGAATAGCGAGAACCTTGTTATCTTCATCAACAGAACCGTCGGAGTTGATGAATTTTCTTATATCATTGCCGAGAATAAGGGGAGCTGCCATCATACACCAAAGGGTGAAATGAGTTTTGTTTTCTTCCATATTGAGCTTGCCCACGCCAACCTCGAGCATATCGGGGTCGTTCCATGCGCCAATTTGGGCATATTTATAAAGGCGCACATTCTGTTCATAAATTGCAAGCATTGATGCCCAGAATGGCTTGATATCGTGGGTTGTTCTCCAAAGGTTACCTGCCTTTGCACCCCATTTCCAAGGCTGATTCATTCCCCATTCGCAAATAGAATAGCAAATGGGCTTCTCGGGTGTGCCGTTTTTCTCAGCAAATTCTTTAGTCGCTCTCTGAAGCTCTCTGCCCATATTTGTGTATTGGCGCTGAGCAGAATCCATACGGGAAGCAACGGGATTATAGAATTTTAAGGTGTTGAAGCCTTTTTTGAGGGCTACAACAATCTGAAGTCTGCCGTCAGGTGTGAAGCCCTTTGAAGAGGGGAAGTAGCAATCATATTCCTTTTCGTTGTTTACCTGACAAACAAGGAATTTCCTCATATTACCGCCTTTTCTGAAAACCATAGTAAGACTGTAATCACCATCTTCGGGAGCTTCAATATTATCAAAAAGAAGTTCTCCTAAGCCACCGCAGAGATTACTTACCATATAGCCGTTTTCAACCTTTTCATCTGCGACTACTTTTGCACCATTGAGGACAATGCCGTGTTCAGCCTGCATTTCAATAAAATCCTCTTCTCCGGGCTTGCCGAGAGTGATTTTAATGAGAGCGGGTGCAATTGTGGGGATAGCTTCATTATGGCAGAAGTCATATTTGAAATATTCAACGCCCCACTCAGCAAGGGTATCTGCGTCAACTTTTTCATTATAAAGGCTTGCAGGTAAATCCTCGCAGGTTCCTGTTCCGTTTGAGGTGTAAAGACCAACCTTGAAGCCTAAGTCATTAATTTCTTCAATGAGAGGTTTCATTCCTCTGGGGAAACGGGTAAGGTCTCCCTGAAGCTTTCCGTCAGCAGTTCGCATTGAGCTTTGCCAGCAGTCATCAAGGTTTACATATTGATAACCTGCATCAAGAAGACCTGCTTTCTTCATAGCCTCTGCAGTATCTTTGATTAGTTTTTCATCAATTGAGTTTCTGAATGTGTTCCAACTACTCCAACCCATCGGAGGCGTAAGGGCAACACCATTATTATATTTTTCAACATCTGCTACATGAACTTGAGTTGCGGCAAAAGCCTTTTTTGCAACGCACACAGGACATATTTTTTTACCCTTAAGGGCTTTACCTATAAGAACTCCTGTTCCTGCACCTGCAAGAATTGAAGCAGTTTTCTTTATGTTCATAAATATCACCTTTCAAAAAAAGCCGTCCAAGGTGGACGGCAATAGAGTAACAAACTAAATTATTCAGCAGCTTCAACTGTTTCTTCAACGGGAACTTCGGGTGCTTCTTCTGCAGGTGCTTCTACTGCGGGAGCAGCTTCAACTGTTGCATTGTAAGCTTCTGCGAGCTTGTTGAAATATTTGATTTTATAAACGCTGCTAACGATGGGAAGAATTCTCCAGATCATTACAAACATACCGCCGTGCTTGAGAGTGATGTTGTAATCCTTAGCTTTCTGATACATTCTTTCAACCATCTGATAGTTCCAAACGAATGCATAAATGCCGAAGCTGAAAATATCAAGAAGGAAAACAAGAATGTAATGACCGCTTTCTTTATCGTCACCGTCGCAGATTCTGTTAAGGTCATTGGTCCATTTGGTCCAGAAGAAAAGACCGTAAATGCCGAGAGTTATAATGTTAAGGAAAATAAACTTACCAGTTTTTCTTTGTTTAATCATAATTATTGCCTCCAAATAGAGATTTATTATCTTATAGTAAATAATACTATAATTATATTCTGATGTCAATAAGTATTTGTATATAAAAACATAATCACCATCCAACAAAAAATATTGTTGAATGGTGATTATCAATTAGTTGTCAAAAAGAGAAAGCTCTTCTTTTTTTTGTTCATCCTTGTATTTCTGAAGCCTTGCCTTGATTTTATCAGCAGGGTTAAGAAGACTTGAAACAGAGCAATCGTGGTTAAGAGTGTCGATAATAAGTGAGCAATATTTACTCATATCAACCTCAAAATACCAAGGCTTCTGAAGAAGCTCGGGAGTTCTGTAAACAAGATTAGTTGTGAAAACACCGTTGATATTGCCGGCTTCATAAGCTTTATCAAACTCCTGAAGACCATTGCAGAAAAGACCGAAGCTTGTGCAAATGAAGATTCGGTTTGCTTTAAGCTCTTTAAGCTTTGTTGCAACCTCAATCATAGAATCGCCCGAGGAAATCATATCGTCAATAATAAGGCAATCCTTGCCTTCAACATCGTCACCAAGAAATTCGTGGGCAAGAATGGGGTTTCTTCCGTTAACAACAACGGAATAGTCACGGCGTTTGTAGAACATACCCAAGTCAATTCCAAGAACAGTTGAGTAGTAAATACAACGGCCCATACCGCCTTCATCAGGAGAGATAACCATAAGGTGGTCGTGGTCAATTTTAAGGTCTTTGAAGTTCTTTGTAAGAGCTTTTATCATCTGATATGTAGGTGCAACATTTTCAAAGCCTTTAAGCGGAATTGCGTTCTGAACTCTGGGATCATGAGCATCAAAGGTGATGATGTTTTCAACGCCCATATCAACGCAAAGCTCCTGAAGAGCAATTGCACAGTCAAGAGATTCTCTTCTTGAACGCTTATGCTGTCTGCCCTCATAAAGCATGGGCATAATAACATTAATTCTTCTTGCTTTACCTTCAACTGCGGAAATTGCGCGTTTAAGGTTAGCGTAATGCTCGTCGGGGGAGTAGTGGCATTCGTAACCGTACATATTGTAAGTTACGCCGTGATTAAAGCAATCGCAGATAATGTAAATATCATAACCACGAACTGTTTCATGAAGAAGGCATTTACCTTCACCTGAACCGAATCTTGTGAAATCCGCATCAACGATGAAAGTGTCTCTCTGGTAGCCGTAGAAAGCGATTGTTTCTTTATGCTCACTTTCGCGTTCTTCTCTCCAGGAAGTAAGATAGTTGTCAATTTTTTGCGCAAGCTCCTCACAACCGGGAGTAGCAATAATTCCCAAAGGACCTACGGGAATTGTGTTAGGAATACCGAATGCATCTGCCATTGCCTAAACCTCCGAATGTTTAATATATTTTATATTGTACTAATTATTTCTTCTATTTTCAAGTGAATTCGGCAAAATATAACATTAAAATTTATTGACATATTCTACCTGCAATTTGTGAGATGTTACAAAAAATAAAAATAATGGTAGAATAAATAAAATTCTACCATCATAAACTGAAATCTTCTTTTGAAAAATTACCTTTGAAAGAGATGACTTTTGGTTCTCTTTTAAGAGGGTCATATTTGAATTTTTTGCATTTTGAAAAGGACTGCATAACGCCTCCAACTTTACGGCAGAGAACAGTTTCACCATCGCCGACGGGAGAGCCATGCTCACAGAAAGCGCATTGAGGTTCGGTTGTTTTATTAAAAATCTTAAGAGCCATAATAACGCCTCCCGCTAAATATATTACTCACTGATTTTAACACATTTTTTTACGGTTATCAACCTCTAAAATCAAAAGAGCACACATTATTATCAAAATTATTGATGCGCTTATGCTGTGATAGAGGGTGAATGTTGTGGTGCCGTTACCTATAACTACACTTACATTTTCACATTGGGGAAAAATCTTCAGAAGAGCAGAACAATAAATACCGCTTAAAGCGGAATTTATGAAACGGGAACAGATCAAATATTTAATTTCCGTTTTGCAGGTAAAAGAATATGAAGCACACTGACATATAACCGCAAATCCGCCGAAGCCCGAAATTCCTGCAATAATAGGAAGAGAAAGTCCTGAAGCTACGGCATTTTTACATCCTGTTGTGACCTCACCAACGGATTTTATTATGTATGAAACTGAGTAAGGCAGATTTATGGCATCGCAGAGAGAAGCGAGAACACAAAAGGTGAGGACCCAACCGCATATTGCAAGCATTCCCTCGCTACCCTTTGAAACAGATTTAACAAATAAACTTTCTTTAGATTTTGAAGTTTGGTTTTTTATGGGGCGAATTTCATCATTTGAAAGAAAACGGGAAAAAAAGCCAATAGTCAGAGAGGAAAAAATACAGGAAAAATATAAAATAAATCCGCTTTTTGTGTTACCCAACATAAAAGTTCCTACAGCGGTTACCAGGAAAGCAGGACTTGGATTTATGCACCAATAAAGGAGCCTGTTTGCATCATTCTGAGATATTTTTTCGCTTTTATAAAATTCACAAACAGTTTTTGCACCGACAGGATAACCACCCAAAGCACCTAAAATAAAAGAAATCACCCCGTAACCGCTTGTTCTGAAAAGAACGTTAAAGGGCTTTTCAAAGAGCTTGCTTATAAACTCTGCAACGGAGCTTTCCGATAAATAAGAAGAAAGCACCATAAAGGGAAAAAGGGCGGGAATTAAATTGTTTCCCAGAAGAAAAAAACCGTTTTTTATGCCATCGGCAGTATTCTTCGGGTAGATTATAAGGCAGACTCCGATAGCAGACACAATAATTAAGCTTACTATGTTTTTGATTAACACAGAAGAAATTCGTTTCATTAGTTAACACCCCAAAATATTTTATGAAGAGAAAACATAAGAATATACTAAGAAGGAGTGATAACTTTGGGATTTAATCCTTTGAAAAATATTTCGGAAAATACGGAAAATGCAGGAATTGAGCTTTTCGGCAATAAAAGAATGATTGTTCTCGACTGCAAATATGTAGTGGATTTTTCAGAAGAAAGCGTTGTGCTGAATTTAGGAAATCTGAATATGCGAGTCAGGGGTGATAATCTTGTGATTTCTTCTTTTTGTTTCGGGCAAACGGATATTTGTGGTGAAATTGTCAGTATTGAGTTTGAGAGGGCTTGAATATGATAAAAATTTTGAGGCTTTTAAAAGGATATGTTGAGTTCTGTGCAGAGGGTGGATTTCCTGAAAGATTTATAAATCTCTGCCATATACGCGGTATTAACCTGTGGGATGTAAAAAATGATGGTGTAAAGGTTATCGCTTTTACAACCGAACGAGAATTTAAGGCGTTAAATATTCCTGCGGAAAACTCGGGAATGACTTTAAAAATATTAAAATCACGTGGTTTGAAAACTTTTACAAAACGTCATAAATGGCGGTGTGGTGTGGCTTTAGGCATTGTTCTCGCATTTTGCTTCTGGATTTTTATGTCGGAGTATATATGGGAGGTTGAAGTTTTGGCAACGGATGGCGTAAATGTTGAGAGCTTTACAGAGAGTCTTTCGGATTTGGGGGTGAAAATCGGAGCGAGAAAGTCAAAAATTGATATAATCAAGGTGCAAAATCAGTTGATGAACGAATATAGTGAATTACTCTGGGTTTCTCTTAATATTTTCGGTGGTAAAGCTCAAGTGGAGATGAGCGAATTTATTGAGCAGAAGGAGATAATTGATACAAAAACACCTGTGAATATTGTGGCAAAGAAAAAAGGTGAAGTTGTGCTTGTTAAGGGTTACAACGGAGTAAATGCAGTTAAAGAGGGCGATAATGTAACAAAAGGCTCTCTTCTTATTTCAGGTGTGGTTAAGAATTTTAACGGTTCGGAATATTTTACTCACGCTACAGGTGAAGTTTTTGCAAAAACTAAAAATACTGAAAAAATAGTTTGTTTATACAAAAATAAAGTGTTGACTACTTCGCAAAAAGAAAACAGATACTATATTTATGTTTTTTCCTTAAAAATACCGTTGGGGTTTAAAACAAATGGCGGATTTCTCACAGAAAGCAACAAGCTTTTAAAAAGCGGTGAAACAATTTTACCATTCGGGATAGTAAGAGAAGATGATTTTTCATTTCTTAATAAGACGATTGAATATTCACCTGAAGAAGCCCTGCTTTCGGGACTTCTTGAGGGTGTGAAAATGAAAAGAGAAAAATACAATAAAAGCGAATTGCAAAGTGTTAAGTATGAATTTGTTGACAATAAAAAAAATGCTGAACTTAATGTTAAAATCAACTGCATTGAAGATATTGCAGAAGAAAGAAAAATTCTGACAATGCAATAAAAAACTGTAACTTATTCATATAATTTTTTGTGATTTTTAGTAGACATTTACAAAAAATATGTTATACTCTATATGTATAAATATACTTAATCTAAAAAAAGAGGGTAATTAAGTCGGAACAGATAATTAATGTCGATAGAATGGAGCAGGCGGTAAGCCTTTTCGGTAGCTTTGATGAAAATATTTTAATAATCGAAAAATCCTTTAATGTGGATGTAATAAGCCGTGGCTCAGATATTAAAGTCAATGGTGAGCCTGAGAATGTCAGCAAGGCGGTTAAGGCCATTAACGGACTTTTAATGCTTCTTAACCGAGGAGAAACTCTTAACGAGCAAAATGTAAGATACGTCATCTCTCTTGTGGATGACGGCAACGAGGACAAGCTTGTTACAATGAGTGGTGATTGCGTTTGCATTACAAGTAAGGGCAAGCCTGTTAAGCCTAAAACTCTCGGTCAGAAAAAATATGTTGAGTCCATAAAAAATAATACTATTGTTATCGGTGTGGGTCCTGCAGGTACAGGTAAAACCTACCTTGCAGTTGCAATGGCGGTTAATGCTTTCAGGGCAAAAGAGGTAAACAGAATTATTCTTACCCGCCCTGCTGTTGAAGCAGGTGAAAAGCTTGGTTTCCTGCCCGGTGATTTGCAGAGCAAGGTTGATCCATATCTTCGCCCTCTTTATGATGCACTTTTTGATATGCTTGGTGCAGAGAATTTCAATAAATACCTTGAAAGAGGCAACATTGAGGTTGCACCATTGGCATATATGAGAGGTCGTACTCTTGACGACAGCTTCATAATTCTTGACGAAGCTCAGAACACAACTCCCGAGCAGATGAAAATGTTTTTAACCCGAATGGGTTTTAATTCAAAGGTTGTTGTTACGGGTGACGTTACGCAGATTGACTTGCCCGATGGTAAGCGCTCAGGTCTTGTTGAGGTAACGAAAATCCTTAAGAATATGGAGCAGATTGATATTGTTCGCTTTACGGGACAAGATGTTGTAAGACATAAGCTTGTTCAGGATATAATCAGAGCCTATGAAAAATATGAGGAGGCAAAGAAAAGAAAATGAAAGAGAAGATTAAAGTAATTATTACAAATGACCAGAAAGAAGTGAAAATCCCTACAGGTGTCAGAATGCTTGTAAGACGCTGCTGCAACGCGGTTCTCACATTTGAGGATTTCTCCGAGCCTGCAGAAATCAGCGTAACCTTTGTTGACGATGAAAGAATCCACGCAATCAACAAGGAACATCGCAATATCGACAGCAGTACTGATGTTTTGTCTTTCCCTTTGGGCGAAAACGGAGAGTATGACAGAAACCTTGATACAGGTGCTTGCCTTTTAGGTGATATTGTTATTTCTGTTCCCACTGCGGTTCGGCAAGCTAAAACCTATGGTCATACTCTTCAGAGAGAAATCGGCTTTCTTACAGTTCACTCAATGCTTCACCTTTTAGGCTATGACCACGTTAACGGCGGTATTGAAGCAGTACATATGCGTGAAAAGGAAGAGCATGTTTTAACCGAACTCGGACTCAAAAGAAACGAATCTTACTATATGGATTCCGAGGAGGAATAATAATGAAGGATGTTGAAAGCCTCTTTAAAAGCTTTTTATATGCTTTTAAGGGCTTTGGATGGATGGTAACTCACGAAAGAAATTTCAGAGTTCATCTTACCTGCCTCATATATATGTTCTATTATCTTTTGAGATATGATTTCTTTATTGTAACAAGAACGGAGTTTGCAATTCTTCTTTTGGCTTCGGGGCTTGTTATAGGCGGAGAAATGGTTAATTCGGGTATTGAAAAGGCGGATGACGCTGTTTCTAAAGAGAGAAAGCACACCATTGAGATATCAAAGGATGTTTCTGCAGGTGCAGTTCTGGTGTTTGCTGTTTTTGCGGTGCTTTGCGGTGTTGCAATTCTCTGGCAACCCGATGCTTTTAAACTGCTTTTCAACCACTATGCCGAAAATCCGATTTATATACTTTGGTTTGTATTAAGCGTGATAGCATTCACACTATTTATATTTAAATTTGATTTCAGCAAAAAGAAATAATTAAAAGGAAAAGAATAATGACAGAAAGAAAAACTGCTTTTATCGCAATTGTTGGCAGACCCAATGTGGGTAAATCTTCAATTCTTAATAATCTATTAGGGCAAAAGGTGGCGATTGTTTCATCTAAGCCCCAGACTACAAGAACAAAAATTATGGGTGTTTTAACTGAAGATAATGTTCAGCTTGTTTTCACAGATACACCCGGTTTTCATAAACCTAAAACAAAATTAGGCGAAAAAATGATTAAAGCCGTTGATGACAGCATCGGCGGTGTTGATTCCTGCCTTTTTGTTACAGAGGCAAAGGGTGAAATAAGAGAGGCGGAGCTTGACCTTCTAAAAAAACTGAAGGCGGAGAGAATTCCTGTTGTTCTTGCTATTAACAAAATTGATATGCTTTCCGATAAGCAGGAGCTTATGGGCAGGATTCTTGAGCTTACAAATCTTCTTGATTTTGAGGCGGTTATTCCAGTAAGTGCCCGAGAAAATGATGGTATGGATGAGCTTAAAGAGGAATTGTTTAAACTTGCCGCACCATCGGAGTTTTTCTTCCCTGAGGATACGCTTACAGACCAACCCGAAAGAGTTCTTGCCGCAGAAATGATAAGAGAAAAATTGCTTCACAAATTAAGTGACGAAATCCCCCACGGTATTGCTGTTTCAATAGAAAGAATGAAAGAACGTGAGGACAAGCCCATTATTGATATTGAAGCAGTTATTTACTGCGAAAGAGAAAGCCATAAGGGTATTGTTATCGGCAAAAAAGGTGCAATGCTCAAAGAAATTTCAACCAATGCCCGTCACGAATTGGAGCAGTTTTTTGAATGCAAAATCAATCTTCAATGCTGGGTAAAGGTTAAGGAAGACTGGCGTAATCGTGAAGGACTAATCCACAATTTCGGCTTGGATTGATTTGGCAGAAACTATATATTTTTTTATAGAATAATGAAACCTCCGAGGAATAAAATACTATAGATTTTATTCCTCGGAGTGATAAAAATGAATGAAAAAGAACTTTGGGATAAGTTTTATAAAGGTGGAAAAATTGCGGATTACATTGAATACCGCAACTGTGTCAATATGAAAAAATCGGAGTTGGGAAAAAGTGGTGAAAATAACTGCACCGGGTCTTGTAATCAGGGAACAGAATATCGGTGAAGCCGATAAGCTTATAACCGTGCTTACTGCAAAGCACGGACTTGTTCGTGCGTTTTCAAGAGGTGCAAAAAAGACAAAAAGCAAAAAGCTTGCCGCCACTTCTCTTCTTTCTTATGCAGATTTCACATTTACAAAAGCAAAGGATGCTTTTTCAGTTGAAGAAGCACTCATTAAAGAGGTGTTTTTTGAGCTGAGAAACGATGTTCAGAAAATGGCTCTTGCTCAGTATTTCTGCGAATTGGCTTATGAATTCTGTGAAGAGGATTTTGAGTCGGAGGAAATTCTCCGACTTTTTCTTAATGCTCTTTGGCTTTTAAAAGAGGATAAGAAAACGCCTGCTTTTATAAAGGCGGTAACTGAACTCAGGCTGATGTCCTTAAGCGGTTACATGCCTGATTTGGTTGCCTGCGAAAAATGCGGAGAATATGAAACCGAATATATGTATTTTGATTTTGAAAGTGGAAAACTTTATTGTAAAAATTGCATTCCCTCAAATTTTTGTAAGTGTATCAGTTCTTCTGTTGTAACTGCAATGCGATATGTTTCTCTTTCAGATTTTGACAAGATTTTTTCTTTTTCCTTGAGTGATGAATCGTTGACAGTTTTTCGCAATATTTGTGAGGAATATTTACTTAACAAAACCCAGAGGAAATTTAAAACTTTAGAATTTTACAATGTTATAAAGGATTAAAAATGAGCGAGTTAAACAGACATTTAAAGGCACTTGAATATGACAAGGTTTTGGAAATGGCAATGAAAAGGGCTTGTAACGACGACGCCCGAGATATTATTGCATCCATAAGACCGGAAATAAGTGTAAATATGGCGCAGAACCATATTGATATGACAGAAAATGCCTACATATTATTGGCAAAATACGGCGGTCCCTCTTTTGGCGGACTTAAAAATGTTAATAACTCTCTTGCAAGAGCTGCCGCAGGCGGTGTTCTTTCAATGAAAGAGCTTCTTGACATCGGCTCAACTGTCAGAACAGTCCGTGGTATAAGAGAGTGGAGAGATAACAGTGGCGGTCAGGATGAATTGAAAATTGATTTATATTTCAATTCTTTAATGCCCAATAAATATCTCGAAGATAAGATTTTTTCTGCAATTCTTACGGAAGATGATATGAGCGACAATGCTTCTCCCGAGCTTGCATCAATCCGCCGTCAGATAAAAAATAAAGAAAATAGCGTCCGTGACCAGTTGGAAAAGCTTATCCGTTCACAGAAGCTAAAGACTGTTTTGCAGGATGCTATTATTACTCAAAGAAACGGCAGATATGTTGTGCCCGTTAAAAGTGAGCACAGAGCCTCGGTTTCAGGACTTGTTCACGATACATCTTCCACAGGTGCAACTGTTTTTGTTGAACCTGCAGGTGTTGTTGAGGCTAACAATGACATTCGTGTTTTAAGAGGCAAGGAAGCTCAGGAAATCGAAAGAATTTTGTACGAGCTTTCTGTTGAAGCAGGTGGCTTTATTGAAGAAATTAAGGGTAGCTATGAGTGTGCGGTGGAAATAAATGTTATTTTCTGCAAGGCTCATCTTGCCTACGATATGAAAGCTACTATACCCGTTCTCAATGACAAGGGTATTACTGATTTGAAGAAAGCAAGGCACCCTTTAATTGACACGAAAAAGGTTGTTGCTACCGATATCCGTTTAGGTTCGGATTTTGATACACTTGTTATAACCGGTCCTAATACGGGCGGAAAAACCGTTGCAATAAAAACAATCGGTCTTTTGTCATGTATGGCTTCAAGCGGATTTATGATTCCTGCAGGGGATGAAAGCGAAATCAGCGTTTATGACAATGTTCTTGTTGATATTGGCGATGAGCAGAGCATTGAGCAATCTTTGTCAACCTTCTCATCCCATATGGTGAATATTGTCAACATTCTTAAAATTGCAGGAGAAAAATCTCTTGTTCTTATTGACGAATTGGGTGCAGGTACCGACCCTGTTGAAGGTGCGGCGCTTGCTATGGCAATTCTTGAAGAGCTTCATATCAAAGGTGCAAAAATTGCTGCAACAACTCACTATGCAGAGCTGAAAGCCTATGCATTGCAGACTCCGAGAGTTGAAAACGGTTCTTGTGAATTTGATGTGAATAGTTTAAGACCCACTTACCGACTTCTTATCGGTATTCCCGGTCGTTCAAATGCTTTCGCAATTTCAGAAAGATTAGGGATTGATAAGAGCATTATTGACAGGGCAGGGGAGCTTGTTTCATCGGAAAACACCCGTTTTGAAGACGTCGTTGATATGCTTGAAAAAAGCCGTCTTGAAATGGAAGATGAGCATTCAAAGGCAAAGAAAATTACGGAATCTGCCAGAGCAGACAGAGAAAAGGCAGAAAAGCTTCTTAAGGATGCTCAATTCAGGCGTGACAGAGAGCTTGAAAATGCTCAGGGAGAGGCTCTTCGCATTGTTGAAAAGGCAAAAAGAGAGGCAAACGCACTGCTCAATGAGGTTGAAAAGCTTAAAAAAGAAGCTAAGCATACAAAGGATGCGGCAGATTTAGCAAGAAGAGCAAAAAGTTCAGTTAATGCCCATCTTGATGCTATTAACAGTGCGGTTAATCCCGTTTTTGATTCTATTGAAGATGATGAGGATTACACTCTTCCAAAACCTCTTGAAATCGGAGATACTGTTTACTGCAAAACTATCGGCAAAAATGCAAGTGTTACTGCCCTTAAAGATAAAAAGGGTAATGTAGAAATTGCCGCAGGTATGCTTAAAATGAGAGTTAAGGAAGACTCTCTCCGCCTTGTTGAAAAGCCGAAGCAGAAAGAAACTAAAAAGCGTCAGGTTTCAACAACAAGAGTTATGGGCGAAAGCAAATCCACAATGGCAATTAACAACCGTTGTGATTTGCGAGGTCTTATGGTTGATGAAGCGATTATTGTTCTTGACCGCTTCCTTGATGATTTGCTCCGTTCAGGGCTTACTGAATGCACAATTATTCACGGTAAAGGAACAGGCGCACTTCGTGCAGGTGTTACCCAATACCTTAAAGGTGACCCGAGAATCAGAACCTTCCGTTTAGGCACATTCGGTGAGGGTGAGAATGGGGTTACTATTGCAGAGATAAAGTAAAGTTTTATTCGCCTGACGGCGAGTGATATTGCTAAAGCAGTGATATTATGCTTCGCATAGTGTTATTTGCTTTGCAAGTTTTTGGCGAATAAAATAAAACTGAAGCTAAAAGCTTCAATACCACTATTGCCAAAGGCAATAATATCACTCTGCCAAAGGCAGAATATCACTAAATTAAAAATAAAAAAGCTCTTGCGGAAGCAAGGGCTTTTTTAGCTGCCAGTCGCCAGCTGCCAGCGTCGGGTGCTGCGCACGGCGATTATAATTATTTAATTTCAAAACTTACCTTTGAAAAATCGAGATTTTTGAGGTCTTCGATATTTATTTTAAAATATGCGATTTTTTCTGTGTCTGCGAGGAATTCGGGCATTCCGTCATCAAGGGGGTCATACTGTAAAAGGGTGATTTCATCACCGTTCTGAACGAAAATTCTTGTTCCGTCTTCCGCATTCTCGGTATCAAAAAAGTCTATTGAAAACTCTGTTTCAATATCGCCTAAAAACTCAAAGCCTGTATTGAAATCGTCAATTAAGGTGTCGGGTTCATTTTCGCAATAACGGACATTGGGGATGAAATTCCCTTCGTTTTCTGTTAAGAAAATATAGATAAAGCCTTTGTGGCCAATGATGTTTTCTTTATCATAATTTTTAAATTCTGATAATTTCAACTGGCAGAAGAAGAAGTCCTCATCACCGATTGTGCCGTCAGAAAGCCATTCCTCAGGCATTGTTGGTGAACCGAAAAATTTACTTGTTCCGGGGTCGTATTCCCCATGTGCTTTTTCAACTTTAATTCCTATCATTGTATAATCTCCTTAAGCAAGTCCGAAATATTCTTCTAAAACAAGACCGCTGTCTTTAAGCTCTTTTGCTAATTCAACCCCAACATATCTCCAATGCCAAGGCTCATAAATTACCTTTGTTATATCCTGTTTGTCCTTGGGATATCTCATAATAAAGCCGTAATCGGCGGCATTTTCTGTAAGCCACTTGAATTCTGCGGTATCCTCAAACCATTCGTCAACGCAGACAATATCCATTGCATAGCCTAAATTATGCTCAGATGAACCGGGGGGCATAATAATTGTTGCGGCCTTAACCTTGGCATCTTTATTTGAATAACCCTGGCTTTCATAGAAGCTTACCTTATTATTGTAGTTTCTTTCCTGCAATTCATAAGAACGGTAACCGGAGCAAGGTGCCAGATTTATGCCCTCTTTTTTTGCAGCATTATACATTTCTTCGTAATGCTCGGCAACCTTTCTGTCAAGTCTTTCACCGCTGCCGCAGACATAAACCAAGTCGGGCTCATAATCATCAGGTATCCTGTAACTCGAATTGACAAGTGTCATATACCACTTTTCTTCGTCAATTGTAATGATTGTAGGGTTATCCATAGTTCCCGGTTGAGCAACGGCAGCAGTAACGGGTTGAGTTGTTTCAGGGGCGGTAGTATCGCTTGTTGCTTCTGCAGTAGTATCGGGTGCATTACCTTTTTCGGAAGCCTCAGGCTTTTTGCTGTTGCCTTTTTCTGTGGTCTGAGTGTTTTGGGAAGTTGTAGCTTCTTTTTCTCTTAAAGCATCATTCTTTTTATCAACTGAAATGCAGACAACCGCAACAAAAACAACAATAAAAGCCATCATAATGCAAAGAAAATTAAGGGCTTTTTGATTTTTTGTACGTTTGTGTTTCTTTTTTGTTTTTTTTACTGCCATAATTAAACCTCTTCAGAGTGATTAAAACCCACTCGCTTTGATTTTTATCCACGGCAATATTATATTGTTATCTCAAATAAATGTCAAATGGTAATTAATAAAAGTTAAGTACAAATTAGTTGTAAATTACAAAGGTGTGTTGTAGATTTTGTGCTTTTTATACAAAGATGAAAAAATGTTGAAAACTACTGTTGCTATAAGAAAAAATATGATATAATCAATTGGTGAATAAGTCGAATTGTCGACAGATGCAAAAAATCGAAAGGGGTCAAACCTTAATGAAACGTATTTTTACTATTGCAACAGCTATTTTGCTTGTTTGCACACTTTTAATGACACTTACTTCTTGCGGTGGTTCTGATACTACTGACGAAACTGCTGAAGTTTATTCAACAGAAGAAGCTGAATATACTCAGAGTGCAGTTACTGTAGGCAAAACAAGCGAGGAAGTTCTTGCATATTTCAATACCCTTGTCAATGGTGTTAAAGTTGATAGACCTGTTGTTAACTATAATATTGAGAAAAATGTTCCCAATGATAGTCTTAAGGTAACAAAGAAGGGTGCAGAGGATGCGGAGGAAATTGATGCTTCTCTCGAAGCAATAAATGATGCGGCTAAGGGCATTAAAGACCTTATTCTTGAAGATATCAAGGGTAATTCGGGCACAATCAATTTTGGCGATGACAACTCTGAAATGCTTTTAGTTAAAGGCGAATCATGGTCTTCTCAGCTTACTTCTGAAGATATTGATTATGCTGAGCTTAAGGAAATCGGCGACCAGTATTTCATTACAATTGCTTTCAATGACCTTACAAATGAACAAGCACAAGAAGTTCTCACAAAAGCATTTGACCTTCGTGATAAAGAAGAGATTCTTGCTTCCGAGGAATTTGCAAAAACAAAAGATTATCTTGTTCTTAACGATTATGATGTTGTTTACAGCGGTTGCAAAATTACTGCTACAGTTGACCGTCTTACAAATGAAATCACCAACATCAATTTCTTTAAATCAGCAAATGTCACTGCATATATGACAGGTGCAGGAACGCTTGAAAGCTACGGTGATGTGAGCGTTATGTTCACTCTCGAAGATAAGGCAAACTACGATATTACATGGGATAGCGGTTTGCCCACTAGTCCCATTGAAACTGCAGAAGCAAAATAACGGAGGGTATTCCATTGAGTAAAAGAATAATAGCAATTCTCACAGTAATAACAATATTATTTGTTTGTGTTTTCGCAGCTTGTGAGAAAAAAGATAGTGACTATACCGACACTAAAGACTTTGACCTTGTAACTGATGAAAATGGTGAAAAGGTTCTCGCAGAAGACGGTCAGTTATTGGTATATGCTAAGGATGAAAAAGGAAAGTATGTTACAAACGAGTCCGGAGAAAGAGAAACTTTACGTCAACAGTTTAAACCTATTGAAGAAAATGGTGTTATTGAAGATTACGGATTTAAATTAACACTTCCTGAAGGTTGGAAAGCTACAGATACTTTTGGCGTTTTCACAACAAAAGACAAAAAATTAAATTGTCAGATTTCAATCGTAAGATATTTTTATAATGATTATTACGATATGAACTTTAATTTTTATAGTGCACTTAAGGAAGAAAAAATCGATGTTTCATGGGATGAAGATATAGATTTTGGTGAGGATTTTAAAGGAGTATGTCGCTTTACAATGAAATCAGATGACGGAATGTCCGTTCTTTATTTCTTTGAAAATTTCGGTAATGTCTACAAAGTTCTTTTTTCAGGTGAAGGTTCCGATACAACTATTGCTAATACTGAAGAATTTTGTAAAGCAATGTCTTTCAAATCCTTTGTTTACTACAATGATATAACTGCAGCAAATAAAGAAAGCACTACTATTGAAAGTAAAGAAGCAAAATAATAGAATTAAAACTGCACCGTGTTAAGCGGTGCAGTTGATTTTTTTATTTATTGTTAAGAAAAACAGGGTTATTTGATTTATATTTTATTTTTTAAATACTTTTCAGTTGCTGTATAAATCGCGGGAACTAAAATTATTGCAGCAACAACTTCGATTATGCCGTTAACACCTATTAAGGTTGTTATGATAGTGTTTAAAGTTGTTGTAACACCTAATGTGATAGTTTCAAAACCATTGAACACATTTAATGCGGTGATAACTAAAACTGTATTTGTTAAAGTTCCTGCAAAAGCACCTATACCTACTGCGATAGGTTTTTTGATTTTTGTTTTAAATAGTGCTTTTATAACTAATGCGGTTACAATACCTACAAAAATTCGGGGAACAACGGAAATCATAGGATTCTGGAAAGGAATATTTGCAGGGATTGGCTCCTGAAAGGCTTTTATAACGCAGAGGATTCCCCAAAAAGCACCTAAAAATGCTCCCTCTTTAATTCCGAGGATTGAAGAACCCAATATTGTTACCAGATGAATTGTGGTAATTGCAATACCGGGACCGATGATGATGTAGCCAAGCGGTGTGAATGTGAGAACCACTATCAATGCCGCAAACAAGGCACATAAAACAAGGCGTGTCAATTTTTGTTTTTTCTTCATAATAAAACTCCTTTGCTACTATTCTCATAAGAGATATAATGCGTTTAGTTTCTTTTGATTTTATTACCTGTTTTTCTTATATATTACCAAAAGTCCTTGAAGAACAAGGTCTTTATTAAATATGATTTCTTTTTCGCAACAAGCAACAATTTCTTTTGCAAGACCGCCTGTTGCAACCATTGTTTTGATGGGCTTACCAAGCTCTTTTTCTAATCTTTCTGCCATACCGTCAAGCATTGCGGCGTTACCCAAAACTGTTCCTGAACGGATACATTCAATAGTGTTTGTGCCGATAGCGTGCTCGGGAGCGGAAAGCTCAATGGTGGGCAACTGAGAGGTTCTCATTGCAAGGGCATCAAGCGAAATGCCGATACCGGGAGCGATGGTGCAACCTGCGAAAACGCCACCCTCATCAATAACGGAAATTTTTGTTGCAGTACCTAAATCCATAACTAAGCAAGGAAGCTCATACTGAGCAATTGCACCTACTGCACCTGCAACCAAATCTGCACCCAATTCTTTAGGGTTATCTGTTACAATCTTTAAACCGTTTTTAATTCCTGCGGCAACCACAAGAGCATCGCACCTGATAACCTTTTTTATTGCATCCTTAAAAACTCTTGTAAGCTCGGGTACAACGGAGCTGATTATTGCGCCCTCGAAATCATTTCCGATTTTCTCAAGCTCAAAAACAGCTTTTAATTCTATTGCATATTGCTCGGATGTTCTGTGACGTTGGGTCGCCAAACGGGAAATACAGATGACCTCATCGTTTTTGTAAACGCCTAAGGTAATATTTGTATTACCGATATCAGCAGTTAAAATCATAATTTGCACCTCAACTTTAAAAAAGGTTTTTTAATGCCTGAATTATACAACATAACTATAAATAATGCAAGAATTTTGTAAAAAGTATTTGAAAAAGTGGATTTATATGATATACTGTTTTCGATATTTTTTATCATAAATTTTTATGAAAAGAGGTTTTTCTCGTGAAAGAAAACAAAGCAGTTCAAAAAACAACAGGTATATTCAAGGAGTTTAAGGATTTTATTTCAAAAGGTAATGTAATCGATCTTGCAGTCGGCGTTATTATCGGCGGTGCTTTCTCCGGTATCGTTACTAATCTTGTAACAAACATTGTTACTCCTGCAATTTCTCTTTTAACAGGCAAGGTTTCATTTACAGATTTGTTCATTGCTCTTGATGGCGGTGAATATGCAACTCTCGCTGCTGCTCAGGAAGCTGGTGCTGCAACTATCAACTATGGTCTTTTTATTCAAGCAGTTATTGATTTCATTATTACAGCATTTGTTATATTCCTTCTTGTTAAGGGAATCAATAAAATCAGAAGCTTGGGCAAAAAAGAGGAACCGGTTGTTGAAGCAGCTCCCACAACAAAGGTTTGTCCCTTCTGCAAAACTGAAATCAATATTGAAGCAACTCGTTGCCCCAACTGTACCTCGGAGGTTGAATAATTCCAATGGGAATTTTAAGATATTTTATTGCCCTTTGGGCATCTAAAGCGGTGTTTTTGTTGTTGCGTATTCTTAAAAGAAATGCAACAATGTACCCCGGCTTTATCGCTTTGAAAATTTGCCCCGATTACCTTGCAAGAACAAAGAAATCACCTAATGTTCTTTGCGTTACGGGTACTAACGGCAAAACTACCACTACCAATATGGTTGCTGATATTCTTGCTCAGAGCGGTATGAAGGTGGTTTCCAACAGATACGGCTCTAACATCAATACAGGTGTTGCAACTGCTCTTACTCACAGCGTTAATGTTTTCGGTAAGCCGAAAATTGATGCTCTCGTTTTAGAGGTTGATGAGAGATTTTCAAGACTTATTATGCCTTTTATTAAACCTGATTATCTTATTGTTACAAACCTTTTCAGAGATTCAATTAAGAGAAACGCACACCCTGAATATATTTTCAGTATTCTTGATACTTACGTGCCCAAAGAAACAAAGCTAATTCTTAATGCAGATTGCTTGCAGTCTTCCCAGCTTTTAAAGGATAATAAAAGAGTTTATTTCGGCATCGATAAATTGGATACCGATGTAACCGAATGCGTTAATCTTATTAATGATTTTTCAATTTGTCCCGTTTGTGACGAAAAGCTTAAATTCAATTATCTGAGATATCACCATATCGGTAATGCTTACTGCCCCAAATGTGATTTTAAGTCCTTTGATGCAGATTACAGATTGACAAATATTGATTACGATAATAAGACTATTACTGTTTTGCATAAGGGCAAAGAAGATGTTTACCCAATGGTAAACAGAGCTCTTTATAATATTTATAACGAGCTTGCGGCAATCAGCCTTATGTCTGAATTCGGCGTTGACCTTGATAAAGTCAAGGAATATATGGCAAAAATCAGCGTTACCCAGACTCGTTACAACGAGGCAAAGGCAGGCAAAACTGAGATTATAAGAACAATGGCTAAAGGACAGAATTCCGTTTCCTGCTCCCGTACATTTGATTTTGTTGGTCATGAAAATGGTGCAAGAACAGTTTTCATTATGATTGACGATTTATTTGAGAGAAGAGATTCTTCTGAATTTGTTGGTTGGATTTATGATGTTGACTTTGAATTCTTAAATACTCCCGATGTTAAGCAGATTGTTCTTGCAGGTCCTCGTTGCTATGACTATAAGCTCCGTTGCCTTATTGCAGGAATTCCTGAAGATAGAATTCTCTGCGAACAGGATGAATTCAAAGCCGTTGACATTATGGATAAGGATATTGATAAGCTATATCTTCTCCACGATACTTCTACCTATGACCTTGCCTGCGAGGTTGAGGAGAAAATCAAAAGAGAATTTTCAAAGGCGTATAAAGGCGGTGAGCAAGTATGAAAATAGAGGTTTTATATCCCGAAATTTGTTGCTTGTTCGGTGACAAGGCTAATATGCGATATTTTGAAATGTGTTTACCTGATGCTGAGTTTATAAAAACTCCCGTCAGCGAAATGCCTCGATTTTTAACTGAAGATGTTGATATGGTTTATTTCGGCTCTTGCAGTGAATCAAATCAGGAGAAAATCCTTTCAAGGCTCAAGGACCATAAAAACAGAATTGAAGAGTTAATTGAAAAGGGTATTATTTTCCTTATGACAGGTAACTCCTTTGAAATGATGGGCGATTACATCGAAAAGCCTGATGGAGAGAAGATTGAGGCTCTCGGCATAGTTGATTTTTATGCAAAAAGAACTATCCCAAAGAGAAACAATTCTCTTTTTATCGGTAAATTCGGTGAAACTGAAATTGTTGGTTACACAAGCCGTTTCTCCCATTGCTATGATATAAAAGAAAGCGATGCTTTTATCAATGTTACAAAGGGTTACGGCTCCTTTATTGATGCTAAAACTGAGGGCATCAGAAAGAATAATCTTTACGGAACATATCTTTTAGGTCCTTTCCTTATTCAGAATCCTTTATTTACAAAATATCTTATGAGTAAATTGGGTGTGGAAAATCCTGAACTTGCATTTGAAGAGGATATTATGAAGGCTTATGATGTCAGACTTAAAGAGTTTAAAACCGATATAGAGTTTATAGGATAATAAAAAACGTTTAAAGAGTCTGTGATATTTAATCGCGGACTCTTTTTTTATGGTCGGTTGACAAATTTTTCAACAAATATTATAATAACAGTTGTTTTATTGTAATATTTTGTTAATTAGAGGGTGAAAAAATGAAAACTCCTAAGGTTTTTGAAAGCGAATACAGATTTTGTCTTATTTTATGGGAAAATGAGCCCATTACCTGTGCGAAGATTTCTGATATATGCAAAGAAAAATTAGGTTGGGCAAGAACAACTACTTATACTGTTATCAAAAGATTAGGTGACAGAGGTGTTCTTAAAAAAGAAGGTTCAACTATTACCTCTCTTGTTACTAAAGAGGAAATTCAGCTTGCAGAAATGAATGAATTATTTGAAGAAAGATTTGAAGGTTCTCTTCCTGCTTTTATTGCAGCATTTGCAAAAAAACAAAAGCTTTCTGAAAAGGATTATAAAGAGCTTAAAAAGCTTCTTGGGGAAGATGAATAATAATGGATAAGATTTTCAGTGAGATACTGGGAATGTCTGTTGATTCGGTGTGGTTGATAATTGGTGTAGTTATTGTCCGCACCGTTTTGCATAAAGCTCCTAAGTATTTTCGTAAAATATTGTGGTCTTTGGTTGGTTTAAGGCTTTTGATACCATTTTCTTTTGAAAGTATGTTCAGCCTTGTGCCTTCTAAAACTCAGCAAGCAACAGATAATGTTATAAATCAGGTGGTTAATGCACCTGTTGAAAAGAGCATAACCTTTTTAGATATTATTCCTGTTTTGTGGGCGATTGTTGCAGGTGCATTTCTGTTTTACGGAATTATCAGTTACATAAGGTTGAGGCTGAAAATTATTGATGGGATACTCGTAGAGGGCAATGTTTATCGCTGTGATAAAATTGAATCACCATTTGTTTGCGGTTTTGTAAAACCAAAAATCTACTTGCCTTATGGGCTGGATGCTGCAACACAAAATTGCGTTTTGCAGCATGAGAAAACCCATATAAAATATGCTGACCATATTATAAAGACAATAAGCTTCGTTACTTTATGTATTCATTGGTTTAATCCGTTGGTTTGGATTTCTTATTTCTTGCTGTGTAAGGATATTGAATTATCATGTGATGAAAGTGTTATAAAAAAATATGATTCTGACCAATGTAAGCAGTATGCGAAAGCCTTGTTGGAATTAGGTGTAAACAAGGTCAAATTATCTGCTTGTCCGGTTGCATTCGGTGAAGTCAGTATAAAAAAGCGAATTAAAAGTGTTATTAATTACAGAAAAGCCGGCAGGATTTTGATTGCTTTGTCGCTTGGTGTATGCGTTGCGGTTGCAGTTTGTTTTATGACTGAACCGCAGGTCAAGGCTAAAGAAGTTAAACCGCAGAAAGAGATTGTTGAAGAAACAACTGAATCTGTGACCAAAAAAGAACCCACGACAGAACCTACGACAGAACCCACGACAGAACCTACGACAGAATCTGCAACTGAAGCTGTAGTTGAGGATTATGTAGTTGTTGAAGAAACAACTATTAATTATGAAGAACTAAATTCGATAATTGAAAGTCAAAAGCAAAGATTGTTGGAAGAAGAGATAAGACGTAATGAAATTATTATGTCAGAAGCCAACAATAATAATCAAAATCAAATTGGTTCGAATTCAAGTGTAATAGGAACAAAACCAAGCTATATTCCGAGTTTACCTGAAGTTTCACTTTTTCCTGTTGACCCGATACCTACACAAAATTACGGCAACACCAATTACCCTCATTTCTAAGGTAATCAATGGGTTTATAATTAAAAAAAGACTGTAAAAAACGAGCGTTTTTTACAGTCTTTTACTCTTTTATTGTGTTTTATTCACCTTTGGGAGTGATTAAATCTATACATCCAACAGGGCAAACCTCGTGGCATTTGCCGCAACCGATACATTTTTCAGGATCAACGCTTGCAAGGAAGTTTTCAACCTTAACTGCATCGTGCTCGCAAGCCTTAACGCATTTCATACAACCGATACAAGCGGCTTTACAATGCTTTCTTGCGGTTGCGCCCTTTTCCTTGTTGTTACAAAGAACTGCTGCCTGAGTAACGTTAAGAGGAAGCATAGTGATAAGACCTTTAGGACATGCTTTAACACAAGCTTTACAGCTATGACAAGCGATGGTTGATATTCTTGCAACACCATCACAAATATGGATTGCATCAAATTCACAAGCATCAACACAGTCACCAAGACCTAAACAACCATAAGCACATTCCTTTGCGCCACCGAAAAGCTGAGTTGCCATTCTGCAGCTACTAACGCCCTTATAAGTCATTTTATCGTGAGAGTTAGAGGAATTACCCATACACATAACAACTGCTGTTGTAGGCAACACTGCTGCAGGAGCTGTGCCGAGAATTTCAGCAATTTCTGTTGCAGCTTTTGTGCCACCGGGTGCACAGAGATTGGTCTGGTCAGTTTTTCCTGATGAAAGAGCTGCTGCATAGCCTGCACAGCCTGAGAAGCCACAAGCACCGCAGTTAGCACCGGGAAGAACCTCAGTAATTGCTTCTGCCTTTTCATCAACGGGAACCGCCATAACCTTTGAAGCGATAGCAAGACCGAGACCTAAAATAAGACCGATACCTGCAACAAGGAGGATTGGTAATAAAATATCTGTCATTATTCTCTACCTCCTTACCTTAACCGAATATGCCTTCAACAACACCTGAGAAGCCAAGGAAGGAAACAGATGTTAAGGAAGCGGCAATAAGTGTTGAGGGAAGACCCTTTAAACCTTCGGGAATATCTGCAGTTTCAAGTCTTGAACGAACACCTGCGAAAATAAGCATAGCAACCATAAAGCCTATGCCTGCACCAAGGCTGTTTACCATTGAAATACCAAAAGAGTATCCGTTTGTGAAGTTGAGAAGAACAACACCTAAAACAGCACAGTTTGTTGTAATAAGGGGGAGATAAATACCTAAAGCATTATAAAGAGCTTTAATATATTTCTTAAGAACAATTTCAACCAACTGAACAAGGGCGGCGATAACAAGAATACAAACAATCGTCTGCAGATAGCCTAAATCATATTGATTGAGAAGTGAGTTGATAGGGTAGGTAACTGCTGTGGAAATAAGCATAACAAAGATAACTGCAACGCTCATACCCAAGGCGGTGTCAACCTTTTTGGAAACACCAAGGAATGGGCAGATACCAAGGAATTTACAAAGAACAAAGTTTTCTGTAAGAATAGCGGTGAGGATTATTGAAAAAATTTGAGCTGCATTCATATCATATTATCCTCCCTTTTTGAAACTACTTTTGAGCAGGTAGAAGCAAGAGGACAGCTTTCGCATCCGTGGAGCTCTGCTTTCGGAAGCTTTTTCTTATCGCTGATTTTATTCGAAAGGGCAATTAGAATACCAAATACAAAGAATCCACCTGCGGGAAGAATAAACAGTGTCATAGGTGTATTAAGAACTGTAACACCATTAAAGCCACCTAAAACATTGTCACCGAACACACCGAGAAGGTTCTGTGCATCGGAGAAAAGAGTGCCGTTGCCGAGGAATTCTCTTACAAGGGCCATACAGAAGAGGGCAGCGGTAAAGCCTATACCCATACCTAAGCCGTCAACTGCGGATGCAATAACAGGGTTTTTATTTGCAAAGGCTTCTGCTCTGCCTAAGATGATACAGTTAACAACAATAAGGGGAAGGAAAACGCCTAAAGCCTCGTCAAGAGCGGGAACGAAGGCTTTAACAATCATCTGAACAATAGTAACAAATGAAGCGATAATAACGATATAAGAAGGGATTCTTACTTTATCGGGAATTATCTTTCTCAAAGCTGAAATAGCGATATTAGAGCAAATAAGAACAAGTGTTGCGGCAATTCCCATACCGATAGCATTTACCATTGAAGTGGAAACTGCAAGAGTGGGACAAGTGCCGAGAACAAGTCTTAAAACAGGGTTTTCACGAAGCAGACCTTTTGTGAATTCCTTGCGAAGTGAGCATTTTTTGCTTTTAGCCATTTTCGGCACCTCCTTTTACTTGTGATAAAACATCAAAGGCACTGTTCACTGCATCAGTTACTGCCTGAGAAGTAATTGTTGCACTGGTAATTGCCTGAATTTCTGTATCGGAAGAAGAGTTTTTATTAACCTTAATTCCGCTTTCTTTACCGATAAACTGGTCGAGCCAATCCTTTGCGGTGGCTTTCATACCAAGACCCGGAGTATCACTTATAGCGGTGATTTCAACGCCTGTAACCTTTTCTTCTGTTGAAACACCAACCATACAGTTAAGAGCACCACCGTAGCTTTTGGTTGTTACATTGAAAACATAGCCTACCAAATCACCTTTTTCGTCAAATGCCTCATAATAAATGTTGCCGTCGGCTTCCTTTGCGTCTGAGAAGCTATTGGCATCGATAACGGCAGATTTTGCTTCGTTTTCAGCTTCAATGGCTATCTGAGCAATTTTATCTTTGGTTAAGAGATTTGTTCCTGCAAGAAGAGCCGTACAAATTGCAGCAATAAGGAAAAGCATTATTGCAGGGAGAGCAATTTCTTTGAAATTTTTGTTTTTCATTCTGCTTTAGCCTCCTTTTGCTTTTTCTCTTTAATATAGCCAAAGGGTTTAAGCTTTGTTAAATTGTCAATATGAGGAACGAGAAGGTTCATAAGAATAATTGCAAAGGAAACGCCTTCGTTGTAGCTACCGAATTGTCTTATAATCGCTGCTACAAGACCGCAACCGATACCATATATAACCTTACCCTTTGAGGTAAGGGGACAGGTTGCATAGTCAGTTGCCATAAATATAGCACCGATAAGAAGACCGCCTCCTAAAAGGTTATATACGATATAGTCAAGGTCGCCTTTACCTGCAATTGCCATAAAAACACCCATTGTTGCGATAAATGAAACAGGGATTGAGGGAGTGATAACTTTTCTTGCTAAAAGGTAGATACCACCGATTATAAGAGCGAGGGCACAGGTTTCACCTAAGCAGCCTGCTCTTTGACCGAGAAACATTTCTAAATATGAGGGCATATCATCCATTGAGAACTTCTCGCCCACATTCTGAAGAATATAAAGGGGAGTGGCGGTTGTTACCGCGTCAACAGTTTCGCCCCATTTATAATTTTCTGTCCAGGTGGACATAGGACCGGGGAAAGAAACCATAAGAATAATTCTGCCCATTAAAGCAGGGTTAACAAAGTTCTGACCGATACCACCGAAGAACTGCTTAACAACTACTATGGCAACAAATGCACCAATAGGAATCATCCAGAGAGGGATTGTTGAGGGTAAGTTGAAAGCAAGCAAAAGACCTGTTACAACAGCACTTAAATCGCTTAAGGTGTTTCTTCTTTTAAGGATTTTTCTTGTTATGTACTCGAAGAGTACACAAGAAACAACGCTGACAATGTTTACTATAAGTGCTCTTGGTCCAAAAAGCCATACGGAAGCCGCTAAAGCAGGAACGAGAGCTATAATAACATCTCTCATCATTGTCTGTGAGGTTTCACCTGATTTTACATGGGGCGATGCCGCAACGGTGGGCTTTATTTTTTGTATAAGGGCATTTTCACTCATTTTTTAGCACCGTCCTCTCTTATCATATCTTTTGCAAGTACAAGGTACTGAACAAGGGGTCTGCCTGCAGGGCAAGCATAAGCACAAGTACCGCATTGCATACAAGCAACTACATTACTTGCTTTAAGTCCATCAATATCTTTAGCCTTAACGGAACGCATTACATTGGTGGGCATAAGACCCATGGGGCAAACCTGACTGCAACGACCGCAACGGATACAATCGTTGTCGGGTTTGTCTTTAATTGTTCCTTTGGAGAATGCAAGAACTGCATTATAGCTCTTGATAACAGGAACATCAGTGCTTACAAGGGCAGTGCCCATCATAGGACCGCCTGCAATAACTTTATCAAGGTCGGGCTTGAAGCCACCGCAGAAATCAATAAGCTCGTTAAGATTTGTACCGATAGGAACTCTTACATTCTGAGGCTTGAGAATTGCAGAGCCGTCAACAGTAAGAGAACGGCTTACAAGAGGCTTACCTGTTTCAAGATATCTGCCGATAAAGGCGGTACTTGTAACATTCATTACGATGCAGCCAACATCTGCAGGAAGCTTGCCGAAGGGAATTTTTCTGCCTGTTGCAGAATAAACAATCATTTTTTCTGCACCCTGGGGGTAACGAGATTTTAGCTGCATTACCTTTATTGAGCCGTCACCGATTTCATCTGCAACCTTCTGAAGAGCCTCAATAGCTTTGGGTTTATTATCTTCAACAGCAATAACTGCCTTGGGAATGCCTAAATGCTCCTTAATAATCATCAAGCTACGGATTATATAAAGAGTGTTATCGATACATTCACGGTAGTCAACCGTGATATAGGGTTCGCACTCTGCCGCATTAACAACAATTGTATCAATAGGCTTTTTAGGGTCGAGGTGGAATTTAACATGGCTTGGGAAGCCTGCACCGCCAAGACCAACAAGACCTGAATCGCGAACGGCTTTTATGAAATCATCCACATTATTAATAACGGGAGGAGCAATTTCATCAAAAAGAGACATTTCACCATCGGATTCAATAGTTACCGCAGGGGCAAGTCTGCCGTTTGCGAGAACTGTATCTGCAATTTTGGTAACTGTACCCGAAATTGATGCGTGAATGGGTGCGGAAATGAATTTATCGGTATCGCCGATAACCTGACCAACCTTGACTTTATCGCCTACCTGAACAGTAGGGGAGCAAGGTGCACCGATATGCTGCTGCATAGGAAGAACAACCTTTTCGGGTGCGGGCATTCTTATGATTTTGCAGTTTTCGGTGTTTTTGTTGTGGGGAACTTTCACACCGCCACGACCTTTTGCGGCAGGGTGAAGAACACCTGCAATATGTTTAATCATTTTTATCTACTCCTTGTGAGTATTTGTTTTTAATGTTTTTGAAAGTAGGGGCAGGGTGTATTTGAAAACAGTTCCTGTTACAATGCCTGCAACCAAGCCCGATAGAAGAAGCAATGGTGTTAAAGTCAGCATTGCTTTTCCTAATATTACAACGGATATGCAAAGCTGCCCTATATTATGAAAAAGGGCACACAAAATGCCTATACCGATATAACCGAATGTGTTTTTAAAATATTTGAAGATTATTACCATAACAAGAAGACTTAAAAGCCCGCCTGAAAGGCTCATAAAAAATGCAGTTGTGCCTCTTGTAAGTAAAGCAAAAAATGCTTTAAAAAGGGTTACCGCAAGTCCGTAGGGAGCACCCAAAGAACTGACGCAGAACATTGTTACGATATTTGAAAATCCCGGTTTTATTGCGGGGACAGGTGCAATAGGGGGGATTAAGGATTCCAAAAAGGAAAGCCCCATTGCAAGAGCACAGAACATTCCCATAAGGGCGACTGTGCGAGCTTTATTTTTCTTCAGAAAAGTCAACCCTTTCTTTCGGTTTGGAATTTAGGGGGATCTTGACCCTCCCGTAAGTCATTGCGGTACGGTCAAGACCGTACCCTACATTGTTATCCTACTACCGCATCCACCGAACTTCCGTTTGTTCCGTTTATGGTAACAATGACTTTTGCAGGGATGCAGGCGGCAGTCTGACCTGCCTCACTTAAAAAGCCCATTTTTTCGCAAGTGCCGTCGGGACACTCTGAATTAATAAATCGGATTTTATGGTCTTTTACCTCAAGTGTAACAACAGGGTCGGTTTTCAGAGTAATTATGCAATCTTCTTGCAAGGTTAAGTCTATCTCTTTTTCTATTTTGCCGTTCACTGTTACCACTGCAATTGCATTTTGAGAGGAAGAGTGGCGGAAAATGAAGAATGAGAAAAAAATTAGTGAAAATGTTAAAAAAATAACAAAAACATCAGAGCGTTTTATTAAATTTCGCCCGAAAATGTTTTTCAAGACACATTCCTCCAACATATAACTTAACTCAAACATTATACAACAAAATACTTGTTTTTTCAATTGGAATTTGCTATATAATATGGTATAATTATGTATAAAATTGCAGAGGTGTTTTTATGGATTTTAACATTTATATGCCTGTAAGGATAATAAGCGGTGAAAACTGCGTAATAAAAAATAGCGGTGAATTGAAAAAACTAGGTAAAAAATGCCTTATTGTTACAAGCAGAACAAGTGCTAAAAAAAGCGGTGCTCTTCAAGATGTTATCACCGCTTTGGATAATGAAAATATAGAATATTCGGTATTTGATGAAATAACAGAAAATCCCCTTGTTTCCACTGTAATCAAAGCGGGGGAGAAGGCAAGAGAATTTGGTGCGGCATTTGTTATAGGTATTGGTGGAGGTTCGCCTCTTGATGCTTCAAAGGCGGTTGCAATCTGTGCAGAAAACCCCGATTATGATATAAAAGGTCTTTATGCAAGACTCATTCCCTCAAAGGCTTTGCCCGTTGTTCTTGTTGGAACAACAAGCGGAACAGGTAGTGAGGTAACGGGTGTCAGCGTTCTGACAAATGACGAGGACGGAATGAAAAAGAGTATTTCAGGTGCTGATTGCTATGGGGCAGTTTCTTTCCTTGACCCGAAATACACATGCTCTATGAATTATGATATAACTGTTTCAACTGCTCTTGATGCTTTTGCACACGCAGTTGAGGGGTGGTTTTCACCCTTGTGCAGTGATTTACCAACCCAATATGCAAAAATGGCGTTACCGCTTATTTATAATGGTCTTAAATACCTTGATGAAACAAAGAGCCTGCCCGATGAAAAGTTAAGAGAAGATTTATATTACGGTTCAATTTATGCAGGGCTTGAATTGAATGTTTGCGGTGCTGCATTTCCTCATACAGTAGGGTATGTTTTAACAGAAAACTTTGGTATTCCTCACGGAAAAGCCTGCACTGCATTTATGCCATATCTTTTGGAAAAGGCAAAGAAATTCAAAAATGATAGATATTGCGAATTGTTGGAAGTTTTAGGCGATACAGAAGAAAATATTATCGGCGTTATAAACAGACTTACCGATGTTAAAAATCTTTCAATGACTGACGAGCAAATCAAAGAATGGTGCTCCCGTTGGGTTAATGGTAATAAGAATTTTGATAAAACTCCCGGTGGATTTACAATGGCTGAGGCGGAGATGGTATTGGGGATGCTGAGTGCGGAGTGCTGAATGCGGAGTTGAAAACAAGAAAAAGGCTTCAAGACATTTACTGTCCTGAAGCCTTTTTGTGTTGATATTTTATTTCTTCGTTTTCTTTTCAAGAACTATCGCAACAACAAGTGCGGTGATACCTGCAACAAGCTTTCCTATGATAACGGGAACGATATGTTCATCGTTGTAGGAGAGGGTGAATGCCAGGTGGTCTCCGAAAACGAAGGCGGCGGATACCGCAAAGGCAAGGTTCATAACTCTGCCTTTTCTGTTCATTCTGTCGGCGCTTTCCATTGTAGCGATTGAGTTTGCGAGCGTTGCAATAAGACCGACAACGGATGTGTCATCAAGCTCCAATTTTTTGCCCAATGCGGAAAGTGGTTTTTTGAGAAGCTTTGAAATAATTGCAATAAGGGGGAATGTACCTGCGAGGGTTATGCAGATTGTGAAAACAGTTGCAGCACTTTCCATAAGCGGTGCGGTGTTTTTGAGAATTACTTTGCCTGTAAGGGTCTGGAAAATTCCCAACGCAAGACCGCAGGTAATAAGAATTGAAATGAATTTTCCGAAAACTGAAAAGATTTTTATCGTGATTTCGGGAAGCTTCAGAAGTCCGATTATGATGATAACAGAAATAAGAATGGCGGGGGCAAGGTTAATTAAAACAGTAAGAGGAGAAATGCCCATTACAAGCCCCGATACGAAGCAACCGACGGGAATTGTGCTGATACCGCAGAGAAGTCCTAAAAGAACATCGTTATGGTGTTCTTTTTTTGATGAGTGAAGAGCAACAGGGATTGTAAATGAAATTGTTGCGCCAAGCATTGATGCAACACAAAGACCGTGGAAAGAGCCTAAAAGGGCATCTGTTGCAACGGAATCTGCAAGAGCAGCACCACCCATATCGTTAGCAATCAGAATTCCTGCTAATGCACTTGGGTCAAAGCCGAAAAGCTTTGCAACGGGAGTTATTACAGGTAAAAGCAAATCTGCAAGGGCAGGGGCAATAGTCATCATACCCAGCATTGAAAGGGAGAGAGGACCTAAAGTCATTATGCCCTTTTCAAATTCATCACCTAATTTAAGGCGGTTGCCGAAGATTTTATCAAGTGCGCCAATTACGGCAAACACCGCCATTATTGTTGCAAGAATTTCTGCCAAAATATCACATCCAAATTATATCTATTAGCAATTAGCAGATAGCAATTAGCCGGTGTTGTTTGCTATTTGCTATCCGCTATCTGCTATTTGCTACTTTTTATTTTTTCTTAATTTTATTAAGCATTGCGTTTACTTCGAGGATTTGTTCTTTAGAGAACTTGTTTCCTGTCATTGAGAATGCACGCTTAACTGTAAAGCCTTTTACCATTCCTAACAAGGACTTGATCATAGCCATATTGATTTTACCGAAGCTGAAGCCCATAACCTCGGGCTTGCCGTCCTTTGAGCCTTGGGACATAACATTTTTGAAAAGCATAAGAAGCTTAACCATAGCGATTTTACCCTTAAGAGTGCTCATAATGTCACCGATGGTATCGTTAATTGAATAATAGCCGACAGGTGTATTGATTTCAAACCAGTTAATAACCTGGTTTTCTTCTTTCATTATGTAAGCTTCGTTGGGTGTATCAACCTTGTTGATTGTTGCGGTGTCGGTAAGGTCACCTGCTTTAGCTTCAAGAGTTGAAGTGCCCTCGTTTTTAACCTCAAAATAGAAGAAGGGGAAATCACCTTTTATCTGTTTGCCAACGCTTTCGCCGTTACGGAAAAGCTCAACCTCGTTACAGTTTGAGTATACTGTAACCTTTGTTACATCCTCAACTCTGTCTATATATCTTTTACCACAGATATGAACCATTGGTTCGGGGTTGAGCCAAGCCTTGTAAGCATAGAATGCATCCTTTTTATACTGACGGTCAAAGGTCATAAGACCCTTGTGGTTCATACCGTTTTCGCCACCCTCTGCACGAGCGTCTGCAGCAAAGTCAAACATATTCCATACATGAGTTGCCCAGATATAAGGACGAACTGCAATCTGTTTAATAAGCTCTTCGTGATAATATGCCTGATATTCTTCTGTATAGTCACCCTGAGTGGGAGTCGATGTGTGCCAGTCAAGTGCTTCGCAGCCGTATTCACTTAAACCGATTGCTTTGTTGGGATATTTCTTATGGAAATCATCAAACCATTTGCCGTTCATATCTGTTGTACCGCCGTACCAACCAAAATAGTGGTTATATGAAAGCACATCGCTGATATGAACATATTCGCTGTCCATTGAGCACATTGTAACAGTTGCGATGGTGGTAAGCCTTGTTTTGTCCATTTCGTGAACAAGGTTGTTCAAATCCTTGTGATTCTTAATAAGGTTGGGGTCGTCTGCACCTGCAATAGTGATTTCGTTGGAAAGTCCCCAGAAGCAGATTGAAGCGTGGTTATAATTCTGGGCTACAAGCTCTTTCATCTGGCTTATGGTGTTATCATAACCGCCTTCCATATGGCGAGAAATATAGGGGATTTCTGCCCAGATAACAAGACCCTTTTCATCGCAAAGGTCATAGAATTCCTGAGCGTGCTGATAGTGAGCAAGGCGGATTGTTGTGGCACCAACCTCGCAGATTAATTCGATATCTCTCTTGTGGTCTTCGAGAGTGAGGGCATTACCTTTCTCTGGGTAGTCCTGGTGACGGGAAACACCGCGAAGGGCATATTCTTCGCCATTGAGAATAAAGCCTTTTTCAGGGTCAACCATGAAGGTTCTGCAACCGAAACGGGTAGTTATAGTATCAAGAGCTTCACCGTCTTTTGAAAGAATTGCTTCTAAAGTATAAAGATGAGGGTCTTTTCTACCGTTCCAAAGGTGAACATTTTCAATTGTGAGATTAACCTTTGTGTCTGCTGAAGTGGTTTCTGCAACAACATTTTCACCGTCAAGGATTTTATATGTAAGAATTGCATCGTCTGCATTTTTTACGAATACCTGAACTTCAACATCTGCATTTTTACCATTAACTGAAGGTGTAACCATAATACCGGGTGCACCATAGTATTCCAAATCAAAATGAGCAGCAGGAACGCTTATGATTTTAACACTTCTGTAAATACCACCATAAAAAGTGAAGTCGGCAGTCTGGGGGTAAACCTTTTCATTGGGGGTGTTATCAGCACAAACTGCAAGAATATTGTTTTCTGCAATTTTTTCTGCAGGGATTTTCACTCTGAAACGGGAATAACCGCCGTGATGAACAAGAAGAGAAGCTCCGTTCCAGAAAACCTCTGCGGAAGAGCTTACAGCATCAAATTCAAGATAGTTTTCTTCGCCTGTAAGTTCAGCTTTTGAAATTTCCTTGAAGTAGTAGCATTTCTGACGCTTGTAGTCATTGCCACCATCCTGGCCATCCGTGCCGTTCCATGTATGAGGAAGATTGAGTGCTTCAGCATTTTGGGGGAGAGTAGCAATATTCGCTTTTTCGTCCATAGTGAAAAGCCAATTTTCATTAATACATTTAACTGTTCGCATTTTTTTGTTCCTTTCTTACATTAACTTGCTTCTTATTCTACTAAAGATTTTAACCTTTTGCTTCGATGGTGCAAAGAGGAAAAGTAAGGGGAAAATTTCAAGTCTGCCTAAAAGCATATCTGCAATTAAAACAAGCTTTGAGAGGAAACTGAATTCAAAGTAGTTTCCTGTTGCGCCGACCATATTTAAACCGGGACCGATGTTATTGAGAGTTGCAATAACAGCGGTTGTGTTTGTTGTCATATCAAAATTGTCAAGGGAAACAACAAGAACGGACGCGGCAAAAATCATTGCATAAATAAAGAAATATGCAAAGGTATTGCGGATTGTTTCGTCGCTTACTCTGTTGCCGTCAAAGGTGATAATTTTAACGCTTCTCGGATGAGAAATACGGCGGAATTCACGCCTTGCACTTTTTAAAAGAAGAATTACTCGGGAAACCTTAAGTCCGCCGCCGGTACTGCCGGCACATGCACCAACGCACATAACAGCAAGTAAAATCATTTTGCTGAGCTCGGGCCATTGGTTGAAATCAGTGGTAGCGAAACCTGTTGTTGTCATAACCGAGCTTACCTGGAAAGCGGAGTGGTGAAGAGCTTCACCGAAGCTTGCAAACATATCTTTGATGTTAATGGCAATAACAACAATTGCAGAGAACATAATGGCAAGATATGTCCAGACTTCTTCGCTTTTTAAGGCGTCTTTGAATTTTTTGCAGAGGAGTAAGAAGTATATGTTGAAATTTACTCCGAAAAGTGTCATAAATACGGTTATAACGCCTTGGCAGAAGGTGCTGTATCCGGCAATGCTTGAGTTAAGAACACCGAAACCACCGGTACCTGCTGTACCGAAAGTTATAGTTACACTGTCAAAGAGTGGCATACCACCAAAAAGTAAAATGCATATTTCAAGCACGGTAAGAGCTAAATATATTCCGTATAGGATTCTTGCGGTTTTGCTTGACTTGGGAACAAGCTTTGAAACATTGGGACCGGGGCTTTCTGCTCTCATAAGGTGTAAATCACCACCGCCACCTGCAAGGGGTAGAACAGCCATCATAAATACCAAAACACCCATACCGCCAATCCAATGAGTGAAGCTTCTCCAGAAAAGCATTGATTTTGAAAGAGCTTCAACATCTGTGAGAATGCTTGCACCTGTGGTTGTGAATCCTGAAACAGCTTCAAACACCGCGTCAAGATAACTTGGGATTTCTCCGCTGAAATAAAAGGGAAGTGCTCCGAAAAGACTCATTAAAATCCAACCGAGTGATACTATAACAAGTCCGTGACGGGCATAGATTGTTTTGTCTTTCGGCTTCATTGCAACAAGGACAAGTCCTGTTGCAACAAGAAGAGTTATTGTTATGAGGAAGCTTTTTAAAACTGCTTCACCATATATAAGTGAAACAACTGTTGGCAGGAGCATCAACCCCGCTTCACATAAAAGCAATATACCGAGTATATATGCTATCATTCTTTTGTTCATTTTCTTTTTCCTTATTTCAAAATGTCGTCAAGCTTGGTAAGGCGTTCAGTGGTCGTAACAACAACTACGGAGTCACCCTCCTGGAGAATATCGGTGCCTCGGGGAATGATTACCTCTCCGTTTCGGGTAATTGAGCCTAAAAGAATATTCTTTCTTATATCAAGATATTGAATCTGATGGCCTACTAATCTGCTTTCTGCAGTTACATTAAACTCAATTGCTTCAACCTTGTTGTTGATAATTCGGGTTAATTTATGAACATCGCTTCTGCCGTTACCTGAGGCTTGAGCGCGGACATATTTTAAAATGATACTTGCAGTTGTGAATTTGGGATAAATAACGCTGTCAATATCAAGCGTCTGAATAACCTCGCGGAAGAGAGTGTGATTAACCTTTGTAATGGTTTTGATTTCGGGAGCTGTGTTTTTAGCAAAAAGGGAAAGAACGATGTTTTCCTCATCAATACCTGTAAGGCAACAAAAAGCATCTGCCTCAAGAAGCCCTTCTTCAAGAAGAAGTGAACGGTTAGTGCCGTCACCGTGAACAACATTGATGTTGTTAAGAGTACTGCTTAAGTTAAGGGCGGTATCAAGGTCTTTTTCAATAATTGTTGTGCAAACATTAAGATGATTAAGGGCTTTGGCAAGGTAAAGGGCAATTTTACCGCCACCGATAATCATAATGTTTTTTATATCATTGGTTCTGTAGCCGATTTGCTTGAAAAAATCAGGGGCGGTTTTGGCAGGGGTAAGAACTGCAACAGTATCGTTCTCCTGAATAACAAAGTCACCTGTGGGAATAAAAACCTCTTTGCCACGCTCAATGGCACAAACAAGGGCTTTCGTTTTGATTTTTGAGAAAGAATCTTTGATGGCTTTGTTGGTTAAAAAGCAGTTGTTATGGGCAACAAAGCTTAAAAGGTCAACCTTGCCGTGACCGAATATATCAACATTTCTTGCCGTCGGGAATCTTAAAATTCGTTGAATTTCTGCCGCTGCTTCTCTTTCGGGATTAATGGCAAGAGCAAGTCCGAGGTTTTCCTTTAAAAGACCAACATCCTTGCTATATTCGGGGTCACGAACTCGGGCAATAGTGCTTTTTGCACCAAGCCTTTTGCCTAAAAGACAGCAGTATATATTAAGCTCATCGCTACCTGTAAGAGCAATAAGCAAATCGCATTCTTCTATACCTGCATTCTGAAGAGTTTTGCGAGTTGCACCATCACCGATTATGCCGATAACATCAATATCCTGGAGAGTGTCGTTTATAACGTCTTCATCGGTGTCAATAATGGTAACATCATGCTCCTCCTGAGAAAGCTGTTCAGCAACAGTATAGCCAACCTTTCCCACACCAACTACAATAATGTTCAAGAAGAAAACTCCTTTCACCCCATTTTAATTCAATCTACATTATATATGGTTTGTCCTTATAAAGCAATAAAAATATACTATTATATATTACCGAAAAATCAGTATAAAAACTGTGCAAGATTTTTATTAGTTAGGAGTGAGGAGTGTTGGAACCTGCGGTCAGCGTTATAAAGTTGCCGGTCGCCAGTTGACAACTAATAGAGAACAACAAAACCGTAGGGTACAGGCTTGCCTGTACCGTGGAATAGGTAAAAGTATTGCAAATCCTATCATCCCTGTTTGTCAAAAAGTAAATGGGGAATGGTGGTGGGTTGCCACATAAAGATTAACCTTTGTAAAAGTATTGCAACATTTATCCCTCTTTTTTGCGAAGCAAAAAGGAGGGGGGACCGCGTCAGCGGTGGGTGGTACAAAAAAATAAAGTATTCAAAACACTTGATTTTATTTAACTTATAATGTATAATTCACTTTGCACTTTGCGTTTTGCATTTTTTGAGTGCGACCTTCGGGAAAACGCAGT
>JAZNTA010000026.1:0-4511 GCA_045591525.1 Acutalibacteraceae bacterium | reverse complement strand
CAAATGGAATCACAGCAGGGCAAAGGTTGTTGTTGAATCCGTAGAAGAAATTGACGAGCAGACCGCCTATGCGGAAGATGTGAGCGAGATTGTTTTTGCTAATGAAAGATTTGCGAATTTCTGGGGAAGTCTGAGTGAGGATGACAAAACCATTCTTATGTATGCGATGAACGATATGACACAAGCCGAAATAGCGGAGAAGATGGGATTTAAAACTCATAGTGCAGTTGGCAAAAGACTTGCAAAACTGAAGCAAAAGTTTATAGAGGCATAAAAAGAGGGAACAAACTGTAAAAATACGGTTTGTTCCCTTGAGTGTTTATTTAGATAAATTGTAGTTTATCGATGTATTAAAATGCCTTTCATAAACTGTGTTTCATTATGTGTTTCGTATACTATTTTCTTTTCTTCTTCTGTGCATCCAATAAGTATTTTAATTTCTGAATCCTTCTTCATTAAATCAACAATACACATTATTGCATCAACCTTTTTTTCGCTACTTCCTACCCACACATCTATTCCCGCACCATCCATAGATGATGTATCCTTTAAATATCCATAATCAACCCGATAAATGAAATCAGGATACTTGGGATGTGCAGTTCCTTTTGGTCTGTCAATCACAATTTCAGAATTATTCACCAATTCATCTAATGCGTTCCAAAATTCAATATTATATTGCATCTTGTCAATCCTCTGCAATTTCTAATTTTTCTATCTTTTCTTATAAACAACAAGTTCAGGATTTTCACCGTTTTCTTCGTATGTGCAAACAAGCAAAAAATCCATATTTGCAGCAATACCGAAACAACGCTCGCCGCCGAATTCACATTCAAGCTGATTGCCGAGATAGGTGGCGTTATCATCAAGGAATTTAACAGTCTGTCCGTTGGGGAGACGGTATTCAAGATTGATATATCCGCCTACAAGTGCGTTGAGCTTTTCAACCTTCGGCATACCCTCAATATGCAAATCATTGAATTCCTTGATAAGCTGTTCTTTGAACTCGTTGAACTTATCCGCACCGTCAAGATTTTTGTATTGCTTCCAGTAATTCAGCTTCGGCAGCATATCTTTCATATAAGCACGAGCCTGTTCCGAAGAAAATTCTTCGCTTGCCATATGCGTTACGCAAACATCTATCAGCTCATCCATATCGTGATACATATATTCGCCGTCAGCATAGCACCATTTACAGTATTCTTCGTTAAAAAAGCCGTCTGTTTCCTTGCTGATATTACAGTCTTCAAGCGGCATACCGCAGCATTGGCATATAAGCTGTCTCGGAGAGCCCAAAAGAGTGTTGATAGAAACATCAAACAGCTTTGATAAAAGCTTCAGAGTTTGCGTGTTAGGGGTTGTTCCACCGTTCTCCCATCGGCTGACCGCCTGACGGGTAACAAACACTTTCTCTGCCAGCTCATCCTGTGACATGCCGTTTTTTGTTCTGAGTTCAAGAATAATATCTTTTGTTTCCATAATTTTATCACCTCAGTATTATTCTAACGCCGAATGGTTTTATAAACAAGCAACTTGCTGTTGCTTTTGCTTGATTAACATGAATTTATCTGTGAGCCTTAAAATCTATTCCTGCTTTTCTCGCTTGACTGCACAGGTCTTTTGTCTGCAATTTGTATTCCTTACCGTCTTTGATAAAATGAGTTCCGCATTGTCTGAACTCAAAGGATACGTTTTTACGAACACACTGTTCTCTGATATCAAGTGCCCAATCATAATCAAACGCCCGTGCACAATAATCCGACTCTCCGCCGACAACTACAAGTTCAATATTATCAAGATACGGTTCGATATGTATTTTTTCAAGCAACGGTTGTGCTGTAATACATTTGTGCTTTATCGGGAGTGATTCAAATAATGACAATCTTTCATCTGCATTTTTTTGAGTTTCAACGGTACAGCACACAACAACATTCTCATATCCGTCGCCCCAATCGTCAGGGACACAATCTGCAAACCTTTCTATTCGTTTGGTGAGAAAAAGAAAAGTACAATCTTGCCGTTCTTTTATCATATCCCAGCACTCTTTACGCCACTCGTCCGCTTCTTCTATCAGAAAATCTGTTGAAAAGCAAAGGTAAACCATTCCTGCTTTCATTTTGTAGTTTCCGTTTTTTAACCGCTCAACAGGTTTGTAAAAATCTTTTGTTTTTATAATATCGTTTGTATTAACACCACGTTTTGCATCGCCTTTGTGTATATAGCAATGCAGACATCCTTCACTGCATTTTTTACAACCTCGCCAAGGATTCCACATAGCCATAATAAACACTTCTCCAACTTCTTATTTATCTATCTCTTTTTCTTCGGCATCGGAAGTTCATCATACATAGTGCTGAAAAGTTCTGCAAGGAAATCTCTGTTGTCCACATCATCGACGAGCAGCATTTCTTTTGCACCCTCATACGGCAGTTCAAAAGTTGCATCGGGCATAAAAGCAACAGACGATTTGACGGGCTTCACAAGCAGTCTGTCATCATATATGCCGCCGATGATTTTGCCTTGATAGTAGAGGATATATTCTCCCATCATCGCCCTGTATGTTATTCCATCCAAATCAGATAATTGTTCTAAAATGAATTCCAGATATTCTTTACTTGAAGCCATAATTTACCTCATTGATTTTTATCGTTCTAATCATATCACAAAAAGCCTGAAAATTCCACCGCGATTTTTGCTCCGTTCATATACATTGCCTCTCCCTCTGTCGGAAACAGCAAAGGGAGTTTTTGTTGCTTGTGGGGTTTATTTATCTGCTCATATATGATATACTGTAAAAAACACAGTGAATTCTATTCACAAGGAGAATATATATGGCAGACACAATCTATAAAGAAATCAGAAAAAAGCACAATTTGACAAGGGACGATGTTTGTGACAAGGCATCGCTAATGGATAATCCCATTCAGCCAGAGCGTCTTGAAAGAATAGAAAACGGAAAGTTTCCGATAACTCCCGATGAAGTAATGCTTCTTTCCGAAATCTACGGTGAGCCGACACTCTGCAACCATTACTGTTCAAAGGAATGTCCCATCGGCGAGAAATACGTGCCCGAAGTCAAGGTCAAAGACCTTGCACAGATTGTTCTTGAAATGCTTTCGTCACTCAATTCAATGAAAAAGAGTCAGGAAAGACTTATCGAAATCACAGCAGACGGAATGATTGATGACGATGAAATCAAGGATTTTGTTTTTATTCAGAAAGAGCTCGAGCGTATTTCGATAACCGTTGAAACCCTGCAGTTATGGGTTGAGCAGATGCTCGCAGATAAGAAAATTAACATAGAAAAATACAATGAACTCATAAACAAATAAAATTACAGGCTGTAAAAGACATCCCGGTTTTATCGTACTGTTAAATTCAATAAATGATAAAAGAAATCTGCTGATCAGGCTTCCTCTGACGAGGAAGCTGTCCGTAGGACTGAAGGAGAGATGATTTTGCGAAACCGAAACAACCTTCTGCTTTGTGTTATCTCTCCCTCCGTCTTTTGCTTCGCAAAATCCACCTCCCTCGTCAGAGGGAGGCAAGCGGAGAAGCTGCGTTTGATTTGGTTTTTAGCTTAAAAAAGTTTGAGGGGCTGTTTACAGCCTCTTTTTTTCATTTATTGTGAAAAAACAGGGTATGTTTTCCTCACAAAGTGTAATTCAGTTTTGCACTTCGCTGAGCTATCATATAGTCAAGGAAACACAAAGGAGTGTTGCATATGAGTCCGAGACAGAGAATGCTGACAATAAAACTGACAGAAAAACTTGCAAAGAATCCCGAATATGCACGAACTATCGGGGTAGAGATAACAAACACGAAAAAAGGAGGCGGAAAGTGATGACAAATTCCTTAAATAATGCTATTGCCGTAAAAAACGATAATATTATCGAGGTTGAATTTCAGAATGCAGATGCACCCGTAACTCTCAAAACAGAAAGCTTTTCAATTAAAATGATGTTCGCATTCCTGAAAAGAAAAGCCGAAAAGATACTTAAAAACAACGAATCCGTCCGCAATCTTGCAACAAGAGCATTGACATTCACCAAGAAATTAGGCAATGTATCGTTTCTGAAAAAGTGGTTTGTGGATGTGCCGTCGGTATGCGACATGCTTATTGACACAATCAACGGAGCTTACAAAAACATTCCGTATTCTTCACTGGTGACAGTCACCATTGCGCTCATTTATATTCTGAGTCCCGTGGATTTTATTGTTGATACTTTCCCCGTTCTGGGTGTTGCCGATGATGCGATGGTTTTCAAAATCGTTCTCGATACGATAAAGAATGACCTGGAATCATACAACATCTGGAAAGAATCTCAGAATGCCGCCTGACACATATAATAACATAAGGAGTGATTTTTTTGATTGAAATAATATTTTCGATTCTCGCAATCTGGCTTTTCTTCAAAGCCATCGGATTGGCGTTCAAGATAACGTGGGGTGCAGCCAAAATCGTTGCAACAATACTGCTTGCAATCGCAGTCCCCGCATTTATTCTTCTC
>JAZNTA010000025.1:0-1747 GCA_045591525.1 Acutalibacteraceae bacterium | reverse complement strand
CGTGGTTAGGACCTGCAAAATAGTCACCTAGTGGTTCCGGTGAGTAATTTCCGAGGAACACGCTACCTGCATTATCCATTCTGCCGATATATTCCATTGGATTCTGAACACACATTTCAAGGTGTTCAGGTGCAAGTCTGTTTGCAAAATCAACTGCCTTGTCCATTGTGTCACAGATAATGATTGCACTGTAATCCTTAATGGATTTTTCGATAATCTCTTTTCTTGAAAGAGTTGCACACTGACGAGCTAATTCTTTCTTTGTTTCCTCTGCAATTTTTTCACTTGTTGTAATAAGAATTGCAGAAGCAAGTACATCGTGTTCAGCCTGACTCATAAGGTCAGCTGCAAGGAACTTTGGATTTGCTGTTTCATCAGCAACAATTAAAATTTCACTTGGACCTGCAACCATATCAATATCAACTGTACCGTAAAGAAGTTTCTTTGCAGTAGCAACGAAAATGTTACCGGGACCAACGATTTTATCAACCTTCGGAACAGTTTCAGTACCATAAGCCAACGCTGCAACAGCCTGTGCTCCACCCATTAAGAATACTCTGTCAACGCCTGCAATTTTTGCTGCTGCAAGAATGTCAGGATTTGGTGTTCCGTCCTTTGATGGAGGAGTTACCATAACAAGCTCCTTAACGCCTGCAATTTTTGCAGGAATAGCATTCATAAGAACACTTGACGGATATGCTGCTGTGCCACCGGGAACATAAAGACCTACTCTTTCGAGTCCACGGACACGCTGTCCCATAATAACTCCGTTTTCCTTTGTTGTGAGCCAACTCTGTTGCTTCTGACGAGAATGGAAATCACGGATATTTTCAGCAGCATCTTCGAGTGCCTTTACGAAAAACGGGTCGCATTTTTCGATAGCTTTATCAATTTCTTCCTTTGAAATTTCAGCATTTTCAGGTGCTTTTCCGTCAAATTTAATTGTGTATTCCAAATCGGCTTTATCACCGTTTGCTTTTACATTTTCAAGAATATCGGTAACGGCAAGAGTAACCTTTTTGTCCACCTCACCACTACGCTCTTTAAGTTGTGCGATAAGAGCTTCATCAGCCTTACCGTCTGCAAAAACTGTATTTATCATATTATCAATCCTTTGGAATTACTTTTTCAATGTTTTCAAGGAAACTGTCAATTTCCTCACGACGAAGTTTCATACTTGCCATATTTACGATTACACGAGCTGAAACAGGCATAATCTTTTCCTTAACTTCAAGTCCGTTTTCCTTAAGTGTTGTTCCTGTTTCAACAATATCAACGATACCGTCAGCAAGGTTTAAAAGCGGTGCTAATTCAACAGAGCCTTCGATTTTTATAATCTTGACATCCATTCCTTTGCCTTCAAAATACGCCTTTGTGATATTCGGATATTTTGTTGCAATTCGCTTTGTGTTAAAACCGTCGTAAAAATCTACACCTTTTTGAGTCGCAAGAGCAAAATCACATTTACCTAAATTCAAATCGGTCATTTCGTAAAAACTCTTACCGTTTTCAACGATTGTGTCCTTACCGACAATACCGATATCACATACACCGTGTTCAACATAAGTGATAACATCAGCTGCTTTCGCAAGGACAACTTCATAATCGCCTGCTGTGAGAATCAAGCGTCTGCCTTTGTTAATAAGCTCATCACAATCAATTCCCATTTTCTCGAAAAGTTCAACACTTTTCTTTTCAAGCCTACCTTTTGTAAGGGCAATTCTTAATTTTCTCATAATATTTCCTC
>JAZNTA010000024.1:0-1723 GCA_045591525.1 Acutalibacteraceae bacterium | reverse complement strand
TGATAGAATACAACGGTATGTGGATGCTTGACAGTTTATATTCTTCATTGCCTCAAAACTGGATAATTTATCAGGAAATGTTGTTTATTGATTCGTCAACAATAGAAAACTACAACGCAAATATGCGTAATTTAGTAGCAGATAAACTCTACAACTGCGAAATGGCTATATTCAACAGAGTTGAAAAAGATGCTGATTTAATGCCGTATCACAAGCTTGTACGTGGAATAAGTAGAAAAGCAAACATAGCATACGAGTATACTGACGGTGAAGTAACGCACGATGAAATTGAAGATCCCCTTCCCTTTGATATAAACGCAGATATTATTGAAATCAAAGACATAGATTATGCTATCTGGTACAGAGATTTAATGGAAGAAATTGAAAAGTACGACGGCAAAACAGTACGATTCAAAGGAATAGTTGCAAAAAGTGATGAACTTACAAAACAATCTTTTGCTGTTGGAAGACACATAATGACCTGTTGCGTTGAAGATATTACCTTCGGTGGACTAATTGCAATATGGGACGAAGCTGATATTCTTGAAACAAGAGACTGGATATGGCTAACCGCAACACTAAAAATTGAAAGAAACAGATTTTATGATACAGAGGGTCCTGTATTATATGTAAAAGAAGCAACTCACACATTACCGCCAGAACAAGAATTAGCAACTTTCTATTAAAAAATCAGACACTTTTTATGAAGTGAACCCCAAAGTTTAGACAAAATTAAATATTAAATTGCTTGTGAATGAGTTCGGTATTGTACTGGACTCATTCCTTTTAGTTTTAAGGAAATTCTTTCGTTGTTGTAGTAATGAATGTATTTCTTTAATTCATCAATAAAAGCGTTAACGCTTTCGAATTTTTCGCCGTAGAACATTTCAACTTTTAGTCTGCCAAAAAAGTTTTCCATCGCACAGTTATCCATACAGTTACCTTTGCGAGACATACTTTGAATAATGTTATGTTCGGTGAGTAATCGTTGGTATTCGGCATGTTGGTACTGCCAACCTTGATCAGAATGAAAAATTGGTGTTGCATCGTTAGGAAGCTTTTCAAACAAACCATTCAACATTTCTCGAACTTGTTCCAAATTAGGACTTGTTGAAATGGAATAAGATACTATCTCATTATTGAATAAATCTAATACAGGTGAAAGATACACTTTTTCATCACAAACATTAAATTGTGTAACATCTGTTGTTATCTTTTCGAAAGGCTTTTCTGCATAAAAATCTCTTTTGAGCAAATTATCTGCAACTTTACCAACTGTCCCTTTGTATGAATGGTATTTATCGTTTTTACGTTGTTTGCCTTTCAAACCAAGGTTATTCATTAGTTTTTGTACGGTTTTATGGTTAATTACATAACCTTTGTTACGCATAGCTATTGTAATTCTACGGTATCCGTATCTGCCCTTGTTTGCATTGTAGATTTCTTGTATTTCTTGCTTTTCACACTCGTATTTATCCTTGTTTGGTTGTTTTAAATAGTAATAGTATGTGCTGCGAGCAAGACCGGATAGTTTAAGTAATTCTTTTAGCGGATACTTTTGCCTTAGTTCAGAGATTATTTTTGCTTTTTGCCGTTCTCTCGCTCTTCCGCAAGAACTAAGGCACTCAGTTTTTTTAAGTATTCTATCTCCATACGAAGTCGCTGGTTTTCGGCAATTAAATCTTCTTCAACCTTTTTATCTAACTTGGGCGGTCTGCCTTTT
>JAZNTA010000023.1:0-7015 GCA_045591525.1 Acutalibacteraceae bacterium | reverse complement strand
TCTTTCGTTGCTTTTTCATTGGGTATAAATAGCAATTTGCACTTGTCTATTGGATAAGGCAAATTATTCATAATTACTTTCTGCGATTTTTCGTTTCTGAAATCACAGGATGACAGTATAAGTTTCATTTTGCAACCTCATCTAAGCTGTAAATATATCTGAATGCGATTTTATCGGAAGAATCGCTTTCCTGACCTTCAAGTTCTTCTTTCAAAGAGTTTTCTTTATCAATGATGAACCATATTGTTTTGCACCCGTATTCTGCCGCTGTCGGCATAAAAACATCTGCAACCCATTTTGTATCGTCGGGATGATTTTCAAAACCCGTACGTGTGTCGGCAACATAGTCGCACTTATGCTCTTTGATTATTTCAAGTGCAAGCATAAGCGGCTCACGGTAGTTTTCGTGAGAACAAAACTTTTTCCACTTCACAAATACTATATTGTAGTTTTCTTCGTAATACACTTCACAGAATTCGGATTTATACATAAACACCCAACCTTTACTTTAATAATCTAAGTATCCCTTTTCTTTGAGCCAATTTAAATATCTTGTCTTTTGTCGGTCTATCATTTTGTCCGAATTAACAAATTCGATAAACTCACTTTCACTCATCCATTTAAAAGATATCGTTTCGCCTTGCTGCAGTTTTACTTTTTCCTTATTGCAATCCGTATTGCATAAAAAACAGTGAAACAAAGATCGACCATTTTCAAAAACATAGCAGGCAAATTCCGTAAAATCATCACATACAATGCCTGTTTCTTCATAAAGTTCTCTCTTTATGCAGTCAAATTTATCTTCGCCTTTTAAAGCGGAACCACCGGCGGTTGCTTCAAAGTAACCGGGGTAAATATTTTTGTTGAAGTCTCTTTGCATAAGAAGATAATCACCATCAATATGTCTTACGAGTACCTCACAAACAAGATGATAAAGCCCATCAGGTATGATTTCGCCCCGTATTAGATCTATGTTTGCTAAAGTACCGTCTTTATAATATGCATCCCATAATTCCATAGGTTTTCTCCTTGTTTGAGATGAAGTTTTTATTTCACAGCAAATGTAGCAATATACTGCGGATAGTATTTGCCGATTATGTTTCCGCCTTCTCCGTCACGGTCTTCGTATAATGCTTTGAGTGTAAATCCCGCTTTCAGCTGACCGCCGATTTGTTCATCCAATGTATGGCTGAACTGAACGCCGTCACCGTTTGCAATCATTGCGTCAAGCCGTTCTTTTGGCATTTTGAGAGGATTGAACGGCAATGGATTAACCACTTTCAACGGATCATCTTCTTCAAACAAATAGTCAATGCCATTATCAAGACCCGAAAGCAATCTGCCGCCCTTTTTAAGCACACGGTAACACTCGTTCCAAACGTGATAAACATCTTCCACATAGTTGTTTGAAACCGGGTGAAAAATCAAATCAAAACTTTCATCTTCAAAGGGGAGCGTTTTTGACATATCACCTTTGATGATTGTGATGCTGTATCCTTCTCTTTCGGACACCATTTTCTCTGCTTCAAGCTGCCTATCGGAATAATCAAATACGGTACACTCCGCACCGAGTTTAGAAAGTACGGGCATCTGCTGACCGCCGCCGCTTGCAAGTCCCAACACCTTTTTACCTTTCGAATCACCAAACCATTCGTGAGGAACGGCAATGCAAGGAGTAAGAATAACCGAAAAATTATCAGCAGTAATTTTCTCGTATTCTTCGTGACTTATGGGCAAGGTGTATTCGCAGCCTTCATCAGCCCACAAATCCCAAGTTTCTGAATTTATTTTAGTGTAGTCAATCATAATCTCACCTTATAATTTAAATCTCTCTTTTATCATTTCAGCAACAACTTCGGGTGCAAGATTTGAGTTGTCAATCTTAATATAGTTCGGGAATGTTATTTCGCCGTCATAGCTTTCAGTTCGATATTTTTTGTCGGTATCAAGCAAGTCTTTCCTTGCAAAATCAAGATTTCGTTTTGACGGTTTATTGTTAAGACGGTTTTCTGTTGAGTTCCTTTCAAGCCTTATCTCCTGTGAAGCAACAAGCTCAACATAATAAACTTCTGCACCTTGCTCTTTGAACAAATCGGAAACATATTTTATGTAGTCCCAATCGCTTTGGTGGTCGAATGCCCATACATAGGTGAATATCATTCCGTAGTTATTGCTTTTTGAAAACTCCTCAAAGAAAACTTGACGCAGCCTGTGTACCGTTTTACCCTCATAATATCCGAAAATCTCAATAACGGGTTCAATAGTCATATGATTATGAAACAGTTTGAGATCTGTGATTTTTGCAAGCTCTTGCCCTACCGTCATTTTACCGACAGCCAGATTGCCGAATATTATAACTAATTTCATAATATCATCCTTTTACAAATATTTCTGCATATAGACCTTGCCTTGATATGTGCCGTTCTTCAGCTTATATGCTTTTGGTGCAACAGAAGCAACTTCAAATCCGAATTTTTTATAAAGAGCAATAGCACGCTCGTTGCCTTCAAAGCATTCTAGCTCCATAATTTCAGAGCCGTGAGCTTCGGCAGCTCTGATTAATTCGGGAAACATGTGTGATGCAATACCAAGGTTCCAGAAATCTTTGCGTACAGCAATATCAATAACCGCCCTGTGAGATGTTTTAATTGCACTCGGGAACCTGACATCACAGTTCCCTGCAATTTCCCCGTCAATAAAGCATGTTATATTCAGAATGTCATCGGCATTTCTAAAATGATTTATCCAGCCTTTTTCCTGCTCAATGCTCATTATCCATTCCTCGGGATAGCGAGATAAAAATTCGGTTTCACCCGAAACCAGCTTTAAAAACGCTATCATTTTTTCGGCATCATCAATCTCAGCAGTTTTAAGTAATGCTTTCATGCCGTCTTTTAAAATTATTATCTTTTCATCAAATATCATTTATTATTTTCTCTCTTGAATATATCATCATTTTACAAATATTTCTGCATATAAACTAAATTCTGATAGGTACCGTCTTTGAGCTTAAAGAATTTCGGTTCTACCGAAATAATTTTAAAACCAAATTTCTCGTAAAGTGCTTTGGCACGGTTGTTTCCTTCAATAAATTCGAGGTCAACAATTTCTGTACCGTTGTGATCTTCTGCCGCTTTTATCATTTCATTAAACATCGCTGAACCGATACCGATATTCCAATAATTTTTCTGAAGAGCGATACCCACTGTTGCTCTATGGGAAGTCTTGCTACCGGTCTTAAAAGTGATATCACAATTACCGGCAATTATACCGTCAATATAACAAGCAATGAACAATGTGTTCTGACTTTCGCGAACATTATGAATAAACTTTTCTTCGTTTTCTACGGTAACGCTTTCCCAATCTTCATCTGTACGGGAAAGATACTCTGTTTCACCACTGGCAGTTTTAATGCTGTTAAGCAGCGTTTCAGCATCGTAAATTTCAGGAGTTTTCAATATGGCTGTAGTGCCGTCTTTTAATATAATTTTCTTTTCTTCAAATATCATTATAATAACCTCATTTTCTTGCTAACTGCAAATCTATTGTATCATAAATAGTAATTTCTCCGCCGTGACGGTTAATTGCATCTTCTATCTTTGAAAAGAACTCTGTTCGGATTTTTTCTTCAATAGCAATATGATCTGAATATGTACCGAGAAGCATTGTGTATTCTTTTGCAGAGAATGTGCGTGTACGATAAAACAGCTTGTATTGAATATCTGTAAAGCCGTATTTCTCGGCAATCAATGCTCTGTCATGTGCTTGTTGTTCGGTATATTCAATAGGAGTTTCAGGTTCTTTATTGTAGTATTTGTAATAGTATTCCGCATAGATTTGGTCGATTTCTTCTGACAAAGCAGAGTTACATTTATCACGGTACGGATGGTTTGCAAATCGGGCAAAAACACCGCCGTTTTTCAGCATATCAAAGACCTTTTTGTATCCGATTTCTTCGGGTATCCAATGAAAAGCAGAAGCGGAATAAATCAAATCGTACTCGCCGTTCAACTCAGCATCTTCAAACTTTCCCGAAACCGCTGAAAAGTTCGGATAACCTTTAAATTTCTCACGGCAAATTTCACAAAAGTTTTCGCCGTAATCAACTGCAATAAGTTCACAACCAGTTTTAAGAAAAGGTAAAGTTGCCTGACCGCCGCCAATGCCGATTTCAACAACACGGCTTGTATTATTGATTGGTGCGTAATCAAAGATAGTTTGATACAACTCATCCACATATCCGGGTCGCAGTTTTTCGTAGGTATCTGCAACTGTATCGAAAATCCAACCTAAAACGTTCATAGCCATAAACCTATTTCCTTATTATTTCTTGTGTAGAATATGCCACACATCACTACCAACAAATCCACATTTTCTATATAACGCTTCGGGGTTTGTCGCATTATCAACCTTGCCTGAAACGGTTGCAAAATCCGCAACGTCTTTCATTCTGAACAGCAGTTCAGTTACCATTAACTGACCAATTTTCTTGCCACGATATTCAGGCAATACTTGTATCCACTCGAGTACAAGCTCTTTTGCTTCTGCATCATAGTCAGCCAAACCGCAACCGACAAATTTATCAGTTGCTTTTTCTTTAACCATTATCCATAAGTTTTCGTTGTAAACAGGTGTTTGGGTATAACTCTTGATAAGTTCCGGGTTTACTGAAATGTCCATATATGAATCGTTTATTATCTGCACAATTGCTTTAATATCTTTTTGTGTTGCAGTTGCAATTTCAAAATCATCCGTTGCAATTTCAGGTATATCTTTAAAACTATGATACAAACGAAAAAACTTTTCATCAGTGTATTCAGATAATATGTCAGATAAAAAATCTCTGTCGTGTAGAATACTCATATCCGGCGGAATGGTTATGTTTTTAGCTTTCCAGTACGGAATAGAAAGAGTACCACAAGGGTTGTTCAGATATTCGGTTAGTGTAATCATTTTAAACTCCAAAATAATAAAAGGCACCTCCGAAACGGAGATGCCTGCAATTAACAGAAAGATATAAATTACATCAATCGCAAACGGACAAAACGGCTCTCCGATTCATTGTGTTAATCATCATTGTCATCTTGTCCACCTGCCTTTCAGTAATTTTTATTTATTGTAACAATATAAGAATAATTTGTCAACAGTTTTCAGTTACGGTGCAAAAGTGTTGATTTTAAATTCCAAAATGTTTGCAACAGATTCCGAATGGCGCACTTCTATACATATCCTGACGGAATGTAAAGTGCGTAGCTCCGCTGATGAAAAATCAAAGATTTTAAACAAGGGTTTTACCCTTGCGTTGTAGAATAACTATCCCAATTTTATGTTTTTATTTAAGCCCAACGGGCGCAGCTCGGAGAGAAGATTTTTAAATTTTCCCTCCGATTTTTGTTAGGGGTTTGGGGAAGAAATTCACCAACAAGCGGTAAAAAACCGATGAGAAAAATTATGAACGAATTGTAAATCGGCATAATTTGAAAATGAGGTTTTTGCAAAGTGTATATACACTTGCACTGCTTGCTAAGTTAGTGAACGGTTGAAAATCGGAACAACTTGCAAGCTGATTTTGGCAAGGTTGTATCCACATTTGCCTTGCTTGCCAAGTTAGTGACAGGTGTTAATCTGTGTCATTGGCAAAGCGATAAATGCAAATGTTACGTAGGTTTGCACTGCTTGCCAAAGAGTGAGCAAGCAGTAAAACAAGGTGTTTATCAATAAAGATTTATATAAAAATCAGCCTGCAGAATTGTAAAAATCCGCAGGCTGAAACTGTTTGTAAAATTAAATTATGTCATATCTTCTGTTTACAATTTCATATCCGTAATCAACAGAAGTGAAATTTCCGTGAGTTTTTGCATATTCGCCGTGCTGAATATCATCAAAGGGCAACGCACCATTGTTCAATATATCGTTGGTAACAAAAGCGAATATTGTGCGATACAAATTATAGCTTTCTTTGCCATCGGCAAAACGGATTGTACAGCAGTTGTTGAGCCGCATTCCGTGAACTTCATCAATGCCGCATCCGGCAACGGCAATCAATTCTCCGTTTTCAAAAACTCCGTATTCAAGATTGTTTTCATCGAGATAATCTTTATCATTGAGCAGGTGATTTATATAACCGTCTTTCTTTCCGTTTGCCCATTTGAGAATTGATTTTTTATCGGAAGGATTCAGCAAACGGATAACAATTCCGTCGGGCAGTTTTGCTTCAATCGGCTCTCCCGAATACAACGCTTGCGGTGTAACTTTCAGTTTTTCTTCAACTCCGTAAGACTTCAGAATTTCATAAATTACTGTTTCATCTTTTGTTGAATAAAATGTTTTTCTTTGCGGAAATCGTTTTATCCATTCCGATAAAAGTTTAAAATCATCCGTCATAATTTCAAGATAACTTTTACCGTTTCCGTTGTCACCGATTCCAATAAAACCGTTTTTGAAATCTCCGCTTGGTGCGGCTATTTCAAGACCGCAATATTTTATTGTTGTGCAAAAATAACCGTATCGCTTTGCATCTTTTTCAAGAAGATAATCAATAACGATGTCGGAATCAACAAGTTGAAAATCGGGGTTGCTGTGAATGAAACGGGCAGCAACAGTTTTGTCTGTTATCTCCCCGAGATACATTATCTGATTTTTCGTTTTGGAACGATGCTCACTCGGAGTAACTCCGTATTTTTTCTTGAATGCTTTTGTAAAGCCTTCGTGAGAATCGTAACCGATTTCAAGTGCAATTTCCAAAACGGATTTGTCTGTGGTACGAAGCAATTTTGTTGCATTTTTTAAACGGACATAATTCATATACGATGTCACGGTAAAACCCGTGTGAGTAAGAAATATGCGATTGAAATAGTCAATGGAAAAGCCTGCATTTGCGGCAACATCTTCAACGGATATTTCGTTGTCGGATGCATTTTGTTTTGCAAATTCAACGGCTTTGAATATGAGTTCTGTGTTCTCCATAATACATTCTCCTGTGTTCAGATTGATTGTAAAAATCGATTTCTACAAC
>JAZNTA010000022.1:0-2878 GCA_045591525.1 Acutalibacteraceae bacterium | reverse complement strand
GTCATTGAACGAATCGTTATAAAAGGCTTCTCCAAAATGAGGGTCATAATATTGCAGGCCATTAAAGCCTTCTAAAAACTTTTTAGGCCAAAACAGAACTTTCAGATTTTTGTCGGGATGTTTGGTTCGGTATTTCAATGCGAAACCACTCAGTTTTTCTCTGACAGTTTCTCTGGATTCATCGGGAAAGAAATTCCAGCAATATTGATTCTTGAAATAATAATAGACGAAATCCTTTTCCGCATCCTGTAAAAGGAAATTATGGCATACAGAGGATAAATCCTTGTAATTGTATGTATTATATCTTCTTTCGCCCCAGCTTGAGAAGAACGGAGGGTCTTCCAATATTAGTTTGGTGCATCTGGGAGATTGTGCTGCAATGTATGCTGCAATCAGTCCACCTGACGAATGACCCAACACGGCAACAGAATCACAAATCACATTTTCAATAAAGTCCATGATGTCGTTGCCGATACTGACCAGATTGTATTTTTCTGGATTATGGGAACTCTTTCCGTGTCCGTAATAATCTACCATGTACACATGGTAGTACTTTGCAAGTTTTGTAACAACATTATCGAAGCTACAGGAGTTTGTCCCCTGGGCATGAAGCAGTAGTAATTTGTTTTTTGCGGTTCCAACCTCATAGTAGTTCAAAATACTGCTATCATCAATTTTATACTGTGCATTATGAATCTTCATGTTGTATACTCACCTCGTCAAATTCTTATTTGTTGAATTGATTATCTTACCACTGAAGAATGACTGTAAATATAGAATTCTTCCTGACTCGGCATCCACTTCTTTTCCTTTTCAGGGAAAGTTGCATCAAAAGCCTCTACTGCATCAGTATCTTCGCAACAATCAGCAGCGGTACTTGGAATATACATCAGCTTTCTGCCGTCAAGGGCATTGGGTACAAGTTCACACACAAGAAGAGCTGTCGGAAAGTTACCATCCAAAACAAAACTTACATTTTTCTTTTTACAGCTGACAAAGCCACGGCTAACATAATTACCGGGATTTCCGAAGTTGATGTTCACTTCATATCCCATTTTTCTTGCAACCTCAAAAGAATGCTCAATCAAAATTTTACCGAGTTTCTGCCGCTGATATTCGGGAGTAACGCAGAGAGGTCCGAAAGAAAGGATTTCTTTTCTGTTGCCCTTTTCGTCCTCAAGCCATGCTTTAGTGTACATAATATTACCAACAATTTTACCGTCTTTTTCAAGAACGAAAGCAAGTTCAGGTATAAAATCAGGATGATTTCGCATCTTGTGTACAAAATAATGCTCATCAGCACCCGGCTTATAAACATTCCAAAAAGCTTCTCTGGTTAATTCTTCAACGGCTCTGTAATCTTTTTCAGTTTCTAAGCGTATCGTAATATTATCCATAAAAATTTCCTTTCACAAATTCTTATTATTTTAATAAACCTTACTTTTCAATCACTTTATACAGCGTTTCCTGAAAATTAGGAAGCCACCATTCTTTGTAGCCTGCTTTTGTTGGGTGGATATGGTCAATAAGATATAGTTCTTTTTGCTCCTCGGTAATATTATTGATTTCTTCATCGTTCCATAAATCAATAACTGTAATATCCCATTTTTTTTGAATTTCCAACAGCAAATCCACCATTTTGCCGTAATGCTCGCTATCATACTTTGCCTGAGTATAGAAAACAACAGGACAATCCCACGTTTCTTTAGCGTAAGCAATTATGTATTCAATAGCACCTGCAACGGTCTGAGTATCAAAATCATTCAAATAAAAGCCTTCGCTGATTTCACCGAGAGGCATTTCCTTTGTGGCATCATTGGTGGAAAGCTGGCACACGAATGCATCAGCTTTAATACTTTTGTCAATGGTCTTCATTCTGGAAACATAAGAATTTGATTTAACATCAACAAGGGTTGTGCCTGAAACAGCTTCTTTTACTGCAATAATTCCATCTGTTTTTTCAAGGTAATCCGCAAAGCTGACACCTAAAGAACCGTAACCAAATGTTACAGAACTGCCAAGGAAAATAACGGTTTTATCTTTGATGGGACTCTCTTCTTTCATAGTAATGTTTTTAAGAGAATATTCACCATAGTTTCCTTTGTTAAACGCACCAAACATATTACCAACATATCCCCCTGCCACAAGAACGATTATTAATGTTATTGATAATATAATTTTCAGCTTCTTTTTCATTTCAGCACCACCCTGCTCGGTTTTTATGGCAAAACAATACAAAATACAGCAATCGCTTCTGATACAAAATCGGCTGTTCCTTCACCGTATTTATCAATATTGTTTTTAAATCGTTCATCAGCGACATACATTTTCCCAAGACCAGCGAGAATCTCGTCAGTACAAGTGTAGTAATTGTCGGTAATGTGTGCCTGAAGCTTTGCCACAAGCTCCTGTACTTCGGTAGAATCCGCACTCGCACCGTTATTCTTACACATAGCAAACTCTGCAAAAATTGCCATAAATCCATCATTGGCCCCAGTCCAATCTTCCTTTGTGTAATTCTTAGTTTTTTGTTCATGCTCATAATAAGCGGCGGTGTTCCCCCAACGCTCACGAGCTTCATTTTCATAGTTTTTCATTTGTGCACCTCACAATGAATTGATTATACACCATTTTTGTGTGCATATCAATCGTCTTTATCTTTCCCCGAAGAAGTTTTAATCAGAGAAAATATGCTCTCAATTATTTGGGCAATATAAAATTCTATTGCTCTATTTTGGGTTTAGTGATATACTTGATTTATAGTTTCGCGTTAAATACAAACAATGTTTTGAAACAAACTAAAGGAGAACAATATGGCAGACAGTATTTATAAATCAATTCGCAAGGAACACGATATGACACGTGATGAGGTTTGCGA
>JAZNTA010000021.1:0-1911 GCA_045591525.1 Acutalibacteraceae bacterium | reverse complement strand
AATTTCAAAACTTTTAGTTTTGAAATTGCCTCTTTTGTATGCCGCAAATCTCAACGCTGCAGAAGGAGGTTCAGAAATAACCTTGAGGACAGAAATAAAAAATACTGAAAATGGCGGTGACTTTATTTGAAAAAATTGTTAAAAAAACGTTAATGTCCCAAAGTTTGTGATGGGACGGGTTGTTTGACAAAAGTGCATCTGACCTTTATTTTTTAATAAGCACAACAAAAAATAAAGGAATTGATCAGATGCGTAATAAATTTACCATTGAAATGTCGATTTGTCAAGCGGAAAATGGATTTTCTTTGGACGAATTGGTAAAAAAGTTGGCAGAAGCCTTTGAGAACAAGGCTTTCGCTGAAATCTTGAAAATGAATTTGCAACTGACACAAGAGGTTTTGATGTACCGTATTTTCAACAATTCGAGCAGTCAGAAATGCTGTCCGGATGGTCATTTGACTCTGAACGGCGGTTTTGAACGCCGCATCAGAACCAGTCTGGGCGAGTTCAAGATGGATTTCTGGCGTGTGCGTTGTTCAAAATGTGGCAAAACTTTTGCTCCATTGGCAAAGTTCATAGGCTTGGAGCGCTATCAAACTAAAAGCAATGAGCTTGAAAAGCTGGTGATCGAAGCGGTCAGCGGAACAAATTACCGCAGAGCCGTCAAGGATTTGGAACGTGACGGAAAACTTCCGGTATCGTTCCATACTGCTCACGGCTGGGTAATGCGGAGTGATTGCGATGAGATAAAAATTTCTCCGCAAACTATTGGTTCAGCACCGATCCAAATAATGCCGGATGGAACCGGTTTTAAGGGAGCTGGTATTGATGGGCACGCTCGGAAAGGAGATTTGAACGTCGTTATCGGCATTTCGCAGCAAGGAAATATTTTTCCTTTGGCTTCAAAAGCAGGAGCATCTTGGAAAGATATTACTGATGAATGGGATAGAAACAAAATCAAATTCAAGGATGGCAGTATTTTGATCTGCGATGGAGAACTGGGATTGGCGGAGGCTTTCGCAGATTACGCCACAGAACAGCAACGCTGTCACTGGCATATCAAGCGGGATTTGTACCACATGATGTACCAGGACGGAGGACGATACAGAGATTCAAAGCCGATTCAGGATGCCCTTGCCGGGGTATTGGCAATAGAATTGCCGCAGGATGATTTTCAAAAGGTTTCCGAGCAGGAAAAAAGTGATATTGAGGAGAGAATGGAAAAGGCTGAATTTGCCATAGACAAACTGATCGGATATTTTGATGGTTGTGGCTACACCACAGCTGCAACTTATCTCCGACGGGCAAAGATCGGAATGTTCGGCTATATCAGAAGATGGCTCAAATGGGGATTGATTTCCCCAAGGGCATCTTCAATGGTTGAACGGGTTATGAGAGAACTCGGCAGGCGGTTAAAGAAAACCTCCTACGGTTGGAGCGATAAAGGAGCGACAAAGATCGCAAGAATAATATTAAAACGGTTTACAAATGCCAAAGCGTGGGAGGACTATTGGCAAGAAAAAATGAATTGTGTAGGCAATGTTGTTATCAACATTGGTAATTATAAATGTTTTTCACAAAATTTAGGACAATAACATTTTATAATGTTTCAAAAAAACAGTTTTTCACCGGTCAGCATTTTGTGAAAAGTTTTCAGAAATCATGAAAATCGAAAGTTACTTTTCCTGTTTCGCTGTCGATCATCGACGTGTAGGTCGTATCGTCCCTCGTATCGATCCGGATCCGGGAAGCCAAAAGCGCTGTCAGCGCTCCTTCCACACGAGGCGGTTCCTGTTCCCAGTGGAAATGACCACCGCACCAGACCACACGCCCCGGAAAAGAAACAAGTTTTCTGTGCAGTTCTTCCGGAATATCCAAGTCGGAGGCCAAGCGGTCTTAGGAAGACAAGAC
>JAZNTA010000020.1:0-1942 GCA_045591525.1 Acutalibacteraceae bacterium | reverse complement strand
TATTATATGTCCCTTTCGGCTCCGCCTATGGCGAACCGCCGAAAGATGGACGATTGAGTTCGATTCTCTGATATCGGTAAATATAAATACAAAGGAAAAAGCACCTGTATTTCTACAAGTGCTTTGTGGTGACCCGGACGAGAATCGAACTCGTGTTACCGCCGTGAAAGGGCGGTGTCTTAACCGCTTGACCACCGGGCCGTATATGAGGGGCTCGAAAGCCCTTTTATAAAACCACCTTAGTAGGTAGGTCTGTTGATTTGGTAGCGGCAGTGGGATTCGAACCTACGACCAATCGGGTATGAACCGAGTACTCTAGCCAGCTGAGCTATACCGCCATATATATGAACAACATCCATACCTACGCAGGCGAACTGCTCTCTTCCGAAAGCCTGTTAATTATAATATGCAAACTCTTATTTGTCAATACTTTTTTCTAAATTTTTTTACAAAATTTTTTAATATTATATTTTGCAGTTTTTTTAAAAATAATCGCAATTAATCAAAAAAAGTATTGACAACACCGTATTTTATATGTATAATACTGTTTGCATTTGCGGATGTAGCTCATCTGGTAGAGCGCCACCTTGCCAAGGTGGAGGTAGCGAGTTCGAGCCTCGTCATCCGCTCCACATTTTGCGCCGGTAGCTCAGTTGGATAGAGTGACTGGCTACGAACCAGTAGGTCAGGGGTTCGAGTCCCTTCCGGCGCGCCATAAAAGACAGTATAGCAAAGGCTATACTGTTTTTTATTTTGTTCTGAATCGAATTTATTGGGACTTGAACCCCACTCGGCGAAGCCGAACACAATTGGGTCAGTGAGCTTGCGAGCGCGAAGGGCGTAGCCCTTCGAGTCCCTTCCGGCGCGCCATAAGAAACAGTACAACATCAGTTGTGCTGTTTTTTATTTTGTTCTGAATTGTATACAGGACTCGAACCCTATAACGAAGGCGAACAGCGTTTTCGAACAGAATTTTTAAAAATATTTTTTACTTTGTATTGATTTTTATAGAACTTTATAATATAATGTATCAGTGATATTTGCCGGTGTGATGGAATTGGCAGACGTGCTGGACTCAAAATCCAGTGGTAGCGATACCGTACCGGTTCGACCCCGGTCACCGGCACCAAATATCTATCGGGGTGTAGCGCAGTTGGTAGCGCGCGACATTTGGGAGAATGTCCAATGATTTTTTGGTCTTTCTCCCAAGGCAGAAACCCCTTGATTTTACTGGGGTTTTGGCACTTGCTAAAAATCACAAAAAATTTTCTACCACAATTTTTCCATAATTTCTAATTTTTATTTTACACTATCGGGGTGTAGCGCAGTTGGTAGCGCGCGACATTTGGGATGTTGAGGCCGCAGGTTCGACCCCTGTCACTCCGACCAAAAACGATTGAAAACCAAAGGTTTTCAGTCGTTTTTTCTTTTATTGTTTTAATTGCCAATTTGTGATATAATCAACTCGACAAACTTGAATTTAGAGGGTAGTTTGTATGTTATTATATTCTATTATTATGTTTCTGGTTGCAGCTCTGTTTACGGTACTGGGTATTGCAATTTACAATGGTAAAACGGATTTAATTCACGATTACCACCAAACAAAAGTCACAGACAAATCAGCCTACGGAAAAGCCTTTGGAAAAGCAATGTTTGTTATCGCAGCTGTAATGCTACTCAGCGGCATTATAGGACTGTTTGAAAATTTGACTATGTTTGCCGTTGCTATACTTATGATAGGCTTGGTGATTGGCATAGGCTGCATTGTTGCAGTACAAAGAAAGTACAATAACGGATTGTTTTAAATTCCAATTTGACGGAGTGTATTATGGGAAAGAAATTATCAGAAATGAGTTTGGAAGAACTGTGGCAGTTGTTTCCTATCATTTTAACGAAACATCAAGACCATTGGAAGGAATGGTATTTTGAAGAAGAAAACCTA
>JAZNTA010000019.1:0-2096 GCA_045591525.1 Acutalibacteraceae bacterium | reverse complement strand
TTCTTCTTTTGCCTTTATTTTTGCTTCATCTGCCTCCCATTTGTTAAGTGCTGACTCCAATTCTGCAATCCTTGCTCTCATGCAACTTCCACAAGTGGTATTTCTTACGTTCTTGTCCAGTATTCTGTTATACGCTTCTGTGAGTTGCGTTGATTCTACATATAAGCCCCTTTTCTTGATGTTTATAAATTTTCTAACCAACTCTTTGTCTTTCTCTGTGAAATTCATTTTTATTCTTCTATTTGATAAGTATTTATGTCTACTGTTTTGTTTTTCTGGTCAACCTTCATTGCTATTGCGTTAAGTATTGCCATTATCCAACCGCCTATTGCTGTTATCTTGAATCCTAATATGAGCCAAGCAGCACCATATACTGCCATCAGAAGCCAAAATGTAAGGCATATCTTGCAGTTGAATGGTCGGTATTCAAGGAATGATGGCAAACCCCATCTTTCCACCTGCATACGGCTGTACCAACTAACAGCAATGAATATAACCAGTATGAGTAATATTTGTAATATCATTTTCTTTCATTTTAATAAACATATGTAATTACACCAAATTGCCATAAAGCAGCATAAACGCATTGTTTATTTCTTCCTTTGTTATATTTTCTTTAATCCAGTTTTTTACGTTTACAGTTTTCTGCCTTGCACCTTTTATCTTTGTCTGTTTTGCTAGTTCCTTATATGTTAGATTGCAAAGGTGCTTTATTCTGAAAAGATACGAATGTTCAACATCAAATTCATCGTCAACCCTTGATATTATATATAGCGTTGCAAAATCGATATATAGGTCTCTCTTTACTTTCTGTAAGCTCGAATCGTTATGTGTGTTATAATAGTCCTCATAGAGAGAATGAAGGCTGTCAGAGTCAATATTTGCGTCTCTTTTTGCATTGCGACAGTACTGGCCTTCCCTTTGAAGGTTTTGTTTGAAGGATTTGAATGTATAGTTATCAAATCCTTCTTCTGAATTATCATTGATACCAGACTTAAGTATTTTTTCGTAAATCTTCAAATAGGTGTCTGAAAATATGTCATCTGACCAGTTGTATGCCTTTTCCTTGCAGAATGTGAAGTATTTCTTTCTCAGGGAATCCCAATTTTTTGCAATCCATTGAAGGTATCTGTCAGCATCATTAGCATTCGCACATTCCTTCATAATTCCATTCCTCCCCACTTTTTTTTACCAACTTTCCTGCCTTATAGATGTCAGCATCTTTCAGTGGCAATTCAAATCTATAATCAGCCTCTCCGGTGCCATAGCCAGTACTTGTGATGTTGTTAAATCTCTTTTTCTTGGGATGCCCCATTTTTCTTAAGTTGAAAACAATGGTTACATCATTCTCCAAATAGTTGAAGTAAAGTGGTTCAAAGCCATTGTTTATCCAGTCTAAAAGAAGGTCAGCAACCTTATGGCTTTCGACAATGAGGGTGTCAGCCTTATATACTGAGTCAGTTTTACTTAATCCTGATACCTTTCCACTCTTGCATAATACTTGATTTCTGTTCTTTGACTCAACATTGCATGGGGTATTGTTTGTTGTACCAGACTCATCTGACCAATGGTACTTTGGCATTCTTTGGTGTTCATCAAAGAAGTTTGTTTGTTCTTGCCACCTTGTAAACCTTTCATGGCAAATCTTTTCTTGCAATTTGAAATAATCGTTATCCTTTTTCATGTTTTTTTATAATAAATATCTAGATATTATAAAAAGTATAGGAAAAAGAATAAAAATATCAATAAAAACTGGAAAAAAAGTGGAATATTTTGTAACTATTTGATATTCAATATAGTTAAATGTCGAAGGAGGACATGATTTAACTTTTTCAATTTTTACCTTAAATCTCTTGAAACGCCTTTATTTAAATGGTTTGTTAAAGTTTTATAATTATTTCCCATTTTTTGAATAAAGTGGAATTTTTGGTGTAATTTTGCATTAAAAAGTGGAATTAAAGTGTACCAGTTATGCCAAAAACAAATGAACCAAGAATCTCTTTGATACTCAGAGCATCGAAGAAGACAAGCGAGAACTTGCACCCAATCTTCATACGGGTCGCATTCAATGGAATGGTTGAGAAATCAACGGGTAT
>JAZNTA010000018.1:0-2134 GCA_045591525.1 Acutalibacteraceae bacterium | reverse complement strand
GCCAAGCGGTCTTAGGAAGACAAGACTCACTGACAACTCCTTGGCTCACAGAACGACATGGCTACGATCCGACTTGAGATTTGTTGAATTGCATTATAAGGAATTCGCTTTATTGGCACAACAAAAATAAATGCCAAAATCATAATTGCAGTTGCCGTGTCATGTATCCCATTCTCATCTATACGAAACGCGTATCCCAAAAGCATTTGACGAATCAAAGTCAATAACGAAGCGGTCCAAGAAATAGCAACTATGCTCATAAGAACCGTAAAAAGCGACTTGGTTCCTGCATCCATTGGAGTATTGTCTTCCATTAAAATTTCATTCGAATTAAGAAAGTAAATACCATACCATACAAATACAACAAGGCAAAGCATAACAATGGAAATAATATAAAACTTTAAATTCAATCTTGCTTTCATCACAATTCACCGCCTTTCTGAGTTTATTATAGCATATTCGGGAGAGTTTTTCAACATCAACTAATTAACTTCTTCACTATTCACTATTACTTATTACTTTCAAAAATTTCGTGCACGCGAAATTAGTAAAAAGTGAAGAGTGAAAAGTGAAAAAGTAAAAAATTCCGCACACTCGCGTGTACGGAATTTTTTGAGGCGTGTTGACAAAAAAGATGCCAACTAAATATTCGGAAATCAGCAGGATTTGAAGTTATATATTGGCTTTATGACCTCGTAATCCGATACCGTTTCGCCTATAAATTCAAATATTCGAGAAGGCGATTTATACGCCATCGGGCATTCGTCGATAGAACCCTCCGTGGCAGTTGTTGTATAGATCCCTTCCATTTCTCGCTTGAATTCCTCGACCGTAAAAGCATATTTTGCTTCTGTTCTGGTACATGCGCGACCGGCGCCGTGAGGAGCCGAAAAATTCCATTCGGGATTTCCTTTTCCTTTTCCAAGCAATGCTCCGTCACGCATATTCAAGGGTATGATAACTCGTTCGCCAAGACGAGCCGAGATCGCTCCCTTACGCAGTATCATATATTCTGTGTCAATATAATTGTGAATACACGAAAAGCGATCCGTTACGGTGAGTCCCATATCATCACAAATAAGATTTGCAATCGTTTGTCTGTTCAAGTCGGCAAAGGAAACCACAACGTCAAGATCGTGCAGGTATTCCTTGAGCAACGCTCCTTCAAGAACAGCAGTTTCTCGCTTCACCTGAACGGAGCTTCCGCTTGATTTGTTGCTGACAAAACCTCCCGCGTCAACGTCATCATAATAACTCTGACGCACTCGTTTTCTTTGCTTTTTGCATTGATATCGGTATGCTTGATCCCCGTAATAGCTTGCGACGTCGCTGCCGAGCTGGCGCGAACCGGAATGGATGACAAGCACAAGCTCGCCCGCTTCTGTCTGGTCTACCTCTATGAAGTGGTTTCCGCCTCCAAGCGTCCCGATACTTCTGAGAGCCCGTTCTAAATTGACATTGCCTTTGCAATGCAAGGTGTCAAAGTCAAATGAAGTCACGGGAAAATCGTGTATTTTTGCGCCGGCAGGAATGAGAGCATGTATAGCTTTATCCAATCTTTCGAGGTCAAGCTCTTGCTCCTTCAAAAACACAACTTCCATTCCGCATCCAATATCAACGCCCACAAGAGAGGGCGCAATTCTGTTTTTAACGGTCATTGTTGTGCCGACTGCAACATTCTTTCCCGAATGTGTGTCAGGCATGATGCGTATCTTGCTGTCGGCATACGCTTCCTCACGCAATAATTCACTGATCTGTGTTTTAGTGGATTTGTCGATTTTATCGGCAAACACGATTGCGGAGTTTCTTTTTCCTTGTAGTTTGATCATTATATCTCCTATTCATATTTTGTTTTGTTTGTAGTGTGTTTGTAAAGTATACAGTTGCAGACATAATGATCAACTCCTTTTCTTAATTTGTGTTGTAATTATACCATAATTTTTATTATTCGTCAAGTATAAGCTCGTCGAAAAAGCACCGGGAAAGGTTCACTTCTACTCCCTTGCTCAAAAATGCCGATTGGCATCTTTTTATTTACCCGAAAATCCGATTATCAAAAAAGTGAGAAAAACGGCAAAAAACGAAGAAAACCCGAGAAAATCTCGGGTTTTTCGGTTGGCATCTAAGTTTTTAC
>JAZNTA010000017.1:0-1508 GCA_045591525.1 Acutalibacteraceae bacterium | reverse complement strand
TCTGTTAAAAACTTAACTGTATTAACAGCATCTTTAAATCCGCCGTTTACAGAAAACTTATTCTTGCTCATTTTACTTTACCTCCTTTTCCATACTGAGTATTGCAGCCTTTGCTGCCATATCACCTGTTGTGTAGCTTGGTGAGTAACCCATGTGTCTTGTAGTATAACCACCAGCAAAATAAAGACCAGGTATGCCCTTATCTATCATATCAAATACAATTCTTTTTACAATGCCGTTTTTTTTAGTTGCTTCGTAACCGTAAATTGTACCTGCAGGAGCATCTGTGTAACGAGCATACGTCATAGGTGTTGCAATTTCAATTTCTTCAATATAAGGTCTAATTGCAATACCTGTTGCCTTTTCAAAATTGTCTATCATCTTTTCTGCAAATGCTTGTTTTGTTTTATAATAATCCTTAACAGGAATGTTACTCCACTCGTCACCTGCAAAAATAGATGTCATATAAAGAATGCTTGTGCCCTCTGGGGAACAATCTTCAATTGCTTTATTAAGGCAAACTGTTGCCTGAACATCGTTTGTTTCAATTTTCTTGCTTAATTCATAGCACTTTCTGTTATCGTTATCAGGATAAATAAAGTATGTATGATTATTAAGACCTATTTCTTCAGCTGAACGGTTAAGACCTAAAAATACTGCAAAGCCCTTTGCACCTAATGTTTTAGCGTTAACCTCTTTTTTGAGCTTTTCAGGAATAACCTTTTCATCTATTAATTTTGTGTATGCATTATAAGGTGATGCGTTACAAACAACCGCTTTTGCATTTACAACTGTTCCGTCTTCAAGTGTAACGCCTGTTACTGCACCATTTTCAATATTGATTTTCTTTACAGCGGTGTTAAACCATGCTTCACCGCCATTTTCAGTAAATGCTTCAAGTAAAGCCGTGCTTATCTGGTGGCTTCTTCCTTTTGGAATAACCGCACCATCAATAATATATGCGTGAAGCATTGTGAAATAGTGAATAACATTGAGCTCATCTGTTGGCTGTCCAAGGTAACACCAATAAGCATTGATAATATCTCTTGTTATCTGACTTGCCCCAAGGGATTTTAAAACTTCATCAACAGAGTAGTTTGCAATTTTCAAGAAATCTGTATGCTCCGAAAAAATTTCTTTAATCATAGAAGGCTTGAAGTCTTCAATGTCGCTTACAAAATCAAGCGTTTTTTCAATGCTTTCAATAATATCAAATATCTTTGTAACTACAGCTGCAGAGCCTTTATCGTATTCCTCAAGCTTTGCAATGAATTTTTCTTTACCTAAAGGCATTACGTAGTCACACTTGTTTTTTTCATCAAGAGTAATAACTCTGAATGCTTCATCAAGAGCAACCCACTCTATTTTATCTGCCGCACCAACTTCTTTAAAAATCTTCTGCAATGGTGACTTTCCTGTAATTGAACCAATACCACAAAGCTCGTGAAGAGATGCTTCAAACTCAAATCTGCCCCTTACAAAGCTTGTTGCAAATCCACCTGGTAAAT
>JAZNTA010000016.1:0-13257 GCA_045591525.1 Acutalibacteraceae bacterium | reverse complement strand
GTGTTGCCTGTGATTGATGCGGCTTTTATTCTGCCGAAGTTATAAAAAGATGAAAATTTATCGGGAAAATTTTCAGAATTATCGTCCACCACATTGGAGAAATCCGAACTTAATGCCAATCGGCAATGGGTTCGGATTTTTTGTTTTTATCAGAGATATCAGTTTTTGAGTTGTAATAAAAAAGCAGGCGGGACTTCCGTCTCGCCTGCATCTGTCTTACTCATTCTTCAGCTGTCTGTTCATATTCCCTGAGTTCCCGCTGTCCTTCCTCGCTTTCAAAATATTCCTGCATTATCGGAAGTAAGCACCTTGCAATTCTTTCAATCGCATAATCGGGAATTTCCATGCCGCTGTTTGATTTTTCTGACATCAAATTGGTTTTGTGCTCCTTTCACATTTAAAAGGAGATCTTTTAATTATGAAAAACACATTTTTCCTCGCATTTATATTTTAAACTCTTTCCAGGAAATTGTCAAACTTTTTTCACCGTTGCAAATCGACTGATTTTTTACAACTTGAAATTCAGCCATTGGAACAATAGAACCGTAAAATCGGGGTTGCAGGTCAAACTATACGCACCCCTGAATTACCGCACTCTGAGACCGTTGATATACAACGGTTCCAGAAGCTCTATTTGGTTAATTTTTAACTGTAATGAAAGTGTTTTTTATCACTTGATTTTTGCAACCTTAAAGTTCGTTATGTGGAAAAAGTAACCGCAAAATCGGGGTTACAGGTCAAACTATACGTACCCCTCAATTACCGCACTTTGAAACCGTTGATATATAAGGGATTTCAGATGTTACTTTTCCTACGTTTTTTAACAAATAAAAGGAGTTTTTTAATTATGATTAATAGCATTATTTCTTGTGAATTTAATATCGATACCGCTTGCGTTGAAGTTAAACTTGCTGACGGCTCAATGGTATCAATCGACTGCATCGCCGTTGAAAACGAATATGCAAACAATATGTACGAAACATCAGAACTCGATTATCTTATCTACAATGAACCGATGAGCTATGTCAGATTACTACTCAACGGCAAGATGGAAGAACATCTGCGAAACAACACAGATTATACTCCGTTATCTGATATTAGATAATTTTTTGTATCAACAACATAAAGGAAACATAAGGGAATATCCTTATTCCACTTATGTTTCCTTTATTGTAAAGTCACAACACATTAAAAAAGTTAATTTTCATTGATTTTAAAATACTCAGTTAGCTTTTTGCTTTTTCTTTCCAGTCTTATAACTTGATATTTGCTCCTGCCTGCTTCTAGTTTAGCTTTGTCCCATTCGTTTTTTAATATTTCAATAAAAGCGTTTCGAATTTCGGGCAAATCTTTCTTTATATCTTCAAAAGAAGGTTTCATTAATGAGGACCGAATAATTGCATCGTTTTTATATTTGTTCGCATTCGAATTTAAATTGATCAAAATTTCATTTTTTAGTTTATTAAATTCTTCGACATTTTTCTTGTTTAATTTGTCGTTTGTTTCGCAAAACGCTAAAAAGTCTGCAGATAATTTACGCATTTCTTTTATCCAAACCATACGTTCGTTAGATATTGTCGTTGAATAGTGTTGACTAAAATTTTGTTTGTAACCTAACAGATATATGGCCAAAGAAGCCGCCGTTGACACACCTAAACTTATTAATGCTACTGAAATTTCATCCATTTAATACACTTCCTTTAAATTTTACTTTTTGTGATAATTTTTGTAAAAATCCCAAAGCCAGTTGACATAACATCTGCAAATATCGCCCAAATCAACCTCTCTGAACGGATTGGAATGGATTTGTTTCGCAGAATATTTTTCAACGTGTGCTGTAAGCAGACTCTGCTTTTTCTTCCAATAATCCTCTTTTGTGATTTTCTCGCAGTCCGTGCCAGGAACAAGGCTCATGAGATAGTTTGAAATCTCACTGACATCTTCAAACTTTTGATTAAGGAAAGCACGCAAATCCCTTGCGTTCATCGGCGCTATGAAATATCGGTTAAATTTGAGAGCCTCGCGTGACTTGATTCCGGAGGGTAGGCAATAGACTTCCGCAGCCTCATAGCGACCTGTTCCCGGAAAAACAAGCCTTATGTCCCCTGTCTTGTCCGGATTTTTGCTGTAAAACTCATATTTATAGGTGACATATTCCCAATAATCTTTTTCGGATATTTCAACCGTTCCGCCGGTTCTTTTCCCCGCTTTGTAAATCAGCAAAACCTGACCTTCGGAAGTTGTTGTGGTTTGCGCTTTTCTTATTGCTATTTCGGGATAAGTTACAAATCTGTCGTGGCATAAAAAATGCCAGTTTCCATATCTCTTGGTGCTTATCAATGCGGTATCCTTGCGATACAGTTTGTCACTGTCAACAAACCATATGTCGGCATTTTCTTGAAGCATTTTGTCTATATAAGAAAATTCGCCGGGTTGCTTGCTGTCCATATAACGCAGATAATTTTGTTGGTTTGCGTAATAGCTGTGACAGCTTGATTTGTTGGGATAAAGCTCGTTTGAAGAAAGATATTTTGTGCCCGAATAATCTATATCCTTTGAATAATTACGAACTATAACAGACATATATTTTTTGACGGACTGCCTGTATTCGGTTTGTTCCGCATCTTCGGCTTCCCAAACCAAGGAAGTGTCCTTATCACTTGCAAACAAAGCCTTCATCGCATTAATGTGGGTTAACCGTATTCTTGATGCTATATTGTCGTATTTTTCTCTCAAAAAACGATCTCGGTTGATTTCAAGATAATTCTCCGGTGTTCCCATATAAAGATATATTCGAGTGTCAAAGAATGGGATTTTGATTTTGGATTTTAGACAGGAATCATCAACGAAAATGCTTTTATAATAAATATCTGTACTTCCGTTGTCTCCGTAGAGTGCGTTTTGAGGCCATCTGTACGAAATCATAACCCCTATGTTTTCATCGTAGAAGGAAAATGTGTCTGAATACTTCTTATCTTCATACACAAGATATCTTTTGCTCTCGCTTTCGCCTGGAAGAGTTTGTACAAAAATAAGCTTACTTCCGAATTCGTTTTCACCGACTCTTTCGTTGTTGACATAAAGAGGAACAAGATTGTTGGAATAAATTCTTTCGGCATAATTTTTTATCGCTTTTTTATAAGCTTCCGCAGGGTCCGCCAGCAAATCGACTGGGAAATCAAGCGTATCATAAATGGGCTTAATGCATTCATAAAGGTCCGAAAAAGGAATTTCGATGGTTGTTTTTGTTCCATAGCCGAATTCCCTATTAATTTCGGTGTTCGTTTCAAGGTCATATGAAATAATACTGCCATCGATTTTGTTTGAATAGAACTTCATTTTACGAAGCATGCTATCTCCTATGCCGGCGCCGAAACGCGTTCTTGTTTCAACATCAAAAGTATCCGTGACCTGAAAAACTGACTGCATTCCTATACCGAAATTTCCCGTAGGCTTTATGCATTGAGGCATTTTTTCAGCTTCTTTATTAAGACCCACAGATACGATGTTGCCTATGTATCTCATCTTTTTAAGCATATTTTCCGATATTCCGATACCGCGGTCTCTTATTGAAACAATCAAAGCTCGCGGATTATCGGATTTTTCTTCTTCTATATCAATATCTATTCTATATTTATCGGAGTCTTTGATTTCCGTCCAAGGCCAAAGCTTTTCTTTGCTCTTGTTCTTACCTTTTCCATTGTTTTCCGCTCTGTCACGGTAAAGCTGTCTGCACGTGGCATCCGCTGAGTTTTGAATAAGCTCTCTTATGAAAACAATTTTTTCTTTTTCATACAGACTTGCGCCCTCAATGATTTCTGTCGCTCTTTTTGACGTAATCTCATAGTGAAGATTCAAGGTCTCCTCGTCCACAGGCTTTCCGTCAAGCAGCATACACAGATTTCTTTTATCAAGTATCGGGCAGCTTCCCGTAAAATCTTCGGGAACGATTTCCAGCCAGTTCACTCTGAAATTTTTAGTTTCCTCTTCAAGCCAGCTTAACCAGTCACGAAGCTCCTTAAGAGCACGCAAACAGAGTTTTTTGGGTAGGTCCGTTTCTGCTTTTGCATCAGGATTGCCCGCATATGTAGTCTCTGCCCACGCCGCAACATCATTCATCTTGAGTTCTGCATTCACTGTGATTTTTTGTGGAGTTACGCAAAGCTCCGATATAGCCGAATGCTTTATTTGCTGAACGAATGATTCATAATCGGGCTCTCCGATAACATCTAGCTGTGCTTGGTTAAAACGGTTGCTGTCAAGGTCAAGCAAATCACCCAAGCGAAGAAGAACCGCAACAAAGCGCGGGTGAGCGTAATCACCGCAAAGACCGTTAACTTTTTGAGGCAGCTCCATCACCTCATCAAATGTGCCTGTGTGCAGCGCACAGATTTTGAAGGCTAGCTGACGGAACCATCTTTGAATAAGTCCGTTATAAGTTTTCTCATCCAGCTGTTCCGAAAGAACCTTAACGCTTTCTTCTGCATGTTCCGAACGCAAAAGCGACTGCGATATCAAAGCAAAATATCCGGTTGTCTGAACTGATTTTTCATACCAGCTTGCGTTTAAATTGTGTTTTGCAAGCCTTAATGCCTTTTTCTTTGAAGAATTGTTTTCTTCCCATAAGCCAGAAAGATAAGCCGAAACATCATATGGCTTTTCGGATTTGTTATTTTCTATTAGCTGGCTTATATATTCCCATGCTTGCTGAATATCCTGGTTGTTTCTGCAAAGCCTTCCGAGCTTTTCCTCATATTTGCTTTTGTCTTCGCTAAATTTATTTACCATTTCCTTTGCGGACAAAGCCATACCGATATCATGAGTATAAGCACATTGCAAAACAAGCCATGTATCGGTAGGTGACAGAAGCCTTATTCTGTCTTCGCCAAGCAGATATTCAATAGACTTCAAGATAGTTTCCGAATGAGTACAATCATGCAAGCTGTAGTATGGATATCTCTGTGCAACGGCTTTCAGTCTGCTAACATATTGAGGCTTTTCAACGTTCCAGCTTCCGCAAATGAATTTACAGTCTTCATTTTCATTAAACCCTTCAAGATGCTGTTCAATGGTATATTTTTTCTTAAATTCCATAATTCAACCTCTTTTTGTATCATGCGAGGAATTCGGATAAATCTTTTATAAAGTTTTCCGATGTTTTGTCGATTGTTGGTACGTCAGTTATTTCTTTTCGGTTCTTTATTTGACTACTGAAAGCCGTCATAAATGCAACTTTCGCATTGCTTTTCGCAATTTTATCACGGTATCTTACAAAAAGAATAATACCGTTAAGACCGTCTTCTGCATGGAAATTTATAATTTCATTTGTTATGGATGGAACGGTGGCACCTGGTACGGATGCATCAAACAAAAAATAATCATAGCTTTCAATAGGAGCATCGCTACAATATTCGAGGTAATAAACAGCGTCTTCAAGAGTTCTTGCATGTATTACTTCCAGATTATGGTTGCCTTTCAGCCAATCGACAATCGGCATTGCGTTGGGGTCGTCTTCCAAAATAAAAAGATTTTTTTTCATTATTCAACATCCTTTTTGTTGTTTTTTTCAAGTGGGATGGTAAGCGTAAATTTTATTCTTGCTGTCTTGGTTTTTAGGTTTTGTCTTATATAGAGAGGTGTAAAAGGATTTTGCGGAATGGGGTCTCCCATAATTTGAATCCAATCGTTTGGTCTACCACTTTCCTTTGGTGCTTTTAATCTTTCCATTTCTGCTTGTACTTCCTGATATAACTCTTCAGAAAACAAATCTTTAAGAGTATCTTTTGTATAAAGCTGTAAAAGCGGAACATTATAATCGCTGATAATTTCTTGTTCAACTGTAAGCTCTCCGCCATGTCTTTTTGCGATTTCTTTGGAAATATACAGTCCTAAACCACTACCTTTTTCACGATGATTTTTTCCCGAATATCCATAATTGAAAATAAATTTTTCATCTTCCTGCAATAACGGAGAGGAATAATTGATTACTTCGAGAACATATTTATTTTTGTTCGCGTGACAATTAAGGGTAACCGCACTGCCAAAGTGAGAATACTTCATGGCATTGTTTGTAAGGTTAAAAACAACCTGTTCAATCATATCCGGATCGGCATACATAAGTGGATAACCGTCAGGGTTAGAATATACATCACCTATAGGCATATGAAATCGCAAACATTTTACTTTCTTAACCTCTGAAAAAATATAATTCCACTTAAACAAAAATTGACCATACGGATAAAAGTAGGTTTTGCTGGGTGTTTGAACACCTCCGCTATATCTTGTACCGTTAACACGCATCATTGCTGTATGAGCAAAGGTTTTTGAGTTTTTGGTATAGATATTTGAAATTGCACTCGCTCTTGCAGAAACCTTCATTGCCATCTCATGGCTGAAGGAATTTTCTAATTTTTGAAAAGAATTTGAGAAGCCTTTTTCAAAACAGTCCATCAGTGTTAGATATCCTGCATAACTTTGTCCAAGTTCATGACGCATAACCTGAACAAACCTTCTCTGTTCCAACTCCATATATTGATTGATGATAGCAGATGCCGTAACATAAACAGGATCTTTGATTTTAGAAATCAAAGATGATAATTCTTTAATGATTTTTCTTTCTTTTGATTTTTTGATTTCTTTTTTATTGTAACCAAAAAGAACAGCAATTGGTAAAACACCCTTGTTCTCTCCCGAAGATATATATAAAACATAAGAGAGATTTTCAAAAACGGAACTTTTTCTTTTAAGATTATATATTATTTCCTTAATATGGTTTTGGTTAACAACCATATCCTTTCCATCCGGATAAAGAGATCGAAATTTTGCGAAATCAAATTTTAATTGTTTCATGTTTTTATTGTCTGCAAGATTTATGCTGCACAATTCTTCGGGATAGTTAACTGCGTTTTGCAAAATATCAGGAACGAAACATATCATTTCGGCGATACCCATTTTGCTTCGCAGAGAGTTTGCTAAATGCCAAAGAGAACTTTTAAACTCATCATATTTTTCTTCAGCCATTTCTGGCGAAACAAGTCCATTATTAGGAACTGATATTGTGCTTATTTTAGGGAATTCTTCTAAAAGTTCACGGCTGATTTCATCAATATACCATTTTCTGTATACTTCAAGAAGATTTTTAAGCCTGTTTTCAAGATTTTCAACCGAAGCCAGGCAATCTCTCACTTTTCCATTAAATTCTTCCTCTTCGTACCCATCTTTCACAAAGAACTTTTTTTCTTTTTTGTAGGTTTCATCATCCGCAAATTTTTGAGATAGCTTTCTTGTGAAATCTTGGTGTTTTTTTTCATTCTCTTTTTTGAGCATTTGCCCGAAAATCAAAACACCGACCATTTTGTCTTCAAGCATAACAGGTATTGCTATTTCAGTATAATATGTAATCTCACAAAGATATTCCAAATATTCCCTACCGCTTTCAGTGTCTTTTCTGTAAGCTTCGTCCAAACGAGCTCTTTCTTTATATGGAAGAGAGTCTTTATCCAAAAAATAAGCCGCCGCATATGAATCAAACAACAAACAGCGCTGAAAACCGCACGTATTACTCGACAAATCTTCGTCTCTTCTGACAAATTTACAAATACCCGAAAGACGGCTGTAGAAAATATTGCTCTCTAGTCTGTAATAGTTATCATAAGGCATTGTCTGTTGCCCGCATTTACCGCAAACACTTCCGTTATGATTATATTTTTTTTGACACAGTTTTTCTGCAGTGGACGGCTTTTTGTGACCACACGATTTGTTGCACTTTTGAATAAACACAAGTGGGTGATTCACCTCATCGCAAACGCTCAAAAAGATTCCCTGCATGGTCTCGGGATTTACAAAGCCGCAGCAATCCTTTTCAAAAAGATTTTTCCCGCCGCAGATATTCAGTACGGATTCAGGGAAAAATTTGTTTCTGTGTTCACAGTCTGCACAAACATTACACATAAAATATTCTCCTTTTATTTTAATTTAATACTCTATAACAATATGTTCACGATATCGGCTTCCGGGGTGCTCTGTCACCGTATGCAGTTCCTTGCGTTTTTTCAGCAGGTCGTCAATAACAAATCCACTTGGATGTCCGTATCGGTTTGCATATCCGGCACAGGCAATAAAAGCCTCAATGTTTTCTGCGCACCTCGTACTGTAGCTATTTTTTGAGCCGTGATGCGGAAGTTGAAGCAAGCCAATTTGATTGCCTTTATATCGTGTTTTATAAAAATCAGATTCTGTATCGGACAAATCCATGTCTCCGACATATATTGCCCCAGCATTATCTTGTCTTTTGTTGTATGAGTACATTATGCAACTTTTATGCTTTAAGCACGGGTGATCAATGGGTTCTTTATAAGCATTAGTCAACGGATAAGAAACAATACCAAGTGAATTTGCGTTTATTCCGCCGTCAAGTTTTTTATATATTTTCTTTAGAATGTTTCTGTATTCTAAGTTGTCCCACAAGCGTGAAAACGAATTGATATCCGTTGCAAACGCTTCGGGAATACCCTCGGAAATAAGTAATTCGAAAAATTTTTTCTTTGTTTTTTTATTTTCGTTGTTAAAAGCGAGATATTTCCATATATCTGTATTTTCGGTATCAATATTTTGTACACAGATGTTGTTTGAACGAACAAAATAAATTTCCGGAAAAACATTGCTATAGTCCGCATTTTTAAATGTGGCAAATTGCTCCGACATTCTTTCATGAGAATAATAAATCAAATCGGAAACCAATTCCGAACAAAGGTCGGTTTCTCCACTTTCTGTTTCACACTTGTATTTAACCATTGTCATAAACAACGACTTCGGCGAAAGATACGGAAGAAAAACTTTTTTAACACGGCAATGTTTTATCAAGAACTCCAGCCCGTTCACATGGTCGTTGTCCAAATGAGAAATATATACCGCGCATATTTCCGTGCCTTTCTCAAAACTGTTGCAAATCTCTCTTTCAATCACAGATTTACCGTTTTGCGAGCCACAATCATACACTACAATTGTTTCTTTGCCGTTTCTTTCAATGAATTTTTCGCTTATAAATGTTCCCTGACCAACAGGATGTACAGTTCGAATCATATCAGCCACTGGCAACCCTCCTTGTTGTCGAATTTTGGGTGTTCTTATATATATATGTCGAATATTACGAAATGTTACGCAAAAATTTTTGCTTTTTTTGAGTTTCTACCTTTTGCACAACTTGATACATTCTAGATTGTGCAAAATTACAACGGAAAATAACAAAAACCGCATTGGAGTTTTAGGTGTGACTCCAATACGGTTTCTTTTTTGCTGTTATAACCTAATTGTTTGCTTTCAATGTAAATGTCGCGCCCCAGTTATTCAGTACCTCAACTGAAGAAAAGCCTGCTTCAAGCAAGGCATCGGTTTCGTGGGCAACAGTCAGCGGTGTATCATAATGATAAAAATCGTTATCGTCAATTCCTTGATCCTTTTTGAGACGGAGAAGTTCGTTTCGGAATGTTTTCTCATCTACATCTGACAAGGCAAAATAATCGGTAAGAATAAAATATCCGCCGCTTTTTAACGCTTTGCAGAGTTTTGCATAAAGAGGAAATTTTTCTTCCTTTGTAAAATGGTGCAGAGATTCAACCGAAACTGCAGCATCAAAAGTGTTTTTATTAAACGGAACATCAAAATACGAGCCACAAATCAAGGTCAAATCCTTTTCGGGGAACTTATTTTTCAATGCGTTCAGCATTGATTCAGTCAAATCAATACCTGTTATTTTTGCCGAAGGGTTGATTTTGAAATAATGTTCCAATTCCAAACCCGTACCGCAACCCAAGTCAAGGATTTTTGCACCGTTGGTCTTGGGTAAACAGTCGGCAGTATAAGGATAAAACACATCAGACGATTCGATATTCGTCATCATGTGTTCATCGTAACCGTCTAACCGTTTATCAAAAAATTCATTCATTTTTTCAAGCATTTCTATTTACCTCTGTTTATAACTCTTTTCTGAAACATATAACACGTTTTGCTTATTCAAAACCCATTGCCATATGGAATTTAAAGCTGTTGGTGTTATCAAGTTCGCAGTCACTTGCGAATTCCGTACAGCCTTTTTCTTTCGCCCACAACTCACATTCGTTCAACAGTTCTTTTGCATATCCTTTATGCTGATATTCGGGAACAACAAAAATTCCTTCCAGATAACCGACGGGAGATGAGTGTGTGCCCTCAACATAATCGTGACGAAGCTGACACTGTGCAAAACCAATGGGGATATCATCAACATATTTTATAAAACAAACAGCATCTTTGTTTAAAACAATCTCGGCAAAGTCTGCATCAAGTTCCGAAACTGTGTGATTACTCCACATTTGTATTGCTAATTCTGCTAATATCCTTGTGTCGTTTGGGGTTGCTATCTTAATCATAAACTTTTCTCCGTTGTTATATCTTCTTTATAAATCCGTAACTCTTTTTGAAATAGCCTTGTGATTCGTAAAATGCGTGTGCATCTTCTCTGGGTAAACCACTGTTGAGAAGTATAACTTCAACATTGTTTTCTTTTGCCCATTGTTCTGCAGTTTTGAGTAATGAAGTACCAATACCCTTTCTTCTGTGCTCCTTTGAAACTGCGAGAGCAATTATCTTCATACCTTCGTTTTCAAGTTCAAACGCAAGGTAATTTACACAGCCTATATAACCGACAACCTTGTCACCGTCACAGGCAACAAAAATCTGATAATTGCCTCGTTTCATCATTTCTTCAACACGGATATTCAATTTGTCGAGCTCACAGTTATAGCCTAAATCATTTTCGAGAATATCCCGTATTGCAGAAATATCCCTGCTTTCATATTTTCTGTAAATCATAATCAAGCCTCATATATCATTTCAATAACATTCAAATCATTTTTTCTAAATCTGCGATTTCCTTTAAAGCCAACCGATTTATAACATCTGATTGCTCTTTCGTTTTCTTCACGGACACGAAGGAGTATTTTATTTGTGTGCATATACTGTAAATCGGTTTTGATTATTTGTTCAATCGCCGCTTTACCGATACCATTGTTTCTGTAAAGCTCATCTGCTATGAAAACACCTAAAACAGCGAAATCATCGTTGGCATCCTTCTCAAGCCAAGTTGCCCCGATATACTTGTTATCTGTTTTTATATGATACCAACGCAAAACTTCTACACTTTCTGACGGATAAATCCTTGATTGATATTGCTTCAAATCAGTTTCAAATGCTTTTTCATATTCGCTGTAATGCGTCATGTTTTCATTACATACTTGTTCGAGTTCAAACATATCTACACCTCAAAAATCAAAGCTTTCTCGCTTTAATAACAATTGATAACGGAAAATGTTTTGCTTTAAAATCCGCATAGTAACCGGAATTGAAACCCGCTGATTTTTCTAAAACCTTTTCGCTTGTTTCTTCAATCGCTCTTTCAACTGCAAAGCCTGCGTCGGCAAGAGTGTTTATATATGTTGAAAGCTTACGGTTTTGCAGAGTAAGAGGGTTGCCGTATTTCTCAAATGTATAATAATCTTCTTCAAGATAGTTGCCGCTGAAAATTATACGTTCCTCGTTTGCAACCGTTCTGTTACCGCCCGAAATAGCAATGCTTTCCAAATCTACGCAATGCAGAAGCGGATGATCCCAAGAGAAAATATATGTGCCGCCTTGTTTCAAATAAGATGCAGCATTCTTTATTGTTTTCTCAAGGTCTGTTGTCCAACCAATTGCATATATTGAATACACAACATCAAAGTAATTCTTCGGAATGCTTGTATTGTCCTCCATAGGCTGATGAAAGAATGTGTAGGAATAGCCGTTTTCATTGAGCAATTTCTGTGCGGCTTTAAGCTGTTCTTCGGATATATCAAGACCGAAAAGCTCTTTTGCCCCGTGTTCTGCACACCATTTGAGCGAATGACCGCTACCGCAACCCATTTCAAATACAGCTTTGCCGTTAAGATCGGGAAAAAGGTGCAGTTCATCCTCTGTCGGTATTGAACAGCCAAGTACAGGTAAAGCAGTTACGCCGAAGAAATCTTCAGCCAACGCATTCCAACTGCTTTCGTTTTGTTTTAATATATCGGTTTTCATATCTGCACCTCGTTAAAAAGAAGTTTTTCAATAGTAATGCGAGGACGCCACCAAGCACGTGCTTGTTCAAATTCAGGATACGGGGTATACCATTTCCAAGTGATATCAAATCCGCCGTCTTCCGCTTGAAGTTTGCCTAAAATGTTTTTTTCTGCATCTATCAGCGTTTTTGTTTTAGGTGTGATAAATTCCAAATATGAGCCGGAGAAAAAGTCGGATGGCATCGTCACATATTCAACTCCGTATTTTGAGATATCTTCGCAAATAGAATTATTAATAGTTTTGCATAACAATTCTTTGAACTGTGCCAAATCAATAATATCGGTTATACTGTTAGTCTTTAAAAGCTCATATGTAAGCAGAAAACATTTCAATGAATCGCCGCTTATTTCTTCGGCTGTTTCAAGATATCCAAATCCTTCTTTTATGATTTCTTCATAAAGAGAAGTACGATTACTGTAGCAAATCAAAAATGCCGCCAAAGATATTGACGGATTAAATCCGCTGATACCGTCACCTTTTTTCTGCCACCATATCGCGTGCGGATAATCCTTGTTGCTGTCTATCGCAAACAACCAACGTTTTTTATCTTCATCAAAAGAATCGTGAGATTCAAGATATCTGACAATTCCTTTTACAATATCGTAATCACTGTCAAGTGCATTCACACGGTAAAGAGTGATTATTGCATCGTTTGTTGCAATAGGACTTGAATTGGGATTGAAAAAATCAGGCTCAATAGCATTTCCAAAACCGCCATCAGCGTTTTGGAAATTCAAAAGCTCATCAACAACAGCTTGATTTGATTCGTTTTCAAAGAAATATTTGTAGATAGCTAATTCAAGGGGTCGTGCGTTTTGTACAACAAAGTTAATTGCTGCGTTCTTATCCATAGTTTTCACTCCCGTGTTATAAACTCAATCCCATTTCTTTCATTTTCTTTATCAATCTTTTTGCTCGGAACATCAGATAATCGTGTCCCATTTCGCCCAAGAGAATATACCAGTTCAGCTCGTTGCAAAGAGCATAAAGTTCGACCTTTAAATCGCAGTATTTTGAGGTCGGATTTCTCTTTTTGTATTCATCATAAAGCTTGAGCTTTTCGCCGAAACCGAGTGTCAAGCAGAATATCTCATATTCGGGTTCTGCCCACAGCATATCAAA
>JAZNTA010000015.1:0-9699 GCA_045591525.1 Acutalibacteraceae bacterium | reverse complement strand
TATTTAGAATCTGTTTTATATTTTATTTCTTAATTGTCTAAACAACTTTGCAAAGATAGTGCAAGCCGAGCGAAGAAAAAAGAAGTTTACTTATTTTTTTCTTCCGAGGCGCCGCCTATCTTATCTAAAGATAGTGCAAGGCGAGTGAAATACAAAACGAATATTCATTTTTGTTTTTATTTCCGAATCGAAGCCTGATGTTACCTGTTAACGGGTAACATTAGTCAAATTTCTTATGCAAAAAAATAGCTTAACTTACGATCAATCCTCATCGTAACTTACGACCAATATCCGTCACTACTTACGCTTTAAAAACAGCATCTGTGGATACGCTTTTGAACTGACAAAAAAAATCCCCCGTTAAGGACGAGGGAACCTAATGTTTTCACAACGGAATAATCCTTATTGTGATTAGCTTCTTATTATATGAAAAAAATATTGATAAAACAACTGATTATATAATATTTTCGCTAATTTTGTAGGAAACTATAAAAGCTATATATGAAAAGGATATTAGACTTGGAAATTAATGCCAATAGCATTGGTTTTGGTAAATGTAGGTAAAAATAAAAATCCCACGAAAACTCGCGGGATTAAGATTACTACGGCTTATAGCCTTGTTGTGAAAAGTCTTTCACTCTAGTATCTTCTGCAAAGGTAAATATAATGTTGGAATAAACAAAAAATAATATAAAAATATGAGAATATTAGGATTTGATATCGGAACACATTCGTTAGGAACATTTATTCGTGATACAGAATTAGGGGATAATTTGAAAGATCAAGTGGTTTATTATTCAGTTGATTCTTTTAATTCGGGCATAGGAAATGGCCAAAGTGGAGAATATTCATATGCTGCAGAACGTTCTTCTTGTAAACGTAAGAGAGTATTGAATGAACGTCGTAGATACAGAAATTGGGCAACCCTCAAACTTCTTATCCAATATGATATGTGTCCTCTTACTATTGAAGAACTAGAACAATGGACAACTTATGATAAAAAAAGAGGGTTATATCGAAAATATCCTAAAGATGCTATTCATTTTGAAAGTTGGATACGTTTAGACTTTGATAATGATGGTAAACCGGATTATTCAAGTCCATATCAATTACGCAGGGAATTAATGTCTCGTCAATTTGATTTCTCACAAGAAATTGAACGATATAGATTGGGGCGTGCATTATATCATATTTCTCAGCGTAGAGGTTTTAAGAGTTCCAAAGGGGAATCTTTAAAAGAGTTGGAAAAATTAGTAGAAAAGAATGATGATTTTGAAATAAATTCAGATTCGGCGATCGAAGAATTGAAAGAATCAGAAAAAAAGAAATCAGGACGTTTGGAAGAATATAAGCAAAAGCATGGTTTAAAAACTGTGGGTTGTGCTTTTGCTCGACTTGAAAATGAAGGGGTAAGAATACGAAATAGCGAATATCAAGCAGTTCGTTCGCAATATAAAGATGAAATAAAAGAAATCTTTAAATTCCAAGAAGGACTTTCTGAAAGAACAGATTTATTGCGTCGTCTTATTAGTGAAAAAAAAGGTGAGGGGACTATCTTCTATAAATGTCCTTTGAAATCACAAAAAGGTTTGGTAGGAAAATGTACGTTGGAACGTAACAAATCGCGTTGTCCTATTAGTCATCCAAACTTTGAAGAATTTAGAGCATGGTCATTTATCAATAATATCAAATATAAGATAGATATAAAATCTGATTGGAAAGAATTGGAATTGGCAGATAAAGAATCCATCTATGTAGAAATATTCTCTTCAAAGGTGCGAACTGATTTTGCATTTAAGGAGATACGTGTTTGGTTGGAAAAACGTTATGGTGTAAAGTTAAAATGCGAAGAAAATGAACGGACAATTAATTATAAAGATAATTTGATTGTTCCTGGTTGTCCAATAACTGCTCGTTTAATTAGTTTATTAGGTAAAGATTGGAAAACATATGTTAAACAAGGCACTAAAATACGTTATACACATAGCAAGAATCCGATTAAACATATAGTTTCATATACTGCATATGACATATGGCATGTTTGTTATTCTTCGGATGAAGAGACTGATGTAAAAGCTTTCGCTGAAGAAAAATTAAAATGGGACGAAAATAAAAGTAATCAATTACTTCGTCTTTGGGGTGATATCCGTGAAGGATATGCAATGTTAAGTCTAAAAGCGATGAATAATATTATCTATTTCTTGAGAAAGGGATTATTATATTCTGATGCAGTTGTGCTTGCAAAGTTACCTGATATTATTGGTCGTACCCGTTGGGAGAGCGAGGATTCTTTCTTGATGTTGGCAATAAATACATTATTAGAAGTAAAGAAAGATGTTATTTCTCAAAAAACAATCTGTAATATTACGAATAAACTTATCGCTAATTATAAAGCGTTGGGGGTAGAAACCGGTATCTTCGCATATAAAGATTTTGATTATATATTACAAGCATCAGATGAAAATGATATCCTAAATGCAGTAATTCAATATATTGGTGAAAATACATGGGGATTAATGGATGCTGATGAACAAAATACCATATTGAATGAAGTTAAAGTGCGTTATCAAGATTTCTTTCATGATAGTAAACGTTCATTTATTCATTGCCCTCGTTTGGTTGATAAACTGAAAGATAAATTAATATTGACGTTCGGACCAAATGATTTTTCTAAATTATATCATCATTCTGAGATTTCTCCATATAAAACTCAGTTTTCGGATAATACAACATTGTTAGGAAACCCGAACATTGGAGCTATCAAGAATCCTGTAGCACTTCGTACTTTGCAGATTATTCGTAAGAAGGTAAATGCTTTAATTGAAAATAATATTATTGTTCCTGATGATACAAGAGTTGTTATTGAAACTACCCGAAATTTCAATGATGCTAATATGCGATGGGCTATTAGAGAATATCAAAAGAATAGAGAAGATGAACATAAAGAGATTATAGTTGCATTACAAGAATTCTTTCCTAATAGAGATTTGTCAGAAACGGATTTGGATAAAGCTCGTTTCTTTTTTGAGCAACAAGATGATTATGAAAAAATCTATACCAATAATAGGTATGGAAAAGATATTAAGAAGTATAAACTTTGGAAAGAACAAGGATGTGTTTGCTTGTATACAGGGCGTGTTATTAGTTTTTCTGAATTATTTGACGAAAATTCTGTAGATATAGAACATACAATTCCGCGGAGTATTTCGTATGATAATTCTTTGTCTAATCTAACAGTATGTGATGCTTATTATAATCGAGTTATAAAAAAGAATCAATTACCCACTCAATTACCTAACTACGAAAAAGATAGAGTAATAGAAGGTAGAGAATACAAAGCAATTCTTCCTCGATTGAAGAGGTGGGAAGAACTCGTTGAGCGTTTGAAAGATAATGTTTCTGCATGGAGAGCTCGTTCAAGGAAAGCTATTGATAAATCTCGAAAAGATCAATGCATAAGACAGATTCATTTATGGCAAATGGAACTTGATTATTGGAACACCAAACTTTTACATTTCAAACAAATTGAAGTGACAGATGGATTCCGAAATCGTCAATTGGTAGATACAGGTTTAATTACTCGTCATACGGCTATATATCTTAAGAGTATATTCCATAATGTTGATGTGCAGAAAGGAGAAGTTACTGCCATTTTTAGAAAAATTTTAGGCGTTCAACAAGTAAACGAGAAGAAGAATCGTAACTTTTTATCACACCATGCAATTGATGCCCTAATGCTAACATTGATTCCAATTCCTGCAAAGCGTGAGCGTATGCTAAAACTGTACTATCAGAAAGAGGAGGCCATAGGGAAAAAGAAAGAATATTATGCAAATGAGCTCGAAAAAGAAATAGCAGATTCTAATATTGGTTATTTAGGAAAGTTGATTTCTCAAATAGAGACTCAAGTTTTGGTTAACTATCATTCTTCGGATAAAACATTAGTCCCTTCTAAGAAAATAATTCGGAAGCGAGGTAAAATAGTACAATTTAAGCATAAAGATGGCAGTGTGCAGCCTCATGTATCTACTGGTGATTGTATTAGAGGGTCATTGCATAAGGAATCATTCTTTGGAGCAATCAAATATCCAATTGGGGACGAATATGGATTCCCGAAGACTGCGGATGGTCATTTCTTGTATGACGATGGTGATCCTATGATTGTTATGAGGGTGCCATTGAAAGATATAAAAGAAAAAGATATAAACAAAATAATTGTAGACCCTTATTTGCGGAAATACATAGATTCTATTATCAAAAAACGTATGGCTGATGGTCAATCTTATAAAGAGGCTATTAATGGTGAGTTTTGGATGCTTGATAAAGATGGCAATGAAATAAAACATACCAAGAATGGTAAGAAGTTATGTCCTATTCGACATGTGAGATGTTATGTGAAGACGGGACGTGGTTATATGACATATAAAACGTCTCTGTCGATTCAAGACCAACTCTATACCTCAACAAAAAGGTTGGTGAATATTCCTGACCGTTCATATAAAGAAAAGATATATGCCCAAAATGATGATAATTATTTGTTCTTACTATATGAAGGAATTAAGAGGGGAAATGTTGTTCGTAAGTCGAAGATTATAAATTATTATGAACTCGCTCTTTTGAGAAAGGAAAAAACTATAGATGGAACTTATACAATAAACTCAGTGAAGGATTTGCAAAACGAGCCATATTATAGTAGAATTGAAGAAAAAGGTGTTGTCTATAACTTATCTGCAACAATAGGTCGAAAAACACGCTTGTTGGCATGGGAACAAAACCCAGAAGAACTTTATGAATTATCATTGGCTGAACTCAGCAAACGCTTGTTTGTTGTAGTTAATTTTAATAATATGGGTGGCGATTTCTTGTATTTGAAATCACATATCAGTGGAAGTGATAATTACGAAATATCAACCGGTGTTGTGAGAGATTTTAAGTATATGATAGAAGGACGTGATTTTTCGATTGACGAATTAGGTGTTATCCATTTCAAAGATTGAATCAAATGAATCTACAATATAAAGGCCAAATCATTCTCTATCAAACACAAGATGGAGAAAGTAAGATAGAAGTAACGCTTGCTAATGATACCGTTTGGTTGAATTTAGACCAAATGGCTGAATTGTTTCAACGTAATAAATCGACTATATCAAGGCATATAAAAAATATATTGGAAAGTGGTGAGTTACAGGAAAATTCAGTTGTTGCAAAAAATGCAACAACTGCTTCTGATGGTAAAATCTATCAAGTTGCATACTATAACCTCGATATGATAATAAGCGTAGGATATCGTGTAAATTCTTATCGGGGTGTGCAGTTCCGAATGTGGGCAACCCAAGTGCTGAAAGAATATCTGATAAAAGGTTTTGCATTGAACGATGAATTGCTAAAAAATGCCGGAGGAGGAAATTATTTTGATGAACTATTGGCTCGTATTCGCGATATTCGTTCTTCCGAAAAAATCTTCTATCGTAAGGTTTTGGAGATATATGCCCTAAGTATAGATTACGACCCTCGAACAGAAACAACCAAACAATTTTTTGCTACTGTGCAGAATAAAATGCACTATTCTGTTCATGGACATACGGCAGCAGAGGTTATATACAATCGTGCGGATGCCGAAAAGGATTTTATGGGCTTGACTACTTGGACAGGAATGTTCCCTAAGAAAAGTGATGCTGAGTATGCTAAGAATTATTTGACTGAAGAAGAACTTGACATCTTGAATCGTATCGTAAATTTGTTTCTCGATTTTGCAGAATTACAAGCCAAAAGTCATACACCGATGTATATGAAAGATTGGATTCAGAAGTTAGACGATTTCCTTAAATTGTCAGGTAAGGACTTACTTACTCATGCTGGAGCCATATCGGCAGAGGTGGCCAAGTTAAAGGCTGATGCTGAGTATGATAAGTTTAAGGAAAGAAGCAATGAACGTCTGTCGGCTGTAGAGATTCATTTTATAGAAAACTTTGAAAAAGAGAGGAAGAAACTGAAAAGTTAGCATTCAATATTAACCAATAAACACTGATGCCTATGATTAAGAAGACACTTTATTTTGGTAATCCAACCTATTTGTCACTTCGCAACGGGCAGTTGGTGATAAAATTGCCCGAAGTGGTAAAGAATGATTCATTACCCGAACGGTTTAAACAAAATAGCGAGGTGACAAAACCGATAGAAGATATCGGGGTGGTAGTGCTTGATAACAAGCAAATAACCATTACTACGGGTGTGCTCGAAGCATTGCTCGAAAATAATTGTGCAGTGATTACTTGCGATAGTAAGAGTATGCCGGTAGGTTTGATGCTGCCGCTTTACGGAAATACTACACAGAGTGAACGATTCCGAAATCAGATAGATGCATCTCTTCCGTTAAAGAAACAACTTTGGCAGCAAACGATTAAACAGAAAATTGAGAATCAGGCAGCTGTGTTGAAAAAGTACTCGAATGAGGAAACACGCTGTATGAAAGTGTGGGCCGATGATGTGCGTAGTGGTGATTCGGATAATATGGAAGCGCGTGCTGCGGCTTATTATTGGAAATCGTTATTCCCTATGGATGGATTTGTGCGGGATAGGGAAGGGACTCCGCCTAATAATCTATTAAATTATGGCTATGCCATTTTGCGAGCGGTAGTGGCTCGGGCTTTAGTGGGTAGTGGGATTTTACCTACTTTGGGTATTCATCATCATAATCGTTACAATGCATATTGCTTGGCCGATGATATTATGGAGCCATATCGCCCATACGTGGATGAATTGGTGTGTCAGATAGTTGGGAGTGGAATGGACTATTCGCATTTGACAAAGGAACTGAAAGCGTGTTTACTTTCTATTCCAACATTAGAAGTTGTCATAGGTGGTAAGCGTAGCCCTTTGATGGTAGCTGTAGCACAAACTACGGCTTCATTATATAAATGTTTCAGCGGTGAATTGCGTCGTATTGCTTATCCTGAGATGTAATCAGTGGATCGTTTTAGTGAATATCGTGTTATGTGGATACTTGTATTCTTTGATTTGCCAACAGAAACAAAGAAAGACAAGAAAGCGTATGCCGATTTTCGAAAGAATCTGCAACGCGATGGGTTCACTATGTTCCAATTTTCTATTTATGTTCGTCATTGTGCTAGTAGCGAAAATGCTGCTGTACATATAAAAAGGGTTAAGTCTTTTCTTCCAGAGTTTGGGCAAGTGGGTATTATGTGTGTGACGGATAAACAGTTTGGAAATATAGAATTGTTTTATGGAAAACGTTCAATGGAAGCTAATACTCCTGGGCAGCAATTGGAGCTATTCTAATAGCATTGATCTTATAGGAAAATGGTAGTAAATAAAGGGTGTTCAACTACCTTAGTTGAAAGGTATGTTTTTGCTGCTTTATTTTAGGTAAATATGCCAATGCTTAGAATTATAAAATCCCGCCAAATGGACGGGATTTTATAATGAAAACAGTTTCTTTTTCTAATTCTATTGTTGTGCTTAAGGTGTTGAATCATAGCGAGATATTAATAATCTACTGTTTTCAACGATTCAAAGATACTAAAAAGAAAGCAAATCACAACTTTGTTCATAGTAATCATCATTAATTGGAACTGTTTTCAACGATTCAAAGATACTAAAAAGAAAGCAAATCACAACAAATTTGGCACGTGAATCTTATGCAGTTCGACTGTTTTCAACGATTCAAAGATACTAAAAAGAAAGCAAATCACAACAAACGGAGAGTTTTGCAAGTGGGTAAAGGACTGTTTTCAACGATTCAAAGATACTAAAAAGAAAGCAAATCACAACATTACCTTTGATTGAAATTGTGGCTTGTATACTGTTTTCAACGATTCAAAGATACTAAAAAGAAAGCAAATCACAACCCGCTGTTCAATGAACTCCAATGTTTCCTACTGTTTTCAACGATTCAAAGATACTAAAAAGAAAGCAAATCACAACTGACTGACTCGGATAGTGATGGTTCTATTAACTGTTTTCAACGATTCAAAGATACTAAAAAGAAAGCAAATCACAACTATGCAGGGAAAGATGTAACAGTTAATTTTACTGTTTTCAACGATTCAAAGATACTAAAAAGAAAGCAAATCACAACTGTGAAGTATGAGAATGGTAAGAAGGGAGGACTGTTTTCAACGATTCAAAGATACTAAAAAGAAAGCAAATCACAACATGATTGAGTTGCTTGCCAAGAATGACCTACTGTTTTCAACGATTCAAAGATACTAAAAAGAAAGCAAATCACAACAGAAATAATCGAACCCCTCACCCCACGCATACTGTTTTCAACGATTCAAAGATACTAAAAAGAAAGCAAATCACAACGAAACCACATCCGCATCCGTAGCCTGTCGGACTGTTTTCAACGATTCAAAGATACTAAAAAGAAAGCAAATCACAACCACTGGCGGATGAATAAGTATAGGGTATATACTGTTTTCAACGATTCAAAGATACTAAAAAGAAAGCAAATCACAACACGGAGGTATAGCAAAACCAATGATTTAGCACTGTTTTCAACGATTCAAAGATACTAAAAAGAAAGCAAATCACAACTAATGCGATATATTTAATCGTACAACAATGACTGTTTTCAACGATTCAAAGATACTAAAAAGAAAGCAAATCACAACAAGAATAGCACCGCTAGCGAACCAGTTATCACTGTTTTCAACGATTCAAAGATACTAAAAAGAAAGCAAATCACAACCGGAGCTAAAACTACCGCTTCATTTATTAACTGTTTTCAACGATTCAAAGATACTAAAAAGAAAGCAAATCACAACGGGAAAAGAAAAACACTACTACCGCACGTCACTGTTTTCAACGATTCAAAGATACTAAAAAGAAAGCAAATCACAACGTTATTACGCTGTGGGAGAGTACGGACCCAACTGTTTTCAACGATTCAAAGATACTAAAAAGAAAGCAAATCACAACAGTGGAAGAGTATGGTAATTTGTCTGATGAACTGTTTTCAACGATTCAAAGATACTAAAAAGAAAGCAAATCACAACACAAAGCCACCGCACCATTCCGCGTGAACGACTGTTTTCAACGATTCAAAGATACTAAAAAGAAAGCAAATCACAACTCTAAAACTCTTCCCAACCCAATAAACTAAACTGTTTTCAACGATTCAAAGATACTAAAAAGAAAGCAAATCACAACCGAAAGCTACTTGACAGGTCAAAGTAATACACTGTTTTCAACGATTCAAAGATACTAAAAAGAAAGCAAATCACAACCATGATAGCCGGCAGTACTGCAAGGAAGTGACTGTTTTCAACGATTCAAAGATACTAAAAAGAAAGCAAATCACAACCGCATTGGCATTCTCGTCAATGCGTCCACCACTGTTTTCAACGATTCAAAGATACTAAAAAGAAAGCAAATCACAACTGGGGATGTAGATTCTTGGGAACACCGGCAACTGTTTTCAACGATTCAAAGATACTAAAAAGAAAGCAAATTAATGCTATAAGGGTAGATAATTCCTTGATTATTGCAAAGAAATAGGGCTAATTGTTTGCCATTCAAAATAAAATAACTACCTTTGCACCCGCATTTTAAACAAATCAAATTTATTAATTAACAAAAGTAAGTATGAATCATTACGAAACCGTTTTCATTTTGACTCCCGTTTTGTCTGATGCTCAGATGAAGGAAGCGGTAGAAAAATTCAAAGGCATCCTT
>JAZNTA010000014.1:0-3847 GCA_045591525.1 Acutalibacteraceae bacterium | reverse complement strand
TTTTTATCTGCAAGAAACAACGAAAAAGAAATATTACCGCTTACAGCAGAACAAAAGCATACCTACAGCGACGAAATTACCTTGCAATGTGACGAACTTTGGTTCCGTTATGAAAAAGATTTACCTGACGTAGTAAAAGGTTTTTCGCTCTCCTTACATAAAGGCGAGTTCTATGCCATCCTCGGTGGTAACGGCGCAGGCAAAACCACCTCGCTGAAAGTGATCTCCGGACTTCGTTCTGCCTATCGTGGAACGGTACAAATAAACGGAAAGGTTGGAATGTTACCTCAAAATCCGCAGGCGCTTTTCGTAAAAAGAACAGTGCGAGAGGATTTATATGAAGCCTTGCGAGGTGTAAAGCTTTCTAAAGAAGAAAAAGATACTCAAGTTGCCCGTGTGGTCGCTTTGTGTTCGCTTCACGATTTTCTTGATCGTCATCCTTACGATATTTCAGGCGGAGAGCAACAAAGAACCGCCCTTGCCAAAGCACTTCTGACGGCACCCGATATTCTACTTTTAGACGAACCTACAAAGGGGTTTGATGCAGAGTTCAAGGTGACATTTGCCGATATTATTGACAAGCTGACAAGACAAGGTGTTACCGTATTGATGGTGAGCCACGATGTGCCGTTTTGTGCAGAATATGCTCACCGTTGCGGAATGTTCTTCGACGGCAATATTGTAGCGGAGGGCACTCCTCGTGAGTTTTTCTCGGGTAACAGTTTTTATACCACTCCTGCAAACCGTATGGCAAGGCACCTCATTCCAAATGCCGTTACGGTTGAAGATATTGTCACCGCTTGCGGTGAAACTGTAACGAAATCCGAAACCGAAGCGGAAATTCTGCCTTTGCCCGAACCGCCTCCGAGAAGTGTAAATTTCAAACCGCAGCCCCTTAAATTATGGCGAAAGATACTCGCCACTCTTTCGGGACTTGTAGCATTCGGCGTGTTCCTTTATGCAACAGGCATTACCGATCTGTCTGCACTTGTGAATTCATCGGGCATTATTTCGCAGGGCAAAGAGCAATTATCGCTGTATATCGTTTTGTTTGCGGCGTTGACGGTATTCTTATTTGCAATCGGACGGCGAAGCGAACCGCCGCTTATGGCGCAAACACCAAAAGAAAAACGAAATCTCAGTAAGCGAACCATTGTGTCAACCGTCTGCATTTTGCTACTCATACCGCTGACGATTTTTGCCGGCATCTTCTATATGAATGACAGGCAGTACAATCTGATTGCATTGCTAATACTTTTTGAATGTATGCTACCGTTTATTCTTGTATTTGAGGGCAGAAAACCGAAAGCGAGAGAACTTGTTACTATAGCCGTACTTTGCGCTATCGGTATTGCAGGTAGAAGTCTGTTCTTTATGCTGCCACAGTTCAAACCCGTACTTGCGCTGACCATCATTGCAGGCGTTGCCTTTGGCGGAGAAGCGGGCTTTTTGGTTGGAGCCGTTACCATGCTCACATCCAATATGCTGTTTTCCCAAGGCCCATGGACTCCTTGGCAGATGTTTGCGATGGGTATCATCGGTTTTCTTGCCGGTGTGCTTTTCAAAAAGGGTTGGCTCAGACGAACCCGTGTTTCCCTTGCAGTATTCGGTGCATTTACAGCAATTATTATCTACGGCGGAATTATGAACCCTGCCGCCGCATTTATGGTATCATCGGAAAGTATCACATTAAAGACCTTGTTTGCCTATTACGTAACAGGACTTCCGATGGATCTTGTTCACGCATTCGGAACGGCTCTCTTTATTATGCTTGCCGCTGAACCAATGCTTGAAAAAATGGATCGGATTAAGGTTAAGTACGGACTCGTAGAATAGTCCCGAAAGGATTAAAGGTGTATGAAAAACAGTTCTTCATTTTTTAGAAACTGTGAATGCGATAAATTTCCGTGTCATAAGATAGCAGATGCTGATGGCTTTAACTGTCTGTTTTGCTATTGCCCGTTATATCATTTAGAGGATTGCAGAGGTAATTATACATTCACCCCAAAAGGAGTAAAGGACTGTTCTGATTGCACCCTACCGCATAAACTGGATAATTACGAGTTTATAATTTCAAAACTTTAATAGTTTTTTAAAGGCGATGAAAAAAACATCGCCTTTATTGTATAGTAAAACCACGCGTTAGACGCGTGGTTCAATTAAATTATATAGATGAAACAATCCAAAAAGAAAACTCCTTCATGATATAATGGAGTTGCGGTCTGCCAACTGCAACAAAAAAGTACGAAGGAGTGTGCATTCAAAATGGGATTGAATGACATAAACAGTTTATCACATACAAAGTGGAATTGCAAATACTATATGGTACTGACATCTGTATTTTGAGTGTGATAATGTTTTTATTTCGTTGTTACCATCTTTTTTTAACATGTTTTTAACCTCCTGTATCTTAGTAATGCGGCTGCCAAACCATTTCTATTATACTTGGAGGTTAATCTCTTCTCTACTGCTTTTTGTGGCTTGCCATTGCTCGCCACGTTTTATTTTTACTAAAGCGTTTTTATTCCCCCGGTAGAACCGGGGGTTTTGTCTTTGCTAAAGACACAATAAAAAAGCCGAGTAAACCCTTGAGTTTACTCGGTCTTTTTTTGGAGCTGGTGACGGGAATCGAACCTGCAACCTGTGGTTGTACTTAAGGATATTTTTTGCTTGAAATTCAATCACAAAATTGTGCCATTTCTTAACTTATCTTTCCTTCGTTTTCCCAAAGGCTTTTTACTTGTTCAGCTAAATCTTTTTTTCTATTGTTAACTTCTTCAAATTTTTCAGTGTCATCTGTATATAAGTTGACAAATTCAGTGTATTCCTGACAGAAGGTGAATTTTCCAACAACATCAGGACAAGTATCAATTATTACTTCATACAAGTTATATGTGTTTTTTAAATCACCATATATTTCATAATAACCATTAATGAAATCGATAATACTAATTTCAGCAAATTTTGTAGTGGAATAAATATTATAACTTTTTGATAAGTATTCTACAAACACATCATAACTCGCATCATTTAATGATGTTTGTAACAACTTTGTCAGCATATTATCCTTCTCATATTCCCAAGAATATTCTTCATAGTCAGTTTCAAAAATTAGAGTTGGATAATATTTTAATATCAAGTCGCTATTATGGAATGTATAAACATAATTACACAATTTATATAAAGTCTCAACACTTTTTTCTTCTTTGTATTGTTTTTCAAAATGTCTAGGGATTAAAACAAATAAAGATACTAAAAGTATTGATATTGAACCAATAAAGACTCCGACAATTATAAAAATATTCTTTTTTATAAAATTATTTATTTTTTTCGCTTTATGATTTTCAATACTTTTTTTATTGTTTTGGATTTTGTTAACTATTTCTTCCTCGCTTACAGTTAAAAGATTTCCTTCCTCGATTTTTTTCCCTTCTAATAATTCACTAATGGAAACATCTAATATTTTTGATAAATCCTCGAAGATTTCTATATCTGGATAATTTTTTCCGGTTTCCCAACGGCTGATAGCTTTATCTGAAACGTTGAGTTTTTCTGCTAATTGAAGTTGAGTTAACCCTTTTTCTTTCCTTAATTGAGACAGAAATTTTCCGAATTCGCCATTGTTCATAGAATCAACTCCTTTTATAACTATAATTATACAATATATTTTCAAAAAAGTCACTCTCGCAAAAATAGAATTGAAGAATTATCAATATTTTTTATATTTATGTCATACACATAAGACTATTACAGAAGAAATCAGCGCATGGTTCTGTGGATTGCAGCATATCAAAATTTCGTTAGTGAAGAGTGAATAAGTCGGGAGGCCAAGCGGTCTTAGGAAGAC
>JAZNTA010000013.1:0-2440 GCA_045591525.1 Acutalibacteraceae bacterium | reverse complement strand
GCGATACAGTTTTACAAATCTTTCGATTGCATACTGGAACTCACATGGTGATAGCTTTTCAAACAATATGTACCGAATCTCATCTCTGGTGAGAGTCCTTCCGCAGACCTCAAGCTCTTTTGCTTCCCACAGATATACCATTGCTGAGAACGCCATGCCCTAACCTTTGGTGTAGGGAATGATTTTTCCATCTCATTAGTAAAGTATACCGTCCATAATAAATCCTTAAATTTTTGTTTTGTCACAACAAAACACCTCCTAAAAAATTAATAATTATTTTGTTTTCGTTTCTACCCATAGGCGAAACTTTTCCTTCGGCACGAGCAAACGGCTTCCAATTTTTAATGCTGGAAAGTCTTTCTCATGCATTAACTCATAGGCAGTAGATGTCGCAACACCCAATGCCTTTGCGAGCATTTCTGCGTTCAAAAACAGAGGCAGCTCGTCATAAGATTTCACAACTGATTCTTTCATTTTGGTAAGACACCTCCTAACTTTTTTTAAATTTTTTGCAACAGAAGAAGAGGAAAAAGAAATACTGCTCTCAAAAAAGTGAGGGCAGTATTCATATTGCTTTTTGAAAAGGTTTGTGATATAATTTTTACAAAGTGAGGCGAGCCTTTATATGCGCAAGTATAAAATCTATATGATGTCTGCAAGAAATATCATCAGCTACGCTGAGAAGGATTCTGACGGCATATACAAATTTAATTTACAGGCACGGGAAACAGAAAAATGCAAGGTGCCGACAGCAAGTCATGAGCAGGAAAGCAATGCATTGTTTTATCAAATAATGTGTCAGCTTCACGGTGATAATTTTGAAATCCCCGAGGATGTAAATTTAATAACCGATCTTGAGAATGTTATCTTCTATATAGATTTTGCAGGTATCTTTGACAGAAACGGACAGCAGAAAAGATATGCAGAGAGACAACAAAAAGCAAGAGATATGTTCAGGCCCGAGGGAATCAATTTAGATTTTGGCAACGGTTCCATGCATTATGTTGCATTTGAACGTTCTGCAAGTATGAGCCGTAACGCAAGGCTTTCTTTTATCCGTAAGGATTTTTATGAAGCTGTTCGCCGCCGTATAATGCTTGATATGAATATTGGAGAGTGTCAGCTTTCCAAGCTTTATGCATATAATGGTTTAATGCTTTCATCAGGAACCCGTATTGATGATATAGAAATTGACAAGCCTCACCGGGTTATTGTTGTAGAGAATAATAAATTGCAGGCAAGTGCTAATGTTATTACCGTTGAAGATGATGGCAGTAATTCTAATATGCGTAAGTATCACAGAGTGGAAAGGCACGAGCAGTTTACTATCCTTGAGTATGATGGTGAGGGACTGATTTCAAAAGAATATGCCAATATAGTTGACAAAAAATTCTGCGGTAAGCCGGTTCATACATCGTTTCAGATTCGTATGCCCTATGTTAAGGGAATGCTTCATAAGGTAGATTTTAAAGATCTTCTTAGTAAATCAGGATTTGAATATATAATAGATATTTGGGGAGAGAAGCATTTAATAAGCGATGTGGATATTATTCTTACCGAGAGTATGTTTAAGGGAAAAGGCTGGCTCAGTGATTCCAAAATGACATGTCAGGACTATTGGGATAAATTTAGGAAATACAAGCATGCCCTGTATATTACTAATGTCAGCAAATTGCATCCTGAAAAGTTTACAGAGCTGAATTATCAATTTTTGAATACACTTTCTGTCAGGGCAGAAGAATTTAGGCCTGGCGATTTACCACTCAGTTGGGAACATAGTCCGGAGGAGGACACACGCAACTGGCTCACCAAGCAAACGGAAACAGAATATTACAATCTTTGTGCAAATGAAGAATACAGAAGACAATATTTTCTAAAAGAAAAAGAAAAAGGTTTCTGGAGAAAGAAAACAAAGGCAAATTACCTTGCGGATATTTTGGAAATAAATCCTTTGTTTATAAACGAATCTATATATCCAAAAGAGCTTGAGGACAGAGCCGAAAGTATTTTAAAGGATTATTCTCTTGGCACACTGCTTGTTGCCGGAGACAGCAGATATTTATCTGCAGATTTATTAAGATTGTTATCCATAATCCCAATGACAAGAAAATCCAAACTTACAGAAAGCGAAAAGAAATTTTACGCCACTCTCATGAGTGATCGTTTCCCCGAACAGTCCTTCTATGCTCCAAAGGCGGCGTATGAAGCAGATACATTATGCACGCTTCTTCGTAATCCGCATATTGCACGAAACGAGGAAATTATCCTTAAGCTTATGAAAGAAATTAAGAGAATGCGCGAACATTATTTAGGGCATCTCAGCGATGTTGTTATGGTAGATTCAGAAATGTTTGCTGCAGAAAGACTTGGTGGTGCGGATTATGACGGTGATATGATAAAAACTATTGCTGATCCTATTGTCAATATATGTGTACAGAGA
>JAZNTA010000012.1:0-142628 GCA_045591525.1 Acutalibacteraceae bacterium | reverse complement strand
AGCACTTCGCACAGCTATGGAAAACGGTACATTCTTCGCATGTTCGAGATATGCTCATCTCGAAATGGGTGAGGAGTTTGTTGGTGAAGGTGCTTATGCTGATATTCACAGCCTCAATGTTGATGATGATAATGACACAATCACAGTTGTTGCATCAAACTATGATGTTATTGAATGGATTGCTGATGGTGAAATTATTGCAACAGGTGAGACTCTTGACCTCAGAGAATATAGTGATGAAATCGGTTGCTATGTTCGTTTCCAGGTTAAGAATGAGGGCGGTATCGTTTGCTCACAGCCATTCGTTTGCGATGATGGTGATATGAGCGATGAAGCAGTTGAATTACCTGAAGAGCACGTTCCCAACAACATTATTGCTGCTTTCTTCCAGGAGCTTCTTGAAATGCTCAGAAAAACACTTATCGGTGAACTTATTTATGATGAATTTTTCCTTTAATTAATATAAACAAGCCCCTGATTCACCAAAATGTGAATCAGGGGTGTTTTTTATTCATCAAATAATGGAGTAGAGAAATATCTTTCTGCGGTATCGGGGAGAACTGCTATAACTGTTTTCCCTTTACCCAGCTTCTTTGCAAGCTTCTTTGCCGCCGCAACATTTGTACCGCTTGAAATGCCGCAAAGAATACCCTCTTTAGAAGCAAGCTCTTTTGCGGTGTTGAGTGCTTCTTCGTCAGTAATAATGCAAATATCATCGTAAATGTCAGTGTTGAGAATGGGTGGGATAAGTCCGTCACCGATACCCATTTGAATATGTGTACCAATAAGACCGCCTGAAAGAATAGCCGCATCTTCAGGCTCAACTGCCCAGATTTTCATATCTGGATTAGCTTCTTTAAGCACTTCGCCGATACCTGTCAATGTACCGCCTGTGCCGATACCTGCACAAAAACCATCAATGGGTTTACCAACCTGTTCAAGTATTTCTACAGCAGTTTTCTTTCTCTGGATTTCTGGATTTGCAGGGTTTTCAAATTGCTGGGGAACGAAAACGTTTTTGTCCTCTTTCTGCATTTTTAAAGCAAGCTCAAGGCATTCGTCAATACATTTACCAATGTTTCCTGCATCGTGAACAAGAATAACCTGTGCACCGTAGTGCTTAACAAGCTTTCTTCTTTCTTCGCTTACTGAGTCGGGCATAATGATTATTGTTTTATAACCCTTAACCGCGCCAACAAGCGCAAGGCCAATGCCCTGATTTCCGCTTGTAGGTTCAACAATTATTGTATCTTTATTAATCTTTCCTTGTTTTTCTGCCTCTAAAATCATATTGTAAGCAGTTCTGGTTTTAATAGAACCGCCAACATTAAGACCTTCGAATTTAACAAGAATTTCCGCACTGTCCTCGTCAACTATTTTATTAAGACGAATAATAGGGGTATTACCTATTGCTTCTAAAATATTGTTGCAAATCATTAATTGCACCTCAAAAAGTTAATATATTACCATATTATGTAATTAAAAACACACAGTTACCAAGTTTAACACATTGCGATTTACTTTTCAAGGATTTTTGTTAAGTTATCGTGCAATATTTTCTGTAAATCATTATCTGATAACCCTAAATCAAATAAGAATTTCAATTCATCCTCTTGCTTCCACATAGGAAAATCTGTTCCGAAAATAACCCTGTCTGCACCGTAGAGGTCAATAATTTCTCTAGCTCTTTCTTTGGAAAGGGCGTAAAAGCTTGAGCAAGTATCAACATAAAGGTTTTTATATTTGCATAAGGTTTCGGGTGCTTTATCCCATATTGACCAGCCACCGAAATGAGCTCCTATAATTGTTAAATCGGGGAACATTTTTAATATTTTTTCAACTCTATCGGGATTAGAGTTGTCAAATCTTGAGTCGCCTGTGTGTAAAAGCACGGGCAATTTCTTTTCGTTGCAAATTTCAAAAATTTTAATAACCTTTGGGTCATCAACCTTAAAATTTTGGATATCAGGGTGAAGCTTAACACCTTTTAAACCAAGTTCAATAAGATGTTCTGCATCGTCTCCCAAAGTTTCGCTATCGGGATGAAGAGAACCGAAGCCTATAAATCTTTCAGGGAAAAGTTTAACCTCACTTGCGATAAATGAGTTTATGCTTTGGGCGTGATGTGGAGTTGTTGCAACTGATGTTACAAGGCATTTTTCAACGCCAACCGTATCACATTGCTTTATAAGGGCTTTCGCAGTGCCAACAAAACCACAACCGTTAATAACTCCCGATTCACTTATATGATAAAAATTATCAATACTGTCAGTTGCTTTCTGAGCAATTTTATCGGGAAATATGTGGCAATGAGAATCTATGATTTTAAATTTATTATACATATAAATACCTTCTTATATTGAGGAGTGAGTAGTTAGGAGTGAGGAGAGAAGGGTCTGCGACGCAATTATATTGATAAAACAAACCTAAACCATATCTTTCTAAATTTCTCAAATCAAAAATAATTAATAGCGAAGAAAAAGTAGTGGTTAGCGAAGCTCTTATTAATGTTTGGAAGCGAAGCTTCCCCAACACTCCTCACTCCTCATTCCTCACTCCTAACTTAAAAAGTCGGGCATCGCCCGACTTTTTCTTATGCTTTTTGATTGTTGTATCTCTCAAGTGATTCCTCACGCATTTTATATTTGAGAATTTTACCTGCAGCGTTCATGGGGAATTCATTAACAAATAAGAAATACTTAGGAACCTTATGTCTTGCTATAGATGCAAATCCATATTCCTTCATTTCCTTTTCGTCTGCTGTTTCGCCCTTGTGAAGAATAATCCAGGCGCAACATTCCTCACCGTATTGTTCATCAGGAACGCCAACAACCTGAACATCACGAACCTTGGGGTTGGTAAGGTAGAATTCTTCAATTTCTCGTGGGTAAAGGTTTTCACCACCACGGATAATCATATCCTTAAGTCTTCCTGTAACCTTGTAATATCCGTCAGGAGTTCTCATACAAATATCACCGGAATGGAGCCAACCATCTTTGTCTATTGCTTGTGCAGTTGCTTCGGGCATCTTATAATAACCCTTCATAATGTTAAAACCACGGGCAACAAATTCACCGCTCTGACCGTCAGGAAGCTCGTCACCTGTTTCGGGGTCGATAATTTTACATTCAACGCCGGGGAATGCGCTACCTACAGTTTCAACACGATGGTCAAGGTCTTCGTTCACTTCACCCATAGTACAACCGGGAGAAGCTTCTGTCTGACCATAAACCGAAATGATTTCTCGCATATTCATTTCAACAGAAGCACGTCGCATAAGGTCAGCAGGGCAGTTAGCACCCGCCATAATACCTGTTCGCATATATGAGAAATCAGTTTTAGCAAAGTCAGGGTGACTAAACATAGCAATAAACATTGTGGGAACACCGTTGAAACAGGTGATATGCTCATCGTTGACACAAGCAAGTGATGACTTGGGTGAGAAATAGGGGATAGGACAAAGCGTTCCACCGTGAGTCATCATAGATGTCATAGAAAGTACCATTCCGAAGCAATGGAACATAGGCACCTGAATCATCATACGGTCAGCAGTTGATAAATCCATTCTGTCGCCAATTGTTTTACCATTGTTTACGATGTTGCGGTGTGTAAGCATAACACCCTTGGGGAAACCTGTTGTACCTGAAGTGTACTGCATATTGCAAACATCATCAGGCTTTACGAGAGAAGCACGTCTGCGAACCTCTTCCCTCGGAATAAGTGAAGAGCGAGATAACATCTGCTCCCATGTGAGACAGCCATCCATATCAAAGCCAACAGTAACAACGTTACGAAGGAAGGGGAGATTTTTGGAATACAAGGGTGAACCGGGTTCAAGGCTCTTAAGCTCGGGACAAAGCTCCTCAATAATATTCTTGTAGTTGATGTCTTTGCAGAACTCAATCATAACAAGTGTATGAGTATCTGACTGTTTGAGCAAATATTCTATTTCATGAATTTTATAGGCTGTATTAACGGTAACAAGAACTGCACCTATTTTGGTTGTTGCCCAGAAGGTGATGAACCATTGAGGAACGTTGGTTGCCCATATTGCAACATGGTCACCCGCTTTAACGCCAAGTGAAATCAAAGCTGCTGCACATTCATCAACATCGCGACGGAACTGCTCGTAAGTTCTTGTGTAGTCGAGGGTAGGGTATTTGAATGCATACTGATCAGGGTATTTTTCCGCCATTGTGTCAAGCACATCGGAAAATGTTGCGTCAATAACATCAAACTTTTTCCATACGAATGTACCTGTTTTATCGCGGTTATAATATGCACGGTCATAAACCTTCTTTTCACGACTCAAAGAGGCTATATAGTTTGTAAAGTGAGTGAGAACAATATCAGCATCGCTGATTTCTTCGTTCCAAGCGGCACATATAAAGCCCTCGTAATTAAGTGAAGAGAGAGAGTTGATTAATTTTTCAACATCTAAATCGCCTTCACCGATTAAAACTGTCTTTCCATCTTTCATATCTCCAAGGCGAACATATTTAATGTATGCACCAAGATTCTTTATGGTGGTTTCAGCGGTTTCACCTGCATCAAAATATGTTCCTCTTACATTCCAAGATGCACCGATAGCCGCAGAAGCAAAGTGGTTGATAATACCGATTACATTTTCAGTTCTTGCAAGGTAACCGATGGTTTCAAATAAAATGTTAACATCGGATGTTTCAGCACGCTTAATTGCTACAGACATTTTTTCGTCAAGAAGCTTAAAGTCTGTTTTTGTCTCTGTGCGGACAATAACATTTTCAATGCCTGATGCAGCTGCCAAACTTACATATTTTTCTATAAGCTCAGATGTAGTGCTTTCATTTTCAATAGGGGCAGGCATACGGAGAGCTGAAACAGAAAGGTTTCTGTTAACAAGCTTTCTTTTAGCATCGGCAATACGCTCGCGTCTTAAAATACTGTCGTGATGACTGCTTCGTTCCTTTATGGCATCGTAAATTTCGAAGCCTTCGAAACCATAATCAAAGGCATAACGGCAGGTGTCAAGGAATGAGGCTCGACTCACATTTTTAGTCGAAAATACAATTTTCATATTATGCCTCCTCGAATACGATCTTGTTCAATGCATTAATATATGCTCTGATACTTGCGGCAACAATGTCAGTAGAAGTGCCGTTACCTGAATAAAGCTTTCCGTTATTGCGAAGTCTTACGAGAGCAGAACCGAGAGCTTCTTTTCCTTCTGTTACAGATTGAACCTGGAAATCATCAAGCTCGTAGTGGTGGCCTATGCATTGCTCAATTGCGCGGAAAACGGAATCAATAGGTCCGTCACCGTTACTTACACCGCAAATAATTTCGTCATTGCATTTCAAGGTAACCTGAGACATAGAGGTAGACATATTACTGCTTGTGGTTGTGTATGTTTCAAAATGGTAGGTGGAAGGAGCCTGCATAGCAGAGCTTGCTATAATTGCTTCGAATTCCTTGTAGCCAACAGCACCTTTCTTTTCGCATACCTGCTTAAGAACCTTATATACGTTGCCTATGTCAGAATCTGAAAGCTCGTAGCCCAATACAGCAGCAGCCTGAGCGACCTGAACAACAGTTGAATCAGAGTCAATAAGAATCTTTTTACCTTCGCTTATTGTTTTTTCGTTTTCGTATGCATCGTGGCTGATGCTTGATAACATATCATCAATGCTTGCGTGGATTTTTGTATTGTTAAGCTTGATTTCGGCATCAATCTGCGCACCACAAGCATTAATTGCATCAGAAATTTCACCTGTAAGAAGTGCATTTTTGCCTGCCATTGCGCATTTAAGACCATCTGCACCGTTTTTGATTGCTGAAAATGCAGATGCAACAGCCATACTGATGCGGTCAGATACCTGCACGAAAACCGGGATGCTTACAGTTCCTTTTACCTTTGAAACCAATTCTGCTATATCATCGGGAGTTGAAACGCCTGCATCGTCGCAGATGGTAACCATACTTGCACCGCAATTTTCCGCTTCCTTTACTGCGGAAATAAGGAAATCTTCATCTGCCCTTGTTGCATCAAGTGCCGAAAACTCTACGTCGGAGCACAATGCCTTTGCTTCCTTGATAAGCTCTGCAATTTTCTCAAGCATTTTTGCCTGCTTTACATGATATGTGTATTCCATCTGAATAGTAGAAACAGGAAGCTCAACCTGAAGGCGAGGCTTCTGTGCCTCTTTGATGCACTCCCAGGCAATAGCAACATCATCCTTGCTGAAACCTACGGGGATTGCAAAAATAGCATTCTGCACGTTCTGTGCGATTGTTTTATAAATAATTTTATCTTCACGAGGGGATTTTACTGCAGGAATTTCAATTACATCCACACCGATTTTATCGGCGCAGTTTGCGATTGCTGACTTTTCACGGAATAGCAATGATACAGCTCTGTCCTCTGAAATCTTTTTAAGTGTGATGTCTGAAATAAAAATCTTTTTCATTTTACTCATCCTTTCAGTAATTATATAATGTAATGTAAAAACACAAAAATAAAGTCCCTGAGATAACTATCTCAGGGACGAATTTACATAAAATCCGCGGTACCACCCCGGTTACTGACAAAAGTCAGTCACTCATTAGGACTCTTAATAAAGCCTGTAGCCATGGTAACGGGGCTGCCGTAGCTCCTTACACGAAGAATCGGTTGGGGAACTCTGCTCCGGAACGAGACCGAATTTTTGCAACGTACTGACTTGCACCAAACGTCAGCTCTCTGAAACGCCTAACCAAAAACACGTAATTCCTTCATCGCATTTGAAAAATATTGAAAGAATAATAACACTTTATTTTTTGAATGTCAACAGTTTTTTGAAAAATAGTTTGATAGTCGCCAGTCGTCAGTCGCCAGTCGCCAGATGCCAGTATGTAAAAGTAATGCAAAGCCTATCCCTCTTTTTTCGTGAAACGAAAAAGGAGGGGGGACCGCGTTAGCGGTGGGTGGTACATTATTTGCGTAACATAGTAAAATTATTGTAACCGTAGGGGACGGTCTTAATCGTCCCGAAATGATTAAGTATTCTTTTTGTTTCTTATCAAAATACCAACAAAAAAAACCACCCTTACAATGACTGCAGTTATAAGAAAAAATGTTAAAATGAGCATATACATTAAACCATCAGCATCGCCAATCTCTCGTTGCGGGAAAATGGTGAATGGTAAAGCAAACAGAATAGGGGAAGAAATAATAAAAGATATAAAGCTTATTGCAGAAATTTTAAGTGTATTCTTGTTGCTCTTTTCTTTGGATAATGAAAAAAATAAGGGGGTTGCAGTTACTAAGGCAATAATACAACCTATTATCAAAAATGGCTGTAATGTTATTTTAAGAACAAATTGAGAGAATGCTATGCCAGATAAAACCTTTGTTACGCAAAAACCTTGTATAACACCATCTGCAATTGAAGTTAAAGATTGTTTGAGTTTCATATCTTGCACCTCCAGCAACATCAGTTTAACACATTAGAAGAGGGAAGTCAATAACTTTGCGGTCATCAACGATGTAAAGAGAGGGCGGGGCAACCCACCACCGCTAACGCGGTCGTTTTGTTGCAATACTTTCATTTATTCTTTAATCTTTGTACCACCCACCGCTAACGCGGTCCCCCCTCCTTTTCGTTTCACGAAAAAGAGGGATAGGTGTTGCAATACTTTTACATACTGGTGACTCGCGACTGACAACTGGCGACTGGTGGCTGGCAACTTTTATAATTGCCGTGCGCAGCACCCGACATTCCGCATTCCGCATTCCGAATTCCGAATTTTTTTGAAAAAAACTATTGACACATAAAAAAGAAAGTGTTAATATCTTTGCAATTGAAAATATCACAAATAAAAGCTGTGACGAAGACGGTTGAATTTTACAGTTTACAGAGAGTCGGCGGTTGCTGTGAGCCGATAGCTTGTATTTTCAGAACCTATCCCTTCTGAGCTGAAGGTCCGAAAGAATTTTCAAGTAGGCGCCTTCCGAGAATGCTACGTTAGTGCAACGGAGTTGATGGACTCCTGAGTGGCAATTTTAATTGCAATTTGAGTGGTACCGCGGAATTAATTTTCGTCTCAAAGAACCAAAAAGGTTTTTTGGGGCGTTTTTTTATTTGTGTGCTTCAAGTAAAATATACTTTTCTTTTGAAAGGATTGATGAAAATGGCAGACAAAACAGTAACAAACAAGCTTGCAGAGGTTGCTCAGCGTATTGAGGAGCTTCGCGAGATTTACGGTTTTTCAAATGCTGATATGGCAGAAAAAACCGAAGTAACTCTTGAGGAGTATTTGTCCTTTGTAAAGGGCGAAGAGGACCTTCCTTTCTCATTCATTCATAAATGTGCACTTGCATTTGATGTTGAAATCACAGACCTTCTTGAAGGACAGAGTGCAAAGCTTTCGACCTATAATGTAACCCGCAGGGGCAAAGGTCAGACAACTGCTAATGAAGAGGGTATTTTAATTCAGAACCTTGCTCCCAAATTTAAAAATAAGCTTGCAAATCCCTATTGGGTTAAATATGAATACAGAAGTGAGCTTCAGTCAAAGCCTATTGAGGTTACAACTCATTCAGGTCAGGAGTTTGACCTTGTTACCAAGGGTTCTCTTAAGGTTCAGGTTGGCGACCATACCGAAGTTCTCCACGAGGGCGACAGCATCTATTATAAAAGCTCAACACCTCACGGTATGATTGCCGTTAACGGTGAGGATTGCCTCTTCTTAGCTATGGTTATGGCAGAGGATGAAGAGATCGCCGATACTCATATGAGCACAGTTAATGTGGGCAGAGCACCCAAGAAATTCCCGCTTATATGCGATAAGTTCATTAAAACAACAGAGGATGAAAACGGAGTTTGCACAGGTATTTCCTTTGAAAATGAGGATAAATTCAATTTCGCATTTGATGTTGTTGATGAAATCGGCAGACAGTATCCCGAAAAGCTTGCAATGCTTCATATTGCAGATGATTTAACAGAACGCCGTTTTACATTCAAAGATATTAAAGAGGGCTCATCTCAGGCTGCTAACTACTTTAAATCTCTCGGTATCAAGAAAGGAGACAGAGTTCTCCTTGTTCTTAAGAGAAACTATCAGTTCTGGTTAGCAATTCTCGGTCTTCATAAGCTTGGTGCAATTGCAATTCCTGCAACAAATCAGCTTGTTACTCACGATTATGAATACCGCTTCAACGCTGCAGGTGTTTCTGCGGTTGTTGTTACTGCAGATGGTGTAGCAACAGATTATGTTGATGAGGCACAGAAAAATTGCCCGACTCTTAAAACAAAAATTGTTGCTAACGGTAAGAAAGACGGATGGCATTGCTTTGATGATGAATATGCTCTTTTCAGCCGTCGTTTTGTTCGTAATGAAGAATCTCCCTGTGGCGATGATCCGATGCTTATGCTCTTTACCTCGGGTACAACAGGCTATCCTAAAATAGCTACTCATAGCCATAAATATCCTCTCGGACATTTTATTACAGCAAAGTACTGGCACTGTGTTCAGAGAGATGGTATTCACTTTACAATTTCCGAAACAGGTTGGGGTAAAGCTCTCTGGGGTAAGCTCTATGGTCAATGGCTTTGCGAGGGTGCAGTTTTTGTATATGACTTTGAACGCTTTGATGCTTCAAAAATTCTTCCTATGTTTGCAAAGTATAATATCACAACCTTCTGTGCACCACCAACAATGTACAGAATGCTCATCAAGCAGGATATTTCTCAGTATGACCTTTCATCAATTCAACATGCAACAACAGCAGGTGAGGCACTTAATCCTGAGGTCTTCAAGCAATTTGAAAAAACAACAGGACTGAGAATTCATGAAGGCTTTGGTCAGACAGAAACAACTCTTTCTATCGCTACTCTTAATGGCACTAATATTAAGATTGGTTCCATGGGTAAGCCCACACCTCTTTATGATGTTGATGTTGTTGACCCTGACGGTAAACCTGTAGCAGATGGTGAAACAGGCGAGATTGTTATCCATACGGATTCAACTGTTCCATGTGGCCTCTTCCTTGGCTATTACAACAATGAAGAAGCTACAAATGAAGTTTATCATGATGGTCTTTACCATACAGGCGATACTGCTTGGCGTGATGAAGATGGTTACTTATGGTATGTTGGTCGTGTTGATGATGTTATCAAATCATCAGGCTACCGCATCGGACCATTCGAAATCGAAAATGTTATTATGGAGCTTCCTTATGTTCTCGAATGTGGTGTTTCTGCCGCTCCCGATGAGGTAAGAGGTCAGGTTGTTAAAGCAAGCATCGTTTTAACACCAGGCACAGAGGGTACAGAAGAGCTTAAAAAGGAAATCCAGCAGTATGTTAAGAATAATACTGCACCTTATAAGTACCCAAGAATTGTTGTCTTCCGTGATGAACTTCCTAAAACTATCAGCGGTAAAATCATAAGAAATAAACTTTAATAACCGCGATGCTTTTGTATACTGGCAACTGGCATCTGGTATTTGGCATCTAAATTTTAATAAAAAACTTGACATTTACCTTATATTATGGTATCTTTGAGGAAATTGAATATAAAGGCGTTGAAGAAAAGGGCGCAATTATATCACCTTGCAGAGAAGTGGCGGTTGGTGCAAGCCATAGGTTGAGAGATTGATGTTTGTAGTTTCCGAGCCGGGAGGAAGAAAGGCTTTTGCTTAGTAGAACCTCTCCGTGATTGCTGCGTAAAGGCATAGAAGTTGATGGACTTCGAGAGAGGCAGTTTTTTAACTGCAATTTGAGTGGTACCGCGGGTATAAATTTTAAATTTTACTCGTCTCAAAGAATATCTTTGGGACGAGTTTTTTATTGTTATGTCCCTATCGAAATTCAGGAGGATTAAAGTATGGACAAAATAACCGGACTTGATTTTAAAATCAAGGAGATGGCGGCACGTATCAGGGAGTTACGTGAAATTGAGGGCTACACTATTGCCGAAATGGCTTCTAAAACAGGTGTAAGCGAAAGTGAATATCTTGCTTGTGAAAATGGCGAAAGCGACCTTAACTTTGCTTTCATTTATCGTTGTGCTCTTGCTTTTAATGTTGATGTTTCAAGCATTATCGAGGGTAGCACACCCAAACTTACAAACTATGTTTTCACAAAAGCAGGTAAAGGACAGAAGATTGAAAAAGCTCATGGTATGACTTATTTCAACCTCGCTTCCAAATTCAAAAATAAAATTGCTGAGCCTCTTTTTGTTGAGGCTACATATAGCGAAGAGAATCAGAATAAAGATATTGAGCTTACCTCTCACGATGGTCAGGAGCTTGATATTGTTGTTGAGGGTAAATTAAAGGTTCAGGTTGGTGAACACTCTGAAATTCTCGGACCCGGCGACAGTATCTATTATGATTCTCTCACTCCTCACGGTATGATTGCTGTTGACGGTAAGGATTGTACCTTCTATGCGATTGTTCTTAATCCGTCAGGCGAACCTATTCCCGAGCTTCAGCACGTGAAGACCGAGGAATATAAAGCACCTGAAAAGATTAAAGAAGATAAAAAAGAAAGAATTTATCATAAATTTATTGATGTTGAGCGTAATGAAAAAGGAACGCCTACATCAATCAAATTCAAAAATACAGATAATTTCAACTTTGCATTTGACCTTATCGACGCTTTAGCAGACAGAGAGCCCGATAAATTGGCAATGCTTCATATTTCAAGAAATAAGACCGAAAGAAGATTTACCTTTAAGGATATGAAAAAGGGGTCTGCTCAAGCAGCTAACTATTTCAAATCCTTGGGTATCAAAAAAGGCGATAGAGTTATGCTTATTCTCAAGCGCCACTATCAGTATTGGTTTGCAATGCTTGGTCTCAATAAATTGGGTGCTATCGGTATTCCTGCACCTAACCAACTTCAAGAACACGATTTGGAATATCGTTTCCAAGCCGCAGGAATTAAAGCAATTCTCTGCACAACTGATGGCGATGTTGCAAATCAGGTTGATTTGGCAGCAGCAAAATGCCCCGACCTGAAAATAAAAATCGCAGTCGGCGAAGACCGTGACGGTTGGAGAAACTACGATGAAGAAAGCAAACTCTTCAGCTCTCATTACGAGAGAGGGGAAGATGCTCCCGGTGGAGACGATTTAATGCTTATGTTCTTCACTTCGGGAACAACAGGCTATCCCAAAATTGCCGCTCATTGCTACAAATATGCTTTAGGTCATTTCCATACTGCAAAATATTGGCATAATGTTGACCCTGACGGACTTCATTTCACAATTTCCGATACAGGCTGGGCAAAGTCAATGTGGGGCAAATTCTACGGACAGTGGCTTTGTGAAGCAGCACTTTTCGTTTATGACTTTGACCGCTTTGATGCTGCAGACATTCTTCCCATGTTTGCAAAGCATAATATCACAACCTTCTGTGCACCGCCCACTATGCTCAGAATGATGATTAAACAAGACATTTCAAAATACGATTTCTCCTCTGTTAAGCATATGACAACGGCAGGTGAGGCTCTTAACCCCGAGGTTTATCGCCAATTTGAAAAGGCGACAGGTCTTCAGATTCTTGAAGGCTTCGGTCAGACCGAAAGCACAATGATTATCGGTAATATGACCGGTGCGCCTCATAAAATCGGCTCAATGGGTAAACCTGCTCCAATTTACGATGTTTGCCTTGTTGATGCAGATGGTAACAAAGTAAATGTCGGTGAAAACGGCGAAATCGTTGTTAATGTTAAAGATGGTGCACCTTGCGGTCTCTTCAAGGGCTATTACAACGATGAAGAGAAGACCAAAGAGGTTTGGCACGATGGATATTATCACACAGGTGACGTTGCCTGGATGGATGAAGATGGCTTCTATTGGTATGTCGGCAGAGTTGACGATGTTATCAAGTCATCAGGCTACCGTATAGGACCATTCGAAATCGAAAGCGTTATTATGGAGCTTCCCTATGTTCTTGAATGTGGCGTTTCTGCCGCACCCGATGAGGTCAGAGGACAGGTTGTTAAAGCAAGTATCGTTCTTGTTCCCGGAACAGAGGGTACAGAAGAACTCAAAAAAGAAATTCAACAGTATGTTAAGGAGAAAACCGCTCCTTATAAATACCCGAGAATTGTTGTGTTCCGTGATGAGCTTCCAAAAACAACCAGTGGCAAGATTCAGCGTAATAAGTTATAATCTAAACGCAAAACGCAAAATTTCTGGACCTGCGGACAGCATTGTGAAAGATGCCAGTCGCCAGTCGCCAGATGCCAGATGCCAGTATCGGGTCCTGCGGACAGCATTTTAAATTATAATTGCGTCGCAGACCCTTAACTTGCCACTTGCTATTTGCAACTTGCAACTTTAATTTCACACTTTAAACGGAGTGATATATTGAATAACAAACGAATGACCCTTTTCGCAGGGCACTATGGCAGCGGTAAAACAAATATTGCCGTAAACTATGCTTTGTATCTTAAAAGCCTCGGTGAAAATGTTGTTATTGCCGACCTTGATATAGTAAATCCCTATTTCAGAACCCGTGATAGTCTTGAAGATTTGAATAGGGCAGGAATTAAGCTTATTTCTTCTGCATTTGCAAATTCAAATGTGGATTTGCCTGCTTTGCCTCAGGATGTTTATTCTCTTCTTGACAAACGCGAAGAAAAAGCCATAATGGATATTGGCGGTGATGACCGCGGTGCTTATGCATTAGGAAGATATGCAGATGCTATTAAAGAGGAAAACGATTATGAAATGCTTTTCGTTTTCAACAAATATCGTCCTTTAACTCCCGATGCAGAGTCTGCATTCGAAATAATGCAGGAAATTGAAGCAGCGTGTAAGGTTAAATTCACAGCAATTGTTAATAATTCCAATCTTGGTGAACTCACCACAGCAGAGGATGTTATAAATTCGGTTGACAGTGCCGAAGAGTTATCCAAGTTAACGGGCTTACCTGTTAAGATGACAACTGTCACAGAAAAATTAGTAAATAATCTCAACGGAAAAGTTGAAAATCTGTTTCCGCTGACTTTACAAAAAAAGATAATTTAGGAGGCAGAAAAATGGCAAAAGTAACATTCGCAGAAAATGTTTGCAAGGGTTGCGGTTTGTGCGTAACTGCTTGTCCCAAGAAAATTGTGGAACTTGATTCTGCAAAGCTTAATGCAAAAGGACATCATCCTGCACATTGCATCGATGAAAGCAAGTGTATCGGATGCGCATTCTGTGCAACAATGTGCCCTGACTGTGCTATAACTGTTGAAAGGTAAGGTGAAATAAATGGGTGAAAAAGTTTTAATGAAAGGTAATGAGGCTATTGCTGAGGCTGCAATCAGAGCAGGTTGCATGCATTATTTCGGTTACCCCATTACTCCTCAGACAGAAATTGCCGCATATATGGCAAAAAGAATGCCCAAAGTAGGTGGCGTATTCCTTCAGGCAGAAAGTGAAATTGCTGCTATTAATATGGTTCTCGGCGTTGCTGCAACAGGTAAACGCGTTATGACATCATCATCAAGCCCCGGAGTTTCTCTTAAGAGTGAGGGTATTTCTTACATAGCAGGTTCTGATGTTCCTGCACTTATTGTTAACGTTCAGCGTGGTGGCCCAGGTCTTGGCGGTATTCAGCCTTCTCAGTCTGACTATTTCCAGGCAGTTAAAGGCGGTAGTCACGGTGACTTCAAGAAAATCGTTCTTGCACCTGCATCAGTTCAGGAAATGGCAGACCTTACAAGCACTGCATTTGACCTTGCTGATAAGTACAGAATGCCTGCAATGATTCTTGCAGACGGTACTCTTGGTCAGATGATGGAGCCTGTTGAACTTCCCGATACTGCTCCCAATACTTTTGATAAGCCTTGGGCACTTACAGGTACAAAAGGGGAGAGAAAGCACAATATCGTTAATTCTCTTTACCTTAAACCCGAAGAGCTTGAAAAAACAAACTTCGAACGTTTCGAAAGATATAAAACAGTAGAAGAAAACGAAGTTCTTTTCGAAGAATATCTTATGGATGATGCAGAAATCTGCGTTGTTTCCTTTGGTATCACAGCTCGTGTTGCTAAAAACGCTATTGTTGAAGCTCGTGCAAAGGGTATCAAGGTTGGTATGATTCGTCCAATTACCCTTTGGCCCTTCCCCGAGAAAGTTCTCAGAGCTGCGGCAGATAAATGCAAAGCATTCCTTTGCGTTGAAATGAATATGGGTCAGATGATTGAAGATGTTAAGCTTGCAACAGAATGCAAGAAACCCGTATATCTTTGCAACCGTACAGGCGGTATGATTCCCGCTCCCGAAGAAGTACTTGCAAAAATTGAAGAAATCAATGAAGGAGGTAACAAATAATGGTAGTATTCGAAAAACCGAAAACATTAACTGATGCACCGCTTCACTATTGTCCCGGTTGTACTCATGGTATTATTCACAGACTTGTTGCTGAGGTTATTGATGAACTCGGTATCGAAGGCAGAACTATCGGTGTTGCTCCCGTTGGTTGTTCTGTTATGGCTTATGATTATTTCACCTGCGACTTTATTCAGGCTCCTCATGGTAGAGCTCCTGCAGTTGCAACAGGTGTAAAGAGAGCAGACCCCGAAAACAATGTTGTATTTACATATCAGGGTGACGGTGACCTTGCAGCTATCGGTACTGCAGAAACTGTTCATGCCGCTGCAAGACGCGAAAATATCACTGTTATTTTCGTAAACAATGCAATTTATGGTATGACAGGCGGTCAGATGGCTCCCACAACTCTTCCCGGTCAGGTTACTCAGACCTCTCCTTACGGAAGAGATGTTGAAACTGTTGGTTATCCCGTTAAGGTTTGTGAGCTCCTTCAGAATGTTGATGGCGCAGCATACCTTGAAAGAGTTTCCGTAAATAACCCCTCAAACGTTAAAAAGGCAAAAGCTGCTATTAAAAAAGCTTTCCAGAATCAGCTTGACGGCAAAGGCTTCTCTCTTGTTGAGGTTGTTTCAACTTGTCCAACAAACTGGGGTATGACACCCGCAAAAGCACTTGAATGGCTTGAGGAAAATATGCTTCCTTATTACCCCTTGGGTGTTTATAAAGATATTTACGCAGAGGAGGCAAAATAATGAGTAAAGCATGTAACATTCTTTTTGCCGGTTTCGGCGGTCAGGGTATTCTTTTTGCAGGTAAATTCGTTGCATATAAGGGTCTTCTTGAGAATAAGCAGGTTTCCTGGCTTCCTTCTTACGGTCCTGAAATGCGTGGCGGTACTGCAAACTGTAGCGTTATCGTTAGCGATGAACCCATCGGTTCTCCCATCGTTGGCAAACCCGATGTTCTTGTTGCAATGAACCTTCCCTCACTTGATAAATATGAAAATGAAGTTGTTCCCGGCGGTAAAATCTTCGTTGATTCAACTCTTATTACACGTAAGGTTGAGAGAACAGATGTTGATGTTTTCTATATTCCTGCAACTCAGCTTGCTAATGAACAGGGCATCAGCACTCTCGCTAATATGATTATCACAGGTAAGCTTCTTAAAGAAGTTGAAGCACTTGGCTTTGACGGCATTGATGCACCTCTCGCAAAGGTTGTTTCTGCTCGTCGTCAGAACCTTCTTGAAGTAAACAAAACCGCACTTAAACTCGGTTACGATTATTAATTAATAATTATTCAGTATTGAAAAGAGGTTATTTTCAATGAGTTACGATTTCAAGATTGAAAGAACAACCGCTCCCAAGGCAAAGCCTCAGGACGAGAGCAAGCTTGGTTTCGGTAAAATTTTTACAGACCATATGTTTATTATGAACTATGATGAAGGTCAGGGCTGGCATGATGGCAGAGTTGTACCTTACGGTCCTCTTGCTCTTGACCCCTCATCAATGGTTTTCCACTATGCTCAGGAGCTTTTCGAAGGTCTTAAAGCATACAGAACTGCAGACGGAAACATTCAGCTTTTCCGTCCTCAGAAAAATATTGAAAGAATGAATAACACCTGTGACCGCCTTTGCGTTCCCAGACTTGATCCCGATATGGTTCTTGAAGCTATCAAGACTGTTGTTGATGTTGATAAGGATTGGGTTCCCCACAATGACGGAACATCACTTTACATTCGTCCTTTCATTATTGCAACTGATGCTTTCCTTGGCGTTCACGCTTCTCACAGCTATATTTTTGCAATTATCCTTTCACCTGTTGGCTCTTACTATGCAAATGGTATGGACCCCGTTAAGATTTATATTGAACGTGAATATGTTCGTTGTGTAAAAGGCGGAACAGGTATGGCTAAAGCAGGCGGTAACTATGCTGCATCTCTTATCGGTCAGGAAAAGGCAGATAAAATGGGCTATGCTCAGGTTCTCTGGCTTGACGGTGTTGAGAGAAAATACATTGACGAAGTTGGTGCAATGAATGTTTTCTTTGTTATTGACGGCACAGTTATTACTCCTTCTCTTGAAGATGGTAACATTCTTCCCGGTGTTACAAGAGCTTCTTGCATTGAAGTTCTTAAAGCGAACGGATATAAAGTAGAAGAAAGAAAGCTTTCTGTTGACGAGGTTAAAGAGGCTCATAAAAACGGCACTCTTACCGAATCCTTCGGTACAGGTACAGCTGCTGTTATTTCTCCCGTTGGTGAATACATTGATGGTGACGAGCATCTCGTTATTAACGATTCAAAAATCGGTCCTGTTGCGCAGTTCCTTTATGATGAACTTACAGGCATTCAGTGGGGCAAAAAAGAAGATAAGCTTGGCTGGATAGTTAAGGTTGACTAATTAATACGTGAAACACTCCTTGCATTTGGTTGTAAGGAGTGTTTTTATGCTTATATACTTGAAAATATATAGAAAAAAAGATATAATCTAATAAATAAAACGACCAAAGGAGGTAATTCTATGTTGAAATATGAAATTGAAGGCGGTAGCTTGCCCGTTGTTATCTGTTATCCTGAGCAGGGGCAGACTCTTTGCACCGAAGGTGGTTCAATGAGCTGGATGAGTCCCAATATGAAAATGGAAACCAATTCAGGAGGTGGTATAAAAAAAGCATTGGGCAGACTATTTGCAGGTGAATCTCTTTTCCTCAATGAATTTACCTCTGTTAGCGGGACCGGTATGATTGCATTTTCATCAAGCTTCCCCGGAGAGATTATTCCTTATGAGGTAACTCCCGGTAATGGTATTGTTGTTCAGAGGAGAGGCTTTCTTGCTATGGAAAAAGGCCTTGATATTTCAGTTTTCTTTCAGCATCGTTTTACTACCGGTCTTTTCGGTGGCGAAGGCTTTATAATGCAGAGAATTACCGGTAACGGTATGGTATTTATCGAAATTGATGGCCATTGTAAAGAATATACACTCGGTGCAGGGGAGAGCATTATTGTTGATACAGGTCACCTTGCAGCAATGAGCGAAACCTGCTCAATGAGAGTTGAAGCTGTTAAAGGTGTTAAAAATATGTTTCTTGGCGGTGAAGGTGCTTTTCATACTGTTATTACAGGACCCGGTAAAGTGTATCTTCAGTCAATGCCTATAATAAATCTTGCACACGCTATTCATAAATACCTTCCTCAACCTGCATCAAACGGAAATGGTATCAATATTAAATTAGGTGAATAATCTTTAACCTTAGGGTGAAATGAGTTATCCGAACCTGCCTAAAAGCTAATCTTTTTAAGTCTTTTCGGCGTTTCGGTCTTGAAAGGCGCCAGCCTATCTTCGCCCGCAACACCAAAAATCCAATAACGATTATAGTTAGTCGAAACAGTGTATTTTTACACTGTTTCGATACCAAACATTGCATTTGGTATCAAATTTTCTTTGGAAATTCGACTATAATCCTTTGAATGAATGTAGTGCAAAATTGTATTATAAAATTCAATTTTGCTAAAAGCCGATAGAATCGGCTTTTACGAAACGCCAATGCGTTTCGGTAAACTACAATCATTATAAAAATCTTTTGCTTTTAGGTCGAAGATTTTATACAGTGCGGATTTTTGGTCAGCCAAGGCAAAAACGCAGCTAATCCTTTCGGATTGGCGAGTATTTTAACACAGGATGAACGGAAATCCGCCTGTAGAAAACACGGTTCGGATAATTCCTTTCACCCTAATTGTAGGGTACGGTCTTGACCGTAGCATTCAGAAGGAGAATTGTATTGTCAGACAGAAAAAAACAAAACGAAGAGAAAAAAGTATCTATAAATGATGATTACATAGAGCTTTTAAGCTATGTAAAAGAAAAGGATGAATACGAAGATGTATATAGCTATTCATCTCACGATGAAGATGAATATGAAGATGTTTTCAGCGATTCTTCCAAGGAAGATATATATATTAGTAAAGGTCGTAGAAAAGTGCCTGAAGAAGATGGTATTTATATAAGCAGAAACAAAGCTTCTTATCAGCAGAAACAATCAGAAGATTATGATGAGGATGAGTTTTCGGTTGAAATACCTGTAGCTGCACCTTTATCACGAAAGAGGAGTTTGCAGGATACTGATGAAATATCGGATTTTGAGGCAAGAAGGGGTAAGCTTGTACCCGAAAAGAAAGGCTCAAAGGGTAAAAAAGCAGTTGCAATAATTCTTGCGGTTGTTTTGGCTTTTGGTGCGATTTTGTTTGTTATGGCAAACGGTGTTGTTGGCAAATTTACCAAGGCTGAAGATATAGAGCATATTGAGGGTGTCGAGCTTGTAAGTGATAAAAATGTAAGAAATATTCTCCTTATAGGCTGCGATAAAGCTAACGGTGGTTCATCCCGAAGCGATAGTATTATGATAGCTTCCGTTAATAAAAGCACAGGAAAAATCACAATCTGTTCAATTCTTCGCGACACTCATTTATACATTCCAGGTGAGCGCGAGGCAAAGGTTAATTCCGCTTATGCATGGGGCGGAGCAAATCTTCTTATTCAGACTATTGAACATAATTTCGGAATTAAAATTGATGATTACGCAACAGTAAATTTCGAAATGTTTACAGCTCTTGTTGATGGTCTTGGCGGAGTTGATGTTGAGGTTACGGAAGATGAAGCAGATTATATAAATAATCGCCATAAATATGGATATGAGAAAAAACCTGATACCTTTGAAAGCGGAGAAAGTGTTCATTTAAACGGTTATCAGGCACTTTGGTATTCCCGTATTCGTAAATTGGATTCCGATTTTATGAGAACTCAGCGTCAAAGAAAGGTTATTTCAGCTATTGCTTCAAAGGTGAAAGGGCAGATTAATCCTATCGGAATATTCGGTCTTGTTTCAACCGCAAAAGAGGTTGCGCCATATATTGAAACAACTCTTTCAACAACTGATTTCTGGAGTCTTATTTTCAGTCTTTCAGGTTGTCTTGCAAAATCAGGTGCGGATATGGACAAGCTTCTTGTTTCCAAACAGATACCATTTGATGATACCTGGTGGTATTCTTCTCAATGGGATGGTTCAAGCATTTCAATTAACCTTGAACAAAATAAGCAAATGCTTTACACACTTCTTTATGAAGAACCTATAGAAGAACCAACAGAATAATATAGTTATATTGATTTTAACTCCCGCATATACTTTCACAGAAGGTATATGAAGGGAGTTTATTTTTATGGACATAACCTTAAAAAAAGAGAGTTATAAAATATTGAAAACAGTAAAAGATAATTCAATTGAAGAATGTGTTGAGGCGGATTTTTCCCTGCCGGAATATATGCCCGAGATTTTGCGGATTATAAAATCAACAGCTCAGCCAAAGATTAATTCTTGTAAAGCGGTAGGGGAAAGAGTAACAGTTGACGGTGAATGCGAATTGAGAATGATTTATACAGCAGAAGACGGTTGTATTTATTCATTTACCCAATCCAAGCCTTTTACACGTCATTGTGAAAACAACATTTTTACTGATGCAACCGATATTAATTGCGAGGTAACAGTATCTTATGTTAATTGCCGTGCCACAAGTACCAAAAGGGCAGAAATAAAAGCAGGTATAGTTATCAAAATTAATGCTTTTATTGAAGAAACGGAAGAAATCATTTCTGTAGAAGATGCTTGTATTGAAAAGAAATGTATACCTGTAAGAGCAATGTCCTCAGGTTGCAAAAAATCGAGAACATTTTCTATGAGCGATACTGTAAGTCTTTCTGTTCCATGTGCTTTTATAATAAGCACTCGTGCAAGTGCTGTTTGCACAGAAATAAAGAAAATCAGCAATAAAATAATGGTGAAAGGTGATGCAGTAGTAGAGGCTTGCTATGTAAATGCAAATGATAAAGCCTGCACCGAGTTTATAAGGCATACTCTTCCCATAAATCAGATTTTGGAATTTGAGGGTATGGAAGAGCGGTTTACGGGGAATGTAACACTTAATGTAACCGCAGTTGATGTTATGCTTAAAAACGAACAGGATGGGGTAGGTAGCTCTTTTGATATAGGTCTTAGTATAGAAGCATCTGCTTCAATGTGGGAAGAAAAGGAGCTTGTTGTTATAAATGATGCTTATGCAGTCGGAAGCTCCATTGATTTAAAAAAACAGTCAATGGTATTCTTCACACCTCTTGATGAAATTCGTGACACATATATTTTCAGAGAGGATTTTCAGGTCAGCGGTGAGGGCGTAAGCAGGGTTATGGGTTCAACCTGCGAATTAGCAAATATAATCGTAAAAAAAGAAATCGAGAAGCTTGTTATTTCAGCTAATCTTTCTTTGTCGGTATTGATAAAAGATATGGCAGGAAGCATTTCGAATATAAATAAAATTCTTGATGTTAAATACGAAAGAAAAGCAGATTATGAGGATAACGATATTTTCTGCTTACCAAAGCTTAATGTTTTTTCTCTTGATTGCGTTGAAAAGGGAAATAATGGCATTGATGTAAGGGCAGAAATAAATGTGTCTGCAAGTGTTTTTGGTAAATTCTATATCGATACAGTTACAGATATAACAGAAAGTGAAAATAAATTTGACAGAAAGTTAAACGCTATTACGGTCTATTTCCCGGAAGAAAGTGAAAGCCTTTGGTCTATAGCAAGGCGTTATAATACCACAGTAAAAGCAATTGCCGAAGAAAATGGTCTGGAAGGGGACACAACAGAGAATCTTAAAGTCGTTTTTATTCCTGCGGTATAAAAAATAAAAAATCAACTGTTTTATAAAATTTTAAAAAAACAGTTGATTTTTTGCATGTGATGTGATATTATTATCAAGTCTATGTGTGCGTTGTTTCGAGACAACGGCAGTTAATGGCAACATTAAAGCTGGCGGTCCGCTGTTTATAGTTGCAATAGCTATATAATAAGAACGCTTGAAAAAATTCGGAGGTTTATTATGGACGCATTAAAACTTATTGCACAGGACAGCCTTAAGGCTGAGAAGCCCGAGTTTAACGTTGGTGACACAGTTAGAATCGACGTTAAAATCCGTGAAGGTCAGAGAGAAAGACTTCAGGCTTTCGAAGGAACAGTTATTGCAAAAAACGGTAGCGGTATCAGCGAAACATTCACAGTTCGTCGTGTTTCTTACGGCGTAGGTGTTGAAAGAGTTTTCCCTGTTCACTCTCCTAACGTTGCATCTGTTAAAGTTGTTCGTTACGGTAAAGTTCGCCGTGCAAAACTTTATTATCTTCGTGACAGAGTTGGTAAGGCTTCTAAGGTTAAGGAAAAAATCGGCTAATATCAGTCGAAAAACGGGGCAGATGTATAATCTGCCCTTGATTTCTTTTAATGGAGAGGTGTGTGCTCTATGCGCAAAACCGAGGAATATAATATTACTTTAAGTGATGAAGTATCTGCAAAGAAATCTAAAACTAATGGCAAAGATAAATTAGGTGTTTTTGAGATTTTTGAGGCTATTATTGCAGCTCTTATAGTAATAACTGTTCTTTTTATTTTTTTCTTCAGGGTGTTTAATGTTGATGGTCCCTCAATGAAACCTACGTTACAACACAACGATAAAGTTATTGTTTCAACTATTGGCTATAAGGCTGAAAGAGGCGATATAGTTGTTATCTCTGAAGCTGCGGATTTAGATGAACCTATTGTTAAACGTATAATTGCAGTTGGCGGAGATGTTGTTGATATTAATTTTACAACAGGTGTTGTTACTGTTAATGGCACAGAAGAAGATTACACAGATGAATTAACATCTCAACAGTTTGATATAGCTTTCCCTATTACAGTTCCCGAAGGCACAGTTTTTGTTCTTGGCGATAACAGGGGCAATTCTCTTGATAGTCGATCCACAAGAGTCGGTTGTGTCGATGAAAGATATATTGTAGGAAAAGTGCTTTTCAGATTTTTCCCTTTTGGTGATTGGACGGTAGAGTGATTATGAATAGTGATGAAAGAATTGTTGATATAACAACAAAGGAAGCAGTTACCGAAATTAAACAGGAATCAAAAAAAACAGATAAAAAGAAAAACAGTTTCCATCTTTCTGTTTATGATTTAGTTTCAATAATTATGTCATCCTTTATAATTATAGCGATTGTATTTACCTTTGCTTTCCGTCTTGTTGGTGTTGAAGGGTCTTCTATGACCGATACCTTGCAGGATAGTGACTGGCTTTTAACTGTAAATAAAGAAAGCTATGAGCGTGGCGATATAGTTGTTATAACTGAACCAAATTATTTCAATGAGCCCCTTATAAAAAGAGTTATTGCCAGGGGTGGAGAAACAGTTGATATAGATTTCTCTACGGGTACAGTATACGTTGATGGGGTTGCTCTTCAGGAGCCGTATACCAGAGAAGATTATATACTTCCCAAGCTTGATGACATTGATTTTCCGTATACAGTGCCTGATGGTCATATTTTCTGTATGGGTGATAACAGAAACGGTTCGACTGATAGCCGTTCAACTCTTATTGGTCCTTTAGACGAAAGATATGTTTTAGGCAAAGCTGTAATTAGAATTTTGCCTTTCGGAGATTTTGATATATACGATTATGAGTGATTACCAGAAACAAACAGTTCAATGGTTTCCCGGTCATATGGCAAAAACGCGCAGGCTTATTAAAGAAAGCCTGCCGTTTGTAGATTTAGTGACTGAAATTGTTGATGCAAGAATACCAATGAGCTCTTCAAATCCTGAGCTTAAAGAAATGATAGGGAATAAACCCAGAATAGTTCTTCTTAATAAATGTGATGTTGCTGATGAAAAAGCAACTGCAAAATGGGTTGAATACTATAAAAATAACGGCATGTATGCCATTCCGGTTGATTGCCGCAGCGGAAAAGGTCTCAATGCCTATTTGCCACTGGTTCGGGAGGTTCTGAAGGATAAAATTCAAAGAAATACCGAAAAGGGGATGGTAGGTAAGCCTCTTCGAGTTATGGTTGTGGGTATTCCAAATACAGGTAAATCTTCGTTTATTAATAAAATGGCAGGTCGCAATCGTGCAAAGGTTGCAGATAAACCGGGTGTTACCCGTTCAAATAGCTGGTTTGCAGTGGGTAACGGAGTTGAACTTCTTGATACCCCCGGTGTTTTATGGCCGAAGTTTGATGATAAAGCAGTGGGCGACAAATTAGCCTTTATAGGCTCTGTTAAAGATGAGATTCTTGATAGCGAGGTTCTTGCCATGCGTCTTATTAATGTGCTAAAAAATGGCTATTGTGAGCGAATAAGCGAACGTTTCAAAATAACGAACTTTGAAGATAAAGAAGATTATGAAATTCTTGAAATGATTGGTAAAAAGAGAGGAATGCTCATTTCAGGTGGTGAGATTGATACTGAAAGGGCATCAATAATGCTTCTTGATGAATATAGAGGCGGTAAGCTAGGCAGAATTACTTTAGAGCTTCCTCAATAAAAGTTTATTGACTTGAAAAAAAGTAATAAATATTATAAAATGAAAGTCGGAACATTTATGTTCTGACTTTTATTTTAATTATTGGAGTTATTTTAAATGTTGGATTATTCTTATGAAATTGAAGCTCATAATGATGGGTTTACAGTAGTTTGTGGCGTTGATGAAGCAGGCAGAGGACCTCTTGCAGGCCCTGTTTTTGCAGGTGCGGTAATTTTGCCTGAAAATTATTCCCACGAAATTCTTAATGACTCAAAAAAATTATCCGAGAAAAAACGCGACCTTGTATATGATGACATAATCAGAGATGCAATATCCTGGTCTGTTGGTATTGCAACAGAAAGTGAAATTGATGAAAGCAACATTCTTAATGCAACTTTTCTTGCCATGAAACGTGCGATTGAAGGGCTTAATGTAAAGCCTGACCTTGCATTTATTGACGGTAACCGTTATCCTAATACAGGCGTTAAAGAGATAACAATTGTAAAAGGTGACAGTAAATGTATGTCTGTTGCGGCAGCATCAATTATCGCAAAGGTTAGCCGTGACAGATTTATGATGGAAATGGACGAGAAATACCCAGAATATCAGTTCTGTAAGCATAAAGGTTACGGAACAAAGCTTCATTATGAAATGATTGAGAAATACGGTGTTTCTGAAATACATAGAAGAACATTTTTGAAAAACATCTTAGGTGAAAACGAATGAACAGCAGTTTAATAGGTGCTTATGGAGAGCACCTTGCCGCCAAATATTTAAGATATGAAAAATATAATATTAAAGCTGCCAATTTCAAAAGTTATAGTGGTGAAATAGATTTAATAGCTGAGAAAAGCGGTGTGTTTTGTTTCATTGAAGTAAAAACTCGTCAGATTGGTAGTATGCTTTCACCTGCAGAAGCGGTTGATGTTCATAAGCAGGAGAATATAAAAAGCTGTGCATCAGTATATATGAATAAGTGTGCAAAAAACATTAAAGAATTCAGATTTGATATTATTGAGGTTATTGTTGATAATAAGGAATTAAAAAGTATTAATCATATAAAAAATGCTTTTTGAGGTGTTTGATGAAATATTTTGATTTGCATTGTGATACTATAGGTGAATGCAGTAATAATAAATTATCACTGAGAAAAAATAAACTTCACATTGACTTAGACAGAGGAAAAAATTTAGAAAACTATACTCAGATTTTTGCAATTTGGATTTCTGATGAATATCGTGGAAAAACTGCAGTTGAATATTTTAACAGAACTGTAAATTTTTTTTATAATGAAATTGAGAAAAATAAAGATTTGATATCTCTTTATAAGGATGATTTTTCCACACCGGTTAAAGCAATTCTGGCGGTTGAAGGTTCCTCTGCTTGTGCCGGTACATTGGAAGGTCTGCACCACCTTTATGAAAAAGGGGTTAGTTTGATAACATTAACATGGAACGGCAAAAACGAGGTCGGTAGCGGTGCTTTTTCAGAAGGTGGTTTAACTCCTTTCGGAAAGGAATTTATTAGAGAAGCAGAAAGGTTGGGGATAATACTTGATGTTTCTCATCTGAACCGACAGAGTTTTTTTGAGTTTGTTGAAATTGCAGAGAAACCTTTTGTTGCAAGTCATTCAAATGCAGATATTGTTGATAACCCGTTTGGCAGGAAACGGAATTTGAGTGATGAGCAAATTGCAGTTATAAGAGAACATAAAGGTTTAGTAGGCTTGAATTTTTGTAATGATTTTATAGAAGACAAAAAAGCAGAAGGTATAGATGCACTTTGTCGCCAGATAGAATACTTTTCATCAATGGGTTGTGAAGATGTTATTGCTTTCGGCAGTGATTTCGATGGTTGCACGGTACATAAAGACCTGAATGGTATTGAAAAAATACCTGATTTATATTATGCACTTAAAGCAAAGGGTGTTGGTGAGGGGTTATTAAAAAAACTTTTTTATGAAAATGCAGAAAGATTCTTTAAGAAGTAAAAAAAGTGTCGTTGGAAGAACTGTCCAACGACACTTTTTGGTATTAATTAGTAAGTGATAGATGATGAAGCGGAAGCGGATGAAGCGTAATATGCAGCATAATTAGAAACCATTTTTTCATTTGTTTTAACAAATGCTTTAATAATTGTTTCGTTCTTTTCAATTTTTTCTGAAACTTTATCAGAAAAATCAATAGAGAAGTTGTTGAACTCTTCTGTTGTGATTGCTGCACGAACGTCGCTTTCCCATTTTTCTGTTTTGTCTGCTCCAACAAAGTACATAATGTGATAGCCGTAATCAGTTTTAATTATGCCTGTATCGCCTTTTTTGTGTGAAGCAAGAGACCAATCAAGGAATTCGGGAACATAGCTGCTTGTTGAAGTAATATCCTCATAAAGACCACCAGTCTCTTTAGAGCCTGTATCATCAGTTTTTGTTTTTGCAAGGTCTGCAAAGCTTTCTTCTGTAGCTTTGCCATCCTTCCATTCCTTGAGGATTTTTTCTGCTTCTGCTTTAGCTTCAGCAAAGTTTTTGTCGATTTCAGCCTGTGAAAGTTCAACTTCTTCGCCTTCAGAATTTTCTTTGGTTGTTTCAGCCTGAACAAGGATGTGTCTTACATCTGCACCTGCAGTCTGTCTGTCGGGAGCTGCTGTGTTAATAAGATAAACAACATAATAGCTTTCTGAATCTTCCTCGTGGATAACTGCTGTGTCAGCAACTTTACGTGCATCGTCAAAGAGCCAGTTTGAAACTTTTTCAGCGTTTATGGAAGTTTTGGTGAGGTTTTCTGCAAGAGTTGCACTATCTTTTCCGTAAGCTTCTTTCTGAGAGGGAAGAGCGTATTCTTTAGCAAGTGTAATAAATGATTTTTCGTCAGTTATTTTGTTCTTAAATTCTTCGGCAAGCTTCTTTGCTTCTGATTTTTTGTAAGAGGGGTCTTCGCTATCTTCATCTGCTTCAGCATAAGAAAATGCAAAAATTCTTGCATCTACTAAATCAAAATCATCCTTGTGTTCTTTGTAATAAGCGTTAACATCATCTTTGGTTGTTGTTTCTGAAATGTTTTCTTCATACCATGTAAGATATTTTTCAACAACTAAATCTCTGTTAAGAAGTTCTCTTAAAGATTTTTCTGTGAGACCCTCACCGCAAGTTTTTGAGATGTAGTTATCAAGAGCAAAATCTTGTTCTTCTGCGTTGCTGGTATACTGGTCAATTGTTGTTTTAATCTGCTCATCAATTTCGGTCTGCATATCGTCAGTGATTTTGAAACCGGCTTTTTTAGCTTCTTCGCCCATAGCATCTTCATAGAGTAATCTCTGAACAACAGCTTTTTCGGGAGCCATAAGTCTGAAATAATCGGACCAAGTTTCAACACCTTCGGGAGCATCTTCACCAATATATTCCTGGTCAGCAGGGTCCTTTGTAACATCAAAGCCGGTGTAATAAGCACCGTAGCCTGCACCGTAGTAGGAGTCAATTTGCTGAGTGGTAGAGGCAATCTGGTTGTAAAGGTTCATATAATAATAGTTGTATTCTGCTACATTGATTTTTTCATCTTCGTATGTAGCAACATTAAGAATCTTCTGAGGAAGACAGAAAACCTTTGTAAGAATACTGCCTGCACCATAAAGTACAACACCTGCAATAAGTAAAATGCAAATTGTTTTAACGAGAATTCTTATGATTTTGTCACCTTTGCCGTTTTTCTTTTTCTGTGCTTTCGCAAGACGCTCTTTGCGTTGCTCACGATAAATTTCGGCATTGGTTTTGATTTCGTTGTTAGCCATTTGTTTTTCATCCTTTGCTTTCTTTAATAATACAACACAATATGTTGCAAAATATCATTCCTATTCTATACCAAAACTCAGAATTTTACAAGAGTATTTTTTATATTTATAAGTATATATTGACTAATTTACATTTTATTTATATTTATTTTACACTAAAAGTTAATATTATGGCTCTGTTTTGGTTGCATAAAGGTTGTAATTGTGGTATTATGTTTTAAGAAAATTTAACGGATTGGTGTTTTATGGCTAAGAAAAAAGGCAATAAACTAAAAATAGTAATTCCTGTAATATGTTTGCTTGTAATTGTTGGTGTTTTGTGCGGTGTTTTCATTCCCCGTTTGCAAACCCGTGGTGTTGTTCAGTTTAATTTGTGTCAGGGTGAACAAAAGGGCTATGACTTTGATGAAGGGTATAAAGCATTTGTTAAAGCTGCCTGCGGTACACTTTATATTAATGAAAAGACTTCTGCAGTTGCTATAACCGATAATGAAGGAAAGGTTGTTTTTAATTCACATTCAAAAGACGCTGCGGAGAATAAACTTGCTAACGTGCTTGCTTTAACATTGAGAGATAAAACAGGAAATTCTTATGTAGAAAACAGTTCAATAAACAGTGTGGAATACGGCACATTTGAAATCAGCGAAAAAAAGAAAAACTCTGTTACAATTACATTCTCTTTTGTTGCAGACAGAGAGGGAACTGTTACAGAAAAAATTCCCGTTAAATTCAGTGAAAAAAACGGTGGATTTAAAGTTGAGATTGATATAAAACAAATTACTTTAAAAGACGGTTATTGCATTGAAAGAATCAGCATTCTTCCGGGTCTTTTCTCTGAAAACAAGCCCAAAGGCGAATGCTTTTATACTGTGCCGGATGGTTGCGGTGCTCAGGTGGATTTGACAGCTAAAACAAAAAAATCTTATACTCAGACTCTTGATGTTTATGGTAGCGATATAACCTTCGGTGAGTATTTTCAGGGTGCAACCTTACCTTGCTTTGCAATGACTAAAAACGGCGTTATGGTAACAACTGTTATTGAAGATGGGGATGCACTTTCTTCAATTAGTGTAAAGCATAATAAAAATATCGGTGGAAATCTTTATAATACTTTTATTATTACACCATACGGTAAGGTGGATGGTAAGCTTATAAAAGGACCTTCATATGATGGGGTTATTTCGCAGGTGTATTATGTTTCAACAAACGGAAAAAGAAATTATAATACAGTTTCTGCACTTGTTCGTGATAATTTAATTGAAAAAGGTTATTTGCCTTCAAATATGAGCGATACGTTTGTTGATTATCCGTTTTTTATAACTGCAATTGGTAGCGAAAATGGTAAAAAGAACAATATGTTTACCACTTTTGAAAATAGTGCGGAGATGATAGCTCTGCTTAAATCTCGCGGTGTCAGAAGTATAGCATTAAGGTTTGTCGGAGCAGGGGATAAAGGACTTAATTCAGGTGCAAAAGGTTTCGATGAATTAAGCAATATTCTGGGTGGAAAAAACGGCTATAAAACTCTTTGTGATACAGCTTCTCAAAAGAATAGCTCTGTTTGGTATGATGTGAATTTGTCGATTACGCCCAATAAATACGGTAAAAATAATGTGGTTTTATATGATGAATTGAGAGAATATATATCCAAAGAGCCGATTAATTCGAATGTTTCTTCATATAATTATGCTTATTCAAATATTTCAGATGCTTATAGCTTTCTTTCTCAGACTGAAAACGGTAATGTTTGCATAAACGATTTATCATATCTTCTTTATTCAGATGTTTTAGGTAAGACAGATAGACAAACTGCTTTGGAAAATTTAAAAGATAAAATACAATCCTTGAGTGTTAGTAATGGTCTTATGCTTTCAAAGCCTGCCGTTTATCTTATGAATCAGGCGGATGCAGTTTTTTCTGTAACTCAAAGCTCTGACCTTGAAGCCTATGAAGGTGTTACTAATGTGCCTCTTTTACAAATGGTTCTTCACGGTAGTGTTTGTTATGGTTCAGAGCCTGTAAACCTTTTTGAGAATAGCTCAGATGCGGTTCTCAAAGCAGTTGAATATGGTGCATCCCCATCTTTTATTTTTACTTATGATAATTGTAAGATTCTTGATTATGGTGTTTACGCAACCCAGACTGCCAAATTTTATGCATCTGTAAAAAGGATGTTACCTTTAATGGATATGAAGATGACATCACACGAACAGGTGGTATCAGGTGTTTATAAAATAACTTATGATTATAGTAAAGTAGTATATGTGAATTATAATCCTTCGGTTGTTGAAGTTAACGGTATACTTGTTTCTGCTAAAGATTTTGTAGTTGTATAATAATAAAAAGACTTTCATTTGTTTGGAAGTCTTTTTTTGTCGCTTTTTTAGGAATTAGTTATTAATTTAACAAAAAAGTATTTGCAATTTATATGTTTTGTGTTACAATAAATGGGTATAAATTAGTAACTTTAGAAAGGATGAATCTAATGGACTACAAAATGGAATTAACTCCCGAACAGTCCGCCATTCTTAATGGTGAAAAAGGGGAAGTAATGGCAAAGGTTATGAAGACCCTTGTTATGTACGGTGAAGCTTTTGGTGCAACTAAGATGATTCCCGTTACAAGTGAAAAAGGTCACCTTGTTACAAGCTTCGGTCTTAAGGTTATGAGCCCTGTTTATGATCTTATGGATCAGCTTATTGAGGCTGGTATAACATCAACACAGAGGTTCTCTGTTGACCCCAAGCCTGTTGATCCCAAGGTTCCCTCAAACTTTGCTAAAAATCTTGTTTTTAACAAGTTTATGTACACAAAGCAGGATAGCTATGATGAACAGCTCAGAAAATTGGGGCTTTTAAGCGATGATGCATATACCTGCACCTGCTATATGGACCAGGTTGGTAATGTTCCCAATAAAGGCGACATTCTTTCTTGGGCTGAATCAAGTGCGGTTGTTTATGCAAACTCTGTTCTTGGTGCTCGTTGCAATCGTAACTCCGGCATTATCGAGCTTTTCGGTTCTATCGTTGGTTGTGTACCTTACTTCGGTCTTGTTACTGATGAGGGCAGAAAAGCAACATGGATTGTTGAAGTTAAATGTAAAAAGAAACCCGAGGCTCAGATTCTCGGTTCTGCAATCGGTATGAAGGTTATGGAAGATGTTCCTTATGTTAAAGGCCTTACAGATTGGATCGGCACAGAGCTTGACGATGCTGCAAAAGCATATCTTAAAGACTTTGGTGCTGCTACTGCTTCCAATGGCGCGGTTGGTCTTTATCATATCGAAGGTCTTACTCCTGAAGCGGTTGAAATGGGTGATAGCCTTATTGCAGAAAACGCACAGGTTTATGTTATTGACGATGCTGAACTTGAGAGAGTTTATAAGTCTTATCCTATTATGTGGAAGAAGATTGATAAGGCACCTCAGCTCTGTTTTATTGGTTGTCCTCATCTTTCACTTCAGCAGCTTAAAGAGTGGACAGATAATGTTTGCGAAGGTCTTAAAAAGAGTGGTAGAAAGAAAGTTACCATTCCTACAGTGTTTACAGCAGCTCCCGCAGTTTGTGACGAATTCAACAAAACAGAATATGCAGCAAAACTTGCTGCAACAGGTGTAACCCTCAGCTATATTTGTCCTCTTATGTATATGAATAACCCTCTTGCAAAGATGGGCAGAGTTATCACTAACTCAAACAAACTTCGTACTTACACAACTTCTCGTTACTACACAAGTGAAGAGATTCTTGACATAATCACAAAGGGGGCTAAATAAGATGAAAACTTTTAAAGGTCGTCCCGTTGTACCGGGCACAGCAGAAGCAATTGCACTTGTTTCACATGGTGGTTTTAATACACTTGCTTCATTCCAAAATGCTCTCCAGTTTGACAAGGAAGAGGATAAAACAGCAAAATGCGGTGACCAGAACAATCCTGATATCTATAAACAGCCTATGGGTGGTTCTGCTCTTTGTCTTCCTCAGACTATCGGTTCTACTACCGGCGGTATGGTTCTTTATTGTGCAAAGGTATTGGGCAAATGTCCTGCATGTATGCTCTTCTCAGAACATATAGACTCTCTTGCGGCAGCAGGTGCAATTCTCGGTGCTGTTTGGACAGATACTCCCATGCCTACAATTGACTGTTTAGGAGAAGAATTCCTTAATACAGTAAAAACAGGCGATAAGATTAAGGTTTACGAAGACGGTACAGTGGAAATTTGTGATTAATTTTGCGGATGTCCCCGTTTACTCACTTTATTAGGTTATAAAAAATCGTGTATGATAAAAAATATCATACACGATTTTTGTTATTGATTACTTTCTTTATGGCAATCTCCATCGTCACCACCATCGCAAGTAACCTTAATTTTAGGTGTTCCGTTATTTTGTGGAATAACTTCAATAATAATTGTACCACAAGCGGGGCAGTAGAGAACATCATTCTTGTGTGTATCCTTTGTCAGCATATCAATCTGTTCATGGTTTAATTTCATTGTGTCGTGTTCTTCGATAGTTCCTTTTTCGCCATCGGATACTATTTTATAAATAAATTCACTATTAAATGCTATGTCGATACAATAATCTTTTGCTTGTTGTGCAAGTTCTCTTTGAATTGCATTGCAGTTTTTTATACGGGCACTTTTACCGACTCCTCTGAACAGCGGTACACCAATAGCCAGAATTGTGCTCATAATAACTAACACAACCAACAATTCAACTAAAGTAAATCCTATTTTTGACTTGAAAATTTTATGCATAATCTGACCTCCTTGACATTAACGAGAACTTTCCGCAACTATTATAGCACAAAAGCGAGAAGAGGTTAATGTATTTTTATTATTTTATTAAATACTGTATTATTGCACAACAACAAAATTTATAATTGGAAAATATAAACAAACAAAAACAGCGATAACTGTCGCATAGTTATCGCTGTTTTGATAATTTGTCGGTTTGTTAGATAATGCCTTGAGCCATCATAGCGTCGGCAACCTTAATGAAACCTGCAATATTTGCACCTGCAACAAGGTCATAGCCGAGACCATAAGTTTCTGCTGCATTAGCAGAGTTGTCATGTATATCTTTCATAATCTGCTGAAGCTTTGAATCAACCTCTTCTGCAGTCCAATTATATCTCATAGAGTTCTGACTCATTTCAAGAGCAGAAACAGCAACACCACCTGCGTTAACTGCTTTTGAGGGAGCAACAACCTTAACGTTTTCTTTAAGATATTCAAGAGCATCGTTTGTTGTGGGCATATTAGCAACTTCAATATAGTACTGAACACCGTTAGCAACAAGCTTTTTAGCTTCGACCATATTGATTTCATTTTGAGTTGCACAAGGCATAGCAACATCAACTTTTACGCCCCAAGGCTTCTGACCGGGGAAGAATTCAGCACCGAATTTATCAGCATAATCCTGAACCTTATCGCGACCTGAAGCACGCATTTCAAGAAGATATTCGATTTTTTCATCAGTACTGATACCGTCTTTATCGTAAACATAGCCGTCAGGACCGGAGATTGTAAGAACCTTACCGCCAAGCTCTGAGATTTTCTTTGCAGCACCCCAAGCAACGTTACCAAAACCGGAGAGAGCAAATGTTTTACCTTTAATATCTTCGCCAAAGTGTTTGAAAACTTCTACTGCGTAGTATGTTGCACCATAGCCTGTTGCTTCGGGACGAATAAGAGAACCACCGTAAGAAAGACCTTTACCTGTAAGAACGCCGTTTTCAAAAGCACCACGGATTCTTCTGTACTGACCATAAAGATAGCCGATTTCTCTGCCACCGACGCCGATATCGCCTGCAGGAACGTCAACGTCAGGACCGATATGTCTGTAAAGCTCAGTCATAAATGCCTGACAGAAACGAAGGATTTCCATATCACTCTTACCGCGAGGGTCAAAGTCTGAACCACCTTTACCGCCACCGATAGGAAGTCCTGTAAGGCTATTTTTAAAAGTCTGCTCGAAAGCAAGGAACTTCATAATACCGGAATAAACAGAGGGGTGGAAACGAAGACCGCCCTTGTAAGGACCGATAGCACCATTGAACTGAATTCTGTAGCCTGTGTTAACATTAACTTTACCATTATCGTCAACCCATGTAACGCGGAAAGAAATCTGTCTTTCGGGTTCAACCATTCTTTCAAGTAAAGCAGCTTTTTCGTATTCAGGGTGCTGGTCAATAACAGGAGCAAGAGAAGTGAGAACTTCAGTAACAGTCTGAACGAACTCAGGTTCATTTGCATGTTTTTTTGCAACATCATCAATAACTTTCTGGATGTAACTCATTGCGGACAACTCCTTAATAGTTCCGAAGAACTGAATAAATATACTATTTTTATGACAGTTATTTTATACCACAGATTTTTAAATTGCAATAAAATTTTACTAGTTTTTTTAATATTGTAACATTAAATAAAAATGTCCATTTTATAGTTCGATTTTTATTGCATTTAGTAGTCTTTTTTCTACAATTTTTACCAAAAAACCGCGCAAAAAACGAACAAAATAGTGAATTTTCATTCACTTTTTGGTATAAAATAACAATGTAAAAAAAAGAATGGTGTACTTGATTTAGTATATGTTTGCTTTGTAAAAAGAGTGAATTAAATTAATATTAACAGTTTAAAACTTGACAATATTATAGTAAAATATTAAAATATATAAGATTTGTTTGAAGAAAATTGAAAGGAACTTTTTATTATGATTAAACCCGAAAACAGAAACTGTTTTGAGTTTTTCAGCGATTGCACTAAAGATTTTGGTGTGTATGATGTGTCTGAAAGCTTTGGTAACCTTATAAGCCGTAAAAAGTTTATGAGAGATATTGAAGCAATTGCAGGTTTCCTTCACAGTAAAAATATAAAAAAGGGAGATGTTATTACAATTTTTCTCCCTAATACAGTTCAGAGCTTTGTGGCATTTTATGCTGCAAACCGAATTGGTGTAATTGCAAATATAGTTCATCCTTTAACGCCGCCTGATGTCCTTGAGGAGATTCTTGGCAATTCTCATTCAAAAGCAATTTTTATTTTGGATGTGTTAATGGAAAAATACGTGAGTATGCTCAGAAAGAGAAATAAGCTTGTTATAGTTTGTTCTCCTGCGGATTATGCATCAACTTTAATGCGTCCTGCTCTTAAGGTTTATTCCAAAATTAAGGGTAAGGATACACCATCTTCCAATACTGCATCTTATCATACAATTTGTCATCTTAATAAAACCGCACCAAAGGTTGAAAACAATGGCGATGATATTGCAGTACTTCTTCATGGAGGCGGAACAACAGGGAAAAGCAAAACAATTCAGCTTACATCAAAAAATCTTAACGAGCTTGCTTATAAATTGAGCTTTTTTGATGCACCTCATGCTCCCGGCGCAGAGTGTTCACTCGCTGTATTGCCTCTTTTCCATGCATTTGGTTTAGGTGTTGTTATGCATTTCAGTATGTGTGCAGGTTTTACTTGTATACCTATGATGAATTTCTCAGCAGATAAGGCAAACAGACTTATTAAAAAATATAATATCACATATATTGTTGGTGTGCCGAATATGTTCAAAAAGATGTATGAGGCTAATAATTTTGATGGACCCCATCTTTCCAAACTTCGTCTTTTGTGGGCAGGTGGCGATATCATAAGTGATACCTTCCTTAATTCCTTCAATTCAAAACTCGAAAAATATAATGCTAAAGGTAAACTTTATCGTGGCTATGGTCTTACAGAGGTAAGCTCTGTTTGTACGGCTAATATTAAAGGTGCTTATAAAGAAAATTCTATTGGTAGACCCCTTGACGGTATGACTGTTGAAATCTGGAATGATAAAGGTAAAAAACTTCCTGCAAATACTATCGGTGAAATTGTTGTAACAGGCTCAACTGTTATGGCAGGGTATCTTGGTAGTGAAGAAAGCGGTGTTTATACCGATAAAAAAGGAAATCGTTGGGTAATGACCGGCGACCTTGGTTATATGGATGAAGACGGATTTGTTTTCTTTACAGGAAGAAAGAAAAGAATGATTATCATTTCAGGTTATAATGTTTACCCTAATGACATTGAGCAGGAAGTTCTTAAGCTTGATTATATCAATGAAGCCTGCGCGGTTCAGGGATATGTTGATACTAAGCCGATTATAAAACTCTTTGTTTCTCTTTATCAGCCAACAGATAATCCCGATGAGGTTTGCAAGCTTATTAAAGAATATTGCGATAGCAAGCTTGAACGCTTTTCAAGACCAAGTGCAATTACAATTCTTGATGCCCTTCCCAAAACCCGAATGGCAAAAATTGACTTTATGAAATTAACCGATATGCCACCTGCACCCCATGCAACAAAAAAAGAAATCCGCGAAGAGCGTAAAGCTAAGCGTGAAATAGAAAAAGCTGCAGAAAAAGCAGGTAGAGAAGCCGAAAGACAAGAAAAAGAAGAAAGAGAAGCTGCAGAAAAGGCAAAAGATAATGTTGTTTCAGCGGAGGTAAAAGATGGATGAAATGAATAAGAAGAGCTTGTCCTATAAGATTCAGAAAAATCCGTTTCTTTTGGGCTTGTTTGTAATTGTTATAGCAATTGCCATTGTTGCAATTTTTAGCCTTTCTTCTGCAATCAGCAAGAAAGCAAAAGAACTTGAAACAACAACAGAAAAAACAACTGTTGAAACAACGGTTAAGCCGGTTGAAGAGGAAAAGGTTGTATCTCTCCAAGGCTTGAAAAAACGAGTAGATACAATAAAAAATGTATCTGCAGATTTTGATGAAAAAAGTGCTGGTATTTTAGTTGAGTTTAAAGATAAAGAAGCATTGCTTGATGCACATTACGCCACAAATAACTTTACTATTGATATAGTTCCGGTTTTCTGTTTCTATATTAATAATGGGACTCAAATTACTTGTCCGGGTGAATTTAAATTTCTTCAGGATGGTAAAAGTGTTGAATATACCCTCAAAGAAATTGATGACCTTGCAAATGTTGTTGCTCTTACTGATGAACTTACAGTAAACTACGAGAATGTTTTTGAGATTCTTAAATTCAATATTTATCTTCAACATCAGTCAAAAGATGGTGTTGGCAGAACTGTTGTAGGAACTTATGCCAAAACCGTAGAAAGTTTCAATAAAGATAACGCTGAATCGCATCCGGTTGTTTCAAATCTTAATGAAGGTGTTGAAAAAGTTAATGTAACAACTGCAGATGAGTTTACATGGGTTGATATTTATTTCGTCGATGAAGAGAACTATAAAAAATTAAATCATAATTTTGAAAATAATTTTGTTTGCTTCGGTTTCGAAAAAGGCGGAAAGAAGTTTGACTGGAAATTTATTTCCACAGAATATGATGATTTATGTATGATTCGTTGCAAGTTTGATACATATTCTTTGAAGCAACTTGCAGACGAGATTGGTGATAAATCTATTACAATTCCTTCTCTTTTCTCCGATTATCAAATAAATTTCTGGACATCAGATTACGATACAGAAACTGCATTATTCACAATGAACTAAAAGAAAGCATCAAATCTTTTAATCGAAAAGATTTGATGCTTTCTTATTTGTTAAGAAGATAAACACTGAAATTCAAAATCGCTGCAAATGTTACCCAAATCAGATATGGAATAAGAATATATGCAGCACGATTTTTAATCATTTTAAATTCAAGGATTGTTGCAATAATAAGAATCCAGAGAATAATTATCCACACAAATGCAAATAAATAATTTCTTGCTGAAAAGAAAATGAAGCTCCAGACAAAATTAAAGAAAAGCTGAATGTAATATAGGGTCAGAGCTCTGCTTTTTCTGGGACTGCTCGTATTTTCAATAATGTAAGCAGCAAAGCCCATTGAAGCATAAAGAATAGTCCATACAACCGGGAAAACCCACCCCGGTGGACTGAAAAACGGTTGTTTTGCCACTGTCATAAATTCTTTAACATCAGCATTAGTCAGAAATCCTGCTAAAGCCCCGATAAGCAAAGGGATAGCAAGATTTTTAATCAAGCTTTTCATTCTCACAGATAATACCATACACACACCTCACTATGCTCAATATAAATATATTATAGCATTTGCGAGTTTATGCATAATATAACAGGTCAGTAAATGTTTTAATATAAACATTTACCGACCTGTAAATATATTTATTCCTCTGCTATCTGTCGTCCCATAAGAACGCCCATAACGGATGCCATCATAAGTCCTCTTGTCCAACCGGAAGAGTCACCGAGGCAGTGAAGTCCTTTAACACTTGTGTTGAGCTCTGTGTCCATTTTGATTTTGTTACTGTAGAACTTAAGCTCAGGAGAGTAAAGGAGAGTTTCAGTTGATGCAAAGCCGGGAACAACGTGATCAACAGCCTGAATGAAATTTATAATATTTGTCATTGCTCTGTAAGGCATTGCGGCGGTTATATCACCTGCAACTGCATCAGGAAGAGAGGGTCGTAAGTTGGACTGTGCCAACTCCTTGGGCCAGGTTCTCTTACCATCAAGAATATCACCATAACGCTGAACAAGAATGTGACCTGCACCAAGCATATTTGTAAGCTCTCCAACTTTTTGAGCATATTCGATAGGTTGGTTGAATGGCTGGTTAAAGTTATGTGAGCAAAGAATTGCAACGTTTGTGTTATTGGATTTTTTCTCTTTATAAGAATGTCCGTTAACAACCGCAAGGTCGTTGTCATAGTTTTCCTGGCTAACAAATCCACCGGGATTCTGGCAGAAGGTACGAACCTTGTTTTTAAAGGGCTTCGGGTAGCCGATAAGCTTTGATTCGTAAAGAACTCGGTTAACCTTTTCCATAACCTCGTTTCTTACCTCAACTCGAACACCAATATCAACAGTACCTGCCTGATGTTCAATTCCGTGCTCGTTGCAAAGTTTTTCAAGCCAGTCTGCACCGCGTCGTCCTGTTGCAACAACTATTTTTTCTGCGTCTATCTGCAATTTTTCATCGCCCTTGCTGATAAAAACACCTTTGCAGATACCGTCTTCAATGAGAATATCGTTACATTCATAGCCGAACATCATATCAACATTGTTATTTCTCAAGTGATTTTCAATTTCAAGGTAAAGAGTCTGTGCTTTTTCTGTACCAAGATGGCGGATAGGGCAGTCAACAAGCTTAAGACCTGCCTGAATGGCATTCTTTCTTATTTCTTTAACCTCGGCATCGTTGCTGATACCCTCTATATGCTCATCTGCACCGAATTCGAGATAAATCTTGTCGGTATAATCAATAAGCTCCTGAGCGAAGTCCTCGCCGATAAGGGAGGGTAAATCACCGCCAACCTCATAGCTTAATGAGAGCTTACCGTCAGAGAATGCACCTGCACCGGAAAAGCCTGTTGTAATATGGCAATAGGGCTTGCAGTTAACGCATTGTTTTGTTTTGGCTTTTGGACAGCTACGCTTTTCTACGGGTTGACCTTTTTCAATTATAAGTATAGATTTGTTGCAACCTTTTCGACGCATTTCAAGCGCGGTAAATATACCAGCAGGACCGGCACCGACGATTACTACATCATATTTCATTTAAATAACTTCCTTAATAATTAATTTTCAATTTTAACGCCTGAAGCTTTTCTTTTTTCTGCAAGCTCTTTTTCAATCTGGGGCTTCATACCATCAATTTTATAGAAGAACATAGGAATTGCACAAAGAAGCATACTGATACCTGGAACGATAGAAACAAGGGAGAACATAGCAAAGTTCTGTGTTCTTGTAAGATCTGTTGCTGCCATAACCGCTGTAGAGGAAAGCATCTGAGCAGGGTCAATGTCAATGAACATATACATTAAAACGATACCGCAGGTTGCAAATGCATTACCGAGCTTGTTAACAAATCCCTGACAAGCAGAGCCGAGAGCGCTGTCGCGGAAGCCTGTTTTAAGCTCCATATAGTCAAGGCAGTCACCAATCATAGCAATGGATATGTTGTTGATAACGCCTAAAGGAATACAGGAGATAATAATAAAAGGAATGCAGATATAAAGGTTGTTAGTAAACCAACCGATAAGTGTTGTGAAAATGCTTGAAACAAAGCCTAAAAGGCAGGTTGTAATAACAATTTTATGATACTGGAATTTTTTCATAAGTGTAGGCATAAAGAGCATTGCACCAAACATACCCACAATAGCACAAATCTGGAAGATTGTTTTAACGCTGGAAACGCTCTGGGAAATTGCTGCAATTCTTTCATCTGCAGTAAGAGTTGTAAGGTCAGGACCTATATAGAAGCCGTATCTTGCAACGTGGATTGCAGCAGCCTGAACCATATATCTGCCACTTGAAAGCACACCCATAGCAACAACAAGCATAAGGGGTTTGCATTTAAAAAGTCTTGAAAGGGTTGTAGGCTCACCGGGTTTGCGTGTTTTGGGAGGAATAACAACTCTTTCTTTAACATGGAAATATGTTCTTATATAGAGAATTACACCAATACCTACAGTTACAATAGCCATTAAAAGATATTTTCTCTTTTCCTGGGTAAGAGCATCCTGACCTGAAAAAACAACAGGAATAACGAAACCACAAATGAGGAAAAGCACCTCAGGTACAGCAGAACCGATACCGTTGATAGTTTTACCGAAGGATAAAACATTACCTCTTTCGTCTGCCTTTGGTGTCATAATGTTGGGGAGGCTCCAGAAGGGCACATCAGCCATTGTATATAGCATACCCCAACCGACATAAACGATAGCAGAATAAACCATCAAAGCAGTTTTATCAAGGTTCGGGCTTAAATACATGAGTATTGTGAAAATTGCAATTGGAGCTGCTGCATAAAGGATATACGGTTTTAATTTACCGCGTTTGGTTGTGCGCTTGTCTGCGAGCATACCCATAAGCGGGTCGTTGATGGCATCCCATACACGTGCAAGGAGCATTAAAAGAAGGACGAACATAAGGGGTAAATGGAGCACGTTAACATAGTAGTCACTTATGTAGCTTGACATCATTGCGTAAATCATACCCTGACCGCAACCGCCTATGGCGAAGGCCCATTTTTCCTTACTTGAGATATAGCCTGTCTGCTTAGGCTTTTCTGTTTTTGTTTTTGCCATTATTATTCCTCCATAACTTTTGGAAAATATATAAAATTCATTTATTTGAATTTATATGCATAAAATAAGCTTGATGCTTCATCGGTGTATTCACCGTTTTCTTTTTCGAGAATAAGCGGGGGATGGATTCTGAAGCCGGGTGCAGAACCTTTTTTACCCTCAACAATAACAAGGCTTGGCTCTTTACCTACTCTTTGGATAACCTCTCTCATTGATTTAGGTTCAATTTTATATTTTCTCATAGCCTCAAAAATATCGGGTAGTCTTTCGGGGCGTTGGCAAATGCAGAATCTACCACCGAATTTTAAAAGGAGAGAGGCAGCTTTTGAAGCATCTTCAAGGGTGCAGGTGAATTCGTGTCGGGCGTTTTTGTAATCTTCGCCCTCATTAACAATGCCTGTACCAAGCTTTTTATAAGGTGGATTAATGCTTACTAAATCATAGTATTCATTGGGCAAAACACCTTTAAGCTTTCTCAAATCACAATGAACAATATTAACTTTATCAGTTAAACTATTTTCTTCAAGAGTTTTATTAAAAAGGGCTACAGCAGTTTCAGAAAGCTCAACACCAGTTATCTCTTTAGGTTGAAAATCCCGAAGCCATAACATTGGTATAATGCCGTTGCCTGTTCCTAAATCGCAACATTTGTCTTTGTGTCGAGGTGCACAGAAATCTGCCAGAACAATAGCATCAGAGGTGAAAATATGAGCATCGCTGACATATATTTTCATATCTTTGGAAAGAGCTTCAGTACGTTCTTTTCTCGATGCCAAAAAATCACCTCTTACGTCAAAATCTGCACATAATCATACAAATAGTATTTTAACATAAGAAGTGTTGTTTTACAATGAATAAAATCATCTGATTAGTGGTTTTGTAGGTTTGCACAAAATAGAACTTTCTCTTTTGTGTACTTGTTTTTGTAGCGCGAAGCTTATCCCTCTTTTTTGTGAAACAAAAAGGAGGGGGGACCGCGTTAGCGGTGGGTGGTACAAAATTTCGAATTTAAATTATTCTTCCATTTGTTTTCCCAAAAATGCTGCCGCTACCTGAGCAAGCTTGATTTCTGTGTCAGTGGGATAATCACCATTTTCATTTTCAAGGAAAATAACTGCACCTCCGATATCACCTGATGCAATAATAGGAAATGCCAATGAGGCAGTAAGCTCCATATTGTCAATAGGGTAGAAGGTAGGAAGACCTTTCTGGCGAATATAGTTCTCACGGTTTTCCATCAATTCTTCCATTTCCTGTGAAGTGTGGCGTTCAAGTACATCTTTTTTGGCAATTCCTGAGGCGGAAACCACATGGTCACGGTCGGTAATAAGAACGGGCATACCGGATGTTCTGCTGAGCACCTCCGAATATTGCCCCGAAAACTGCGAAATCTCACCCATAGGTGAGTATTTTTTGAAAATTACTTCACCATCACTTGCGGTAAATATTTCCAACGGGTCTCCCTCTCTTATACGAAGTGTTCTCCTGATTTCTTTCGGAATAACGACCCTTCCTAAATCATCTATGCGACGTACAATTCCTGTTGCTTTCATATATAAAAACTCCTTTGTTGATTTGATAACACTGTTATTATCTGTCAACAAAGGAGTTTTATACTTGATTACGATACTAAATTAATGCTTTGTTTTAATCACGAATTTAGATTCACAACTAAAGCTAATTGGTTTTATTTTTACTTCAGCTTCTAAAATCAATTAGTTCATTGTCTATAATTTCTATCTGTTTATTTATTTTCTTTTCCAGAGATCTTACGGCTTTCACAGATTTTTTTACAGAAATAACTTTAGAAGACTGCTCTTCTTTTGAGATCTTAGGTATTTTCAAATTAAACAAATCACTTGCTGAAAAATTGTCTCTAACAGAGCCTGAAGCTAATACTTGTATTTGATACTTCATAAATGGAGTTTTTAGCAAATGAACCAAATACTCAATATTCATATCAATATTTCTTAATACAATATATGCTGGACTTGTAATTAAATTTTTTTCTTTTGAGTTTATATATATAATTGAACCCGTGTTAATTCTATAAGGATTGAATACAATATCATCCTTAAATAGTTTTTGCGGAATACTAGATTTTTGCGTAGATAAAATGTCATCTACTGTTTTTTCCTCTGTTTCCGTGATGCAACCGTCTATAGTTTTAACCACAGAGACATATTTATAAATTTTTTCCACATCCTCATTTAGTTCTTCTTCGGTTAGTTTTATTTTTTCAACATTTTCTTCCGTGATTGGTAAATTGACAAAATTGCTTAATATATCTTCTGTTTCTTTGTTGAAAAAATAATATGTAGGATCTAATCGCTTAGGAACTTCTTTGAATTCAATTTGCAAAAACTTGACCATCGATTTTTTCCATGATTCAATTTTATCGTCTGAACCAAACTCCAAAGAAGCGTACTCAAAAGGATCTGCTAATATTGTTGATACATTGTCTGTTAAAATTTTATTAGAAATAATTTTTAAATCAGAATTTTCATACCCATCAAAAATAATTTTTCCGGAAGGTTCATAGCCGATTTGGTTTACAGAGGCAAAATTTATTTTCATAGGTTCTTTAGCGTTTATCCACGTGTTTTTTTGTGAAATTTTAATTTTGTTTTGTCTTTCCTCGGAATTTTTAACGGCAATTAAAATAACACAATTTATCGTGTCTACGCCAGACATAACAAAAGCGTGTTTTGGCAATTTTATAACTGTCTCAATCGTAAAATGACTAATAATAAAATCTCTTGTTCGACTATCACCATTGCTAAAAATACCTTCTGGAAGAACAATTAATAGTCGACCGCCTGGCTTTAACATTTTATATGCTTTTTCTACAAAAAGATTTTCAGTTTTTTCTTTTGCTTTTTCAACAGTACCGTCTTTTAATTTTTTGTTTTTTGATAGTTTATACCTTTTTAAAATCTCTTGATCTTCTTCAATGGAACCAAATGGCGGATTTGCCAAAATAACATCAACACCAGAATTTTCATCATTTTTATCGTATTCTTTTGCAAAATAAGGATTTCTAGCATAATCTCTAGTGTCTAATCCATTTCCATGCTGTATTTGTTTTCCATCACCCCATAGAAGCATATTCATTTTTGCAGTTCTAACAGCTCTGGGTTCTGCATCAATTCCGAATATTTGAGTTTTGGTTTCTTCTAATAGTTCTTCCTTCGTTTTTCCAATATAGTCTAAATACTGATTTTGCATAGATTCTATTAACTGTTTTTTTCTATCAAAGGCTTTAATCAAAAACCCACCAGAACCAGATGCAAAATCCATTACTTTATCACTAACTTTTATATCAGCTAGTTCTATCATAAAGTCAACCACAGGTCTTGGAGTAAAAAACTGTCCTAACCCTTTACCACGCAACTGGCTAGGTAAAAACTCCTCAAAAGCTCTTCCTTTTATATCGGCCAAAGAGTCTTTGAGCTTAAATTCTTCGTTTAATATATTGATAATTGCAATCAATGTGTTTGGCGAAACAGATATTTTCTCATTGTCAGCAAAGATGCCTGGATAATGTTTTTTTACCATTTCTTGAAACCATTTATCAATATATTCTATTTTGGACTTTACCGTTCCAAACGCTTCTATTCTATCAACAGTTAATCTTTCTTCTTCTGTTACAATATCATTTATTATCTTTATAAACAATATTTTTGAAAATTCATCGAAAGCAGCAGAAGGATCCAATTTATCAATCGATCTAATTTTTGTATGTATTTGCCTAAACATTCTTCTGTAATCAGTTATTTTGTTTTTTTCTTTTTTAGACACCACTTTTTGATTTATACTATTTTTAATATCGTATGTTTCTATTAATTCTTTAAATTTAGAATAATTGTCTTTTGTTAAAGAATCAATATCTTCATCTAAAATCACTTCTTTTTTATTTCCAGACAAATATGCCCTAACAATCATTCTATGATAATTGGTTAAAATTGAAATTGGAGCTTCTAAATAAAAAGCATACGAATCAATTTGATTAAAATAGTCTTCTAAATCTTCTGTTGGCGATTTAGAATCTATCACTAATACCGTTTCACCAGATTTGTTTTTTATAACGACATCTGCTTCTTTTGTTACAACCTTACGACCTTGAGTAATTTTAACAGGAACATGAAAACTAACTAATTCACTTTCAATTTCTAAAATATCTCTAAGGAGAACAGTATAAACATATTTTGTTTCTACGTCCGCTTCAGTATTATATTGTATTACTTCACCTTTTTTTGCCATAATAACAACTCCCATTAATTATAGTTTAATGACTTATTTTCTACACCATTATCTATATATCTGCGCCATTTTCTGCAAGTTCAACATAACGTTCATATGAAATAATTACATTTCGTGGTTTGCTATTCTTACTCACAATTACAACAGTGTTGTTTTTTTCTACTTTGTCAAAGATTTTTGATGCTTTTCCGCGCAAAAAATCTGTCATAGGATACTGCTCAGGTATTTTTCGTTTCGCTTTTCCCACTATATGAACGCTCCTTTCCTTAAATTTACAAAAACCATTATAGCAAAAAGTAATTACTTTTGTCAATATTATTTTACATATAATTATAATTACTATTATCAATAAAAGAAGCGCAATCTTTTCAGATTACGCTCACAAAAATCGATATATGTAGTTTTCTATCGAAAAGCTCCGAAAACCATAAAATTAGGGGCTTGTGTTCAATAGGGCAAACCAGCGAAAACCCCAGTGTTTATGAGGGCTTCAAACGGTTTGACCTATTATAACACAAGCCTCAATTCTTCTCACAATCCCAGTTGCTTTCATATATATCATTCTCCTTAAACTCAAATTATGTGTTAGTATTTGTGATTAAAGGGAATTTATACTGTCGATATTTACTTTTAGAGTGAAATACAATATAATCATATAAAGAGGTGAGGATGTTGAATGAAGCGATTTACATATATGTAGCTATAATAGTTTTTTTAGCAAGTATATTTTTTATATATAAAAAGCAAAACAAGGATAATTCTCAAATTTCATTGCCGCCAGAAACAATAGCGGTTTTTAGAAAAAAATATGCAGACGGCATTACACTTATACTCAGCGGAATTTTTTTAATAGTACTGTTTGTTTTTATAGGGTACAAAGATCCTGAGGCTACATTAGGTGGCTTATTGGTGGGAATTGTTGGCGGAGTAGTTTCTTGTTTGTTTGGTATTACATCTCTTTTATTTAACCATAAAGCATTTTTATATATTGATAATTGTCATATAAAAGGAAAATATTATTTGTTTAGTAAAATTGATTGCAATTTATCAGATGTTGTTTTTTCATTGGGTAGAAATGGTACTTTGATTATTCAATTAAAAGATGGTAAGACACATACTATTATGGGCATAGAAAATGCTTGGGAACTGGGTTTGTTTATTAGAAAGAATATTACTTTTAATGCATCTGAACAACCCGAAAGTTTAATTGAAAACCTAAACAATTTAAAAACTGAAAGAAAAAAAGGTATTGTATATGTTTGTTGCGGTTTGGCTTTAATGTTTATCAATATCTTTATCACAGTGTTTTTTACCGGCGAAAGAGAAATGCACGAATTCAGCAAAATAGATTGGATTATCTTTGCTGTTATGTGTGTGGTGGAATTTGCTACAGTTTTTACAACTTTTTATTTTGCAAATAAAATCGGTAAGAAAAATGTTCCGATAGAAAAACTAAACTATGATATTCGAAGAACTGTCATAGAAACCAAACCATTAGTGTATGGTTATATTATTAAAGTTTTTACAGATTATGATTGCACAGGTCGAATTGTTGTTTTAGGTTATCCGGATGACGAATCAGTTTATTATTTAATTCAAGAATTTGCTTCAGATTATTCACTTTTTAAGTCGTACGAATCTGAAATATACGAAAATATGGATGATCTTTTAGTTGATATTGGTGAACTGATTGATATAACAGATAAGTTTAATTAAAAACAGCAGAGTGATTCACTCTGCTGTTACTCTTTTTACAAAACTATGTACCCCAATACAAAACCTGTTGAAAAGTGTCAATGTGGTATATGATGGGTCTCCCTCACGAATACGAAGTGTCCTTCTAATTTCTTTAGGAATAATAACCCTTCCTAAATCATCTATGCGACGTACAATTCCTGTTGCTTTCATAATATATAAAAATCTCCTTGCTTTACAAATTTGTACTGTTAGTATCTGTAAAACAAGGGGATTTATACTTTTGTAAAAGATTTAAAAATTCTGTTACGGTTTTTTGATTGTAAAATTAAGCCCAAGTGCACCAACTGCTAAAATGAGAAGCATGATAAAAGGTGCGGTGTAGCTTCCAGTTGAGATTAGCAAAGAATTGCTGAATGTTGCAATAAATGATGCAACAATCAAGTTGAAGTTTGTAAGACTATAGTTTGTTGCAAAATACTTTGTTCCGTAAAACGAAGCGGTAAATGCAGAGGTCATAGTAGGGCAGGAGCCGTAGGAAAGACCTGTAAGGCAAAGCCCAACAACGCAAAGGGGAAGAGAGTTTATTTGCACCGCAACAAGAGTAAGACCTGCTGCAAAAATAGTGAGAATGTTAGAAGCTAACATTGTAGTTTTTCTGCCGAGAGCGTCATAAACAGCACCCGTAAGAATACGACCGATACCATTGAATACGGAAAGAACGCCAACAAGTGTTGTAGCGAGAGCAGGTGCTGCATCAACGGAAATGACCAAATCTCTTGCAAAGCTTATAACAGAGTTACCAACTGCGGTTATAAGCGCCATAAATACAAACGCTCTCCAAAAAGTAAAGCTTTTAAGCATTTCTTTTGTTGTGAAATCTTTGGTTTTAAAGCTTTCTTTCTGAATATTCTTTTTTGCTTTGGGTGAGGGGAATTGAACATCTGCAGATGGCTTTCTAAGAACAATACCTGCTAAAAGAAGAACAACTGCAACAACAATACCTAAAAGAATATACGCTTTGCTCCAGCCAACATTTTCATTTTCAAATAATGCACTGATGATATTGCCAAGTAAAAGGGTGCTGATACCGAAGCCCATCATCAGACAACCTGAAGAAAGACCTTTTTTATCGGGAAACCAGGAATTAACTGTTGATACAACAACATTATACGAAATACCAATACCTGTACCTGCTAAAATTGCATATGTAAGGTATAAAAGATATGGGATTTCTGAACTAAGAAGACCTGTTGAAACAAAACCGATTCCAACTAAAACACCTGCAAAAATAAGTGTGATTTTAGGTCCGATTTTTTTGCATATTAAACTACCGAAAAATGCGCCCAAGCAGAAAAAGCACATTGTCAATGTGAAATTGAATGCTAAAACAGAGTCACTCCAATTAAATTCATTCTTGAAAGGTATTTTTAAAATTGACCAGGCATATAATACACCTGAAAAAAGCATAGTAAATACGCCTGAGATAAGATAAAGCCAACGCTTATTTAAGTTGGATTTTGTTTCCATAAAATCGACATCCTTGTATATATAACAACAAAATAATTGCTTCCAATTATATCACAATGGATTTACTTTTCAATAATTTTCTGTTAAAATATGAAAAAATATGTAGAAAAAAGGTATAAATATGTATAATAAAAAACCTGGAATGATAGTTTTCGATGTGGGCGGAACTCTTTTTGATGATGGCAAATGCATCTCTGAAAAAGGGTTTTCTGCTCTTTTGTCCGTAGCAGAAAACCCTGATGTTACAAATGAAAAAGAACTTTCAGCATATTGGGCTGAATATATCAAAGAGGTCTGCAGTGGCTTGAAAACTAAAGATGGCAAGCATCTTGATGCACCACTTTCAGCAATAATTAAATATGCAACAATGAATTCAGGTTTACATATTGATTTGCCCATGCCCGAACAAGAAGAATTATTCGACCGCTTCAATTCTACAAGAAAAGTTATTGACGGTATTCCTAAACTATTTAAAACTCTTGAGGAGTTGGGTATAAGATATGGCATTATAAGCAATAATGCTATGAGTGGGGATGGTCTTGCTCTTTCAATTAAACATTGGCTTCCATCGGTAAACCCAGAATTCTGCCTTACAAGCGCTGATATTATGTTTACGAAGCCTTATGAAAAGATTTTTTATACTGCATTGAAATATGCACATCTCAACCCCGAAGATTGTTGGTATTGTGGGGATGGCAGAATTCCCGATGTTGATGGTGCAAAAAATGCAGGTATGCAACCCGTTCTTCTGGATGAGAAGTCAGAAATACCACTGGAATTCCGAACAGATGGCGGAAGAGGGGAATATATGACAATAAATAACTGGAATGTGCTTAACAAATATCTAAAGAAAATATAAGTAAAGAACCTCGGTGACCAAATAAAATCACCGAGGTTCTTTCTTTATGATTTTAAAATGAATTACATTTCGCCTTCGTGCTTTGAGGCTTTTTTCTTGTCGGTTGTCAAAGCTTTTTCACCATCAAGGTACATTGCAACCAAACCTAAAACAACCATTGTTGTTGAAAGATAAATGATTACAGGAATGATTTTTTCGTAAATAACAGCACAAATTGTTGCTGCTGTATCGCCACCGATAATAAGAGCGGCAACATAACCGAAGAATGTAAGGCCACCTATGAAAAGAGAAATCATTATTCCGTAGCCGAAGATAGTTTTTAAAACTGATGCAATTTTTTTACATGCTTTTTTCATTTTGCTACCTCCTTACATTCCTAATATGGGGAGCCATCCCATAAGCACTACAACTTCAAGAATAAACTGGGCACCAACCCACCACATATTATTCTTAAATGTTTTACTGAAATCTGATTCTGCAAGAGTCATACCTGCATACATACCAAGTCCGAGAGGGGGAGTGATACCGCACATAACACCGCAGATGCAAGGAAGCATTGCAGCAACAAGTAAAGGTTCACAACCAACCTGTGCGAGAACTGTAATGAACATAGGTCCGAAAATAACAACGAGAGAGGAACCGGGAATAATCATACCCATAAAGCAGGTGATTAAGCAAACTGCAATAACAGTACCTAATTTACCAAAGTTCCAAGCGGTGATAATTGCGCCCATTTCTTCAGCTACATTAAGGTCTTTGAAGAGAGCACCAACCATATAACCGAATACACAAACACCGATAGCGGGTGCAATGGTTTTAACACCATCAGCAAACATTTTTGCAATGTTGTTGATTTTAACAACTTTTTTATCTTTTGCAATAAGGCAAGTGTAAATTGAAGCCAAACCACCGATAAAGAGAAGAATGGAACTTGAAAGGTATTTTGCACCTTGTTCGCCAAGACGAGCTGTGAAGAAGCCATCTTTGAAAAGATAATCGAGAATAAAGGGAAGAAGAATTATTACGGGTATTAAAAGTCCCTGCCATCCTGTTTTGAGAGTTTCTTTGAGGTTGGGAAGCTCCTCTTTTGCCATAGGCTTAACCTTATAGTATTTGCAGAAGCCCCAAACCATTACTATTCTCTGAATAATAAACCAGATAGCAATACCCCAAAGAACAATCCAGAACTGACCTGTTGTAATATTAAGAGAGGGATAAAGTGCAGTAAAAGCACCTAATGCGGCAACAATATTTGATGAAGGGGGAATCATATTACCCATATAGCTTGAGTTGCTTTCGATGTTAGCAGCAAGCTCAGCAGGGAAGCCTGATTTCTTCATAGCAGGAATTGTAATTGCGCCTGTTGCCATAACGTTACCGGGACCTGAGCCGGAAAGTGCGCCCATAAATGAGCTTGCAACAACTGCAGCATAGCCTGCACCGCCTGTTACTCTACCGATAAGGGAGAGTATAACAGCAATACAACTGTCAATAATTTTTGTTTTGGTTAACAAAATGGACATTGAAACGAATGCTACCATTGAATACAAGAGCGAGGTAGATAAAGCCGCATCAATGTAACCCCAAAGGTTGCCCCAGGTTCCTGTGATTGCAACAAGTATTATAAAACTAAGTAAAACTGCTTCGTAGACAGGACGTTTTACAACCACAAACCACACGATAATAACCGCGAGCATAATGCCAAGGTAAATTAAACATGAAGGCATTTTGTTTTCTCCTTTCGTTTGTTTGTCTTTTTATGGTATTATTTGCAAGCCCTTAAAACTTTTTGGTTATAAGGATTATTGCTCGACGGTTATATTATACCGTTAAAATTTATTTTGTCAACTATTTTTTAAAATTTGAAAATATTACACTTTTTTGAAAATTTAACTTGAAAAATGGGAAAACTGCGAGTATTATTGTGGGTGAGATCATTAATTTTATCTTGGGAGAAAAATAATGAACAGAAAACAATTACAATATGTAATAGAGCTTTCAGAGGATTTGAATTTTTCTGTTGTTGCAGAAAAATTAGGAATTACTCAGCCTGCATTAAGCAAACAAATATTGTCTTTAGAAAAAGAAATTGATGTTAAGCTTTTTGACCGAAATAATATTCCTATGACCTTAACTGCGGCGGGGGAGCATTTTGTAGCAGAAGCTAAAAAACTTATATACAGAGAAGACCAGCTTATTCGTTCAATGGAAGATTATAAATCAGGGAAGCTCGGCAAACTTGAAATAGGAATTTCACCTTTCAGAAGCCTATATCTTATACCTGATATAGTTAATAAGGTTAAAAAGAAGTTTCCGGGTGTAACAGTTGTTCTTCATGAAGAGGGGAGCGACCAGCTTCGTAAAAATGCTGTTGAGGGAAAATATGACTTTGCTGTTGTAAACCTTCCTGTTGATGAATCGGTTTTAGATGTAAAGCTTATAGAAGCGGATACACTTGTTCTTGCAGTTCCCGAAAAGATTTCAGAAAATCTTCCTGTTTCTTCTAAAAAAAGTATTCCCGAAATAGATTTAAAGGATTGCAAAAAGCTTCCTTTTGTTCTTGTCAGTCCTGCTCAGGAAATGCGTCAGCTTTTTGATAAAATGTGCGCTGAAGCAGAAATTACTCCCAATGTTGCAACAGAGGTTGTGGGTGTAAGCACCGCGTGGTCTATGGCGAGAGCAGGGGTTGGCGCAACCCTTTTACCGTTGCAGTTTGTTAAAAATTTTGATTTTGACGAAAGTATTGCTTTATATAAATTGAAAAACTGTCAGCAATCCCGACAACCCGCAATTGTAACAAGAAGAGGTCAGTTTATTTCTGAATATGCAAAATATGCAATTGAATTGTTAACAGAAAAGAGTATATAAATAAATCGCACTTACCATTTTCGGTAGGTGCGATTTTTTAAATTAAAGATTATTTAAAATATTAAGAACACATCTCAATTCTTCGGGTTGAACCTTTTCAACAGGTGTATTATTTTTTACACAATCAGCAAAATAGCGGATTTCATTTGCATAAGCGTTGCTTTTTGGAAGATTGATGTCGCCTGTTTCGCCTTCTGCTTCTTCTGAAAGGTCGATCTTTTTATCATCTCTTAAATGAATAAGCATTTTGCCGTTTTCATTAGCAACAACTGCATCTTCAAACTGGAAACGGAATTCTGCAGTAAAGGGATAGCTGGTTGCATACCAGGAAGCTTCGGAATTAATCTGAAAATCGCCGAAATCATAGCTGATGCTGATAAAATCTTGGTCCGGAAGCTTTGAGCGATACTGATGAGCAACCTTAGGCATACCGAAAGCATAAACCATAAAATCAAGGTCATGGATATGTAAATCAAAGGGAACAAGACCGCTTCTCTTTTCATCCATCATCCAACCATCCCAGCTCCATCTGGGGTAGCAACCAAGTCTTGTCATTGTACCTGAAAGAAGCTTGCCGTATTTTTTTGTTTCATAAATTTCTTTAAGAAGCTCATATTCAGGCCAGAAACGAAGAACCTGAGCAACCATAAATTTAACATTATTCTTCTCTGCAGTTTTATAAACCCTGTCAATATCCTCTTCTTTTAAAGAGATTGGCTTTTCGGTAATAACATTAATGCCTTTTTCCATTGCCTTAACTGCAAAATCTGCGTGAAGGTATGTAGGAAGGCAAATATCAATGATATCAAATTCTTCATTTGCGAGCATTTCGTCAAAATCTATGTAACAATGCTTATCCTCGAATTTTTCCATTCTTTCAGGACGGATATCACACATAGCAATAAGCTCTGCATCTTCCATTTTTTCCCAAGCATCAATATGTGAATGGCTGATACCGCCAACACCAACAAGACCGATTTTTAACATAAAAAGACCTCCGAAATGTCAAATAAAATATAATTTGATTTTATCATATTAAATCAAAATTACAAGATAGTTTTTAATATATAAAATATTTTTTTACCGAATTTTTATACTTTTCTAATTCTTTCTTTTGAGAACATATATATTTATGAGGATTAAAGTTTATATCAAGTATTTTATTTGTTCCTGCAAGGTTTATTAGATGTTCTGAAAACTCAGTTTTTCCAGGGTGAATTGCTCTGACTGCTCTTATAAGCTGTAGCCCTGTTTCAAACATATTAACATCATTTTTGTTTATTATTTCTATACGTATACCATAACATTTTTTACCTTCATAATCACTGAATGTGGGAGTAAAGGTACAAGGAGTAAATTTTAAACCGTTAAATGCTGTTTTTTCTTCATTGGGCAGATTATTAAGATATTCAATAACTTTTTCTGAGCTTAACCAAGGTGCTCCAAAGATTTCAAAGGGACTATCAGTACCTCGACCTTCGGAAAGATTTGTTCCTTCAAAAAGGCAGGTTCCTGCATAAAGGAAAAGTGCATCTGTATTTCTCATATTGGGAGAGGGAGGGATGTAGGTTAAGTCTGTGTCCTCAATTTTTAAATCTCTCGTTACCCCCTCGCAAGAAATAACTTTAACTTTTGCGTTTATATTCAAATAGTCGTTATACCATAAAGCAATTTCGCCTATAGTCATACCCGTAACGGTAGGCTGACCTGCAACTCTTCCAACCTCCGAAACGCAGTCGCTTTCCAATAAATTACCCTCAATCCTGTTGCAACCAAGGGGATTTATTCTGTCAAGAACAATTAATTCAGTGTTTGTTTTCTTACATAATTTCAAAGCATCAAGAAGAGTATATTGATAAGTATAGTAACGAGTTCCTATATCCTGAATATCAAATAAAATACAGTCAAGCTTTTTAAATATCTTTTCTGCTTTTTCTAAATGTTCTTTACCGCCGAAAAGGTCGTAAACGGGAATACCTGTTTCACACTCAATGAAAACCTCGGTATCAAAGCCACCGGCTTGTTTTTGTGAGTTAAAGCCGTGCTCACCGCTGAATAAAGCACAAAGGTTATACTTTTCATTTACTTTAAGGGCAACTGTTTTTCCGTTTCTTAAAAGTGCGTTTGAATTTGAAATTAACCCTAATCTTTTATCCGAAAGCATATTAAAAGCAACTCCACTATCAAGCAAATCGCATCCGTTCAAAACTTTTTCCTTCAAGGCTTTCACCTCTCTTTTGTAATAATTTAATAAATTCTATCATTTATATTGATAAAAATCAATATGGTTTTTCGTCAAAATAAACATAATTTATTAACATTTTGCAAAAATACTTTACAAGGTGCATAGTATATTGTAAAATAAAGTTAACCTAAATGGTGAACATTTTTTCAATAAAGGGAGGCTTACTTATGGTAGATGCTAACAAATTGCCGTTATTGCTGTTAGATAACAGTAGTATGATGTCTGTTCTTAACGAGGGTCAATTCAAATGCTACAATATTTCATTTGAAGAGGCTAAACACATTCTTGAAATTTTTGATGAAGACGAATATATCAAATGCTTCACCAATGCGGACATTGAATCAGTAATGTTCGAGCAATTGGGTATCAAAAAACGTAATTTTGAATATAAAAGCATCCGTAATATGCGTCCCGGTCAGAATGCAATAGTGTTTAAGCTTTATCGCACACCCTCTGAAACTAATCCCGTTATTCAGGCTGATGATGGGGTGGAGGCTAAAAAGATAATGAATGTTTACGCATATTGCCAGTATCTTGTAAGAATAGAATAAAAGGATTTATTGTGGTGGTGTTGAAAATAAAGAATTTCAGCATCACCACATTTTTCTTTTTTCTGTTTTATTTATTAAAAAAGTATGGTAAAATGTAGAAAAAATCGATCAGAGGAATAAAATTGAAATTAGTTATAGCTTGTCTTAATTCAAAATATATTCACGCATCCCTTGCTCCTTGGTGTTTACTTTCAGGGGTCAGGGCTTATTCTGCTTTGCCAATTGAAGCAAAAGTTATGGAAAGCACCATAAACAGCGATATAAATACTTTTGCGGAACAAATTATAAACGAAAATCCCGATATCGTTTCATTTTCTTCATATATCTGGAACATAGAAAAAACTCTTGAACTTTGCAAAATATTAAAAGAAAAAATAGATTGCACAATAATTCTTGGTGGTCCTGAGGTTTCATACAGAGCCGGAAATGTTTTAGAAAACTATTCCTTTATTGATTTTGTTCTTTCGGGTGAGGGAGAAAATAGCTTTCCCTTATTCCTTGATACCTATTCAAATAAAGATGATTTGAAAAACGTCAGCGGTCTTTCTTACAGAGAAAAAGGCAATATAATTTTTGTTCCCGAGGAGGAATGTAGCGAAACACCGCCATCACCATACAATGATGAGTTTTTTGATAATCTCAAAGGCAGAATTTCGTATATTGAAACAAGTCGCGGTTGTCCTTACAGATGCGCTTTCTGTTTATCAGGCAGGTGTTCACCCTTAAGGTTTTTTGATATAGAACAAGTAAAGAACGATATTTTAAAACTTGCAGTCAGTGGTACTAAAACAATAAAATTTGTTGACCGTACTTTTAATGCTAAGGCTGGCAGGGCAAATGAGATTTTAAAATTTATACTCTTAAATTACGGAACAAAAATTCCCGAAGGCACTTGCTTCCATTTTGAAATAGCAGGGGACATACTCAAAGAGAGTACAATGGAAATACTCTCAAAAGCTCCAAAAGGCGTTTTTCAGCTTGAAATCGGTATGCAGTCCTTTAATGAAGATACACTTAGAGCAATTAACCGAAAAACAGATACAAAAAAGCTTATAGAAAATATTAAAAAGCTTATCTCATTCGGTAATATGCATATTCATATTGATTTGATTGCAGGGCTTACAGGAGAAGATATAAAGAGCTTTGAAAGAAGTTTTGATATTGGGTATAGCCTTAAAGCAAATATGCTTCAAATGGGCTTTTTAAAGCTTCTTTATGGTGCAGATATGAGAGAAAATAAAGAGAAATACCCTTGCGATTTTAACGAAAAACCGCCATACGAGGTAACCTCAACTCCATGGTTATCAAATGCAGAAATATGTATGTTGAAAAAATGCGAGGACGCTCTCGAAAGAATGTATAACAGCGGTCGTTTTCTTTTCACGCTTGAGTATCTTTTAGGTGAATGTGGTTTTACACCATTTAAGCTTTTTATGGATTTCGGAAATGAAATTGACGGCAACAAAATGAGCCTTTCTGATTATGCAATACATATTTATTACTATTTTAAAGAGTTTGCAGACCCTGAAAGACTTCGTGAAACTCTTATCTGTGATTTGCTTTCAAGCTCTTCTGCATTGCAGATACCTGATATTTTCAAAAGAAAAAATGACCCTCTTTATAAGAAGGTCAAAAAGCATTTTACGGAAGATAAAAATGCACTTAATAAAGTTGCAATTCTCTATAAAACCGAAAAGGTTTTTGTTGTAAACCAAAGAAGTGAAAAGGATTTTAACGGAAGATACGAAGGCAATTTCTATAATTTATCAGATATCGTGCAGTCATTGTAAACGGATTACAATGACTGCACGAATATTATTTTTGTTTTTTGATTTTAATGAATTTTGTTAGACAACCAATTCCCATTCCGATAGCAGAAAAGCCTGTTCCCATTAACAGAGCATCAAAACTGATAGAGTTAAATTTATCAAAAGCAACCATATTGGCAAGGGAAAAAGTGAAATATTCACAGAGCATATACATTATACCTATTAAAATAATAGCTCCGATTTTTGTTAATGGTTTGAAATCATCTTTTCCCATTATGGCAGATATTATTAAACTCGTAATGGGAAGAATACCCCAGAATACGAAGATGGAAAAAACAGCCGCATCAGTTGCACCGCTAAAAATCCAGAAGAATAAAATGCAAGCTACCCATATTATAATATAAATTAAAATCGGCAAAACCTTCCTGAGGCGATTTTTGCTTTTAACTATATTTGTAGTTTCATCAAGGTGTTTAATCATGTTTTTATCCTCCTTTAATAGGGCATCAAGAGTGATAGAATAAATGTCACTTAGTTTAATTACACTTATAATATCGGGATAGGATTTGCTGTTTTCCCAATTTGAAATAGTTTGTCGGCTGACACCTATTTTTTCTGCAATTTCCTCTTGAGTGAAATTTGCATCATTTCTTGCAGTCTTCAATTTGTTTCCAATTTCCATTTTTCTCACCTCGCTGATTTAATTATAGGATTTATACCGCTTTTTGTCTATCAAAATCCTTTTACATTTATATTTTTTATAGAAAAAGCTTTTAAAAAAAGAAAATCCACGTTTGCCGAAGGCAACTTCATTACGAAGTACTTCATTGCAAAGCACTTCATTTGTTGAAAACAACTTCATTCATTTATGCTTTATGAAGTTCAAGTAAACTTGAAATGAAGTTTTCGCCTAAAGGCCCAAAATTAAGTTATGTCCTGCGGACATAAATGAAAAATCCAAGTCATTCGACTTGGATTTTTGGCAGGGATGGCGAGATTCGAACTCACGCGTGACGGAGTCAAAGTCCGTTGCCTTACCGCTTGGCTACATCCCTAAGTATATGCAAATAAAAAAATGGGGTGGATGATCGGGGTCGAACCGACGACCTCCAGGGCCACAACCTGGCACTCTAACCAACTGAGCTACATCCACCATAATTTATAATATTGGCACGGTTGGAGGGATTCGAACCCCCGACCTACTGCTTAGAAGGCAGTTGCTCTATCCAACTGAGCTACAACCGCGCATTGTGGAGCGGGTGATGGGAATCGAACCCACACGACCAGCTTGGAAGGCTGGGATTCTACCATTGAACTACACCCGCGTGCTGTCACAACAAAAGATATATTATCACAACACTATATTATTGTCAAGGTTATTTTTTGAAAATATCGGTAAAATTTATACAAATTTTCCAACACAATACTCTTTATCTGATTCTATAATTTCTACGGTTAGGAACTCACCTTTGCATTTTGTTTCAGAAAAAACTCTTACGGGGGTATAGTTTTCAGTGTAACCCTCGCAAAAACCATCTTTTTCAGTTTCAAAAAGCACTTCAACAGTTTTACCGATTTGTTTTTTTAAAAATTCTTCGCGGATTACTTCTGTAACTGCAGAAAGTCTGGTGGCTCTGTCTTCTTTAACTGCTTTTGTCAATTGTTCCATTTTTGCTGCTTTTGTGCCTTCTCTTACGGAATAGGGGAATACATGAGTTTTTTCAAAACCAACTCTTTTAACAAACTCTACTGTTGTGTTGAAATCATCTTCTGTTTCTGTGGGGAATCCTACTAGCACATCAGTTGTAATTGTAGCATCAGAAAAGGTTTTTCGTAATTTATTTGCAAGATGCTCGTATTCCTCCGCGGTATAATGCCTGTTCATTGCCTTTAAAACACTGTTACAACCGCTTTGAACAGATATATGGAATTGAGGGCAGAGCTTTGTAATTGTCTTTATTTGCTCTATCATTTCATCTGTAATGTGGTCAGGTTCAAGAGATCCGAGACGAACTCTTTTGATATTATCATATTTTTCTGCAAGGCGTAAAGCGTCGGGGAGAGAATATTCAGTGTTTTTGCCGTAATCGGAAAGGTTAATACCCACAAAAACAATTTCTGAATAACCATTTTCTGAAAGTGCCTGTAGTTCTTTATCAATATCTTTAAGTGATTTTGAACGGGAACGACCTCTTGCAGTAGGTATAAGACAATAAGAACAGAATCTGTCACAGCCATCCTGAATTTTAAGAAATGCTCTTGTGTGGCCGTCAAAACGAGATATGCCTGTGCCTGAAAAAGCATCCCCGGACTTATGCTCAGTTCGTTTGATAAGCTTTTGTTTTTTTATAATAAATTCGTTCAAGGCATCGGCAATTTCAAGATTGCTTCTGTTACCCATAAAAATATCAACCTCGGGTAAATCATTAATGATATGAGGCTCAGCCTGAGAAGCGCAACCTGTGAGAACGATAATGATATTAGAATTATTCTTTTTGAGCTTGCGTATGGTTTGCCTTGTTTTTCTTACGCTTTCTGCAGTAACTGTACAGGAGTTAACAACTGCAACATCCGCATCAGTCGCATTATATATAATAGTATATCCGTTTCTTTCTAAAAGCTCACTCATTTCCTGAGTTTCGTATTGGTTAACCTTGCAACCCAAAGTATAAAAATAAACTTTCATTCAGTACCTCTAAAATAAATCACTCCCGAATTTCTTCGGGAGTGAGATTATATCATAGATATGAAATAAGTGCAAGTGTGTACTTAACCGGGGAAGGGTCCTGTCTGAGAAATATCAGAGAAGCCGTTACCGCCGAATACTTTGTAAATTGTGTCATCAACAAATTTAGCAATTGCTCCAAGAACATTCATCATTGTTTCGTCCTCAGCTTCGCCTTCTTTACCAACTCTGCGAAGAGCATTGAGAAGTCTGTCTGATACAGCTTCAGCTTCAGTAGCATCGCAGATTGTGTTTTCAAGAAGAGCCTGTGCTTCGTCATAAGCAGCCTGAAGCTCAACTATGTCTTCGGGAGCATACATTGACTGGTCTTCTGCGTTGAGAACTTCTTCAGCTTCTTCGAGATACCAACGAGTGATGTTCTTTGTGTTACGGTTGCCGTTAAACTGAGGATATACGTCAGACATATCGTTTACAGATTTGATTTCACCTGTAATAAGCTTACCGATAAGCTTGATAACAACGTCGTTTCTGCCAACCTCGTGATGCTGACCTTCAAAGAGCCATACATTTTCAGGGAAAAGACAAGTTGAAACGTCAACACTTCCGTCGGGAGAGATAATAGCATCTTCAGCAAAGAGAACTTCGTCGGGAAGAATTTCACCTGCGGGAGCATAGGTTGCACCGAGTGAAGTTGAGTCGATATCGATAATAGCGTCACTGTTAGTTGTGAGAGAGGATTTCATTGCTGCAAAGAAGCAGTAATCCTGTGCACTATAATCAAGACCATAACCAACAACGTTATGTACAAGCTTGCCGTCATTCATAAGTTCTGTTAAATTATCATTAAGGTTGAGAGCTGCAGTGTGGAATGCATCAATCTTAGCGGCAAGTTCTGCATATTCTGCATCTTCCCAAATGAAGTTATATTTTTCTTTTGCATCATCAAAACGGTCTGCAGGAATCATTGCCCAGAACTGAGGACAGTTGAGCATCAATGAATCAAGAATACCGTCAACTGCTGATGTGAGAAGTGAATAAATAACTTGTTTGGGGAAAATCTTGATTGCAATATTAATAAGGTAACCGAGAGCGGCATTGCCGGAAGTCTCTTCCATAATCATAGGAATATATTCATGGAAGAAGAATTCATCTTCAAGATTCCAGCTTCTGAGATAGAAGTCACCCATAACATCTGTACCCTGGAGACAGGAAACAACGTTAACAACACGGTTAACATCGGGATAGCCTGTACCTTTAAGGTTTTCAAGGTAAGCAGTAAGGATTGTACCACCAAGAGAAATTGTAACAATGTTAACTTTATCTACGCCTTTAGCAGCCTTAACGCCCTGAATGTATTCATCAAGACCTTCAGCAGATTCCATTGGGTTGCCGATGAGGGGGAATGCATAAAGATAAAGGTTATCTTCTCCAACTTCATCCTTAATGGATGTCATAGGAATCATTCTGTAGAAATAATCTCTGTCATCCTGAGACATATCAGAAACTGATGCGGGAGTAACGCCATCTTCTTTTACATAAGAAATTGTTTTAAGATTATTGATGGGGTTACCGTTCTTATCGCTGGACTGAATAGCGAAAAGCTGTCTTACTGTGTTATAAACACCTTCACCGAACTTGCCATCAGCATCAGATTGTGTAATAAGTGCTGTTGCAAGGGGAGCAGCAAGGTTGTTGATAACTGCGGGAAGAATCTGAGTTGAGTCAAGAATAAGAAGACCACCTGAAAGCTCTTCACCATTAGAGTTAACAGCAGGTTCACCATTTTCATCAGCAAGATAAGAAATTGACTGGCTGATACCGGGAATGATAACTGTTGGGTAAATCTTAGCATCTTTCTGAGTTGTTGTACCATCAGCTAAAGCTGTGGGCTCTTGAGCATAGAACATATCGGGATTTGCCTCCATATATTCGATTGCTTCATCAACGCTGTTTGCGTTAACAACAGTTGAACCATCGGAACCGATAGTAATTGAATTTGCTAATGCCATAAAGGTAATAGCAACTGCGCCTACGCTTATCACTGAAAATACCATAACAAGTGATAAAACAACGGCAAGTACACGTTTGCATGTCTTTTTCATAGAAAAAGTTCCTCCTTAGGTTTTATACAAAATATAATATAGCATAATTAAATAAAAAAAACAATATTATGTTAATGTTAATTTTGAACAAATTACAGTAATAATATTTGTTGACTTTAACACCAAAAGCGGATATAATCAGTTTATACTTACAAGACGGAAACGTTTTCGTCGGAAAGGGTTAGTATGATACATTTCCTTACGGCATACATAGCAACCATAATTTTTGTTTTTGGCACAGTAATCGGCAGTTTTCTTAATGTTTTGATTTACAGATTGCCAATCGGTATGGATTTCAAGAAAGGCAATTCTATTTGCACGTCCTGCAAGCATCAGCTAAATTGGAAAGACCTTTTTCCGCTTTTTAGTTGGATTTTTTTAGGTGGTAAATGCAGATATTGTAAGGCTCCGATTTCTCCACGATATCCCATTGTCGAAGCGTTAAACGGCATAGCGTATGTGCTTGTATATCTTTTTATTTGCGGCGGTTATGCAATTGATGGTTTGAATTTGAAGCTTGTCGGATATATGATTATGATGTCTGCATTGATTGTTGTTTCATGGATTGATTTTGAGCATCAGATTATTCCTGATTCAATGTGGATTGCAATTTTTGTTGGTGGACTTTTTATAGTTGGGGATGCTCTTTTGACAGATTCATTCACGAAAGAATGGATTATTTCAAAAGTTATCGGTCTTTTTGCTGTTTCAGGTTTGTTCTTCCTTATTGCTCTCGTAACAGGTGGCAGAGCAATGGGTGGCGGCGATATAAAGCTTATGGCAGCAGTTGGCTTTGTTCTCGGGTGGAAGGCTGTTTTAGTGGCTTTATTTATGAGTGCCTTGTTAGGTGTCCTTTTCTCCATAGGCAGAAAGATAATAAGCAAAAAGGAAATGAAAGGTGTGATTCCTTTTGGTCCGTTTTTGGCAATAGCATCGGCAATTTGTGCTTTTGTTGGTGAACCGGTTTTTGATGCTTATTTAGGCTTGTTTTAAATAAATTTTCATTAAACTCCCTTACTACGCATATAGTGTTGTGGTAAAGGAGTTGTGTTTATGTTCGTTGTTTCTGTATCAAAAAATAAGATTAAAAAGTCTTTGATTGTCGGAGCTGTAGTGATTATTATAACTGTTATTTCAGTTGTTTTGTTGGTGCTTATGGGTGAAGGTCAGCATAAATATCATGAAACTATGAATTTTGTTTCTGCAGATTCGGAAGAAGAAATATTGTCGTTCATTTCAAGCTGTGGTTGGCAGGTTGATGAAGAGCCGATTGAAGTAAGAGATGTTTTTATACCTGAAACCTTTGATGAGGTTTACAATAACTACAATAAAATTCAATTGGAGCAGGGATTTAATCTTGAAAAATATGCAGGAACACGAGTTAAAAGATGGACATATGTTATAAGAAATTATCCTGAAACATCGCCAAGTGACGATTTTATAAGAATTAATATTCTTGTTAGCGGAGATAGCATAATAGGTGGAGATGTTTGTTCTGTTAAGCTTGATGGATTTATCCATGGATTTTATATACCGACTTAAAAAGCAGGTGGGATTTTGAAAAAAGAAAGACTTGATAAATTAATTGCATCACAAGGACTTTTATCACGCAACGATGTTAAAAATATGGTAAAAAATGGAGGAGTATCTGTAAATGGTTCCGTTGTAAAAGATAGTTCTCTTAAAGTATCTTACGATGATGATATAAAAATCAAAGGCGTTAGCCTTTCACAGTCCGAATATGTATATATAATGTTGAACAAACCTAAAGGGGTTGTGAGTGCTTCTGAAGACAAACGCGACAAAACTGTAGTTGATATTTTACCGGACGAGCTGAAAAGGAAAAATCTTTTTCCTGCAGGCAGGCTTGATAAAGATACCACAGGTTTTTCTTTAATAACCGATGATGGCGATTTTGCTCATAGGATTTTATCTCCGGCAAAACATGTTGATAAAACTTATATTGCCACAGTTTCAGATAAAATTGATTTTCAAACCGCAAAAAAAGCATTTGCAGATGGTGTTGTGTTGGGCGACGGAACAGTTCTTCTTTCAGCTCAGCTTGATTTAATAGATGATAAGGTGAATCAGACTTTTAAAGTTGTAATAAAAGAAGGTAAATATCATCAGATAAAAAGGATGTTCGCATCTTTGGGAACAAGTGTTATTGAACTTAAAAGAGTTGCAATAGGGGGATTGGAATTAGACCCGGTTTTGAAAGATGGAGAAGCAAGAGTTATTACTGCAGATGAATTGAAAATGATTGAAAAATCATAAAATCTTGTATTTTTGGATTTTATAGTAATATTTTTAGTTTTTTGCAAATAAAACAAGTTTTTTATCAAAAATATAACAATTTGCATAAAAAAATTTGAAAAATATCAAAAAAACACTTGCAAAATTGTGCAAAGTTGTGTATTATGTATAACAGTCAAAAGCCAAAATTATTGGAGGTCGTATAAATGTCCAATAGATTATTTCAAGGTGTTATTCACCAAATGCGCGATGTTGTTGACAGAACAATCGGTATAGTTGATGAAACAGGCGCGGTTATTTCTTGTAGTGACCTTGGCAGAATCGGTGAGGTTCGCAATGTCAATACTCCTGCAGTTTTTTCATCTGCAACTCCTGTTGCTTGTGATGGTTATCTTTATCAGGCATTTGGCACTCATATGCGTCCTGAATATGCGGTGTTTGTTGAGGGTGAAGATTCCGTTGCTCAGAACTACATAGGCGTTCTTGCTGTTTCGCTTTCAAGCATCAAGCAGTTTTATGATGAAAAATATGACAGAAGTAACTTTATTAAGAATATTATTCTTGATAACATTCTTCCCGGTGACATTTATCTTAAAGCCAGAGAACTTCATTTTAATAATGAGGCATCGAGAGTTGTTCTTCTAATAAGGCTTCTCGATAAGAGTGATGTTTCTGTTTATGATGTTGTTCAAAATCTTTTCCCTGATAAAGCTAAAGATTTTGTTATAAATATCAGTGAAAACGATATTGCTCTTGTTAAAGAGGTGAAGAGCGATATTGACAGCAAGGATTTAGAAAAGCTTGCCCGTTCAATTTCAGATGCTCTTTCATCCGAATTCTTCACACATTCTCTCGTTGGTATCGGTACTCCGGTTGTTGGTGTTAAGGATTTGGCTCGTTCATTCAAAGAAGCTCAGGTTGCTCTTGAAGTTGGTAAAGTTTTTGACACAGAAAGAAATATTGTTAGCTATGACCATCTCGGTATTGCTCGTCTTATTTACCAGCTTCCCACAACTCTTTGCGAAATGTTCCTCAAGGAGATTTTTAAGGTGGGTTCTATTGATACTCTTGATCAGGAAACACTTTTCACAATCCAGAGGTTCTTTGAGAATAATCTTAATGTATCAGAAACATCAAGAAAGCTTTTCGTTCATCGTAACACTCTTGTTTACAGACTTGAGAAAATTAAAAAGCTCACAGGTCTTGATTTAAGAGAATTTGATGATGCGATTGTTTTCAAGGTAGCATTAATGGTTAAGAAATATTTGGATGCAAATCCCGTGAAATATTAAGAAATAATTAATTTAGCACATTTTTATTACAAAAGGGTTACATTTTGTAATAAGATGTGCTATAATTATTTTTGTTAAAAAAATTAAGATTGGGTGTTGAAATTGATAGAATTTAAAGGCGTCTCCAAAGTGTATGAAGACACCAAAACAAAAGCCCTTGATAATCTTGATATAAAGATTGATAATGGCGAATTTGTTTTTATTGTTGGTTCTTCAGGTGCAGGTAAGAGTACCTTATTAAAGCTTATGATGCGTGAAGAGGTTCCTTCTTCAGGCACCATTAACATAAACGGGTATGATCTTAACAATATGAAAAAAAGAGAAATTCCTTATTTCAGAAGGTCTCTCGGTATTGTTTTTCAGGATTTCCGTTTGATTCAGACAATGAATGTTTATGATAATGTTGCATATGCAATGCGCGTTATCGGTGCAAGAGAGGGTGCTATAAGAAAAAGAGTTCCTTATCTTCTTGGGCTTGTTGGTCTTAATTCAAAAGCCCGCTCAAAGCCTAATCAGCTTTCCGGCGGTGAGCAGCAGAGGGTTGCCCTTGCAAGAGCTTTGGCTAACAATGCAAGTATGATTATTGCGGACGAGCCCACAGGTAATATTGATCCTAAAATGAGTTATGAAATTGTTGATTTGCTCAACCACATTAACTCTGATGGTACAACCGTTATTATGGTTACTCATGATTTGCATCTTGTTAAAACCTTTAACCATCGTGTTATAACTATAAAAAATGGCGTTATCGAATCCGATTATCCTGACGCTTCTCATATTGAGGCAGAGCCTTATACATTTGAATCTCCTGAGGATGAAATCGGTTCATATTTTCTTAATGAAGATACTTCCGATTTTGAATATCTTATGGAAACCTACGGTATCGACCCCGCTAAAGATACTATTGAAGCAGAAGATCCTGCTTCTGCAGAAGAGGAGGTTGATGCTCAATGAAAGGCGCAAGCTTAGGTTATTTAACCCGTGAGGGCTTCAGAAATATCTGGGTTAACCGTTTGCTTTCTTTGGCAACAATTGTAGTTCTTATTTCATGCCTTATTATTGTTGGTAGCGGTTCACTTATTTTCCTTAATATCAATGCAGTTCTTGATTTAATTGAAGGTCAGAATGTTGTTATGGTTTATGTTAATGACGATGCTGACGACTATATGACCCAGACTTTAGGAGTTCAACTTGAAGCTCATACCAATGTTTTAGAGGTAGAGTTTGTTCCAAGAGAAGAAGCTTTCCAGCGTCAGATTGAAGCTTATGGTGACAAAGCGGACCTTCTTGAAGGCCTTTCTCCCGAAATTCTTCCTGATGCATATAAAGTAACTGTTAAAGACCTTGAGCTGTTTGATGCAACAGTTGCAGAAATCAAAGGCTTTGATAATGTATTGCAAATTCGTGAAAACAGCGATTTGGCAGGTAAACTTGCAAGTATAAGAAATGCTGTTACATATATCAGTATCGGTATTGTAGCAATTCTTTTCTTTGTTTCCTTGTTTATAGTTTCCAATACAATCCGTATTACAATTTACAACCGTCGCCTTGAAATCAGTATTATGAAAGCCGTTGGTGCAACAAATGCTTTCATTCGTTGGCCATTTATGGTTGAAGGTATCCTTTTAGGGCTTTTTTCTGCAATATTAGGTTTAGGTATTCAGTACGGAGTTTATAGTGTAGCTTCAATATGGCTTGGAAATGTACTTTCAATGCTTGGTGGTGAAGCAGTTAGCTTCCTTGATTATGTTTGGATAATTTTCGGGATTTTTGCATTCATAGGTGTTGTAATCGGTGCATTCGGTAGTATTATTTCACTTAACAAATATTTAAAGGAGCACGGTAATGTTGTTGATAACGACTGATAAATCAAAAAAGATTTTAAGCGTAATTCTTTCTTTGGTTATTGTTTTTGGTGTGATGTCAGTTTCTGCTTTTGCTCTCACAGATGCAGAAAAGCAGGAATATGAAAACAAAATTGACGAAATAAGAGAGCAAATCAAAGAAAACGAAAAGAAAATAGCAGAGCTTGAAGCAGAAGCAGCAACCTATGATGATGAAATCAATGCTTTGCAGGAAAAAATTGATGTTCTTACAGACCAGATAGACCTGTATAATGATGAAATTGCACTTATTGATGCAGATATTCAGGTTATTGATAATCAGATTACAGGTATTGAAAATGAAATCGAAGATTTGAATAAGCAAATTAAAAAGCTTGATGAACAAGTGCTTGAAATTCAGCAGGAAATAGCAGATACTTACACTCTTTTAGGAGAAAGAATCCGTGTCAGCTATATGACTGGTGCAAACAGCACTCTTGAATATCTTCTTACATCTGATAACTTCAAATTTCAGGAATATCTTGAAAGGACAGAGCTTATAGACAGAATTGCAGAGCACGATGATAAGCTTATAAAAGACCTTGAAGAAGATATCGAATCTCTTAAAGCAAAGGTTCTTGAAATTGAAGATATGAAAACTCGTCTTAATTCCAAGGTTGAAGAGCTTGACGAGGCAAAAAAAGAACACGAAGCAAAGAAAAAAGAGCAGGTCGATGCCCGTAAGATTATTGAGGATAAAGAAGCTTTAATTCAAAAAGACCTCGATAAGGTTATGAGTATCGTAAACGGTCTTAATTCAAAGAGTAAAGAATATGAAGCCGCTATGGAAAAAGGTGAAGCAGCAATTCTTGATTATGAGCAGAAGCTTTCTCAGCAGAACACTTCATTTGGTTCAGGTCAGGTTAAAGGTGATATGATTTGGCCATTGCCTTACAGCGATACTTATGTTTCATCTTCTTTTAAAATGAGAACACTTAATGGTGTAACAAGACAGCATAACGGTATTGATATCTGCCGTTGGGGTGGTACTCATGGTGCACAGATTGTTGCAGTTAAAGAGGGTACAGTTGAAGTCGCAAACAGCAGTGGTTACGGCGGTGGTTATGGTCTTTATGTTGTTATTAACCACGGTGAAGGTGTTAAAACATATTATGCACATCTTTCATCAGTTCATGTTAATGTCGGTGATTATGTAACGCAGGGTACTGTTATCGGTCTTGCCGGTAATACAGGTTATTCTTTTGGCGCACATCTCCACTTTGGTCTTATGATTAATGGCGGTTGGGTTAACCCGATGAACTACCTTTCCAAACCTGCAGGTTTGCAGATTTGCGGATAATATTTTGATAATAAAAACTCTCCGGTTTCATAGAATGAAATTGGGGAGTTTTTTATGTTGATTTTAGATTTTGTTGATGAAATAGGATTAGTAAAGGAATCCAAAAAAAGATTATTGAAAAAAAGAAAAAATGAAAAAAATAGTGGTATAAAAAGATATAACATAAATGTTAATGCAAGGAATGTAACAATTCTTGAGATAACAGAAAAAGATTTAAAAAAAGATGATGTTTTAACTCTTCTGAAAGTATATAAAGGCAGGGTGTTGGTTCCTGAAAAATATAAGGAAAATGAAAATTTAAAAGATTATCTGTATTCTCCTAAAGAATACTACCAAAGAGCCATGCTTTCATCTCTTATCAATCAAATAAAAACTATTAACAAAGAGTGGAAGAATATATGTATAAAAATAGATGAATTTTCACCCTATAAGGAGCTTTATGAAATTGTTAGAATATCAAAAACGGTTTCAGTAATAACCTTGGATAATCAATTTACGGAGAAATTTAAAAAGGAGTGTTATTATGAATACGGGACATTTATTTCTGTTAAAGATGATGAGAGTAAATGTAAATCTGATGTTTTTTTGGATTTAGATGCCGTTGATAATAACGGAAGGCTTATGATAAAAGTAAAAGAAAAGGAGTTTCTTTTATATCCTGATATGAGATATTTTGAAAACCAGCCTTACTATCAAATTCTTTTGCCGTTTAATATTGAGCATAATATAATTTGCTCAGCTTTTTCTGATAAATAATTTAACTTGACTTTTTTGTTCAACTTCTATATAATACTGTTTATTGAATTTGCACACTTGCTTGTGCAATTAATTTTTGAGAGGATGTAATTCACAATGGCACAGGATATTGTTTTAACCAAAGAAGGCTATGAGGAGCTTTCTGCAAAGCTTAAAGTACTCAAATCCGAGGGCCGTTCCGAAATAGCAGAAAAACTCAAGGTCGCTCGTTCTTTCGGTGACTTATCCGAAAACAGTGAGTATGACGAGGCTAAGTCCGAACAGGCAAAACTTGAAGCAGAAATAAATGATATTGAAACAATGCTTTCAAGAGCTACCATTATTGATGAAGAAGAGAATTCAAACACAGAGGTTGTTCACCTTGGTTCAATTGTAACTATTAAGGAAACAACAAGAGGTGCTGCAGAAAGAACATATACAATTACAGGCTTTGCTCAGGCAAATCCGGCTGAGGGCAAGATTTCCGATGAATCTCCTGTTGGTAAAGCCCTTATGGGCCATAAGGTTGGCGATAAGGTAGTTGTTGAAGCACCTCGAGGAATTATCAATTTTAAAATTGTTAAAATTGATGTTGACCAGAAATAAAATATGAAAAAACCGATTTATGCATAAATGCACAAATCGGTTTTTTTATAGTAGGTGTGTGAAATGAAAAGAATAATATGCTTTGTTCTGTGTATCGCTTGTGTATTCACCCTTTCTTCTTGTGATGAAATTTTTCAACTATTGGAAACAGAAAAAATAATTGCAGTGAAATATGCTTCTGTTAATGAATTGGCTTGTGAGGCGTATAATTCTTATGGCTATACCAAAGTTACATATAATTCAACTTCAGATGTTGTTCTTGCAGTAGAAAATAAAAAGGCTGATGCAGGTATTCTCGATGAATTTGAATTTAATTCATATATTGGGACGGGGCGTAGTATAAAACAAAAAGAAAAATGTGAATATAGCATTGATTATTGTGCTTATTTTAATTTAGAAAACGAAAATCTTCAAAATGTATTTAACCAAGCTATCAAAGAATTGAAAGATAAAGGCACAATTGAAAAAATTATAAATGTCCATTTAAAAGGGGTTGAATTTACAAGCAGTAAAAATAATAACAAAAACGGAACTTTAACAATGCTTTGTGACCCTAATTTTGAAAATCGTGTTTATACAAACGATGATGGTGATATAGTCGGATTAGATGTTGACATAGCTCGTGAAATTTGCAATTATATTGGCTATGATTTAGAAATTTTAACAATGGATTTTGATGAGTTGTTTATTAAATTGGAGGATGGAGAAGGGGATTTTATAATTTCTGCTTGTGAGGTGAATGAACAAAGAGCAGAATATTATTTATTAAGTGATACATATTTTACTCTAAACTTTTATTTAATTGAAAAAGAATAAAAAAATAAATCCTCTCATACGAATGTTTCGTGTGAGAGGATTTTTAGTTTAAATCAAATCAAACTTAAGCAAGTTCTGCAAAGTATTTGATTGTTCTAACCATCTGGCTTGTGTAGCTGTTTTCGTTGTCATACCAGGAAACAACCTGAACTTCGTAAAGGTCATCAGCAACTTTAGAAACCATTGTCTGAGTTGCATCGAAGAGTGAACCGTATTTCATACCGATAACGTCTGAAGACACGATTTCATCAGTGTTGTAACCGAAAGATTCGGAAGCAGCAGCCTTCATAGCAGCGTTGATGCCTTCTTTTGTTACGTCTGCACCTTTAACAACAGCTGTAAGGATTGTTGTAGAACCTGTGGGAACAGGAACACGCTGTGCAGAACCGATAAGCTTACCGTTAAGCTCGGGAATAACAAGACCGATAGCTTTAGCAGCACCTGTTGAGTTGGGAACGATGTTAGCAGCACCAGCACGTGCTCTTCTCATATCGCCTTTTCTGTGAGGACCGTCAAGAATCATCTGGTCACCTGTGTAAGCATGGATTGTGCTCATGATACCGCTCTGGATGGGAGCATAATCGTTAAGAGCTTTTGCCATGGGAGCAAGGCAGTTTGTTGTGCAAGAAGCAGCAGAGATGATCTGGTCATCAGCTGTAAGAGTATCTTCGTTTACAGAGAAAACGATTGTTTTGAGATCGTTACCTGCGGGAGCAGAAATAACAACTTTCTTTGCACCTGCGTTGATGTGAGCCATGCTCTTTTCTTTTGAGCAGTAGAAGCCTGTGCATTCAAGAACAACGTCAACACCGATTTCGCCCCAGGGGAGTTCAGCAGCGTCAGCCATTGCATAGATTTTAAGAGTTTTGCCGTCAACTGTGATTGTACCTGCTTCGTCGTCTGCTTCAACTGTGTGAAGATTTTCACCGATTCTGCCGCAGTAACCGCCCTGAGCTGTGTCATACTTGAGAAGCTGAGCAAGCATTGAGGGCTTTGTAAGGTCGTTGATAGCTACTACTTCGTAACCTTCAGCGCCGAACATCTGACGGAATGCGAGACGGCCGATACGACCGAAACCGTTAATTGCAACTTTAACTGACATTTGAATTACCTCCAAATATTTTTTGTTAGTTTATTTTTAACCTTGTCTATTTTACCATAAAAATGAATAAATGCAAGGACTTTGACATAATTTTAACTTATATTTTTAAGTTTTGTCATTATGCAAAAAAATATAACGATAAAACAGAAAAAAATGGTTTAATTTCCAATATAAATAAATTAGTTAACAACATTGGTAGGCTTACCGTTAAGGAATGCCTTTACATTTCCCTCAAGAATACCCATAAGGCGAAGTCTTGTTTCATAAGCTGCCCAGGCAATATGGGGGGTAATAAAACAGTTTGGGGCAGTAAGAAGAGGGTTGTTGCTTTTTGGTGGTTCTGTAGATAAAACATCAGCACAGTAGCAAGAAAGTTTGCCTGATTTCAAAGCGTTGGCAATGTCATTTTCATTTGCAACACCGCCACGGGCAGTATTAATAATACAAGCACCATCTTTAAGCTTGCTGATAAAATCCTCATTAATAAGTCCTGCTGTTTTATCTGTAAGAGGACAATGAACAGTAATAAAATCAGAATTTTTGAGAACCGTATTCATATCAGTAAATTTTACATCAGGCGCATTATCTTTTTTACCTGACGGGGTGTAAACCAAAATATTCATACCGAAAGCTTTAGCAATTTCTGATACTCTTCTGCCGATTTTACCAAAACCTATAATGCCGAGAGTTTTACCATCAAGCTCAAATAACGGCATATTCCAGTAGCAGAAATCCTTGCATTTTTCCCAATCACCATTTTTTACTGAAGTGGTGTATTCACTTACTCTGTTAACGGATTCAAGAATGTAAGCAAATACCATTTGAGCGACACCATTTGTTGAATAAGAGGGGATGTTTGAAAGGGGAATATTCCTTTTTCTCAAAGCAACGCCGTCAATCTGATTATAGCCTGTTGCAAGAGTGCCAACGAATTTTAAATTTGGTAGCTGAGCAATAATTTCTTCGGTTAATTTAACCTTATTTAAAATTATTATGTCAGCGTATTTGGCTCTTTCAATAACAAGCTCTTCGGGAGTTCTGTCGTAAACTGTAAGGTCTGTTAAATCACCTATACAATCCCATGATAAATCACCGGGGTTTTCTGTGTAACCGTCAAGTATAACGGCTTTAAGTTTTCTATTCATAAAATCACCGAATATATTATACACATAAATACTATTTCTTTCAACGATTATTTCATATTCTCTTGACCTAATTTGAATATTGTTATAAAATACCACTGTATGTAAAGGAGTGAGGAGTTGGGCTTTAAAAATTTAACAGCAGATGAAAAACGAAGCAGAAATCTTCGCCGTTTAAGTATCGGTTGCTTTGTTAGTGCTGTTCTGGCTGTTGTTGTGATGTTACTTATACCTATGCCTCAGTTTCAGAAGCAACTTGCAGAAATAAATGCATGGTTTACCAATATTGAACTGTTTATTGCCCGTTTTGATAAATTAGCTGCAGTGGCAGTTATTTTGTTTTTTTTCTTGGTTAAAACAATTGTTGGCTTTATACCGTTTTCTGTTTTATTTATCGGAACAGGTCTTGTGTTTTCACCCCCTATTGCAGTTGCGGTAAATATAATCGGTTTTAGCATGCTTATTGGAATAAAATTTTTATGGGGAAGAAAGTTTGGCGGTGGCAGTTTTCATAAATTGCTGTTAAAATCTGAATCTTTATCAGATTTTATGGATTTCCATGGCAAGGGTAATAAATGGATGCTTGTTGCTCTTCGTTTTGTGCCGGTAGCACCTGTGGGAACAGTAAGCAGAGCATATGGTGCAACAGATATGAAAATAGTACCATTTATTTCTTTGTCTGTTGTTGGATTTTTACCTCGTCTTATTTCATGGAGTATCATCGGTTGTAATGTTTTTGACCCGTTTACTCCGGCTTTCCTTACCCCGATTGCAATATTATTGGTAATCAGCGGTATTTCTTTACTGTTCCTTGATATATTATTTAAATTAATCCGAAAGGACGATAAAAATGAAAAAGAATGATATTTTAACAAAAGCTTTTTATGAAAGACTTGTTGCGGTTTACGGTAACGACGAAGCATCTTTCCAACAGGAAAGATATATAAAACTTGCAGAAAGCTTTGAAAAAGATTTTTCTGAAAATGCAGATTTAAGATTTTTTTCTGCACCCGGCAGAACTGAAGTGGGCGGTAATCATACCGACCATAACAATGGTAAGGTTCTTGCTGCAGCAATTAATCTTGATGCAGTTGCAGCAGTATCACAGCGTGATGACAGCGTAATCTGCGTCAATTCCGAGGGTTATTCACCCATTTCTGTTGACTCTGCAGATTTACAAATCAAAGATGAAGAAGCAGGTAAATCAACTGCACTTATCAGAGGTATCTGCGCTCGTTTCGGTCAGTTAGGCTATGAATATGGCGGTTTCAATGCTTCTGTGACATCTCGTGTTCTTTCAGGCTCGGGTCTTTCTTCTTCTGCAGCTTATGAAGTACTTATCGGAACAATTCTTAATTACTTATATAACGACGGCAAAATCAGTGCAGTTGAAATAGCACAGATTTCACAGTATGCAGAAAATGTATATTTCAAAAAGCCATGCGGTCTTATGGATCAGACTGCTTGTTCGGTTGGTGGCTTTGTTCAGATTGACTTTGAAGATACCGCAAAACCCGTAATCAATAAGGTTGATTTTGATATTGCAAAACACGGTTACAACCTTTGCATTGTTGATACCGGCGGAAACCACGCAGACCTTACAGGTGACTACGCGGCAATTCGTCTTGAAATGAATTCTGTTGCTGAGTTTTTCGACAAAAAAGTTCTTCGTCAGGTTCCCGAAAAAGATGTTTTCGATAATATGGGCGAAATTCGTAAGAAAACAGGGGACAGAGCTATTGAGAGAGCAATCCATTTCTATAATGAAAACAAGAGAGTTGAAAGACTTGCAGCTGCTCTTGCTAATGGAGATTTTGAGTCTTTCAAGGCAACAATTATTGAAAGCGGTAAATCTTCATATATGTATAATCAGAACTGCTTTACTCTTTCAAATCCTGATTCTCAGCCTGTTGCTCTTGCACTTTGCCTTACAGAAGAACTTCTTAAAGGTAAAGGTGCATATCGTGTTCACGGTGGTGGCTTTGCAGGTACAATTCAGGCATTTGTACCCATTGAGGTAACTGAAAGCTATGTTGCTTCAATGAAAAAAGTTTTCGGTGAAAATTCCTGCTACATACTTAAAGTAAGAAGCCACGGTGGCTGTGAAATATGATAAAAAAAACGTATCAATTTACAGACATAAACGGTGGGTTCCCACCGTTTATGTCTGTAATAAATACGGATTTCCATTTTGCCCGTTGGGCTTCTGACGGAGTATATTTTCAGGAAATCAACGGTGAAAAAACACTCCTTTTTTCTTTTAGAGGAGCAACTGCAACAATATGCAGATTAAGCGATAAAGCAGATACGGGGGAACTTTCTTCTTTCTTGGAATTTCAAGGTATAAGGAATGTTTTATCCGATTTCTTTTTCGAGGAAATTTGTCTTGAAGAAAGGACAGTTTTAAAAATAACACCTGAAAATAAGGAGCTTTATGATACTATAGTCATTACACCGTCATCAAGGTTGGGTAGTTATGAAAGTGTTTTTAATTTGCTTTCTCGTAATGGCTCCTTTGAAACTTGGTATTCCTTGTTTTCAGCAAAGGTGAACAAGTCTTGTGCGTGTGGTGTTTATATGATGGCAGATGAAGTTCCTGTCAGTTGTGCAGTTGCACCGTTTGTTTTTGGGAATACAGCTGTGGTTGCAGGAGTTTTCACAAGCGAAAATCATAGAAACAAAGGGTATGCAACAAGGTGTGTAAAATCACTTTTAAGTGAATTGCAAAAGAAAGATATTGAAGATGTTTATCTTTGGTGTGAAGATAAAAATATGAATTTATATGAAAATATGGGCTTTTCGATCTACGGAAAGATTTATATGAAGAAGGAAGAATAAAATGTCATTCTTTAATTTTAGTGAACAAATGAAAGAAATTTCTGAAAAAGCACTTTTGAAGTGTAGTGACAGATTTTCAGAAATTGATAAAATAACCGAATTTAATCAGCAGAGGGTTTTAAAAGCATTTATTGATAATAGCGTCAGCGAATCCCATTTTGCAGGTTCAACGGGTTATGGCTATGGTGACAGAGGTCGTGAAGTTCTTGATGAGGTAACTGCACAGATTTTCGGTGCAGAGGATGCACTTATCCGTCATAGCTTTGCAAGTGGTACTCATACCTTGAGCGTTATGCTTTTTGGCGTTCTTCGTCCCGGTGATACCGTTCTTTGTGCAACAGGAATACCTTATGACACGATTCACTCTGTAATCGGTTTATCAGGCGAGGGAATGGGCTCTTTAAAGGATTTTGGCATAGGTTTTGAAATCGTAGAGCTTAAAGACGACGGTACTGTTGACCTTGATGAATTGAAGAATAAACTTAATGAGAAAGAATATAAAGTGGTTTATATTCAGCGGTCAAGAGGATATTCATTAAGACCAACCTTAACCTCAAAGGAAATCAAAGAAATTACAGATATTGCAAAAGCAAACAGTAAAGCAATTACAATGCTTGATAACTGTTACGGTGAATTTACAGAATATGAAACACCTGCAGAGGTTGGCGTTGATATTTTTGCGGGCTCACTTATCAAAAATCCCGGTGGTGGTATTGCCAAATGTGGGGGATACATAGCGGGTAAAAAGGAACTTGTTGAGCTTTGCTCCTATCGTCTTACAACTCCCGGTATCGGTAAAGAGGTAGGCGCTACTCTCGGTAACACAAGAGATATTTTTATGGGCCTTTTCCACGCACCCCATGTAACAGGTGAAGCTCTTAAAACTGCTGTGTTTACCGCGTCTGTTTTTGAAGAAATGGGCTATTGGGTATCACCAACGAGCCAAGAAACCCGTGCAGATATAATCCAATGTATAAAGCTTGGTAATAGTGAAAAGCTTATTGAATTCTGCCAAGGACTTCAAAGCGGTTCTGTTGTTGATAGCTATGTTGTGCCTGAGCCTTGGGCAATGCCCGGCTATGACAGCGATGTTATTATGGCGGCAGGTGCGTTCACAAATGGCTCTTCTATCGAGCTTTCTGCAGATGCACCCTTGAGAGAACCCTTTGCTGTATGGCTTCAGGGTAGTCTTAATTTCCATAGTGCAAAAATCGGCGTTCTTTTAGGCGCTCAAAGAGTTTTAGACCTTAACGACTAATATTATTTATATAAATACTTTCACTGATTTCTTTGAAAACGGGTGCTCCGTCTGTTCCGCCGGAGCTTCCGTTTTCTTTTAATATGCAGATAACATATTGAGGATTTTCAATAGGAAAAAAGCCAACAAACCAACAATATTTTATTTCAAGCCCGTTTTTATCATATTGTCCGCTTTGGGCAGTAGCAGTTTTTGTGCAGGAATTAAAAAGTGAAGAAAAAGCAGATTTTCCTGTACCGTCCGTTGTGGTTTTTGCCATAGCGTTTTTTATTGTTTGACAAGTGCTTTTTGATAACACCCTTTTCCCTTGGTTTTGTATTGTAGGGGTTAAATTGCCGTTATTGTCAACAGAGCCTTTGTAAATATATGGCTCGTTATAAATACCGCCATTTGCTATTGTTGCAAAGCAATTAGCAATTTGAAGAGGCGAAGCGGTAAGCATACCTTGTCCGAAGCCTAAATTCCCTATGGCTGCAGAGCTGTTTAGGTCTTTGATATCGGGAAAAACCCCCGAAGCAGTAACAAATCCATTACCAAAATTGACGGCTTTACCAAAGCCTAATTTCTTTGCAGTTTTTAAAAGCTTTTCAGCACCTGTTTGTGTGCTCAATTCAATAAAATACGGATTGCAGGACATAGAAATCGCAGTATCAAAATCCAGCTTCCCGTGCCCCTCTAATTTGTTGCAGTTAAACTTGTTTCCGCTTTTTTCAATATAGCCTTTGCAGTTGTATTCAGTAAGTTTAACCCCTGTTTCCAAAGCTGCTGCGGCAGTAACGGGCTTGAACACCGAGCCAACGGGAAAACACTCAAATGCTCTGTTAAGAAAAGGGGCGTCAGATGAGTTTAAATATTCTTCTATGTTATTTCTTTCGTAAGTAGGTGTTGAAGCACAAGCTAAAACAGCAGAGGTTTTCGCATCAAGCACAACTGCCGCACCTTTGTTAATGTTTCCGTTTTTTAAAGCCTTTTCAACAAAAATCTGAATATCTTTGTCAATTGTCAGCATAATCCCTCCTTGGGAATAATAGTTGTTATCTCGTATTTCAACATCTTCTCCAATTAACATTCTTCCTAAAGCATCTGCTGAGTAAGCAACAGAAAGAGTGCCTTTGTGTTTTTTGATTTCATTCTGATAGTATTTTTCTATTCCCGTTACACCATTACCATCAATATCTGTGTAGCCAATTAAATGTAGAGCGATGCTGCCTGAATATCTTTCAAATATATCGAATTTTTTAATATCTGAATTCTCGTTTATCTGTTTACTTTTCTCTGTAATAAAACTTGTAAAATAACCTTTTAATATAGTGCTTTTTGCAAATTTTTTACCCTTTAATTTGCTGATTAATACCCCATTTTCAGGGGTTGGTATCGCACAGATAATTGTTTTGGTTTTTGTATTTGTTAGCAGTTTTCCGTTCCTATCGTAAATTGTACCATTTTTGTTTCCTAATTCCCGAACTCTTATATGTGGTTGAGCTGAAACATAATCACTGTTTGAAGAAATGTAAAACAATCTTCCCGAAAGAGCAAGAAATGAAATAATTATAATAAGCAAAGCGAAAAAAACTCTTTTTTTCAAAAATAACACCACCCAAAAATAATTCTACCTTTAATTGTTGACAACTTTTTCAACTATATTATATAATTACTGTATATTATTTTAAGGAGTTTGAAATGGACGAAAGATTTTCCCGTTCAGCCCGTATTTTAGGCGAGCAAAAAATGGAAAAACTTAATAAATCATCGGTTATAGTTTTTGGAATCGGTGGTGTTGGTGGCGCAGTACTTGAAGCACTTGTCAGAGGTGGTGTTGGAACTGTTGCGGTTGTTGATAAAGATACAGTTGACATAACTAACATCAATCGTCAGATTATTGCTACAAATGATAATATAGGCGAGAAAAAAGTTGATGTAGCAGAGAAAAGAGCGTTGAGCATAAATCCTAATATCGATTTTATGAAATTTGATTTATTTTATCTTCCTGAAACTGCAGATGAAATAGACCTTACGCAATATGATTTTATAGTTGATGCAATAGATAACGTGACTGCAAAGCTGGAGCTTATTGAAAGGGCAAATAAGCTTAATATACCCGTTATATCTTCTATGGGAACAGGCAATAAGCTTCATCCTGAGCTTTTTGAAATAACAGACATTAATAAAACAAGTGTATGTCCGCTGGCAAGAGTTATAAGACGGGAGTTGAAGAATAGAGGCGTTAAGAAATTAACCGTTGTTTATTCTAAAGAAGAACCAATAAAAACAGAGGATTCTGTTCCCGGCTCAGTTTCATTTACTCCGCCGGTTGCAGGGTATTTAATGGCAAGTTATGTAATAAATAAATTAATTGAAGAGGTATAAAAGATGAAATTTACAGAAACAGAAAAGGCAGGCTTGGTTGAAAGCTTTGCTCTTGTTAAAGCTTGTGATAAGAAAAGTGCAAAAAACGGTACATTTTATCTTGATATTAAATTAGGCGATAAAGATAGCGAAATGGTTGCAAAAATGTGGGATTTCAGAGAAGAAATGCACACTCTTCCCGAGGTTAATACAGTTATAAAAATCCGTGGCACAATTCAGCAGTATAACGGAAATGACCAGTTCATCATTCAAAGAATGCGCCCTGCAACAGAAGATGAGTTTGATATGGCAGATTTTGTTAAGAGCTCCGATTACAGCGGAAATGATATGCTTGATAGCATAATAAGACTTGTTAATGATTTTGAGGATGAAGAGCTTAAAAAGGTTGTTCTTTCAATGCTCAGAGATAATCAGGAAAAAATCCTGACTTTCCCTGCAGCAGAAAAGCTTCACCATGCTATGACAGGCGGTCTTTTATATCATACTCTCTCTATTGTTCGCCTTGCCGAATGCGTTTGCAGTATTTATCCTTGCATCGACAGAGAACTTCTTCTTTCAGGTGCAATTCTTCACGATATTGCTAAAATGCGCGAATACACAGTAAACGGTGCAGGTATCGTTGACGGTCACACTCTCGAAGGTATGCTTTTAGGTCATCTTGTTATGGGTGCGGAAGATGTTGGCAGAAAATGCGATGACCTTGAAATCACACCCGAAAAGAAATATCTTCTTCAGCATATGCTCATTTCCCACCATGGAAAGCTTGAATTCGGTGCAGCAGTCAGACCTGCTTTTATTGAAGCCGAAGTTCTTTCACAGCTTGACCTTTTTGATGCCAATATGTATGAAATGGCAGAAGCAGTAGGCGGAGTTAAAGCAGGTGAGTTTACAGGCAGACTCTGGATGCTTGATAACAGAAAGCTTTATAACCACGGCAGAATTGATGTTGAACCACAAGCGAACATAATGGACGGAGAATAATTAGAATGAATTATACCGAAGTTAAAATATATGTAAAAACAGAGGATACCGAAAGAGTATCAAATATTGCAGTTATGGCTGTGCCTTATGGTATTTATATTGAGGATTACAGCGACCTTGAAGAAGCTGCATGGGAAATTGCTCACATTGATTTGATTGATGAAGATTTGCTTCAGAAGGACAGAGCTGAAAGCATTGTTCACATCTACATAGAAGAGGGCAATAATCCTGCAGAAGCAGTTTCTTTTATTTCCGATAGATTAACTGCAGAGAAAATTGATTTCAGAATTGAAACCGATGGTTGCTCTGAAGAGGATTGGGCAGATAAATGGAAAGCGTTTTTCAAGCCAACATCCATTGGTGAAAGACTTTTTGTCCGTCCTGTATGGATTGAGGATTTCGATGCAGCTGACAGAGCTGTTCTCAATATTGAACCCGGTGCTGCATTTGGCACAGGCACTCACGATACAACCCGTCTTTGCCTTGAAACCCTTGATAAAATAATCAAGAATGGAGATACAGTTCTTGATATCGGTTGCGGCAGCGGTATTCTCGCAATTGCTTCATTGCTTTTGGGTGCAACTGAAGGCTTTGGTGTTGATATTGATGAGCTTGCTGTTAAAACTGCAAAAGAAAACGGAAAAATGAATGGTCTTGATGAGCCCGAACTCAAATTTGTCTGCGGTGATTTGGCAGATAAGGTTACAAAGCAGTATGATGTTGTTGTGGCGAATATCGTTGCTGATATAATCATTCTTTTCAGCACGCAGGTAAGAGCATTTATGAAGCAGGGTGCAAAATTTATTGCATCAGGTATTATTGATACAAGAGCAGATGAAGTTGTTAATGCTCTCCAAAATGCAGGACTTAAATTAGTTGAACGCATTGAACAAGGCGGATGGGTTTGCCTTGTTTGTGAATGAGGAATGCGGAGTTCGGAATGCGGAATGTGTTGATGAGAGTAGTTTCTATCCCTCTTTTTTTACAAATGTAAAAAAGGAGGGGGGACCGCGTTAGCGGTGGGTGGTACAACAATCTCAAACGAGTAAAAGTATTGCAATTTACTGACCGCGTTAGCGGTGGTGGGTTGCCCCGTTACCTCTTCACATCGTTGCTGAATGCACATAAATTAAAAAACTCTTTCATAAAATCATTTAGAGGAGTGGTTTTATGAAAAGAGTTTTTGTTTTTTTACTAACATTAACAATGATATGCAGTTTTACATTAACAGTTTTTGCAACCGATAAAACAATTGTAAAAGAAAATGAAAATGTTGCAGTTGTAAAAAATGTTGTAAGTGAGGAAGATAAGAAGCAATTAGAAAGTCTACCCGTTGAAATTAAGGCAAAAGCAGCGGTTTTAATGGAAGTTTCAAGCGGTGAAGTTTTAATGGAATATAACCCTGATACCAAGCTTTTTCCTGCATCCGTTACTAAAATTATGACAATGCTTTTGGTTGCGGAAGCTATAAGCAGTAAGAAAATAACCCTTGCTGACAAGGTTACTTGCTCGGCAAATGCTGCAACAAAGGGTGGCTCTCAGATATGGCTTGAAGAAGGGGAGAGTATGACCGTTGATGAGCTCCTTCGGGCTACTGCAATCGGTAGTGCAAATGATGCGGCAACTCTTCTGGGTGAGTATGTTGCAGGTAGCGAAACCGCCTTTATTGATATGATGAATAAGCGTGCAAAAGAGCTTAAAATGAATAATACTCATTTTGAAAATGCAACAGGACTTGATGACACTACCGATACTCATTTAACCACTGCAAGAGACATAGGAATTATGTCCTGCGAACTTTTAAAATATGACTTTATAAGAGATTACACAACTGTCTGGATGGACTCTTTAAGAGATGGTAAAACCGAGCTCGTTAATACCAATAAGCTGGTGCGTTTTTATAGCGGAACAACAGGTCTGAAAACGGGAACAACCGCAAAAGCAGGTTGCTGTGTCAGTGCTTCAGCGGAACGTGACGGACTGCATTTGGTTGCAGTTGTAATGGGTAGCGATAACAGTAATGACCGCTTCGATACTGCTAAAACAATGCTTAATTGGGGCTTTTCAAACTATTCTTGTGTAACACCGAAAATCAGTAAAAAATATTCAAAAAAGGTTGAGGTTGTTGGTGGTAAGGAGAATTTTGTTAAACCCAAAATGCCGACAATTTCACCTGTAATTGTAAAAAAAGGCGAGGAAGATAAAATTGAAATCAAAGTTAAAATGGAAGAGTGCCTTGAAGCGCCTGTTGTTGAAAAGCAAACAATAGGAAATATCAAAATTATGATTGATGGTAAAAAGGTTGCTGAGCATAAAATTACCGCAAAAAATACGGTTGAAAAATTAGGCTTTTGGGGTTATATGAAAAAACTTGCAAATTTTGTTGCAACAGGGGAAAAGGAATACCCTAAAAACCTTGATAATACTTGACAATTTCACATCCCTTTGTTAAAATCAATTGATATTAAATATAATGGGTTAATATGTAATTTGATTTTTTTAAGGGATGTGTTTTTATGTTATATACATCAACAAGAGATAATAGTGTAAGAGTAACTGCTTCAAAAGCAATTACTGATGGTATTTCTCCCGATGGCGGTCTTTATATTCCCGTTGAAATTCCTGCTTTATCTGCTGATGAGCTTAAGGCTCTTTGCTCAGCAGATTATAAAGAACGTGCTAAAAAAGTTCTTGGTCTTTATCTCTCTGATTTTACAAAGGAAGAACTTGATTATTGCGTTGAGGGTGCTTATGCAGATGGCAAATTCTCTTCAAAGGATGTTGCCCCCGTTGTAAAGCTTCACGATAATGTAAATATTCTTGAGCTTTTCAAAGGCCCAACTTGTGCATTCAAGGATATGGCACTTCAGATTCTTCCTTATCTTCTCACAGTTTCTTCAAAGAAGAATCTTAAAGATAAAGAAATCGTGATTCTCGTTGCGACATCAGGTGATACAGGTAAAGCAGCTCTTGAAGGCTTCAAAGATGTTGAAGGTACAAAAATTCTTGTTTTCTATCCAAATGATGGTGTTAGCCCTATGCAGAAACTTCAGATGACAACTCAGGAAGGCAACAATGTTGGTGTTTGCGCTATCTATGGTAATTTCGATGATGCTCAGACAGGCGTAAAATCAATTTTCACCAATAAAGAAATTCTTAAGAGATTTGAAGAAAATAATCTTGTTTTCTCTTCTGCAAACTCAATTAACTGGGGCAGACTTGCTCCTCAGATTGTTTACTATGTTTCTGCTTATTGCGATATGGTAAACAGCGGTGCTGTTAAGTTCGGTGATAAAATTAATGTTGTTGTTCCAACAGGTAATTTCGGTAATATCCTTGCAGCATATTTTGCAAAGGAAATGGGATTACCCATTAACAAACTTATCTGTGCTTCCAACGCTAATAACGTTCTCACGGATTTCATTGAAAACGGAGTTTATGACAGAAACCGTGATTTCTATACAACAGTTTCTCCTTCAATGGATATTCTTATTTCAAGCAACCTTGAAAGACTTCTTTATATTCTTTGCGGCAGAAATTCCGAAACAATCAATGAGTGGTTCGGAGCACTTAAGGATTGCGGAAAATACACGGTAAGCGAAGATGTTAAAGCAAAAATCAATGAACTTTTTGCTGCAGGTTGTTGCGATGATGAAATGACAAAAGCAACTATCAGTGAAACATATTCGGATTATAACTATCTTGCAGATACTCATACTGCAGTTGCAATCAATGTTTTGAATGTTTACGAAGCTAAAACAGGAGATAAAACACCCGTTGTTATTGCTTCAACTGCATCACCCTTTAAATTCTCCAAGGCAGTTCTTTCTGCAGTAGATAAAGATAATAAAGAATATGATGATGAATTTGCAACTGTTGCTGCTCTTGAAGAGATTGCTTCTCTTAAAGCACCGGAACAGCTTGCCTCTCTCAAAGGTAAAGAAGTTCGCTTTAATAAAGTAGCTTCAAAAGAAGATATGGCACAGGTTGTTTTCGATATGCTCGGCATTTGAGGTGACGGACTTTGTCATTGTTCGTAATTGGTGACACGCATTTGTCACTTTCCGTTGATAAACCAATGGATATTTTCAGAGGTTGGACGGATTATATCGACAGATTAAAAAGCAATTGGAATAAGGTTGTCTCTCCTGAAGACAGCGTTGTAATTCCCGGTGATATTTCCTGGGCGATGAATTTCAATGAGGCGGTTAAGGATTTCTCTTTCCTTAATTCTCTTAACGGAACAAAATACATTCTCAAAGGTAATCACGATTATTGGTGGAACACGATGTCAAAAATGAATAAGTTTCTTCTTGAGAATGAATTTGATACAATCAAAATAATTCATAACAATGCTTATTCCGTTGAGGGATTTTCTATTGCAGGTTCTCGCGGTTGGTTTTACGACGATACCGCCGAGGCAGATAAGAAAGTTGTTCTTCGTGAGGCAGGCAGACTTCGTACCTCTTTGCAAGAGGCGAGTAAGCTTGATGGAGAATTAATTGCCTTCCTTCATTATCCGCCTATAAGTGCAAATCAGGCATGTGAAGAAATACTTTCTGTTCTGAAAGAGTTTCCTGTTAAGCGTTGTTATTTCGGGCATCTTCATGGGTTTGTTGCTCCCGAAAATGCTAAAATCCGGTGGGAAGATATTGAGTTTAATCTTGTATCTGCTGATTATTTAGGCTTTGTTCCTCGTCTTATTGCTCATAGCGAGGAGTAAAACCCGAAAAAATTAATATAAAATCAATAAATTTTACATATAAAAGGAAATTTATTGGAAAAATAGTGGAAATTTGCAAATTATTATGATATAATTTCGCAGTTATATAATTACAATATTATGTTCGCAAATGAAAGGATGTTTAAAATGAGTTTAAAGTCTTGCGAAAAAGTTGAAGCAAATGTATATGCTCTTGAAATTTCTTTTGAAGGCGATGCTTTCAAAGCGGCAGTTACAAAAGCTTATACAAAAAACAGAGGTAAATATAATGTACCTGGTTTCCGCAAGGGTAAAGCTCCCAAGCACATTATCGAAACTTACTACGGTAAAGAAGTTTTCTGGTACGATGCAATTGATGCAGAGTATCCCGCACTCTTCGAAGCAGCAGTTAAAGAAGCAGGTATCGTTCCCGTTTCTGCTCCTTTTGAAGATGAAATTGTTTCTCTTGATGAAAACGGTTTTGTTGTAAAACTTAAAGTTACTGTTAAACCTGAGGTTGAGCTTAAAGCTTACAAAGGTATCAAAGCAGAAAAAGAAAAAGTTACTGTTAAAAAAGCAGAAATTAAAGAAGAAGTTGACAGAGCTCTTGAAAAAGATGCAAAGCTTGTTGCTGTTGAAGGCAAAGCTGCTAAGAAAGGCGATATCGCAACAATCGACTTTGAAGGCTTTGTTGATGGCGTTGCTTTTGAAGGCGGTAAAGGTGAAAACTATGACCTCGAACTCGGTTCAGGTAGCTTCATCCCCGGTTTTGAAGAGCAGGTTATCGGTCACAAGGTTGACGAGGAATTTGATGTAAATGTTACATTCCCCGAAGAATATACAGAAGAGCTTGCAGGAAAAGAAGCAGTATTCAAAATCAAGCTTCATAAGATTATGAAGAAAGAGCTTCCCAAATACGATGATGAATTCGTTAAGGATGTAAGTGAATTTGATACAATTGCAGATTACGAAAAGAGCCTTGAAGAAGAAATCAAAGCTCGTAAAGAAGCTGCTGCAGACCGTGCTTTCGAAAGCGCAGTTATGGATACTCTTTGCGACAATGTAATCGCAGAAATCCCCGCAGTTATGATTGAAAAAGAAATCGATAATCAGATTAATGAATTTGATTACAGACTCCGTTCTCAGGGTATGAGTATGGATATGTATCTTCAGTATCTCGGTATGGATGTTGCTGCTCTTCGTGACAGCTACAAAGATGGTGCTGAAAAGCAGGTTAAGCTTCGTCTTGCTCTTGAAAAAGTTGCAGAGCTTGAAAAAATCGAGATTTCTGACGAAGATATCGAAACAGAGCTTAAAACTTATGCAGATGCTTACAATATGCCTCTCGACAAGATTAAAACTCTTGTTGCTGCAGAAGATGTTAAAGCAGACCTTGCTTGCAGAAAAGCTATGGACCTTGTAAAAGACACAGCTGTTGCAGGCGCAAAGAAGAAAGCTGCTGCTAAGAGTGCAGATGCAGAAGCAGAAGAAAAGAGTGCAAAGAAAGCTCCTGCAAAGAAGAAAGCTGATGCTGACAAGGCAGAAAAGAAGCCTGCAGCAAAGAAAGCTCCTGCTAAGAAAAAAGCAGACGCTGACAAGGCTGAATAATCAAAATATTTTTGCCGCCTCAGTAAAACTCTGGGGCGGTTTATTGATTAAAAGTTGAAATTTGACCAATAATCTAATTTATAAAATTTATTTAGGAGGTTGTGTTTATGGCACTTATTCCTTATGTTGTGGAGCAAACCAATCGTGGTGAGCGTTCATACGATATTTTTTCCCGTCTTTTAAATGACAGAATTATTGTTCTTTCTGATGAGGTTAACGATGCAACAGCAAGTATTATCGTTGCTCAGCTTCTTTACCTTGAAGGTCAGGACCCTGAAAAAGACATCAGCTTCTATATCAATAGCCCCGGTGGTAGCGTAACTGCAGGTCTTGCCATTTATGATACAATGCAGTACATCAAATGCGATGTTTCAACAATCTGTATGGGTATGGCAGCTTCTATGGGTGCATTTCTTTTCTCTTCCGGTACAAAGGGTAAGAGATATATTCTTCCGAATGCAGAGGTTATGATTCATCAGCCTCTCGGTGGCGCAAAGGGTCAGGCAACAGAAATTCTTATTGCTGCAGACCATATCAAGAGAACTAAAGACCGTTTAAATAAAATTCTTGCTGAAAATACAGGCAAGAGTATTGAAGAAATTTTTAATGATACAGAAAGAGACAATTGGCTTACTGCAGAAGAAGCAGTGGCTTATGGTCTTGCAGATAAGATTATCGAAAAGAGGTAAAATCCTTTGGCACGTGACGATAATAAAGGAACAAACGATAAAATCCGCTGTTCATTCTGCGGTAAACCGCAGGCACAGGTCGGACAGATGATTTCAGGTCCGGGAGTTTATATTTGCGATGGTTGTGTTGAGCTTTGTATGGATATTGTTGAAGGTATCCAGCGTCAGCCTGAAGCAAAAAAAGTTGCAAAAGCTACTAAAAAACTCCCTAAACCTCAAGAAATAAAAGCTGTTCTTGATGAATATGTTATCGGTCAGGACGATGCTAAAATGGTTTTGAGCGTTGCGGTTTATAACCATTATAAGCGTATTTTCCGTTCTTCACCCGATGATGTTGAAATTAATAAAAGTAACGTTCTTCTTCTTGGACCTACCGGTGTTGGCAAAACTCTCCTTGCATCAACTCTTGCAAAGATACTTGATGTTCCCTTTGCAATTGCCGATGCTACTACTCTTACCGAAGCCGGTTACGTTGGTGAAGACGTTGAAAATATTCTTCTTCGACTTATTCAGGCGGCAGATTTCGATGTTGAAAAAGCAGAGATGGGTATTATCTATGTTGACGAGATTGATAAGATTGCAAGAAAATCTGAGAATGCATCAATTACCCGTGATGTAAGCGGTGAGGGGGTTCAGCAGGCACTTCTTAAAATTATTGAAGGTACTGTTGCAAATGTTCCTCCTCAGGGTGGAAGAAAGCATCCTCAACAGGAGTTTATTCAGATTGATACATCAAAAATTCTCTTCATTTGTGGCGGTGCTTTTGCAGGAATTGAAAAGCTTGTTGAAGACAGACTTGGAAAAAGTGTTCTCGGCTTCGGTGCAGAAATTCATTCCAAATCTGAGCTTAAGAATATGGATTTGTACTCCAAGGTTATTCCTCAAGATCTTGTAAAATTCGGACTTATTCCTGAGCTTGTTGGTCGTATTCCTGTTATAACATCTCTTCAGAATCTTGATGCGGATGCCCTTATTAATATTATAACAAAGCCTAAAAATGCTTTGCTTAAGCAATATCAGAGCCTTTTCAAAATGGATAAGGTAACTCTCGATTTTACTGATGATGCAGTTAGAAGAGTTGCAGAACTTACCATTGAAAAGGAAACAGGTGCACGTGGACTTCGTGCAATAATGGAAAAAACATTAATGCCGATTATGTATTCAGTTCCATCTGACCCTACAGTTGAGGTAGTTAAAATTACTGCCGATGTAGTTGACGGAAAAGATGAACCTGTTTACGTTAAAAAGCCTAAAGGCACAGCAGAACAAACTGCATAAAAATGAAAAATTGTAATGGAGAGTAAAGGTGAAAATTCTTTATTCTCCATTGTGTGTTATTTAAAGGTACATATATGGTTAAAGAAATTTACGAAAAAAGAGCATTTCCGGTTATGGCGCTTCGTAACCTTGTTGTTTTTCCTGAACAAACAGTGTGTTTCGAGGTTGGCAGACCGAAATCAATAAAAGCAATAAGAAATGCTGTTGATTCAACAGACAGGCTTATTTTTCTTGTAACTCAAAAGGATGCAACTGTTGAAGATCCCAAGTTTGAAGAGTTATATGATGTTGGCGTTGTTGCGGAAATTAAGCAAATCAGCGGTGACGGAAAAAACTTTGAAATTGTTGTTGAAGGTCTTTATAGGGCGAAAATCACAGAAGTTCTCAAAGAAAGATTTTCTATGAGAGCAGTTGTTGAACAATGTCCTGAAATTCTACCTGATACAGAAGATTTAAAAACGGTTGCAACTCTCCGTCTTTTAAAAGAAAGGGTAGAGGAATATGTAAGTGCAAGTCCGAGAATTGCTCCTGAGGTTTTCCTTGCAGTATTGGAGGAAGCTGATATAGCAACAGCAACCGATGGTGTAGCAGGGCATTTCCATCTTGAAATGGAAGATAAGCAGGCACTTCTTTCTGAGCTTGATATTATCAAAAGAACAGAAGCACTTTGCACCATTCTTTCAAGAGAAACAGAAATTCTAAAAATTGAAATGGAATTGCACGATATGGTGCAGGAAAGAATGGATAAAAACCAAAGAGAATATTATCTTCGTGAGCAGATTAAAGCAGCCTCCGTTGAGCTTGGTGAGGATGATTCGCCAATAGCAGAAGCAGAAAACTACAAAGGAAAAATTTCTGCACTTCCTATTGATGAAAGGTCAAAAAAGAAGCTTTTTGACGAGTGCGAAAGACTTATTAAAACAACACCCGGCAGTCCGGAAGCAAATGTTGCAAGAACATATCTTGAAAGAGTTGTTTCTCTTCCTTGGGGTGTCTATACAGAAGATAATCTTAATGTTGCTGCAGCCCGAAAAACTCTCGAAAAAGACCATTATGGTCTTGAAGAGGTTAAAGAGCGTATTTTGGAGCTTGTTGCAGTTAAGAAACTTGCACCTGATGCCAATGCACAGATTCTCTGCCTTGTTGGTCCTCCCGGTGTTGGTAAAACATCAATTGCTCGTTCATTAGCAGAAGCTATGGGCAGAAAATATGTGAGAATTTCTCTTGGTGGTGTTCGTGACGAGGCTGAAATCCGCGGTCACAGAAGAACATATATCGGTTCAATGCCAGGTAGAATTATTACTGCAATTGAACAAGCGGGAACATCTAACCCATTGATTCTTCTTGATGAAATTGATAAACTGGGAAGCGATTTTAAGGGCGATCCATCATCTGCACTTTTAGAGGTTCTTGATGGTGAACAGAACGATACCTTCAACGACCACTATATTGATGTTCCATTCGATTTGAGTAAAGTTCTTTTTATAACAACTGCTAACGATGCTTCGCAGATTCCGTCAGCTCTTTTTGATAGAATGGAAATTATAGAACTTTATAGCTACACCGCAGAAGATAAATTCCTGATTGCAAAAAAACACCTTGTACCAAAGCAGGTTAAAAGCTTTGGTATGAACTCCAAAATGATTAGATTCACCGATGCTGCTCTTCGTGAGATTATCGGTAGCTATACCAAAGAAGCAGGTGTTCGTACTCTTGACAGAACAATTACTAAAATCATAAGAAAAGCTGCAGTTAAATTTGCAGAAGGCTTTGATGAAAGAATTACAATTTCACCTTCAAATCTTCCTGAATTTCTTGGTGCGCCAAAATATAAGCTTTCAAAGCTTGATTTTGAAAAAATGATTGGTGCGGCAAACGGTCTTGCCTGGACTTCTGTTGGCGGAGAAATGATGCAGATTGAGGTTGCAGTTTTAGAGGGTAACGGCAAATTAGAGCTTACAGGCTCTCTTGGTGATGTTATGAAAGAGTCTGCCAAAGCAGCCGTTAGTTACATAAGAGCAAACTGCGAAAAATTAGGTATTGAAAGTGATTTTTATAAAACTAAAGATATTCACATTCACGTTCCTGAAGGTGCAGTTCCTAAGGATGGACCCTCTGCAGGTGTAACAATGACAACCGCACTTGTTTCTGCATTAACAGAAACTCCTGTTGTTAAAACAGTTGCAATGACAGGTGAAATTACTTTAAGAGGCAAGGTCCTTGCAATTGGCGGTCTTCGCGAAAAATCAACCGCCGCATTTAAGAATGGTATGAAAACAGTACTCATTCCTGCGGAAAATGAACCAGACCTTGAGAAAGTAAACGATACTATTAAAAATGCAATTGAGTTTATTACTGTTTCAAGTCTTGATGAGGTTTTGAGTATTGCTCTTGAAAGCAAGAAAAATCTTAAACCTGAAACAAAAAAGAGCGAGAATACTAAAGCAACCCCCATAAATAACGGAAAAGATACAAAATCTACCGGTGTTTATTGTAAGGAGTTTTGATTATGAACTATAACAAAGTTGAATTTGAAGCCGCATTTGGTACTTTAAAGCAGATTCCTCAGTCTAATTTACCTGAAATTGTTTTTGCAGGTCGTTCCAATGTTGGTAAATCCTCAATGCTTAACCGTCTTTTTAACAGAAAAAATCTTGCAAGAGTTTCTTCTGTACCCGGTAAGACAATTACAATCAACTTTTTTAAGGTTGAAAATGTAAGAATTGTTGACTTGCCCGGTTATGGCTATGCAAAGGTTGCAAAGGGTGAAAAACGTCGTTGGGCAGAAATGATGGAGGGCTATTTTCAGAGTCCTCGTAATATCAGGCTTGTTGTTCAGCTTGTTGATATGCGCCACAAGCCCTCGGAAGACGATTATATTATGATGCGTTTCTTGCAGGATGCAGGTCTTCCTTTCATAGTTGCCGCAACAAAGAGCGATAAGCTTAATAAAACACAGTATAATGAGCGAAAAAACGCCCTCAGAGAAGAGTTAGCCGAGTTTGGCGACGATATCACTATTCTTCCTTTCTCCTCTGAAAAAGGCGAGGGAACAGAAGAATTGAAAAAGATAATTGAATCGGTTCTATAAAAACTTTATGCACCCCATACTTTTTATTGCAAAAAGTATGGGGTGCATTAGCGTTTATATTGTTTCATATAAAACAAGCTCAGAAGAAAGCGATGAGTTGATATCAACCGCAATTCCGTTTCGTTTGAGTTTTTCTCCTGAGATAATGTAGCTGAAGCCATCATTATCCAAAGTAACTTTATACTCTTTTGAAACATCAATTCCTTTGGGTTTAACTATTATAGTTTTTTCATTTGTACCACAAAGGGTAATAACAGTAATTGCGCCTTTTGTTTTGTCGGGTGCAGATATTTCAAGGACTGAATAATCACTGACCTTCAAATCAGGTGTGTGGTGATATATCTTTGATTCTGCAAGAAAAGGCCTTATAAAATCTTTATAAATATCAGTTGAATGCTTTATAAACGCCATCTGCTTTTCGTTAATCTTAGCATCAGCAGAGGAGATTACATTGAGAGAAATGTGACCTAACATTGTATTTCTTAAATGTGCATCAAAAGAACCTATTGTGTGGCAACCCATACCTGCAAAAAGTCTGTCAACTCTTTCGGGGGGGAGTGCCATTGTCATTCCATTAGTTATAGCAATTGAGCGGGGCATTTTCTGCCAGTCGGAAACCCATGTGTGATTAAAGCTTTTCATCATACCGAGGTCGGTTCTTCCACCACCGCCTGCGCAGTTTTCAAAAACAACATTGGGAAAACGTTTTTTAAGGTTTTCGTACATTTTGTAAACTGCTTCATTATGCTTTATGCAAACACATTCGTGAATACCGAAGCCTGTGTCGCGCATACCGAAATATTCGGTAAAATCAACATTATGGTCAACTCTTAAAAGGTCGAGTTCATATTCAGTAATAATTCTTGAGAGCTCGTTTTCGCACCACTCTGCACATTCGGGAACGGACATATCAAGGAATTTTTCTGGCTTTTCACCTAATGCACTTATAGTGCGCCATTCGGGATGTTCTTTGTGAGTTGCACAGTGTTTACCAACACTTTCAATATCAACCCATAAACCGAATTTCAAGCCTTTTGAATGAGCGTAATCACAAAGCTCCTTGATACCATTGGGGTATCTGTCTTTATCTGGAATGTTTCTGCCATTATACGCACCCCATTCCATTTGCTCATCGGGAGGGCATTCCCAGCCTGCATCAATAGTGAATATTTCACCACCCATTTGAGCAAATTGGTCGATAAATGCTTTGCTGTCCTCAACATTCATACTGTGCTCCGCTCCCATACCGCAGTTAATAAGTGCTGTTTTACCCTCTGCTTCGGGGAGATTTAGAACAGATTTTCTGATATGTGAGTGCATTTCGTTTACAGCATCGTCAAGGTTTCCGTGAACAAGACCCATATACACAACAGGTGAAACAAACTTGTCTTTTGGAGCGATAACATAAATAGGATTATGACCTGTTATTTCTGCCTTGAATGAAAGGTGAGTATTACACTTATCAGGTCTTGCATTGTAATCAACAGAATAACGATAACCACCACTAAAACCGATTTGTGAAAACCATATTTTGCCTGTAAGATTGTTTCTTATAAATAAAAGTGGATGGCGGAAGCGATCTCTGCCGAATCTGCCTTCAATTGAAGTGCAGTTAGGAGTCAGCTTCTCCCATTTGAACTGACCTTCATTGCCCCATGCATCATTTTCAAAATAACCGATTGAATATACATCATTTACACTTTCAGCGTGGTCTAAAGCATCGTTATTAAGAGATTCAAGACCACCGCTCATAACAGAAAGCCTGCTTAATTTCAAAGGGTTTTCGGATGTATTTTCAATTTCAATCCAACGGGAAAACATCTGTGTTCCGTCAATTAAAGTGTGTACCTTAATTATAGCAGGCGCTATATTACTTTTTAGGGTTAAAACAGATATTTCATTTTCTTCAGTTTTCTGAGTTTTAAAATCAACAAATTCTAAAGAAAAAACAAGACTCTGTCCGTCAATTTCAATATTAAATGAAAATGGCTCAGCATATCTTTTAGGGTTAAGGTATGTAGGACAGTTTTTCAACACATTAAGAGGGTAGCCCGAAGCATTCCAACCTGCTGAAAGCAGAGAACCATCGTTAAAAACCTCTTCATATACCATTTCACCGCTTCTGTAACAGAAACGGTGATTTTTTTCATTATGGTAATAAATATCAAAGTAATTGTTATCCATCAATATCAACTCTTTTGAATTATTTGTCATCATCAAGCTTGAGAATAGCCATAAATGCTTCCTGAGGAACCTCAACAGTACCAAAGGTACGCATTCTCTTTTTACCCTCTTTTTGCTTTTCAAGAAGCTTTTTCTTTCGGGTAATGTCACCGCCGTAGCATTTTGCAAGAACGTCCTTTCTCATAGCCTTAACAGTTTCTCTTGCGATAACCTTACCGCCGATAGCCATCTGTATCGGGATTTCAAACATCTGTCTCGGAATATTGTCTTTAAGCTTTTCTGCAATTTTTCTTGCTCTTCCATAAGCTTTATCGGAGTGAACAATAAATGAAAGGGCATCAACAATATCACCGTTAAGAAGTACATCCAATTTAACAAGATTTGAACGCTGATATTCAGAAATCTCATAGTCAAGAGAGGCGTAACCGCGGGTTCTTGACTTAAGTGCATCAAAAAAGTCATAAATGATTTCATTAAGAGGTAAATCGTATTTTATTTCAACACGGTCACCTGAAATATAATCCATATTCTTGAATGTACCGCGTCTTTCCTGACAAAGCTCCATAACAGAGCCAACATATTCGCTTGGTGCAAAAATATGCGCATCTGCAACAGGCTCTTCGCAGTAGTCAATAACTGCAGGGTCAGGATAGTGGGTGGGATTGTCAATTTCAACCACTTCACCATTTGTAAGATGTATTTTATATACAACACTGGGAACTGTTGTTACAAGGTCAAGGTCGTATTCTCTTTCAAGTCTTTCCTGAATGATTTCAAGGTGCAAAAGACCAAGGAAACCGCAGCGGAAGCCAAATCCCAAAGCACCTGATGTTTCAGGTTCATAGGAAAGAGAAGCATCATTTAACTGCAATTTTTCAAGTGCTTCGTGAAGATTTTCATAGTCAGCACCATCAGCAGGGTAAATACCGCAATAAACCATTGGTGTTGCTTTACGATAACCGGGGAGAGCTTCTTTTGCAGGATTGGTTGCAAGAGTAACAGTGTCACCAACAACTGCATCTCTTACAGTTTTGATAGAACCTGTAATATAACCTACCTCACCTGAGCAAAGCTTACCGCAGGGTTCAAGAGATGTGGCTTTCATTGTGCCAACCTCAACAACGTTGAATTCTGCACCGGTTGCCATCATTTTCATTGTATCGCCGACTTTAATTGTGCCGTCAACAACACGAACGTAAACAATAACGCCTTTGTAGTTATCATAAACCGAGTCAAAAATCAATGCTCTTAAAGGTGCATCGTCATCACCCTCGGGTGAAGGAACAAGCTCAACAATTTGTTCAAGCACCTGTTCAACGTTCTGACCTGTTTTCGCAGAAACTCTTGGTGCAGTATCGCAGGGGAGACCGATAATATCTTCTACATCTGCCGCAACTCTGTCAGGGTCTGCAGAGGGTAAGTCAATTTTATTAATAACGGGAACAAGCTCAAGGTTGTGGTCAAGTGCAAGATAAGTGTTACCCAAGGTCTGCGCCTCAATACCCTGAGAAGCATCGATAATAAGTATTGCACCCTCACAAGCAGCAAGTGAACGTGAAACCTCATAGTTAAAGTCAACGTGACCGGGGGTGTCAATAAGATTTAGTTGATATGTGTTGCCGTCATTTGCGGTGTAGTCAAGTCTTACCGCATGGGCTTTAATTGTAATTCCTCTTTCCTTCTCCAAATCCATATCGTCAAGAATCTGAGCGGACATATCACGCTTTGCAACCGTGTCTGTAAGCTCAAGAAGACGGTCAGCAAGAGTGGACTTGCCGTGGTCAATATGTGCAATAATAGAGAAATTTCTGATGTGTTCTTTCTTTACAAGGGACATTAATCTGTTTCCTTTCGGTTAGTTTCATCAATAAAAAATTTATATGTACTTATTTCGAATATCTCTTTTATACGTTGCGATTCACCGCATAAATAAAGATAACCGTAAAGAGTTTCAAGTCCTGTTGCATAGCGGTAATCTCCTGCTTCCTGATTTTTGGGAGAGTGACCGCTATGGGCATTTCTGCCTCTTTTAAATACCGCAGTTTCATTTTCTGTTAAAAAAGGGAGAAGCTCTTTAATCATCTGAGCCTGAAAAGCAGCATTTACAAATTTAACTGATTCTTTATGTAGCTTCCCTGCAGGCTTATTTTCCTGCATAGAAAGCATATTTCTGACAAGTAAGCTGTATACCGCATCACCTAAAAAAGCCAAAGTTAAAGGACTGTACATTCTTGCTTTCGGCTCTTCTAATGGGGAGCAAATTCCATTTAAAATATTATCAGGGTACATAGTCAAACTCCAAGTCATAAATACTTACTGTGTCACCCTCAGTAATTCCGCGGTCAATAAGAGCCTGAATAATTCCGCTTGTCTGCAGAACATTCTGGAAATACTGAAGTGAAGAGTAGTCGTTTAAGTCAGTTTTCATAAGAATTTTTGCAAGCCATTGGGCTTCAACAATGAATACATCACCCTCAACACGAATTTTGAAATCACGTTTTGATGTTTTAAGAATATCTTTAGCTGTGATCTCCTGTTTTTCGTAAATTTTAACAGGGGGAAGCTTCTGAAGCTCTGCCGCAACCTTATTAATGAGTTCTTGTGTGCCCTCAGCAATCGGAGCAATAATTTCAAAATAATCCAAGCCTTTATTGCATATATATTCTTTGAAGGCTTCTCTTTGTTCATCTGTTGCAAGGTCGATTTTGTTACCGGCAACAATCTGAGGATATTTAGTTAATTCTTCATTATATTTTGCAAGCTCTGCATTAATTGCTTCAAAGTCTGCAATAGGATCTCTGCCCTCGCTGCCTGCAACATCAACTACGTGAACAAGAAGTCTGCAACGCTCAATATGGCGAAGAAATTCGTGACCTAAACCAACACCATCGCTTGCACCTTCAATAATACCGGGAATATCAGCCATAACAAAACTGCTTTCGGGACCCATTCTTACAACTCCGGGAACGGGAGTAAGCGTAGTGAAATGATAGTTTGCAACAATGGGCTTTGCTTCGCTTACAACGGAAATTAGGGTTGATTTACCAACATTTGGGAAACCAATCAATCCAACATCTGCAAGAAGCTTTAATTCAAGTGTTACATCCCATTCTTCACCGGGTGCACCGTCTTTGGCAAAACGGGGAACTTGCCTTGTGGGAGTGGCGAAGTGGGGATTACCCCAACCACCGTTACCACCTTTAGCGGCAATAAAAGTTTCTTCAATGCTCATATCAGCCATAACAAGACCTGTTTCTTCTTCGCGAATAACAGTACCTCTTGGAACTTTGATAATTAAATCTTCACCGCGTTTTCCGTTACAACGGGAACCGCGACCATTTTCACCGTTCTGTGCTTTGTATTTTCTTTTATAACGGAAATCGGAAAGGGTAGAGAGATTGTCATCAACCTGAAAAACAATATTACCGCCACGACCGCCGTCGCCACCATCAGGACCGCCTGCATTAACAAACTTTTCGCGATGGAAAGCAACTGCGCCATTACCTCCGTTACCTGCAATAATTTTAATTTTAGCCTTATCTACAAACATAATTTTTGTTCCTCTTAAAATTATTTAGTCATAATCCTTATTATTATACAATATATATTATAAAAATTAAATACTTATTTTTATTATTTTTTGTGTTTTTTAAAAAATACGTATTGTGAAACGAACATACACCGAACAAAATGGAATAAATATATAAATAAAAATATTAAAAAAACACAAAAAATCACAAAAAAATTACAAAAAACCCTTAAAAGAACCTAAAAAGGTACTTGAAAACGCAAGAAAAATGAACATTTGTGTTGACAAATGGAAAAATAGTGCTATAATATAGCCATAAAACAAATGTTCGTAAAATGTTTGGAGGTATATATATGTCAGTTTTCGTATTTATAAGATTTTTCCTTGAATGTGCAGCAGTTGGTCTTGTTTGCTATGCTATTTATCGTGAGAAAGATTTAATCAAATTTGAAAGAAAAGCATGGAAATATGCTAAGGCTTTTTTCAAAGCGGTTTATTTTTCAATTCGTGATAAGTTTGTAACTGAAAGGAAAGTTGAAAATGTAACACCTCTTGTTAATACTGAGTTTGAAGAAATGCTTGAATCATTAAATAAAAATTCTAAGGTTGTTGATTTTCAGATTGCATCCTGATTTATTGACTATGGTTATATAAAAGGGTATAATAAAATGGAAGTTAAAGTTTTTAATCTTATTTAAGAAATAGGAGTGACTTAGTTTGCTTAATAAAAACTCCCTTGATATAAAAACAGCGTCAAAGCTCTTACCAAAAAGAGAACCTTTCTCCCACAAAGGCTCTTTTGGTAGAGCATTGCTTATTTGTGGCAGTAAGAATATGGTCGGTTGTTGCGCACTTGCAACCGAGGGTGCATTAAGAAGCGGTGCAGGGCTTGTAACTCTTGCTTTTCCTGATTACCTTTACACTGCATTAACTTCCAGGTTAACCGAAAATTTATTTCTACCTGTTTCAACTAACAAGGATGGTTATATTAGTTCTGACAGTATAAATTCGCTTTTGTCTGCTTGTAAAGAAAATGATGTAATTATGATAGGTTGCGGTGTCGGTACAAACGAAAGCATCAAAGAGCTTGTTAAAGCTCTTGTTACTAAAAATGAAAAACCATTAATAATGGATGCAGATGCTCTTAATTGCCTTTCAGAGTTTAATGATGTTTTGTTAAATAAAAAAGCAGAAATTCTTTTAACTCCACATCCTGGCGAAATGGCACGTCTTTGCGGTTTGAGTGTTTCTGATATTGAATCAAACCGAGAAGAAATTATTATTGATTTCTGTAAGACTTATAAAGTTAATGTTCTGTTAAAAGGACACGAAACCTTGATTTGTAATTCAAGTGCAGATAAACTTTATATAAATAAAACGGGTAACACCGGTCTTTCAAAAGGCGGAGCAGGGGATTTACTTTCAGGTATTATATCGGGTCTTACGGCTTCTATGAAAGGTAATCTTTTTAATTCCGCTATTCTTGGTGCTTTCGTTCACGGAATGAGCGCAGATTTATTGAAAAATGAAATGTCAGAGTATTCTATTTTGCCTTCGGATTGTGCAAAAACTTTGGGAAAGGTTTATACTCTTATTGAGAATGAACGGAATTAAAATCACAAGTATTTGTTTAATATTTTTGGTTTTGTTTTGCTTTACTTTGAATTCTTGCGAAATTTCCGAAAATATTCTGCAAAGCTCTTCGGATGTGGATTTTTCTTCACCCCAAAAGGTGCAAATTAGTTTTAACGGTCGTATTTATGATACTATTGTTACTTTAAATAGCAAAAAGCTTGAATTTAACTTTATCAATGAAAAGGATTTAATCAATGGAGCATATGTTTGTTTAACTGAAAAAATATATAAAATCACATATATGGATATGCTTTTTGATGGCATAATATCTGATTTGAGCAAATCTTTTTTACCATGTATTATTTATGATTTTTTAGCCTCATTTGAAGAAAAAATAGTGTTAGATACTTATGATAAAGAACGTGGCTGTTATTTTGTGAAAAGAAATATAAACAGCTATTTCGTTACTTTGGAATGTTACGAAAATGATGATAACAGATATTATTCAATAGAAATAAAATAAATCTCGCATTATCAGAGCTTTCTGACAATGCGAGGTTTTGTTGATTAAATTTAATCGAGAAGAGAAGCAGCCGCTTCGTCAAGGAAAATAAGAACGTCATCATGTTCTTGAAGAACTGATGCAGGAACAAGGGGAGTAACCTCACCTTTTACCATGTTTTTAATTGCTTCTGCTTTCTTAGGACCTGTTGCAATAAGAATAATTTTCTTTGCTGCCATAATCTGCTTAACGCCCATTGTAAGTGCATAATGGGGCATGGGGTTTTCATCAAAGTAGATTTTGTTAGCTTCAATTGTACTATCGGTAAGCTTAACCTTAAAAGAACCGTCAGTAAAGCTTTCTGCAGGTTCGTTGAAACCGATATGAGCATTGTTACCGATACCTAAAAGCTGAATGTCAATTCCGCCTGCTTCGTTGATTTCGTTATCATATCTTTTACATTCGGCTTCGCAGTCAACGGCATTACCATCGAGGAAATGAACATTCTCTTCAAGAATATCAAGACCATTGAAAAGTTGTTCGTGCATAAATGTGTAGTAGCTATTCTTATCTGATTTTGGAAGGTCACAATATTCATCAAGGTTATAAGTCTTAACAGCTTTGAAAGAAACGTTTTCTTCCTTATGCATTTTTTTGATGTTATCGTATGTAGGAATAGGGGATGCACCTGTTGCAAGACCTAAAACACAGTTGGGGTTGCTTTTTACCTCATCAACAAAAATTCTTGCTACTGCAGCACCGATTTCCTCAGCAGTTTTAAAAATATTAACTTTCATAAAATCACCCTTTGTCAAGTTTTACTATCACAGTATAACATATTTATGAAAAAATTAAAGGGAAATTCTTGATTTTTTCAATAAATATTGAAAAATTTTTTTATAATGGTATAATATAGGAGTTAAAGTTAAAGGTGGCTATATTTTGATTAAAAATGTCGTTTTTGATATGGGTGGAGTTCTTATTGATTTCAATGCAAGAAAGACCATCACTACATATTTCCCTGAAGAGCATCACGAAATTCTTATGAAAGAGGTTTTCGATAGCGAACTATGGCAAAAGCTGGATAGTGGCTTGCTTCGCCACGATGAAGCGGTATCAATAGTTTTGCCAAGAATTCCTGAGGAAACAAGACCGCTTATCAAAGAAATGTTGACTGATTTTTACCCATATATGCCTCCTTTTGATGAAATGTATGATTTCATAAGTCGAATCAAAAGCGCAGGGTATAATGTTTATTTGCTTTCAAATGCAACACCGCGTTTTTTTGATAATTACTTAAATATTCCCGCATTAACCTTAATGGATGGTTTTTTCATTTCTTGCGTCTATAAAATGCTTAAACCTCAAAAAGAAATTTATGAGGAGTTTTGCTGTAAGTTTTCTTTGAAGCCTGAGGAGTGCTTCTTTATCGATGACCTACCGCAGAACATTGAAGGTGCTAAAAATTACGGTATGAAAGGTTTTGTTTTTAAAAACCCGGATATAAAAAGTCTTGAAATTGCTCTTAACGCTGAAGGCGTTAATTTTTAAAAGGGGAGTTTATATGAAAAAAATAATTTCTTTATGTTCAGTGGTATTGTCACTTGTTGTTCTTTTAACGATGTTTACTGCTTGTGGTGACAATAAAAAAGAGTCTGATACTACTACAGTTGAATCTGTTGTTGCAGAAACAGGGTTCAGTGCTGTTATTGAAAAAGATAAAGCCATAATAAATAAAGATGGCAAAGAGTATCAGGAATTGGAATTTCCTAAAAACGCCAAAGTTAAATTTAATAAGAAATATGCAACAAAAAATAATGAGTTTATTGATATGAACTTTGATGGCAAGGAAGACTTTTATATTGCCGTAAATTCTGTTGATGGCGTTATTAGCTATTATTGCTGGCTCTACAACGATACAACTAAAAAATTTGATTATTCAGTTATTCTTTCAGATTTAAATAATATTTCTGTTGATTCCGAAAATCAAAAAATTCTTTCAAGTGTTGAAGTTGACGGAGAAAAACATGTTCTTTCATATAGTTGGGTAGATGGTCAGTTAATTCTTGATACTGATTATAGCGATAAAAATGGCGGAATACCTGAAAACGTAACTCAATCAGTTACTGATAATGCTATCGGAACCGGTAAACCAACCAAACCTTCTAAAGCTGAAACTACAACCGAAAAAAACAGTTCAGATAAAAATACTGATAAAACAACTGCACCATCTAAAAAGCCTGCAAACACAACAACAACTAAGCCCGAGGGTGGCGGAATTGTTCTTGAAACAGGTAGCTTAAATTCAGGCGGATGGTATTAAGAGGTGTTATATGAGAAAGAAAAATAAAGTGAATGTTGCGCCTTCTGAGGTTGAAAGCGCTAACGAAAAAATTTCTATTGATTTCAAATTTTTTAAATGCTGTTCAGCTACATTGAAGAAGTTTTCTGTTATAATATTTGTTATGAATTTGTTTATAACACTTGTTGCAGCAGTTGTCGGAGTTGTATTGATTGGTGTTTATATCGGTACACAGATGATGTCACTTCTCCTTGTTCCGATTCTTTGTGTTGTTGCAATTTTCGTTTTGGTTTCCCGTTTGATTTCTGCTTTGGTATATGGTTTTGCAGAAATTGTGGAAAAATATGAGAATAAATAAACTTAATTCTCGAAAAATGTTCATTTTTCTCTTGACAAATAAAAAATGCAAGAGTAAAATACAAAACATAATTTTCATTTGAGAGGTGTTACGGATGTTCCAAGGCTATGGCTATTATCGATTTTATTATAACAGCTTGGATTGTCTGTGCTCCGCTCGAGATTGCAAATGATTGCAATTTAAAGTGAATAGACAGTCCGCATTCTGCTATGTTTGAAAACATAACGGTTTGCGGATTTTTTATTTAGGAAAGGGTATAAATTATGGTTTCAGAAAAAATGATGCAATTAGGTAAGAAAAGTTCAATAATCCGTGAGATTTTTGAATATGGCAAAAAAAGAAAAGCAGAAATCGGTGCTGAAAATGTTTTTGACTTCAGCCTTGGAAATCCAAGCGTTCCTGCACCTCAAAAGGTAACTGATGTTATGAATAGATTAATTGCTGAAACACCTGCCGAGGTTCTTCATGGATACACATCTGCTCCCGGCGATTTAAATGTAAGAACCGCTATTGCAGATTACATAAATAATAAATTTGGCGTAAAAGCGAATGCAGGCTTGATTTATATGACATGTGGTGCAGCGGCATCACTTACAATTACGTTGAATGCTATTGTTGAAGATGGTGACGAAGTTATTGCCTTAGCGCCATTTTTCCCTGAATACAGAGTTTTTACAGAACAAGCAGGTGCAAAGCTTGTTGTGGTTTCTTGCAAAAAAGATGATTTGCAAATTGATTTTGATGCACTAGAAAATGCAATTAATCCTAATACAAAAGCAATTATCGTAAATTCACCCAATAATCCCTCAGGTGTTATTATTCCTGAGAGCGATATAATCAAATTAGCTGATTTGCTTAAAAAGAAGCAAGTTGAATATGGTAAAGAAATCTTTATAATTTCCGATGAACCCTACAGAGAGCTTGTTTTCACAGGTGAAAAGGTTCCCTATATTCCTTGTTACTATGAAAACACTTTTGTTTGCTATTCCTATAGTAAAGCTCTTTCATTACCGGGTGAACGAATCGGTTATATATTTGTTTCTCCCAATATGAAAGATTCAAGTGATGTTTATGCGGCTATTTGTGGTTCGGGAAGAGCCTTAGGTTATGTTTGTGCTCCGGCTTTAATGCAGTACACTATTGCAGAATGTCTTGAGGATACGGCAGATATTTCAATTTACGAAAGAAACAGAAAAATACTTTATGATGCACTTACCGGAATCGGTTACACAGTTATAAAACCTGATGGTGCTTTTTATATGTTTGTTAAATCTCTTGAAGAGGATGCAAATAAATTCTATGAAAGAGCGAAGAAATTCGAGCTTCTTCTTGTACCTAGTGATTCTTTTGGTTGCGAGGGCTTTGTAAGAATTTCATATTGTGTGGATACAGAACTTATTGAAAAATCAATACCGGCATTTAAAGCACTTTACGAGGATTATAAAAATGACTGATTATGAAAAAAAGTTTCAGGATGCAAGAATTACAATTGGTGACATAGATAAAGAAATAGCTGTTCTTTTTGAAAAACGGATGAATGCTGTTAAGGATGTTGCTGAATATAAAAAAGTAAATGGTGTTCCCGTTGAAGATAGTGTCAGAGAAGCGGCGCTTCTTGAAAAAAACAGTGCTTTAATTTCTGATGATGAAATTCGTTCTTATTACATAAATTTCCAAAAGAAAACTATGAACTTGTCAAAGGATTTTCAGCATAAAATACTTGATGGCACAAGGATTGCCTTTTCAGGTGTTAAAGGTGCTTTTGCAGAAATTGCAGTTAAGCGAATTTTTCCTGATGGAAATCCCGTTGCTTACGGTGATTTTAAATCTGCTTATAAAGCGGTTGAAAATGGTGACTGTGAATGTGCTGTTTTACCTATTGAAAATAGTTATGAGGGCGATGTTGCAAGGGTTATGGATTTAACCTATTTCGGCTCTCTTTATATTAACGGTGTTTATGATATGGCAGTTGAACAACACCTTTTCGGTACACCTGATTCCCACAGAAATTCAATTAAAAAGGTTGTAAGTCATCCCCAGGCATTGGGTCAATGCTCGGAATATATTTCTGAAAGGGGATTGCAGACCGAAGAAGCAGTCAACACAGCCGTTGCGGCAGAAATGGTTGCTGAAAAGGGCGATAGTTCGGTTGGTGTTATTTGTAGTCTGGAAGCCGGTCATGAATTTGGACTTAAACTTATCGATCGTAAAATTAATAAGGATAGCAAGAATACCACCCGTTTTGCGGTTTTTTCCCGAATTCCAAGAGGGGAATCAATGGGTGATGAGAACTTTATTGTACTATTCACAGTGCGTGATGAAGCAGGCTCTTTGAGTAAAGCAATTTCAGTCTTCGGTGATTGTGGATATAACCTTAAAGCGCTTAAGAGCCGTCCGTCAAAGGATGTTATCTGGAACTACTATTTCTTTCTTGAGGGCGAAGGTAAGCTTTCTAAGGAAGATGAAAAGAATATGCTCGAAAAATTATCTGAGGTATGTACCAACGTGAGATTAGTTGGAAGATATTCAAAAGAGCAATCTATATAAGGACAATTACTATGAAATTAACAGTTAAAACATCAATGGGTGATTACAATATAGAAATTAAAAGAGGTTCAATCAACTCTCTTTCAGAATATTGCAACACTGATAAAAAAGCACTGATAGTAACCGACAGCGGTGTACCCTGTGAGTATGCCGAAACAGTCGCAAAGCAGTTTAAAAACAATGTAATCAAGGTTATTCCACAAGGCGAAAAAAGTAAATCCTTTGATACATATAAAGCTCTTCTTGAAACTTTAAATGAAAATTCATTTACAAGAGCAGACTGTATCGTTGCAGTTGGTGGCGGTGTTGTTGGTGACCTTTCAGGCTTTACAGCGGCAACCTATATGCGTGGTATAGATTTTTATAATATACCAACAACCTTGCTTTCTCAGGTAGATTCTTCAATTGGAGGAAAAACTGCGATCGACTTTGGTGGATACAAAAACACAGTCGGTGCGTTTTATCAGCCCAAGGCAGTTATAATTGACCCTGATGTTTTAAAAACACTTTCTAAAAGACAGTTTAATAATGGTTTGGCTGAAAGTATTAAAATGGCGGCAACAAGTGATAAGGAGCTTTTTGAACTTATTGAAAACAAAAACGCTGAAGAATTTATTGATATAGTAATCGAGCGTTCTTTGAGAATTAAAAAAGCTGTTGTTGAAGAGGATGAAAAAGAACTCGGCATTCGTAAAGTTCTTAATTTCGGTCACACCGCAGGTCATGCTATTGAAACTGCTGCAGGTCTTTCGGACTATCTTCATGGTGAATGTGTGTCAATGGGTATGCTGGCTTTTTGCTCCAATAGCGTCAGAGAAAGATTAATTAATGTTTTAACTAAATATAATTTGCCAATTAATTTTGGTTTCCCGAGTGATGAAATACTTTCCGCACTTCGCCACGATAAAAAGGCGAAAGGCAATGGTGTGAATGTGGTTTTTGTAAATGTAATAGGTAGTTTTGAATTCAGATTTCTATCATTTGGTGAATTAGAAAAAACAGTAAAGGAAGCGTATCGGAATTGAAAAACACTTTCGGTAATAATGTAAGCGTTACTCTCTTTGGTGAAAGTCACGGCGTTGCAATTGGTGCGGTTGTTGATGGCTTGCCTGCAGGGGTTAAAGTTGATGAAGAATTCATCTCACACCAGCTTGATTTGAGAAGACCTTTCGGGAAAATTTCAACCTCTCGTCAGGAAGCAGATAAGTTTGAAATTTTAAGTGGTGTGTTTAATGGTAAAACTACAGGTACGCCTATTTGTATAATTATTCCTAACGAAAATACGCAGTCAAAAGATTATTCCAAAACTTATGGAAAAGCTCGTCCCGGTCACGCTGATTATACAGCATTTTGTAAATATAACGGTTGTGAAGATTATCGCGGTGGAGGACATTTCAGCGGTAGAATTACCGCAGGTCTTGTAGCTGCAGGTGCAATAGCTATTGATTTGCTCACTAAAAAAGGAATTAAAATAGGCACTCACATTTTAAAATGTGCGGGTGTTGAGGATAGCGGTTTCGCGGATTTAGAAAAAGATATTAATAATCTTTCCGGTAAAGTATTTCCCGTTTTAAATGATAAAAAAGAGGAAGAGGTTATTAAAAGTATCGAAAAAATTGCAAAAGAGGGCGATAGCGTAGGCGGAGTTCTTGAAACTGCAGTTATAGGTTTACCTGTTGGCGTTGGTGAACCTTGGTTCGATTCTGTTGAAAGTGTTCTTTCTCACGCTCTTTTCTCAATTCCTGCAGTAAAAGGTGTTGAATTTGGTGCAGGCTTTTCCTGTGCAGATATGCTGGGAAGTCAGATGAACGATAGTTTTGTTTTTAATGGTGATAAAGTAACTACAAAAACTAATAACAACGGTGGTATTAACGGCGGTATTACAAATGGTATGCCTGTTCTTTTTAAATGTGCAATAAAACCAACACCATCTATTTCAAAGGAACAGGAAACAGTTGATTTTATAAACAATGAAAATACTGTTCTTTCTGTTAAGGGCAGGCACGACCCTTGTATTGTTCACAGAGCGAGAGTTGTTGTTGACAGTATAACTGCCATTGTTTTATGCGATTTGTTATCACAGAAATTCGGTACCGATTGGCTTGGTGAATAATAATGGAGTATGGTTGCATAGGTGAAAAATTAGGGCATAGCTTCTCAAAAGAAATTCATAATGCTCTTGCAAGCTATGAGTATTCATTAAAGGAACTTAAAAGAGAAGAGTTACCTGAATTTTTCAAAAATAAAGATTTTAAAGCTATTAATGTAACAATTCCATATAAACAGGATGTTATCCCATTTCTTGATTGGATTTCTGATGAAGCTAAAGAAATAAATGCGGTTAATACAATTGTTAATAAAAATGGTAAGCTTTATGGTTATAATACAGATTTTTACGGACTTAAAGCCCTTATCGAAAGAGAAAATGTTTCTTTAAAGGGCAAAAGGGTCGTGATTCTCGGTAGTGGGGGAACATCCAATACCGCCTTTGCGGTGGCAAATTATTTAGAAGCACTACCAGTATTAAAGGTTTCCCGTAATAAAAAAGAAGGCTATATTACATATGATGAGCTTTACGAAAAACATAGTGATTGTGAAATTATTATAAACACAACTCCTTGCGGAATGTATCCCCAAACAGGCGTTTCTGCTGTTGATTTGGAAAAACTCCCTAAGGCAGAAGCAGTTTTTGATGCGGTTTATAATCCGTTGAAATCCAAACTTGTTCTGGATGCAAAAGCTAAAAATATAACTGCTGTAGGCGGACTCTATATGCTTGTCTCTCAAGCAGCTTATGCTGTTGAAAAGTTTATTGAAGCTCCCGTTGATAATAATAAGGTTGAAGAGATATTCAAAAATCTTTATAAACAGAAAATGAATATTGCTCTTATCGGTATGCCTGCAAGTGGTAAAACATCTGTGGGAAAAGTGCTTTGCGAGAGCCTCAATAAAGCATTTGTTGACAGCGATGACGAAATAGCAAAAAATGAAAATAAAAATATTCCTGAGATTTTTAAAGATTCGGGAGAAGCTTATTTCAGAAATGCAGAAAACAAAGTTATTAAATCCTTTTCAATGTTAAATTCTCAAGTGATTTCAACAGGAGGAGGAGCAGTTCTAAATCCCGAAAATATTGAAAATTTAAAGAGTAATGCAAGAGTTTACTTTCTTGACAGACCTTTAGATATGCTTATAACAACTTCTGACAGGCCGCTTTCAAGTAACAGAGCAGATTTAGAAAAACGATATAATGAAAGATACGAATTTTATAAAGCCTCGGCAGATGTTATTATTGATGGTTCGAAAACAGTTGAAGAGGTCGCAAAAATGATTGAGGAGGATTTTTATGAATATTCTTGTAATTAACGGACCCAATCTTAATATGCTTGGTATAAGAGAGCCCGATATTTACGGTAGAGAAACATATAATTCCCTTGTTGAAAAAATTGAAACCTATGCAAATGAGAAAAAAATTGGTATAAAATGCTATCAGTCCAATCACGAGGGTGATTTGGTCGATATTATTCAGTTGGCTTACGGTCTTTATGACGGTATTGTTATAAACCCTGGTGCATATACCCATACAAGTATTGCAATTTTGGATGCTTTAAAAGCAGTTAATATTCCTGCGGTAGAGGTTCATATCTCCGATGTGGATTCCCGTGAGGATTTCAGAAAAATAAGCTATGTAAGAAACGCTTGTTTTGAAACGATAAGCGGAAAAGGTACTGATGGTTATCTTCTTGCAATAGGTGCTTTAATAAAGAAGGCGGAAAAATGAATGTTACAATAATGCCGAGTGTGGCATCGGGCGAAATAAATGCACCGCCATCTAAAAGCTGTGCCCACCGTTTACTTATATGTGCGGCTCTTTCAAAAGGTAAAAGTATTATTGAAAATATCGGAGTAAATGATGATATTACCGCAACAATTTCCTGCTTAAAAGAATTGGGTGCAAATATTGAAATCGATGGCAACAAAGCAATAGTTGATGGAATTAAAATATGCAATAAAAAAGAGCGGATAAATCTTTTTTGTAATGAAAGCGGAAGTACCTTAAGATTTTTAATTCCTTTAAGCCTTGTTATGTCTGACACCACATATTTTAGCGGTAGCGAAAGGCTTTTAGAACGTCCTCAGAGCGTTTATGAAGAGCTTTTTAAGGAAAAGGGATGTTATCTTGAAAGAGAAGAAAACACCCTCATAGCAGGCGGAGAACTGAAAAACGGTATATATAAAATTCCGGGAGATGTAAGCAGTCAGTTCCTGACAGGCTTGTTATTCACTTTACCTCTTTTAGATGGCGATAGTGAAATTGTTCTTACAACACCCTTGCAGAGTGCCCCCTATGTTGACATAACCATTGATGTTTTATCAAAATTCGGTATTGAAATAGAAAAAACAAATAACGGTTATTATGTAAAAGGTAGCCAGAAATATCTACCACAAAAGCTTTCCGTTGAGGGCGATTGGTCAAATGCAGCATTTCTTGAAGCATTAAACTTGATTAATGGAAATGTAAGCCTTGAAGGTATGTATGATGATAGTTATCAAGGGGATAAAGTATATAGAAAATTCTTTAGTGAATTAAAGAATGGTACACCAACTCTTGATATCACAGATTGTCCCGATTTAGGTCCGGTTCTTATAGCTTGTTCAGCTCTTTGCAATGGAGCAAAGCTTGTAGGCACAAAAAGACTTAAAATTAAAGAAAGTGACCGCGGAGTTGCAATGCAAACCGAGCTTTCAAAATTCGGTGTTGATATAATTGTTAATGAGAATGAAATAATCATTCCGAAAACAGTTATTAAAACACCGGAAGAAACCCTTAACTGTCATAATGATCATAGAATTGCAATGTCGCTTGCGATTTTGTGTAGTAAGGTGGGCGGAACTTTAGAAAACGCCCAATGTATTAACAAAAGTTACCCCGAGTTCTTTGATGATATCAAAACCCTGGGCATACAAATAGATATCAAAGGAGATAATTAAAATGAGTATGAATTTCAAAAGAAAACTTCCGATTCCAATGGAGATAAAAGAACAATTTCCTCTTACTGCAAAGATGGCAGAGCAGAAGGATAAAAACGATATTGAAATCAAGAAGGTTTTTACAGGTGAATCTGATAAGCTTATTCTTGTAATAGGGCCTTGCTCTGCAGATTCAAAGGAACCTGTTCTTGACTATATTTCAAGGCTTGCAGAGGTTAGAGAAAAGGTTAAGGATAGAATTGTTATCATTCCTCGAATTTATACAGGTAAGCCCAGAACAACAGGAGCAGGCTACAAGGGTATGCTTCACCAGCCGGATCCTAACGAAAAGCCCGATATGCTTCACGGTATTATTTCAATCCGTGAATTACATATGTGTGCTCTTCGTGACTATGGTTTTTCTTGTGCAGATGAAATGCTTTACCCTGCAAATTTTCGCTATCTTTCTGATTTGCTTTCTTATGTTGCAATCGGTGCCCGTTCTGTTGAAAATCAGGAGCATAGACTTGCATCAAGCGGTTTTGATATTCCTGTTGGTATGAAAAACCCAACAGGTGGCGATATTTCTGTTATGATGAATGCTATTACTGCAGCTCAGAGCAGTCACACCTTCCTTTACAGAGGCTGGGAGGTTGAAAGTGACGGTAATCCTTACGCACATGCAATTATGAGAGGCTTTGTTGACAGAGACGGTCACAATATTTCTAACTACCATTATGAAGATTTACTTAACCTTTCCGATGCTTATGCAAAAACAGGACTTAAAAATCCTTCTTGCATAGTTGATGCCAACCACGCTAACTCCGGTAAGAAATATCTTGAACAAATCCGTATTACAAAAGATGTTCTTTACAGCAGAGCACATAATGACGATATTAAAAAGCTCGTTAAGGGTATTATGATTGAAAGCTATATAGAAGACGGTGCACAGAAAATCGGTGACGGTATATATGGTAAATCAATCACAGACCCTTGTCTTGGTTGGGAAAAAACCGAAAGACTCATTTACGATATTGCTGAACAGGTATAAAAAAAGAGCTGATACATTTTCGGATGTATCAGTTCTTTTTTATGCTTATTTATATGGTGTAGGATTATCTGTTAAATTTAAAAGATAGTCAACACTAACATTATGAATTTTTGCAATTTTGATTAGTGTTTCAGGTGTCATAGAATTTACACCGTTCTCATAAGCCGCATAAGTACGCCTATTTATAAAAAGCATATCTGCAATTTCTTGTTGAGTTAATTCTCTATCTTCGCGTAAATCACGGATTCGCTTGTATTTCATAATAATCACCTTATGAAATTAAGTTTAAAACTCACAAAACCAATTGTTGTTATCTAATGGCCCACCCGTCATAAGCTCGGGTGCGGCATTTTTTATGTGAGTAAGTGTTCTGATAAGACCACCATTTTTGATATGTAATTTCTTAATCAATCTCAAAGGAAAGGCGAGTGCCTGAGTAAACACAGTATAATAAGCTGAACCTTCCTCGTGCTTGATAAGTGAACCGTCAAGAATGGAGTGAAAAGCACAGAAAACCATATCGGTTACTTTTACATTGCCTATTTCTTTTGCTGCCTTTTTATCAATTGCTTTACCAAATGAAATGAAATTCAAGATTCTTGCTGCTTTTTTTACTGTCAGCTTATCGATCCATTTAAGAACAGGTCTTGCAAATATCCATATTTTACTTGCTTTTTCAGGACCTAAACCAATTGCCTCAACAACTGCTAAAAACTTATCTTTTTCATTAACTGCTGCTGATTTTATAATATCGCTGAAAAGAGCAGTAGCATGATTTTTCAGATAATCATTTGTGTATTCCTTGCCCTTATGTGCGAACCTTTTAAGGTGTTCTGTTTTGATATCAATACCGTTGTCATAAACATCACAGTAGCAAATGGGGGCAGGGTAGCCACTTATTGATCCAACATTTATTTCGTAGAAATGGTTGCTTTTTTTCGTTTCAAGCTTTCTTATGTGTTGCATATGAGAGTGACCGGTAAACATAACAGAAAATCCGATATCAGCAAACTTTGTGACCTGCTCAATTCTGTAATCAACAGAACCTTTGCCGTTTATTGCACGGTCAAACTCTGTTAAAAACAGGTGGTGGTGTTGCATACCGAAAACCACATCACCGCGTTTTTTTGCCTCTTCGGTCTGCTCTTTAATCCATTTAAAATGCTCATCAGAATATCCTGAACCGCCATAACCGTTCTGGTCGTCATCAAGGCAGAAAATAGTAACACCCTCGCAAGGTCTTACAACGTAAGAAACCTTGTCCTGATGGGTATGGAATTCTGATATTGCTTCATCAGGTCCGAAATCTTTATAAAAATCGTGAAGCTCATTCACACCCACAGTTTCAACATCGTGATATATGTTATCGCCTTCGTATCTTCTGGGGTTACCGTCACAACACCAATCGTGGGTTGCGGTAATAACATAAACGGGCATTATTTTTTTGAACTCATAAAGAATTTCTCTCATTTCTTCGTGAGAAACTCTTTCGCCATCGTTGGAAAGGTCACCTGCAATAAGAAGAAACTTTGCATCGGAATTCTTGATATGCTCAAGAGCAGCAAGAACAGTTCCTCGGCTTAATGCCAACATCTTCTGGTCTGAGCCTGCTCTGCGTTCATAAGCCTTTCCGCTGTTACCGAGAGTTTCAGAATAATAATGAGGGTCTGCAATAATTGCAAATTTGGTTAGTAAATTGCTCATTATATCACCAATGAATTTTGAATGATTTTGCACCTCTTGTATAGGTCATACGGTCAATAAGATTGTCTTTATTAGCTTTCTTTAAGCCGGCTTCAAAAGCGTCTGCCATAGATTTTGTCGGGAATTTGATTGTCATATCCATATTAAGTAAAATCGGAACGCCAATATTCATAATTTTGAAGCCTGTAAGCCACCAATGCTTTTCAGGTCCTCTATGGAACATTTCCTCGCCCTGATTATATAAAACAAAGGACATTTCAAGGAATTCTTCCTCTGACACACAGTCATACTGCATAATCTTATCAGTTTTATTATAAACACCGATTTCTGCACCTGCGGTCATACCATACTGACCTTTCCAAATCTGAATCATCCAATCTTTGTTGTCATATTGGAAATAGATTCTTTCTGTTGAGTAGTACATACCTGTCATAGGTGCAGCCATATCATAAACAACGTTAAAGCCAAAGCCCTTCTGCCAAGGGTTAACTGATGAATAATAAATTCCCTGTTTTTCATCATATTCAAAGCCACATGCATTAAGGATTTGCACAGTTTTATCAGCACTTTCAGATGCAAATAAAAGATCCTGAACATCTTTGAGTGGCATTTCTTTAATATCTGCGGCTGATGGGAAATCATCTTCAACAGGCTTTGTTGTTGATGGTTTTTTGTCGCTTGCCTGAGTAGTGGTATTTGTGTTTGTTGTTTCAGGTGTTGAAGCATTTGTTGTGCCTGTAGTTGCAGTAGTACTTAATGTTGCCTGAGTATCAGAGACTGTGTCTGACGGGGGAACAATAAGAGCACTGTTTGTTGCATCGTCAGTATAAACAATATCACTTGAAATTGTTGTTCCGGGAGTTGTAGTGCCTTCTTCTTTGATTAAAATTGATTTAGCAAAATCAATCACACCGCAACCTGAAAAAACAAAAGTGATTGCGAGAATAATTGCAAGCATTGAAAATATTCTTGCATATTTTTTCATAGGGAAATCTCTCCTTAAAATATTATACTAAAACAGTATAACATAAACTTCAGGAAAAGTCACTATATATTGTAAAATTCTAAGAATTATTAATTCATTGACAAAATAGTTTAACAAGATATATAATTTAATAAATATATTTAGTTTATTGGTGATAAAAATGTATGAGAAATTAAAGGCGGAGGTATGCTCTGCAAATAAGGAATTACACGCTCTCGGACTTGCTCCTTTTACTTGGGGTAATGTTTCCGCAGTTGACAGAGAAAACGGAGTTTTTGCAATTAAACCCTCAGGTGTAGCTTATGAAGTATTAACTCCTGAAAGTATAGTTATCGTTTCTTTAGAAGATTGCTCGGTTGTTGAGGGTGATTTTAACCCATCATCCGATACACCAACCCATTATTATCTCTATAAAGAGTTTGAAAACCTCAATGCAGTTGTTCATACTCATTCTGTTAATGCATCTTCTTTTGCTCAGGCAGGAAGACCAATTCTTCGTTATGGCACAACTCATGCAGATTTTTCATATACCGAAGTACCTTGCACACCTGCTTTAACGGAGGATGAGGTTAAAACAGAGTATGAATTGAATACAGGTAAGGTTATTGTGAAATACTTTAAAGAAAATAACCTTGATACCGATTCAACTCCTGCGGTTCTTGTTCGCTCTCACGCACCCTTTGCCTTTGGTAAAACTGCATCTGATGCAGTTCATAATGCGGCAGTTCTTGAAATTGTTGCAGAAATGGCACTTAAAACAGAAATCATTGGCGGAAAAGTAGCCGAAATTGATAACTATCTTTCAGATAAACATTATTTCAGAAAACATGGTAAGGATGCCTATTACGGCCAGAAGTAATTATGACTGATTTTACTCATTTGCATCTTCATACTGAATATAGCCTTCTCGACGGCGCTTGTCGCATCGGGGAGGTGGTTTCGCTTGCCAAAAATCTCGGAATGAAAAGCCTTGCCATAACTGACCACGGTGTTCTTTACGGTGCAGTTGCATTTTATAAGGAATGTCAGAAGCAGGGTGTAAAAGCAATTGTCGGTTGCGAGGTATATGTTGCACCTCGTTCAAGATTTGATAAGGTTCATGGGCTTGACAGCGACCGCTACCACCTTATTCTTCTCTGCAAAAATGAAACGGGCTATCAGAATCTTTTGAAGTTGGTTTCTTCTGCTTGGGTTGATGGCTTTTATACTAAACCCAGAGTAGACAGAGAAATTCTTGAAAAGTACAGCGAAGGACTTATTGCACTTTCAGGTTGCCTCTTCGGTGAAGTATCACAAAAAATACTTTCAAGAAACATTGATGAAGCAAAAGAAACTGCCCGTTGGTATAAAAATACCTTCGGTGCTGATAATTACTATCTTGAAGTGCAGAATCACGGAATGGTTGAAGAAAAAGAGGTGCTTGACGGTATTGTTTCAATTAGCCGTGAGCTTAATATTCCAATGGTTGCAACCAATGACGTGCATTATTGTAAAAAAGAGGATGCAGATGTTCAAAGGGTTCTTATTGCCGTTCAGACCAATAAGGTTGTAGGAGAGGATAATGCCCTCGATTTTCAAAGTGATGAATTCTACCTTAAAAACGGTGACGAAATGCTTGATGCATTCAGAGACTACCCTGAAGCAGTTGAAAATACTGTAAAAATAGCAGAACGTTGCAATTTCGATTTTGAATTCGGTGTAACAAAGCTTCCTCTTTTTGATATTCCAACCGATGACCATAAATCATACCTGAAAAACGAATGTATAAAAGGTCTTGAAAACTTATTGGGTATAATTCCGCCAATTTACAAGGAGCGACTTGATTATGAGCTTTCCGTTATTAATGAAATGGGCTTTAATGACTATTTTCTCATTGTTGCGGATTTTATAAGATTTGCTAAATCTAAAGACATTCCTGTTGGTCCCGGTAGAGGTTCCGCGGCAGGCTCTCTTGCGGCTTATGCTTTGGGGATTACAGGTATTGACCCTATACAAAACAAACTCCTTTTTGAAAGATTTTTAAACCCCGAAAGAGTCAGTATGCCCGATATTGATATTGACTTCTGCTATGAGCGTAGGGGCGAGGTTATTGATTACGTTACAAGAAAATACGGTTCTGACAGAGTTGCACAGATTGTAACCTTTGGTACAATGCAAGCAAAAGCGGCAGTTCGTGATGTTGCACGTGCTCTCGGTCTTCCTTACAGTACAGGTGACATTGTAGCTAAACAGATTTCAAGAGATTACCCTGATATTAAAACTGCTCTTGAAAAAAATCCTGAGCTTAAAACACTTTATAATTCTGATGATAATATTAAAAAGCTTATAGATTATGCAATTCGCGTGGAGGGTATGCCCCGCCACGCTTCAACCCATGCAGCAGGTGTTGTTATAACTCGTGACGAGGTTTCATCCTATGTACCTCTTGCAAAAAATGGTGACCAGACTGTTACCCAGTTTACAATGACTGAAATTGAACAATTGGGACTTCTCAAAATGGACTTCCTCGGTCTTCGTACCTTGACAGTTATAAATGATGCGGTAAATGATATTAAAAAGCATACCCCTGATTTTGATATAACGAAAATACCACTTGATAGTGAGGATGTTTTCCGTGAAATGTCAAGAGGTAACACAAGCGGTGTTTTCCAATGTGAATCTGCAGGTATGACGAACTTAATTGTTAATATGCGTCCCGAGAGATTTTCAGATATTGCGGCTGCAATTGCTCTTTACAGACCGGGCCCTATGTTCTTTATTGACAGCTATCTCATAAACAGAAAGCACCCTGAAAATATCAAGTACAGAACACCTCTTCTTAAAGACATTCTTGATGAAACAAACGGCTGTATGGTCTATCAGGAACAGGTTATGCAGGTTTTCAGAACTCTTGCAGGTTACTCGTATGGCAGAGCGGATGTTGTGCGCCGAGCTATGAGTAAGAAAAAACGAGATGTTATGGAAAATGAAAGAAACATTTTCATAAATGGTCTTACTGATGAAAACGGCAATATTGTTATTGAGGGAGCAGTTCGCAGAGGCATTGACGAGAAAACCGCAGATGCAATTTTCTCTGATATGATTTCATTTGCTTCTTACGGCTTCAATAAAAGCCATACTGCTGCTTATGGTCTTATTGCATATCAGACAGCATATTTAAAATGCAAATACCCGAAAGAATTTATGGCGGCAATCCTTACAAGTGTTATCGGTGACGAGGGTAAAACAATCGGTTATATCGAGGAATGTAAGCGACTTAACATAAAAGTTTTATCACCCCACGTTAACCGAAGCGGTAACAGATTTTCTGTTGTTGGAAATGACATTGTTTTCTCTCTTTTAAGCATAAAAAACTTAGGCAGAGCATTAATTGATAAAATTGAGAGAGAAAGAAAAGAAAACGGAAATTTCAAAACTTTCTGGGATTTCTGCAAGAGAATAAGCGGTAATGAGCTTAACCGCAGAGCATTGGAAAGCCTTATAAAATCAGGCGCTCTTGACGGGCTTGGCCTGAACCGCCGAGAAATGCTTACTAACCTTGATATTGCAATTACAGCAGCGGCAAAAGAAAACAGTATGTATGAGGGCGGTCAGCTTGATATGTTTTCCGCTTTCGGTGGCGGAGAAGAATTTTCATCCGCTCCCGATTTCAGCAGATGTGAAGAGCTTCCGAAAAATGAACGCCTATATTTTGAGAAAGAGGTTTCGGGAATGTATTTTTCAGGACATCCTCTTGAAGAATACCGAGCAATAAGCGAAGCCTTGAATTCTCCTAAAACATCGTATCTATATGAATGCCTTGAAACAGGCAGAGAGAATGATATTGATAATCAGAATGTTTCGTTTTTAGGTATTGTTACATCAGTTAAAAAGAAGGTAACAAAGAAAGACGAGATAATGGCATTTTGTGGTGTTGAGGATTTATTCGGCAACATTGAAATGATTGTATTCCCCAAGAATTTCATAATGTATGGCAATCTTCTCAGTGTTGGTAGCATTGTTCTTGTTGACGGCAAAATTTCTGTAAAGGATGAAGAAGTAAAGCTCCTTGCAGAAAAAATTACCGTTGCACCAAAAACTGTTGCAGAGATACCAAAAGAAAAAATAAATCACTCAAAACCAACTCCAACACAAACACCAAAAACTGAAGCAACTCAAGATAAAAAGAAAAAAAGCGGTATTTTTATTAAAATACCAACTGAAAATCCCGAAAAAACAGAGAAACTGAAAAATCTTCTATCAATTTTTGAGGGAAAAGTTCCAGTTTATATTTACCGCGAAGATACTAAAAAATATGAATTTCTCGGAATGGATTTTCTGACTTCAATCAACCAACCGCTTACAAATGAATTAAAATACATTTTCGGTGATGAAAATGTTGTTGTGAGAGAATAAAAAGAACCCTGCAACTCTGTTCAGTTGAGTTGCAGGGTGATTTTTATTTTATATTCAATTTCTTCAAAATCTCAGGGTCGCAGGTGTCGGCGAGAGAACCAATGCTGTTCCAGAGTGCATCTGCCTGTTTTTTCCAGCTTTCAAAACCCTTGAATTCAGCAGGGTAGTTGTCGTATAGTTTTCCTACATCACCGCTTTGTTTTAGTCCTTTAAGAAGATTTTTTACGGTTGAAATGCGGATTTTACCTTTTGCTATTCCTTTAATGATACCGCCTATAATTTCTGCAATATCTTTTACACCCAAATTAAGACCTTCATCCATACCGCCAAGAATTTTTTTGCTGAATAAAACATCATTTGCAAATAGATATTCCGCCTCATCAAAATCAATGGTAACAACGCCCATAAGAAGAGGTCGCATTGAATCAAAGTCTTTACCTTGAGCGGTCATATAGCGTTTGTTAATAGACCACATATTTTCTTTTGTAAGTGGCTTTTCTTCTTTAAGAAGCTTTGAGATAACATCAACCGCAATTTCACCCTGAACAAGTGATGATGTGCAACCCTCACCGCAGGTGGGCTTTGTAAGGCAAGCTGCATCACCCATAACAATGAAACCATCATCAACAAAGGAATAAACAGAGCGATGATAAGGTGTTCTGCCTTTTTCAATCTTTTGAACAGTATATTCAGGGTGCTTTGCATTCTTCATAAACTGAGTATTAAACACTTCTTCGGCGTATTCATAGGAATAGCTGCCACCAATGCCTAAAATTGAATCATATCCTTTTCCTGCAGGAGCAGACCAGGATTTATATTGCATATAAAATCCGTCAAGGTCACGGGCATTTACTGCTTTGTCCTTATATGTAACATAATAAAGAACAACATAAAGAATATCTTTTGGTGTAAGCTTGAAGTTTTCAACAACTGATGAAGAGGGAAGCTTTGTTCTTGCAACTGATGGAATACCCGAACAGTCTGCAACAATTTTTGCAAATGCTTCCTTTTCACCATCTTCTGTTACATATTTTGCACCGATTATTTTATTGTTTTCATCATAAATGAAATCATTAAATGGTGCACCGTAAACGATTTGGGCACCTTGCTCTTTTGCAAGGTCTGCCATAAACATAATGTAATCATGCTTGTGAAGACCAATAACTGGAGAAACTCCACCGGGAATTTTATATTTTCCGTAAGGGGAGAACATTGATGAACTTTCAAAACGAAATTCTCTTATAGGGTTGGTTTCTTCGGGTATAACAAGGTCAAATTGTTTCATTTCACCCTCGCCCATATGGAAAATATCGTATGAACGAGAAACATTATCGGGTGTTTCCTTTTCAATAACAAGCACTTTATAGCCTTGTTTTGCCATTTTCTCGGCAAACCAACAGCCGGTTGTGGAAGCACCAACGATTAAAACATCATATTTTTCCATATAAACACAACCTTTCATTTATTCTTTTGAAGTTTTTAAAGTTTTCATTATGTAAATCAAAAGTCCGATTCCCAAAATCGGGAAAACGGATGCAATTAACATTCCGACCTTTAAGCCGATTTCATCAGTTGCCATTGAGGTTGTCTGACTTAAATTGATTGCGAAAGCACTTGCAGATACCTTGTCAACAATAATACCCAGCATCTGAGGTGCAACAGAAGCTCCGAAATCACCGGATGCCGCCATAAGAGCGAATGCGGCAACACCCGGATTAAGTACTTTTTCTTCCATTAGAATAAGTGTTCCGGGCCAGAGCATAGCAGAGAAAATACCAACTAAAATACAAGCGAGAAAAGATATAATAACATTACCTGAAATACCAATTGCTAAATAACAAACTGCCGCACCAATCATACTCACCAAAAGTGTTTTTGAAATGTTTGGTGTGAATTTTGCGTAAAGGCTTCTCGTGAGAGCAAGAAGCAGGGCAAAAACTGCAAGTCCAAAAATATCACCAAGAGCTTTTGGCAACTGCAAAGCGTTTTCCATAAAGCTTGAAATCCAGTTTGTCATTGTGTTTTCTGCCGCACTGCCAAGAAAAATGCAAACAGCACAAAGAATAATAGCCTTTCCCCATTTGATACCGCTTTTTTCATTTGATGAAACATCCATTTCGGGAAAAGGGGAGGTGAAAAATAAAAATGAAGCAATAAGAGGAAGAATTGCTAAAATTAATGTTAAATACATCCAGTTTTCAGTTCCGAAAATAAGGAAGAAAACAGAAGCGATTATAACATTTGTAACAACACCCCAACCGTATAAGGAATGAAGCTTACTCATATCTCTTTCGGGGTTATCTGAGGGCATTGCCGCAACAACAGGGCTTATGAGAACTTCTGCAAGACCTGCGGAAACAGAGAATATTATTGTTCCTAAGACTAAGCCTAAATAAGCAAATTGAGGAAACACATTGGGTAGAATTGCATAACAAAGCAAACCCACACTTGTAATTATAGGCATTAATCTAACGGTTAGCTTAATATTGAAATACTTTGACAAAAAAGTGAAAATCAAGTCAATTGTAAGCTGAGTGCAGAAATTTACTAAAACTAATGTTCCTAATAAAGTATAGGAAATGTTATACATATCGTGGAATGTAACAAACAGCATCGGCGGTAAAACGAATGCTGATGATATTGCAAGATATGAAAAATAACAGGCGAATCGTGTTTTTTTGTAGTTTGGTGTTTCCATTATTTAACCTCAATCAACTCATATTCTCTTGAACCATAGCCAAGTTCAGATGCTTTTTCAATGGTATGAATACCGTTTCTGCTTTCAATTCTTTCAATCAAATGTGGCTTACCCGGGTCAGAGCAAGCATAAACAAGGTCAATGCAAGCCTGGTCTATTGCTATGGGGTCAGTTGAAACAAGAACTCCGATATCAGCAATGCAAGGGTCTTCTGCCTTTGCACAGCAATCACAGTCAACGCTCATATTTTTCATAACATTTATATAAACTATTTCACCATTAAAATAATCAATAACAGAGCTTGCAGCCTCTGCCATAGACTCTAAAAATTGGTCGTGGTCAGAGGTCCAAAAATTATCAGGATTTCCTACACCGTGAATATATCCCTTGCCATAGGATGAGGCAACTCCTATTGAAAGCTGTTTTATTGCACCGCCATATCCACCCATTGGATGTCCTTTGAAATGTGAGAGAACAAGCATAGAGTCGTATTTTTCAATATTTTTACCAACAAAGTTTTTGGTGATGTTTTTACCGTTTTTTATTGGTAAAACAAGATCAGGACCCTCAGCATCAAGAATATCAACGGTGAAATCATTTGTCCAACCGTGCTCTTGCATTAATATTTCGTGGCGTTCGGTTGTGTTTCTTGCACCGTCGTATGCGGTATTGCATTCAACAACAGTTCCCTTTACATATTCAATAACAGGTTTCCAGAAATCAGGCTTTAAGAAATTCTGGTTTCCTCTTTCACCTGAATGAACTTTAACAGCAACTTTACCTTTAAGCTCTTTGCCGAGCATTTTATAAAGCTCTAAAACCTTTTTAGAAGAAATATCCTTTGAAAAATATACTTTGGATTTCATTTTATCACACCTTGTAATTAATTTTATATTGCGATTTTTTGATAAACTATATATAATGTATGTAATAGTTTGTTTGAGGTGAATTTATGCAGGTAGTTCTTTTAACCGCTCTTGGTGTTGGTGGTGCAACGGTTATCGGTGCACTTTTAGGCTTTGTATTCAAAAAAACAAGTCATAAATTCAATGATATTGTGCTTTCCTTTGCAGCAGGCGTTATGCTTGCTGCGGCAGTATTCGGTCTTGTTTTAGAATCATTGGAATATGGTGGAAAGTATTCAATTGTTGTAACTGTAATCGGTGTTTTCTGCGGTGCGGTTTGCGTTAATTTAATTGATAAGCTTGTTCCTCATCTTCATAAATTAACAGGCGTTGACCAAGAGAATCATCCCAGCAAAACCGAACAGCTTAACAAGGTTTTACTTTTTGTTATTGCTATTGCAATTCATAATCTTCCGGAGGGAATTGCTGCAGGTGTTGGCTTCGGTACGGGTAATACAGGTGAAGCCTTAACAATTGCAGGCGGTATAGCATTGCAAAATATTCCTGAGGGTATGGTTATTATTGCTCCTATGCTGGCTTCGGGAATGAAAAAAGGCAGAACCTTTATTATTGCCCTTATGACAGGCGTTGTTGAGGTTGTAGGAACTCTTTTAGGCTATTTTGCCGTTAGCATATCAACTGCTGTTTTACCCTTTGCCCTTGCTTTCGCAGGTGGCACAATGCTTTATGTAATCAGCGATGAAATGATACCCGAAACCCATGCCCACGGAAATGAGAGGGGAGCAACCTACGCTCTTCTTCTCGGTTTTTGCGTAATGCTTGCCTTTGATTATTTTATGGCTTAAAACGATAATTCTCTTTCAATAAGCTCAGTAATACCGGGAGTTTCATAGTTTGCCAATTCTTTAATCAGGGGAACTGCATTTTCCATAGCGTATGAGCGGAATTCTTTTATCATATCCTTATCATTGATGTTGTCACCAACGGTTATAACATCCTCATATTGTGCCCCTAAAAGTTCAATAAGCTTATAAATTCCTTTAGCCTTGTCCATATTAACTGAAACAATGTCAATGCAGGTGCCGTTTTGCAAGGGGTTAAGAACATCACCGAATTTTTCTTTTATGGCTTTTGTTACCCTTGCCGCTTCCTCAAAGCTTTCTAAAGCAGTATTTATCTGATATACATAGGGAAATTCGGGAAACTCTTCAAATATGAAGCATTCTTCCTCGTCATAGTCCTCAAAATCATCATCCTTGAAAACACGGCAGGGGAAGCTTGTCTGAACATAGCCCCATTTGCAGCCTTGATTATAAAGAAATTCAAGAAAAGGCTTTGCAACTGATGTGTCGATTTTATCCTCACAGACTATTTCACCGTCGGTTTTCATTATAACCGCACCGTTATCGGCAATAAGATAGTCACATTCAAAACTGTTTTGATTATATATTCTTAAAAGGTCGGGAGCACCTCTGCCACTGATGATAGAGAAAATATTTCCCGCTTTTCTCCATTTGGAAATTGCATTTTTCTTTTTTTTATCAATTCCGCCGTGGTTAAGTGTTCCGTCATAGTCACTTGCAATAATCTTCAAAATATCACCCACAAATTTTGTTGGTTCAATTTTAACATAAAGATAATACTTATTCAATGATTGGTGGAAAAAATATGGAAATTAAAGTTTTTAATTCATTACCCAAAGATGCTCTCAGTTTAAGAATAAAGGTTTTTGTTAATGAGCAGGGCTTTGTTGATGAGGTTGATGAGTTTGATAGTGTTGCAACTCACCTTGTTATGTACGAAAATGAAAAGCCAATAGCAACCTGTAGATTTTATCTTAAGGAAGATAAAGAAACTTATATGTTCGGAAGACTTTGTGTTTTAAAGGAATACAGAGGCAAATCTTTCGGCAGAGAAATGCTTAAAAGCACAGAAGAAATCGTTAAAGAAAAAGGTGGAAAAGCAATTATTCTCCATTCCCAATATCACGCAAAGCCTTTTTATGAAAAATGTGGCTTCACCCAACAAGGTGAAATAGATTATGAACAAAATAAGCCACACGCTTGGATGAGGAAAGAAATATAATTACAACCTGTTTTTAAAGAAAAGAGTTTTTAATATGTCTTTATCAGAATCCAAAAAAAGAATAGATTGGATAGATATGGCAAAGGGTTACGGTATGTTAGCCGTAATTATTGCTCATCTTTGCACGGGACCGTTGAACTTATGGATTTATACATTTCATATGCCTTTGTTTTTCTTTTTGTCTGGGTATGTTTTCACTAATAAAGATAGCTTTCCTGACTTTATAAAAAGGAAAGCAAAAGGTCTTCTGGTGCCATATTTTTCTCTTGGAATACCATTGGTTATCTTTACTGTTCTTTATAAATTCTACATAAATTCATTTAGTGTTGAGCAAACTATTGAATTAGTTAAATCATTTATAATTCAAAAACGGCAATGGACCTTATGGTATATAGGCTGTTTATTCTTTTTGAATATATTTTTCTATATCATAACCAAATCCGTAAAAAACAATGTTTTACGTAGTGCAATTGTTGCCCTGTTGGCTTGTGTTGGTTTGTTTTATTATAAAAACGGTGGTTTGCCGTTACCATGGAATATTGATGTTTGTCTTACCGCGATACCATTCTTTTTTGTTGGATATACTTTTAAGAAAAATAAAAACAGAATTGGGGAAAAGCACTTTAAAAAGTGTGTAAGCGTTCTGCTGTTTCTTTTGTTTGGTGCGGTAAATGTTATTTTCGGTTATCTGAATATAAAAACAACCGGCAAAGGTCTTGAAATGTTTGATAGTGAATACGCAAATCCGCTGTTTACATATCTTTCAGCCTTTGCAGGAATTTTTGCAGTTATAATTTTTTCAAGCTTTTTCACCTTAAAACCAATCAGGTTTATTGGTGAAAACAGCCTTGTTTATTATGCCTGGCACCAAACTATAATGATACGCTTAACAAAAGAAGTGTTCGCATTATTAGGATTTAGCCACCCAACTGATATATCGCAACCATATTATTGGTGTTATAAATTAATTCAGTTTGCAGTGATTATAATTGTTTTAACAATACCAACCCTAATTATTGAAAAAACTAACCTAAGAGTTATTTTAGGTAAAAATAAAAAAAGTTTATAATTAATTAAAAGATTGGACGGAAAATTTATGGACAAATATGCAAGATTCAGATACCAGCCTTGTCTTCCTTTAGGCGAAGACGGCAGATGTGTTACCGCTTCTAAAAAGCACATTGACCTCTCTCGTAGAGCTGCAACAGAGGGTATGGTTCTTCTTAAAAATGAAAAAAATGCTTTACCCCTTAAAAAAGGCGAAAAAATCGCCCTTTTCGGCAAAGCAACCATTGAATATATCAAAGGCGGTGGCGGTAGCGGTGATGTTAACTGCCCCTATGTCCGCAATATTTATGAAGGCTTTGAGCAGAAAGAAAAGGAAGATAAAGTTTCTATTTATATGCCCCTTGTTGATTTCTATAAGGAATATGTTAAAAAAGAAAGCGTTAATGTTCTTACTGAAGAGCAGATTAACGCCCGTTGGGATATTGTTAATAATATGGAATTCTGCACCGAGCGTGACGATATGACCTATGATACCTTCGCTGCTATGCACGTAGTTGAAGCGGAGGTTCCCGATAGTCTTATCGAAGCTTCTGCAAAATGGGCAGATACTGCAATTTTCACTATCAGCCGTTTCTCTGGTGAGGGTGTTGACCGTCGCCCTCAGGGAAATGACTATTACCTTTCCGATTTGGAAAAAGACCTTCTTGATAAACTCGCAAACCTTTTCAAAAAGGTTGTTGTTATAATCAATTCAGGTGCAACAATTGACTGCGAATACTTTGCAGAAAATGAAAAGGTTCAGGGTATTCTTTTCGGTTGGCAAGGCGGAATGGAAGGTGGTCTTGCAATAGCAGACCTTCTTTGCGGTGATGTTAACCCAAGCGGTAAAATGGTTGATACTATTGCAAAATCCTATGATTGCTACCCTTGTAAAGATGATTTCTGGGAATGCTTTGACCACGTTGATTATTCTGATGATATTTATGTTGGTTACCGCTATTTTGAAACAATTCCAGGTGCGAAAGAAAATGTTCGCTATCCCTTTGGTTTCGGTCTTTCTTACACAAATTTTGTGTTGAGCAGTAAGGTTTGTTGCGAAAGTGATGGCAATATTGTTGCAATTGTTAATGTTAAAAATATCGGTGATGTAGCAGGTAAAGAGGTTGTTCAGCTTTATTACAGCGCACCTCAGGGCTTGCTCGGAAAGCCTGCAAGAGAGCTTTGTGCATTCAAGAAAACAAAACTCCTTGCTCCCAATGAGACCGAAACTCTTGTTATGAGCTTTAATATCAACGATATGGCAAGCTTTGATGATTTGGGTAAGGTTCAAAAATCTGCATACATTCTTGAAAAAGGTACATATAATTTCTATCTTGGCACATCTGTAAGAAATACAGAGAAGCTTGATTATGAATATATCGTTAAAGAGAACATAGTTGTTAAACAACTCTCTGATTGGTGCAAACCTTTTAAGCTTGCAAAAAGAATGTTAGCAGACGGCACTTATGAAGAGCTTCCTCAGGGTGAAGAAACTTATCTTTACGGCATCAATGAACCAACAGATGCAAAAGCACCCGAAAAGGTTGTTCCTTTTGATAAAGTAGGGGAAGAGATTACCCTTGATGAATTTGTTAAACAGTTTACAGATGCAGAGCTTATGGATTTTGTTGGCGGTCACGGACCAACAGGTGTTTGCAATACCGGTTGTTTTGGTGGTGTTGAAAGACTTTCCGTTCCTGCCGTTCCAACTGCTGACGGTCCTGCAGGCTTAAGACTTAATACCGAAACAGGTATTCCCACAACTGCTTGGCCCTGTGCTACTCTTCTTGCTTGTTCTTGGAATCCTGATTTAGCATTTGAAGTTGGTGTTGGCGGTGGTGCAGAAATCCGTGAAAATAACCTTGGTGTATGGCTTTCACCTGCTCTTAATATTCACCGTGACCCTATGTGCGGAAGAAACTTTGAATATTATTCCGAAGACCCGTTGATTGCAGGTAAGTTTGCATCTGCAGTAACAAGAGGTGTTCAGTCTCAAAAGGTTGCAGTTTCCGTAAAGCATTTTGCTTGTAATAACAAGGAAGCTAACCGCTTTGCAAGTGATTCAAGAGTTTCCGAAAGAGCACTTCGTGAAATCTACTTAAAAGGCTTTGAAATTGCTGTTAAAGAGGGCGACCCCTGGACAATTATGAGCTCATATAACCTTATTAACGGTCAGCATACCTCAGAAAGCTATGAGCTTCTCACAGGCATTCTCCGTGACGAATGGGGCTTCAAGGGTATGGTTGTAACTGACTGGGGCGTTAAGAACGACCCTGTTAAAGAGGTTAAAGCAGGTAACGATATGAAAATGCACTGCGGTTATCCCGAAGACCTTAAGGTTGCTTTTGATAACGGGGATTTAACAAGAGCAGATCTTGAGCTTTGTGTTAAGAGAATACTCCGGATGTTTATGAAATTAGTTTAAATAAAAAACAGGCTTGTAAGTGCGAAAACTTACAAGCCTGTTTTTTATATTTTATTGTATCAGCAAATTTTTATCTTTATCATATATTGCTTCGGTATCATATGTGTTATCAAAAGAGTCGAAAGCTTCTGTATTGCTGAAAGAAAAATCATAAAGGCAGATTGAATGGTAATAGCCGTAACCGTCCTCTAAAACAGCATAAGCTTTTATTTCATCATCGGAGTTAACTGAGTAATTGAATGTTATATTATCGTTATAAAAGCCATATTCATCAACCGCATAGGTAACATCCTTTGTTTCAAGAATTTTATCGTTAACCTCTGTCAAAATATATAATTTTTTATAATCAGGATATTCATCAGCAGTTATATAGTGAGTAATAAAATTTGCCTGAATCTGAAATTCGTAATAATTGGTATAATCTTCAAACACTTTTTTATAGGTGGTGGCGTATGAAGAGCTATTGATAAAATCACCTAAAAATCTTTGATATAAATATTTAGTTTCAATGTCTTCAAGGTATTCATTTTCGCTTTTATCACCGTTTTTGATAGTAAGAAGGGGGATTAAATCCTCTTCTTCATCGGTTCTGAAAGCGTATGCATTATATTCACCTATGAATTTATCACCGTTTTTCTTTAGTTCAATTTCATCTTTTCCGATTTTAACGGAAATGATAGTTTCATCTGTAACAGTTTTAGGAATAGCGGTGAATATCATTTTTACTGTATTGGTTTTAGAGTCAAGCTCGCCATATTCGCAGTTGATGTATGAAAGCAGACTTGCCTTTTTTTTCATATGCTCATCAACATTATAATATATTGAATCAATCTGATTGCGGAAGTTTTCCATTTGATAAGCGTGGTTTTGTTCCATATCGGCAATGTATTCGGATAAATCAAAAATCTTCCACAGAGAACCGAAAAGAAAAACACCTAAAACAATAATGCAAATAAAAGCTATTTTCCATTTCTTAGTTGTCTTTTTATTCAGTTGAATGGCATCAATAATGTTTTTATCGGCAGCTTCAACCTTGTTTTCAGGTTTTGTAATTTCTCCGCTTAAAATGTCGCTGATGCTTACTTCAAATATCTCGCTGATTTTTTCAAGTGTTTCAGTGTCGGGGTAGCTTTTGCCTGTTTCCCAGCGTGATACTGCTTTATCGGTCACGCCCACCATATCTGCAAATTGCTTTTGAGTAAGTGAACGGAGCTTTCTCTGTTCTGCAATAAACGAACCAACCTTTAATTTATTCATAGTATCACACCTCTTTTCACTTGAATTATACTGCTTTTCGCGTGCAAAGTCACCCTATTTAAAATAGAATTTGCGAGAATTAGTGTATTTTTAATAATTATTTTATCATATCCTAATAACATACGCAATAACATTATTAACAGCTTGGGCATATATTGTTAGCGGAGGTGATATTATGGGTTTTTTCAACTGCAATTGCAAAACGGGTTGCACTGCTTTAGGTCTTATTGCGAGTCTTATTTCAGGTATTGTTGCGCTTGTTCTCACCATTACAGGCACTATAACAATTTTACCCCTTTTTTTATGGATTGGCTTCGGTGTTGCAATAGGGTTATTGATTGTTACACTTTTAATTGTGGCTTCCACAGATGAAGAAAGAAAAGAACGTAGCTGTATTTGTAAAGCTTTATCAACCTTGCAGTTTGGTGCGTTTGGGGCAATTTTAAGTGCTCTTTTTCTTCTTGCTGTTGATTTTGGGGGAATAAGCATAATCGGTGCCATTCTTTATGGTGCTTTCTTTTTCTTCTTTGTTTTATTAATTACTTCCGTTATTTGCCTTGCAAGATGCTATGCTTCTTGTGGGGATTAAAAAACGTTTGCCGTAGGCAACTTCATTACGCAGTACTTCGTTGCAAAGCACTTCATTTGTTGAAAACAACTTCATTCATTTATGTTTTATGAAGTTCAAGAAAATTTGAAATGAAGTATTCGCCTAAAGGCTCAAAATGAAGTTATGTCCTGCGGACATAAATGAAAAATCAAAGTCTATTGACTTGGATTTTTTGGCAGGGGCAGAACGACTCGAACCCTCAAGGACGGTTTTGGGGACCGCAATGTTACCATTACATTATGCCCCTATATTAACTTAAATAAGTGGTGGACCAACAGGGACTCGAACCCCGGACCAACCGCCTATGAGCCGGATGCTCTAACCAACTGAGCTATTGGTCCCCATTTACAACAGATAGAATTATATTAAATTAACATCATTTTGTCAAGAGGTTTTCTGGTAAAAGTTAAAATTTCTATTAATTTTTATTTCATATTGCTTAATGTGTATTTAGTAAAACAAAATTGAGGTTTGTTAAACCTCTTTTCGAAAAGAGGGGGACCGTCTTGATTATATAAACCAATTGAATTATACATTAAGCGAGCCTGTTATAAAAGTTTTGAATAGAGTATAGCGGAACGGTGGAGAATTCTCTACGCGAGTCCTCGAGCGTAGTTGAATCGTAAGATTCAATTGTAATATACTCGGCAGGGTACAGGTTGCCTGTACCGCTGAATAAACTTATCCAGAACAATAGGTTTACTACAGTTTCACCTTGCGGTGAAATGACGCTCGACACTCGCGTCAAGAACTCTCCACCACCCGACCAACTATATTTTGTCTTTTATTCACTCCACGCTTTAAACTTTATCTAAAAAATAACAAATCAAAAGGTGGTCCCCCTCTCTTCGAAGAGAGGTTAAACCACCAATAAACTTTTTGCATATTTATTAAATATTAGTACTAAGCTTTTTTTATCTTTACCGCCTCATGAAACCTCGGCTTTTTCTCACCTGCATTAACCATTTCTCTTGAAAGCAGGTTTCTCATTTGATGTAAAACCTTTGCATAGTTCTCGTTATCAACAAGGTTGTTCATCTCGCAAGGGTCATTTTTTAGGTCATAAAGGAAGTCGTCAAAATAATGAACAGCCTTTGACTTGTACCAACCCGAACCGATTGCCTTTGCAGAATATTTCCAATTATTTGTTCTGACACATCGTCCGATATGGGATTCACTTATCTGCACGAAAACACAATCTCTTTTAGTACTTTCTTTTTCATTAACAGGTAAAATATTACCTGAATAGCTTTCGGGAACAGTAATTCCTGCAAGATTTAAAATTGTAGGTGGTAAGTCAATAAGGCTGACTAAGCAATCTTTGCTATCTGTTTTCTCAATTGCGCCACCACCGAAAACCAGGGGAGTATGTATGCTTGATTCGTGGCAAGAGCGTTTATATTCAAAGTTTCGGGTTTTAAAATGGCACCCATGGTCGCTTGTGTAAATAATAATGGTATTTTCGTAAATTCCTTTTTCTTTCAGAGCATCAACAAGCTTGCCGACATTTTCATCAAGTCGGTTTATAGCGGCAATATAGTCGGGGTACTCCTCGTTATAATCACCTTTAAGGAATGTTAAATCCTCGGGGATAGGGTAGTCCTTGTATTTTTCAATTGCTTCAACAGGACCCTCAAAATGACCTCTGTCGTTCTGGTGATGTGGTTCAAGCTGAGAAATGAACATAAAAAACGGTTTTACGTCATTATGGTTGTTAACATATTCAACGGCAAAATCGTTTATGCAGTCTGCTCTGTAGCCTGTGAAATCAATTTTATTTCCATCCTCATCGAAAACATAACCGTCATAACCATGAGATGTAAATTCAAGAACATCTGCCGCTCTCCAATATTTATAACCGCCTTGTCTATCTTTTGTCACGGCGGTTTTTTCGCAATGAAAACCGATGCCCTTTGCTCTGTCAGATGCAAGGTGCCATTTGCCGATATATGCGGTATCATAGCCGTTTTCATTGAAATAATCTGCCATTGTTTTTGTGCCTTCGGGCAGTGGAATACCGTTCCAGAAGCAACCGTTTTCCGTTGCATATTGCCCTGTCTGCAAGCAAGCGCGTGCAGGTCCGCAAACAGGCTGACAGGTGAAAGAATTTTCAAAAAGAGTTCCTTCTTCACCCAATTCCCAAACATTCGGCATTATTTCACTATTAAGTGTGTCCCAACGCTGTTGGTCTGAAAAATAAAATATAATATTCGGCTTCATAAAATCACCTGAAAAAATTTACTGCTTTCACTATACAATGAAAGCAGTAAAAAGGCAAGTGTTTTACATAGTTTCAAACACACAATAATATTTGTTTGTTTCAGTGTCATATAAAAATATAATCCTATTTGGTGGAATATCATCATCAGAATCTGTGACGATTTGATTATTCTGTTCATCGTATATACAAATGTAACAATTATGGTATCTGTAGCTATAATCTAAAAACTCATCACAATAATCATAATAATCAAGTTTATTAATATGCTCCGATGTCAACTCACTCCATTTTCCCTCTTCAGCCTCTTGAATAATGATTTCTTCTTCCCTGTTGCTCAATCTGAATACATAATAGTCATATATATCAATCCAATACCAATGATGAAATTTATAAGCAGGTTTTGATGGCGTGTAAACAATATTTAGCTCTGATATGTATGGATTAAGAGTTCCCAAATAGCACCTGAATGCAGTTGCTTCAATAAAAATCAAAATGGCAATTATAATTATCAGCTTTTTATTAGCTGGTCTGATTTTAAATTTTTTATTTATCTTATTCATTCTTTTCACCTGCAATAAAGTGCCCGTCTTCATATTTTATTATATGTTTTTCGATTGCATCTTCGCTTCTGTCATAATCATAAAAATAGTAAAAACAAATTTCATTATTATTAACCTCAATAGTAAACTCGCTTTCATCATTTAAAGGACAACGCCCGTCATCACCATCTACACTACTTATTTCTTTTAATAAATAGTTATTCCTTTTTTCATAAATAGTTGAATAACCGCTTAAAAGATAACTTCGGTTTTCAATAACAATATCTTTTTCAAATTCTTCAAAAGAATATTCTTTTATTGAATTGACGGTGTCAATTTTAAAATCAGTTGCAAATATCTGTATAAACAATATTGGCAATAAAATAACGTCTAAAACTATCAATAATAGCTTTTTAGTTTTTATTATTAAGATAATAACGGAAATAAATTCTATAATCAGAAATATAGAAAAACTGATATCGTGTATAATCTTCAGCCAAGTATTTTCAAAAAGATATAATTCATAATCGTTATTTAATAATATTTTGCAAATGAAGTATATCGATAAAAATAATATTGCAGGTATTTGTGATAACAGTAGTGTTCGTTTTACATTCTTTTTCATTGTAATCTACCTCAATACCAACCCTCGTCCTCATCATATTCTTCTTCGTAATATTCTTCATAGAATTTTTCAAAATCAAAATTCGGGTTGTTTTCAACGAATTTGTTTAATGCAATTTCACCTTGTTTCAAAACATAATTTTTCTGGAAGATGTTTGTTTGCTTTAAATCAATTTCTTCTATATCGTAAATAGAATAAAAGCCGTTATTATAAATTTCATAAGAATTATTTTCAATTTCGCATATAACATCATAATTCTCTTCAAGCGGTTTTTCTTCCGAAAGCTTAACGAGAACTGGGAGACCGCTTACGCCTAAAGAACCGATTTGCTCAACATCAATGTTGATTTTACCTGCTTTGTAAGCATCGTAGTTGTAGTTTGCAATAACTGTATTGATATCAACAACCGAAACGCTGATCATTGTTATTGTGCAAACGAGAATAATTGCTTTTATGTATTTTAACTTTGTGAAAATAAGTCTTAAAAGAATGATTATGAAAATAACCGCAAGCATTAGCATAAAGACGCTTGTTAAAACTCTCAATCTTGTAAGACCGTAAAGGGAAATATATTTCATCATTTTAACAAATGCGGTTGAAATATAGAAAACTGTGAAAAGACAGAGGAAAATAAGAAGGGATTTTGTTGAATCGGGAATCTTCTTGCTTTCGGTTTTCTTAACAAGGGTTGCGCACAAGAAAAGAATAACAAAGTTAATAAAGGCAATAACGCCCATCTGGAAGAATCCGCTTCTTGCAAATTCTGCAGCGCTGTAGTTATCGGGAAGAAGGAAAGCGAAGGCTTTTGTGATATATGCAAGCTGAGAAACAAGGTAAGCTAAATAAACAACAGCAGTTGCACTTAATACTGTATTGAGGATTACTTTTGAAACCTTGTCAGGTATTGCCGGAGCAACAATTTCCGTTAAATCCTTTTTCTTCATTGAAAAGAAGAAGGCGAAAATGATGGGTGTGAAAATAACAGTTGAAAAAATAGCACCGACTAAAACGAAAGTATCTTTAAATAACGATGAAATCAATGTGCCGAATGCAAGGTCTGAGGTTGTCAGCAGGGGAAGGATAACACAAAGAATCGGAAAAGATATTCCAAGACCGATTAAAAGATATAAAATATTTTTAGATTTTCCGCCTTTAGCAGATTCTTTAACACTTCTGAAGGGGAGCATTAAATTATCAAATACAGAGTAAACAGTTTTCTGAACTGTGTTTAAAACATAACTGTATGTACCGCTTTCAGCATTGCTGTTTCCGGAAATTGTTATAAATAATGTGGCGCAGATGAAAATGAGATAAAGAAAGGTCAAAAACTTAATTAATCCGTCATCTATCACAGAATAGCTGCAACAAAGCACCAAGGCACCTATTGTAAGAAATGAGCAAAAAGCTTTATCTTTGCATCCCTTTGAAGAAAGATAAATCAGACCTGTTGCAATAAGCGCAAAGCCACCAATTGTAAAACCAAAATTAAAGCCGTTTATAGCACCAATTCTTATGGTTATGAAAATTGAAATTACAGTAAGTATAAAGCCGATAAAATCTGTTTTTAGTACGGGATAAGTTTTTTTATTCATAAAAAATTCCTCCGTGTTTTAATGCTTATAATGCAATTCGTCATCATAATAGACAGTGTTATATTCTTCGGGAGTAAACTGTTTTATAATATATTTGCCTTCTTCGGTTTCTTTAATGTGAAATTCTTCGATTATAGGGTATCCTTCATATTTTAACCATAAGCAATGATAGTCGGCAGAATACTTTTTGATGTAATCATATATATCTTTATCCAATTCAATTTTTCCATCACTTTTTGCGCATTCGACTATTTTTGCAACAGTTTCAATGTCTTTGATATTATCTTCATCGTCCGAAGAATGTGACATCCAGACCTCACTAACTTCGTTTTCGTATATTGTTGGATAAATAAAATCTTCTTTTACATATAAATCATCAGAAGTTCGCCCCCAAATATCGCACCTTAGAAAATTCTTATCTTTATCAAACTTTTCAGAATAAAAACTGGCAGTATCCCACATTAACAAAAAATCAGAGATATCATTACAGGGAACAAAATAGCTTTTTAACTCAAACCAGTTTCCGTTATGTACATAATTGTGTGGGGCACGTAACTCGAAATCTGAGGAAATATAAATTTCATCCTTTAATCTCACACTTACAATATTATCATTTTCATCATATATATATTCAGCAGTTGGGTTGGCCCTATATACAATTACAAAAACGATGTGTGATAAAAGCAGTACAAGTAAAATAACACAAAATAGTTTCTTCTTGCTCATAATTATTCCTCATCATCACCCTCGATATATTCCAGTATATCTCCGGGTTGGCAGTCAAGCTCACGGCAAATGGCAGAAAGGGTAGAGAAGCGCACCGCTTTTGCCTTGCCTGTTTTTAATATGGAAAGGTTGGCTTGTGTTAAGCCGATTTTGCTTGCAAGCTCGCCTGAGCTCATTTTTCTCTTTGCAAGCATAACATCAAGATTTACAATTATTGCCATTATTTACACCGTCAAATCGTTTTCATTTTTTATATTGGTTCCGTATTCAAATGCACTTTTGATTATTCTGAGAATTAACCACATAAACCCTGCCGCCGCAGGAATTGGTAAACCTGCAAGGAAGAAAAAGCATAATGGGATTGAAAGGGGAACAACTGATAAACAAGCATAAGAAAGGATTTTCAGGTATTTAACAGTTTTTTCGGTGAAAATTTCACCTCGTTCAAGATTTTTAAGGAATTTGAATGTATAAATCAATGTAACCGCTGCAGATGGTGAACAAGCATAAAAAACTGCAGTTAAAACATTTGCTACACCTTCTCTGTTTTCCGTTTGCTCGCAGTACCAGTTGAATATTAATGGACCTGTAAATAAAAAGAAGGCAAAAAATGCTGCTAAAAGTATTACTATTATTTTTGTTGTTTTTAAGGATTTCTGGAATTGTTTCAAGTTTAATCATCTCCTTGGGGCGAATATATCACACAATTTATCGAAAAACAATAAAAAATTATCGTTTGTAATAAAATTGTAACCCTTGTAACCTTTTGTTTTGGTCGCTACATTGACAAAAAATTAACTTGACATTACTCTCATAATAAACTATTATAATATAGAACATTTATGTTGTGGATTTATATGTTTAAAATATTGAGAAGGAAGTGTTTTAATGAATCCTCAGTACGAAGCATTGTTTACTCCTTGGAAAATAGGCAATGTTGAAATCAAAAACCGTATCGTTATGTGTCCTATGGGTGGTACATCTCTTTTCGGTTGGTTTGAGCTCGGTGGTTGCCATTTTGATAAGGAAGCGGCTAAGCTTTTCCTTGAAAGAGCTAATAACAATGTTGGTCTTATCATTCCCGGTATTGCTCCTTTGCGTGATACCTTCTGGGGCAAATGGCTCTGGCAGAATCCTAAGATGTTTGAAGAGCTTAAAGAATTTATGGATGAAATCCATAAAACAGGTGCAAAATTATTCATTCAGCTTACAGCAGGTATGGGTCGTTCCTGGGCTATTACAGAGCTTATCGCACCCTTACATAAAAACAAATTCACTCGTGCGCTTATTAAACCTGTTATTGATACATCTCACGAGTTGGCATCTCCCAGCCCTCAGAAATCCCGTTGGGCTCACGATATTGAATGTCCCGAAATGACAGTTGAACAGATTCACGAAATCATTGAAGCATTCGCAAAAACTGCAAAGCTTTGCCGTGATGCAGGTGTTGACGGTGTTGAAGTTCACGCTGTTCACGAGGGTTACCTTCTTGACCAGTTTGCTATTGAATATTTCAATAAGCGTACTGATGAATATGGCGGAAGCTTTGAAAACAGATACCGCTTTGCAGTTGATGTTGTTAAGGCTATTAAAGAGGCTTGCGGTGAAGATTTCCCTGTTTCTCTCCGTTATTCAGTTGAATCAAAAATGAAAGATTTCTGCTACGGTGCAATGCCCGGCGAAGAATATACAGAAGTTGGCAGAGCTATGCCCGAATCCGAAAAGGCTGCAAAATATCTTCAGAATGCAGGTTATGATATGCTTAATGCTGACAACGGTACATACGACTCATGGTATTGGGCACATCCACCAATGTATATGCCTCAGAACTGTAACCTTGATGACGTTGCACACATTAAGAAATTTGTTGACATTCCTGTTGTTTGCGCAGGTAGAATGGAGCCCGATGTTGGTGCTAAAGCAGTTGCAGAAGGCAAAATTGACGGTGTTGGTGTTGCTCGTCAGTTCCTTGCTGACCCCGAATGGATTACAAAGCTTATTGAAGACAGAGTAGAGGAAATCAAACCCTGTATCTGCTGTCACGCAGGTTGCTTCAACTTCTCATCATCCAAGGGTCACGCTAATACTCAGGACCTTTTCGATACAATGGGTCTTTCTCGTTGTGCTATCAACCCCAAAACAATGCAGTCCAAGAAATATAAAATTGTTCCCGCTAAGAAGAGCAAGAAAATTGCTATCATTGGTGGCGGTATCGGTGGTATGGAAGCTGCTATCGTTTGCGCTCAACGCGGTCACAAAGTTGACCTTTATGAGAAAACAGATAAACTTGGTGGTGTGTTCATCGCTGCAGCTGCTCCTTCTTATAAAGAAAAGGACCGTGACCTTATTGCTTGGTACAACCGTGAGGTTAAGAAATATGATGCTATCACAATCCATATGAACACAGAGGTTAAGGATGTTGCATCCCTCGGTGCAGATGAAGTTATTGTTGCAACAGGCTCTGTTGCTAACAAGATTCCCGTTAAGGGCGCAGATAAAGCAATTGAAGCCGTTGACTTCCTTCTCGGCAATAAAGAGGTTGGTCAGAATGTTACAGTTGTTGGTGGCGGTCTTACAGGCTGCGAAATTGCTTATGAGCTTTATCTTCAGGGAAAGAACCCCACAATTGTTGAAATGCAGGATGACCTTATCACCACTCCCGGTGTTGCTCTTGCAAACACAAGCTATCTCCGTGATTTCTTCAAGACAAACAATGTTCCTGTATATCTTGAAACAAAAACAACTGAAATCACAGATACAAGCGTAACAGTTATGACAAAAGACGGCAAAACAGAAACAATTCCCGCTGACAGCGTAATTCTTTCTGTTGGTTATAAGCCTGCTCCCATCGCTGAAAAGAGCAAGCACGTTCACATTATCGGTGATGCGCTTAAAGTCGGCAACCTTCGTACAGTTATCTGGAAGGCTTGGGACGTTGCAATGAAGCTGTAACATTACAGTAATAAAATTATCCGCCCGGGAAAACTTGGGCGGATTTTTTAAAAAGGATTTTAGTTTATGAAAATCTGTTTTGAAAATAAATCAAAGGACTTAGGTGCAGAAATAATCTTTGCAGATAAAAGCGTTTTCAATATTCCGCCTAATTCAACTAAAGAGTTTGAAATAAATGAAGATAATATTACTTTCTCTGTAAAATATGTTCGTGATTTTACTTTCGGCTATCAGTTTATTCCTAAAGTTGATGGTAAAATAACCGACCGGCTGGCAGATAAATTTGCTGAAAAAGCTGTTAAATCAATAGGTAATGCCATTGTTCAGATTGTTAATACATATAAAACAAGTGGTTTAAGTGATGCTTCTGTAATTGAGGTTAACGACAGAGCACATTATCTTTCAGCAGAGGGTATAGATGCGATTTTTAACTGTTTTCCTGCCCTTTATTATTTCGGTCAGGCTGAATGTGGAAATGCAGAAATTGAGGTTGTTTCTTCTGTTTCAATTAATAGACCTGCATTCATCAGCCTTTATAAATTAGTTTACAGAACAATAAATCTTCACGGTTTATTCTTTAATGTAATTAAGTATAAGGTGCAGATTAACAGACAAAGAAAAATTTCAAGCGGTAATTATCTGACAATGAAATTCAGAAAGCTCTACTCTTTACCTTTAAATGAAAGAGAATATCAGTTTAAGCCTTTAACAGTCTTAACAGATAAATTTTTGAATTTCATAAAAGGAAAACTTCCTAAACGAATTTATAACAAACTCGTCAGGAAGTTCAAAAATTATTTTAATATTAAATAATGTCCGCTACAACAGGGTAGTGGTCCGATGGAAGCTTTCCGTTGATTTTATCGGTTGCGGTTTTAACTACTGCAACCGATTTTATATTTTTAACAAATATAAAATCAATCATTTTTGAACCTTTGCCGTACCAATGAAAGCTATCAGTGTTGTCTTTCTCTTTTGCAATTGTTCTCGCATCCTCAAAACCATTTGAAAGCATTAATTTATAAACATCTGAATCAGGTGTAACATTAAAATCACCTGTTATAATTATAGGAACTTTATTGAATTTCTCCGCTTTTTCAAGAATAAGTTTTATTCCTTCAATCTGAGCAGTTGCGCCTATATGGTCAAGGTGGGTGTTGAAAACTGCAAGCATCTTTTCAGTTTCTTTTTCTTTTAAAACTGCATAAGAGCAGGTTCTGTTTTCTGCACCGTCCCAACCAAGACTTGGTTTTTCGGGTGTTTCAGAAAGCCAGAAATCCTCTTTATCAAGCAGTTCAAATTTATGTTTGTTATAAAAAACAGGGGAGAATTCACCCTTTTTGTTGCCGTCATCCTTGCCGACACCAACAAAATCATAAGTATCTTTGAATTGGTTAATTAAATATCGCATCCAAGCATAATGCACTTCCTGAAGACCAAAGGTATCAGGTGCATATTTTTTTATAATATCTCGCACAAGCTTCTGACGAAACACCCAATGATTTTCGCCCTTACCTGCACAAAGAATGTTAAAGGTCATTGATTTCAAATTCTTCACCTCAAATTTCTAAAATATTATATAATACTGTTTTTAAAATTACAATAAATTTAGGCGGATTAGTGTTGTTTTTTACATTATAATGTGTTATATTTAAAGAAATTTGAGGTAATATTCTTGGAGTTGATATTATGGATTTCAGAAAAGATTTAGTTGAAAATATTTTGCCTTTCTGGCTCAAAAATGCCATTGATTATGAAAATGGCGGTATTTATACCTGCCTTGACCGTGAAGGTAATATTTACGGAACAGATAAAAGCGTCTGGTTCCAAGGCAGAGCTTTGTGGGTTTTCAGTAAGGCATATAACCTTATAGATAAAAATGAGGAATATCTCAAAGCAGCAAAGAATATATATTCTTTCTTATCCAAATGCACCGATACTGACGGAAGAATGTACTTCACTGTAACTGCGGACGGCAGAGAGCTTCAGAAAAGAAGATATTATTTCTCAGAAACCTTTGCAGCAATCGGTTGTGCTGAGCTTTATAAAGCAACAGGTAACAAGGCTGTTCTTGATAGTGCAGAAATGTATTTTAATGTGGCTTATGAATGCTTTACAGGGGTTCGTAAAAATCAGCCTAAAATCAACCCTGCAAACATAGATTCTAAAGCACTTTCTCCCGTTATGATTATGCTTTCAACCGCTCAGGTGCTTCGTAGCATTGATGGTCTTTGGGATAAATATAACCCTCTTTGCAAAGAATGTCTTGATGAAATTCTTCATGGTGGCTACCTTACAGAAAAAGCTCTTCTTGAAAGCGTTACAAAAGCAGGGGAGTTTATTGATAGCCCTAATGGCAGAATTGTTAACCCCGGTCACTCTCTTGAAGCTGCATGGTTCATTATGGCAGAGGGTCTTGTAACCGGTAACGATGAAGCAGTAAATGTTGCAAAGAATATTATTGATATTACTTTACCCTTGGGTATTGATAAAAAGAATGGCGGTATTATTGCATTCACGGATTTAGAAGGTAAGCCACCCGTTCAGCTTGAATGGGATATGAAGCTCTGGTGGCCTCAGTGTGAAGCTATGATTGCCCTTCGCCTTGCATACTTGCAGTTCAAAGACGAAAAATACAATGATTTGTATAAGGAAATCAAAGAATACTGTGAAAAATATTTCTGCGATGATGAATGTGGCGAATGGTATGGTTATCTCCATTATGATAATACTGTTTCAACAACTCTTAAGGGTAATATCTTTAAAGGTCCTTTCCATATTCCGCGCCTTTATATGATTATGGCATCTATGGATGAAACAAACGGTATTACCGAATATATAAAATAAGGTTTTCTTATGGAATTAGTAGTATATAATAAACTTTGTGTTTACAAAAATTTGGCAGAATTTGAAAAAGATTGCTGGCATAGATTAACTTCTTACCATTGGGAAAGCGACCCGCCATACAGACCCAATACATATTTTAAAATGGGTGTTGTTGGCGATGATTTGGTTGCAAAGCTTCAATGCTATGAAGAAAATCCCAGAGCGGTTTTTGAAAATCGTGATGACCCGATTTACAGAGACAGTTGCCTTGAATTCTTTGTTGCTCCTGTTGAAGACAGAGAAGAGTATATTAATGTTGAAATGAATTCAAATGGTGTTTTTCTTTGTGAATTCGGTAAAGGTAAATATGGCAGAGTCTTTGTGACCTCTTTAACGGAGCGTTCTCCCATAGTCGAAGCTTTTAAGGGCGAAGATATGAACGGTGCATTCTGGGGTGTTACAGTTATATTAACAAAGGATTTTCTTTCAGAACTTTATAATGTTCCTAAAGAAATAATCGATTACGCAACAGTTAAAGCTAATTTCTATAAATGCGGTGACGATTGCGAAATTCAACATTATTTAGCATTTTCACCCGTAACAACCTTGCCACCTGGCTTTCATAATCCCGAGTGCTTTGCAGTATTTAAAAAATGAGGTAGTTTAATATGAGTATGATAGTTGAAACAAATATTCTTGAAATTATTAAAGCATTTCCCGATTTTGGTAAATATATTGGTTATAAACCTGTGTCCGAAGGGCATATAAATGATACATATATAGTTGAATATGAAATGGAGGATGGCTCCGTTTCCCGTTATCTTTTGCAGAGAATTAACGTTAATGTTTTCAAAAAGCCTGTTGAGCTTATGGAAAATGTTTGCGGTGTAACATCATTCTTAAGAGAAAAAATCAAGGCTAATGGTGGCGACCCAACAAGAGAAACCTTAACAGTTTACCCTGCAAAAGACGGCAAAAACTATTATATGGCTAATGATGGCGGTTGCTGGCGAGTTTATAATTTTGTTGATAATACATTTACTATCAGCGAAATTACTTCATCCGATGACTTTAGAAACGCTGCTCTGGCTTTCGGTAACTTTGCAAATCTTCTTGCTGATTACCCAATAGACACACTATATGATACAATTCCTAATTTCCACAATACACCATCTCGTTTTAACGATTTAAAAACCGCAATTGAAAATAACGCTTCAGGCAGAAAAGATAATGCTATTCCCGAAATTGAATTCGCATTTGCCAGAGAAAAAGATTGCTCAGTTATTACTGATTTACTCGGAACAGATAAAGTTCCTCTTAAAGTAACTCATAACGATACAAAGCTCAACAATGTTCTTTTTGATAAAGAAACCAAGAAAGGACTTTGCGTTGTTGACCTTGATACAGTTATGCCCGGTTCTGCTCTTTATGACTTTGGCGACAGCATCCGTTTTGGTGCAAATACTGCCGCTGAGGATGAAAAGGATTTGTCGAAGGTTTCTTTAAGTCTCGAATATTTCAAAGCTTATGTTGATGGCTTCCTTGAAGCAGCAGGGGAAAGCCTTACTGAAACTGAAATCGAATTGTTACCTTTCGCAGCGAAGCTCCTCACCTTTGAATGTGGTATGAGATTCTTGGGCGACTATATTAACGGTGATGTTTATTTCAAAATTGAATACCCTGAGCATAACCTTGTAAGAGCAAGAACTCAGTTCAAGCTCGTTGAAGATATTGAAGCAAAATATGATGAAATGATGGCAATTGTTGCCGAAATTAATAACTCAAAAAAATAAAAAAACTTTAAAAAAAGTGTTGACAAATACATTTAAATAGTGTATAGTATCTAACGTTGCGAGTGAGCAACGGTATGGGAGCATAGCTCAGCTGGGAGAGCATCTGCCTTACAAGCAGAGGGTCATAGGTTCGAGCCCTATTGTTCCCACCAAGAGGTGGCCCGGTAGTTCAGTTGGTTAGAACGCTAGCCTGTCACGCTAGAGGTCGACGGTT
>JAZNTA010000011.1:0-1933 GCA_045591525.1 Acutalibacteraceae bacterium | reverse complement strand
TGGCCTCCGACTTCATTTATATGCTTGAAAACGGCGAAATAGTTGAAAGCGGTTCACACGATGAGCTCATGGCTCTCGGCGGAAAATACGCCTATATGTTCAATCTTCAGGCAGAAAAATATACCGAAAACAATTGAAAATAACCTCCCCGAAAATCTTCTGATTTTGAACAGGTCCGTTAAAAACGGACAATGAAAAAAAGAACCTCCTATGGTAGAATTAAAATAGCTACCATAGGAGGAATTTTTATGCCCAGAAGTTACAGACACATCAAAGAATATGAAAAAGAAATATTAAAATTAAAGAAACAAGGACTAAGCAAAAGAGAAATTGGTGAAAAATTTGGTTTTAGCAAAGAGCAAATACATAATTTTATCAGCGGATATAACCGTAATCAAAGAAAGATTGCCGCAGGAATTTCTTTGAAACGAAAGGGCAGACCGCCAAAAGATTACGTTGTCAGAGAAGAAGATAAAATAGCTGAACTGAAATATATCGTTGCCCGAAAAGAAGCAAAGATAAAATCATTAGAAATGGAAAACGAATTGATGAGGGATTTTCTTTCGCTCACAGAAAGGAAGTGAGAACAAGTGTAAAATTTATGGTTATCTACCGTAACAAAGACAAGTATTCAATAAGTGAAATGTGCCGATTCTTCAATGTGTCAAGAAGCGGTTACTATGACTATGTCAAAAGAATAGATATACCTTCAAAAGATTTACCGTTAGCAGAAAAGATAAAAGAATGTCAGGATAAGTGTGGCAGAACATACGGTTATCGCAGAGTTCATATATGGCTTGAAAAGAACGGGATATATCACAATCCCAAGACAATACTCCGAGTTATGCAAAAATACGACTTGTTATCAGCAGTCAGAAGAAAGAAATATCGCAATTACGGTGATTATCTTCACCGTTATCCTAATCTGCTTAACAGAGATTTCAATGCTGACAGACCGAATCAAAAGTGGGTAACGGATATATCATACATCAAGACACAGCAGGGAACACTTTATCTTTCTGTAATCAGAGATTTGTATGATAACAGTATTGTTGCATACAAAACCGGTACAGAACAAAATATCAATCTTGTCCTAAGCACAATCAGAGCAGCCAAAAGAAAAGAGAAAGTCACTGCAGAGCTGCAACTCCACAGTGACCAAGGGTTTCAATATACATCTCCAGCATATTTTAACCTGACAAAATCATACGGCATAACGCCTTCAATGTCAAGACGTGGGAACCCATATGACAATGCAATGGCTGAAAACTTTTTCTCAATTCTCAAAACGGAATGTATTTACAGAACTAAGCTGAAAACTTATGAGGATGCTCGCATCCTCATAAGTGAATACATACACTTTTACAACAACGAAAGAATCCAGTTAAAAACAAAACTGACTCCGCTTGAAAAACGAAGTCAGTATGTCGCTTAATTAAATATTTCTGCCATAGGGGTGTTTTTGTACTGTCCGCACAATTTGGGGCAGTTCAATCAACTGTCGGGGTTTAATGTTGTTATGAATTAAGAACAGGGAAGCCGTTTTTATCCCATCTGACTTTTCGTATTCTTGCGCTTCTGCAAGGGTCATAAAGCGGATCTTCATCAGAATAGCCGCATTTTCCCGTGTAACAAATTTCATCTCTTGAATGATAAACGAAAATCCATTCTCCGTTTTCATCTTTGACAAATGAATTATGCCCGGGACCGTATTCGCCTTCAAGGTCGTCTGACGTCAGGATAGGTTTGTCAAGCTTTGTCCAGTTGTTAATATCCGTAAGATCGGAATTCTCATCTGCAAACATAAGACCGAGGCAATATTCGGGTCCGGTTGCCGATGCGGAAAATGCAAGAAAAATCTTACCGTCATGAATCATTGCGGCAGGACCTTCATTGACGGGAATGTTGATTCTTTCCCAATCGTATTCGGGCC
>JAZNTA010000010.1:0-3552 GCA_045591525.1 Acutalibacteraceae bacterium | reverse complement strand
TCTTGATATGTTTGTTGAAAGCGTAAGAAAGTTCATCGGTTCTTATATGGTTAAGATGGGCGGCGTTGATGTGATTGTATTTACAGCAGGTATCGGCGAAAACACTCCCATCATGCGTGATGCTATCACAAAGAACCTCGAAGCTTTCGGTATCAAGGTTGATGCTGAAAAGAACGAAAAGGCAATTCGTGGCGTACAGATGGATATTTCTGCTGCCGATTCAAAGGTTAAGGTTCTGGTTGTTCCGACCAACGAAGAACTTATGATTGCAAAGGAAACGCTTGAGCTTGTAAAATAAGCAAAAACAAATCAGGGCTGCCACAAGGCAGCCCTTTTTACCTATGGAGGAATTAAGATGTCAAAGGAATTCCTTATTGATTATGATGGTCTTTCTGACGAACAGCTGGTTGAACGTTCAATAGCCGGGGATGTTATTGCAACTGAATGCATTCTTGCCCGTTATAAAAATCTTGTACGTTCAAAATCTCGTATGTATTTTCTTGTGGGCGCAGACAAGGAGGATATAATTCAGGAGGGAATGATAGGTCTTTTTAAGGCGATTCGTGACTTCTTGCCTGAAAAGCAGGCATCATTTCGTGGTTTTGCCGAGCTATGCATAAAACGTCAGATAATCACAGCGGTTAAAACCGCAACAAGACAAAAGCACATACCCCTTAATTCATATGTTTCGTTGAGTAACCCCGTGTATGAGGGTGAGTCCGAGAATCCCCTTGAGGAACTTTTAGAGAGCGGTCTCGAGGCGGATCCGGAGCATCTTTTTATCACTAAGGAAAACGCGGCTTTCTTGAGTGAAAGAATGAACGAAGTTCTAAGCGGGCTTGAAAAAAGTGTGCTTGCACTTTATATGGAGGGTAAGTCTTATCAGGAAATTGCGATGGTATTGTCACGTCCGCCCAAGTCAATTGATAATGCTCTTCAAAGAGTAAAGAAAAAGATGGAGAAATTCGAGGATTTCTAGAGCAAATTTTTAGTTATTTTTTTTTATAAATTAAGATAAAAATTTGTTTGTCAAGAGAAAATAAAAATATATTTTTTTGAATTATGTAAACCGCTTTTATGAGCGCTTTTAGTTTACATAATATTGCTTGTGGACAAAGAATGGCGTAGAATAAGTTATTAACAGAGTTATTCACATTATCCACAGTTTGAACTTATTAGAGTGAAAAATACCCTCGAAATTTGCCAAAAACGGTGGAAAACCCCATAGATTCAAGGGGTTATATGAAATGCCGAAAAAATAAATTTGGTTTACAATAATAAATTTCTATAAAATGGAAAATAAAGATAAGGGAGTAAAAATAAGTTCCTGAAAGTAAATGCTAATACAGTGCAATTGGGGTATATTTTTGGAGGTTGGAAAGAAGTAAGATGAATAGGGTGATAAATGTGCCGTTGAGGCACGAGGAAGCCAAAAAATTAAGGTGTGGTGACAAAGTTTATATCACCGGTGATATTTACACCGCAAGAGATGCTGCTCACAAGCGAATGATTGAAACGATAGAGCGAGGCGGGGAGCTTCCGATAGATATTAATAACAGCATAATTTATTATGCAGGGCCTGCGCCGGCGAAACCGGGTCGGGTGATCGGGTCGTGCGGACCGACCACAAGCTGTCGGATGGATGCGTACGCGCCAAAGCTTATTGAGCTTGGTCTGACGGGGATGATAGGCAAGGGCGAGCGTGGCGCAACTGTTATTTCGGCTATGAAAGAATATGGAAGTGTGTATTTTGGAGCTATAGGCGGAGCGGGAGCGTTAATTGCGGAGTGTGTGAAAAAATCCGAAGTGGTTGCGTATGAGGATTTGGGCACAGAAGCAATACGGCGGCTGACGGTGGAAAAATTCCCCGCAGTTGTAGTGATTGATAGCTTTGGAAACAGCCTATACAGCAGATAGCGGATAAATAAAAAAAACACTTGCAAATATGAAAAAAATAGAGTATACTATGAAAATGGTCATATAATAATGATTGTTCTGATAGCTACTGTCAGACTAAAATGATATGTAAATACAGAAATAAAAAGGAGCGATAAAAATGACACAGATTACAAAGGAAACAATTATTCTTGATGTACTCAGACTCGACCCCGAGACCGCACCGTTTTTTCTCGAAATCGGTATGCATTGCCTTGGCTGCCCGTCAGCAAGCGGTGAAAGCATTGAGCAGGCATGTATGGTTCACGGAACGGATGCTGATGAGTTGGTTGAGAAAATCAACACATTTCTTGCGTCAAAGGGCAAATAATATTTGCTGAAATTCTCTGGTATATAAGCGATTCCGCGGTTCTTCGCTGCGGAATCTGCCTATAAATAATAAAAATTTTATAAAAAATAGAAATTTGTTGTGATACAATTGATGGGTGACAAATAAAAAAGAAAATAGACTCCAAATATGATATAATGTTTAACGACCAAGAAAAACATTTGTCAAAGGAGCTATTTTCTTATGAAACAAATTATAGCATCAGAAGCTAAATTTCGTCAACGGGTAATTAAATATTCATATAAATACGGTGTAACGAAGGCAAGCATAAGATTTCACAGATGCAGAAATGCAATTTATGAATGGCGAGCAAAATATGATGGAAAGAGTTGGAAGAGCCTTGTAGACAAGAGCCACAGACCGCACCATCATCCAAACGAGCACACCGCGGAAGAAAAACAAATGATATTAAGACTTTATCCATATCACAAAGATGATATGATAATGTTGTGGGATGCATTAAGAAAAAAGGGCTATAAACGAAGTTATACAAGCTTAGTCAGGGTAGTAAACAAGTGGATAAAACCTGCAATAAAGAAAAAGCAGGCAAGAAAACCCAAACCATATAAAAGAGCAGATTATCCGGGACAAAAGGTGCAGGTAGATGTAAAGTTTGTACCGTCATATTGTGTTGTAAATGGACAGAAATATTACCAATATACTGCAGTTGACGAATGTACTCGTTGGACATTTAGGGAAATGTATGATGAACACAGCACATATAGTTCTGTGGATTTTCTCAAGAAACTTATATTAAACTGCCCGTTCCCAATAAGAGAAATACAAACAGACAACGGAACGGAGTTTACCCGGGCATTAATAAGTGATGATGGTAAACTTTCTGCATTTGAAGAAATGCTTGAAAACTGTGGTATAAAGTATCATAGGATAAGAGTTGCAACACCAAGACACAATGGCAAGGTGGAAAGACAACATAGAACAGACGAGAAAAGATTTTACAAGAAAATGAAAATGTATAATCTTGCTGATGGCAGAAAGCAGCTTGAAAGATATAATAAAAAGTCAAATAATATACCGAAAATATGTTTGGGGTTTCTCACACCAAATGAAATGCTAAACAAATATTTAGGTGTGATGTAAGGTAATTAAGAGGTTAAGCAAAGGCTTGCTTAACGCTCTATAAATATTATATCATATAGCGATTTGTCAAGGTAAGACTGCGTAGCAGCTCCACCTTGACAATAAAAAGTTTGGAGTATAACTTTTTATTTTTAAGAAAAGTGTCACCCATCATTGACAATCGTACA
>JAZNTA010000009.1:0-6544 GCA_045591525.1 Acutalibacteraceae bacterium | reverse complement strand
AGATTTGCGGTTATGAATTCATCCACATGGGTAAGTTCATGGACGAAATCAAGAAGGGTACAGACGCTAACGAAGCTTTGAAGAAAGTAACAGGTACTTACGGACGCTTCACAGCTGAACAGGGTGCAGTTAAACATATTGATCCACGTCACGAATAATATAAGGAGGAAAAACTATGATTAGAGAAGTAAAATTCGAAAGCCAGGACCGTCGTATGAAGCAGATTCTCGCTGCTTTGAATGAAAACGGTATTAAAGACATCGAAGAAGCTAATGCTATCTGCGAAGAATATGGTTTGGATCCTTATTTGGCATGTGAAGAAACTCAGCCAATCTGTTTCGAAAACGCTAAGTGGGCTTACGTAGTAGGTTGTGCTATCGCTATCAAGAAGGGTTGCAAGGTTGCTGCTGACGCTGCTGAAGCTATCGGTATCGGTTTGCAGGCATTCTGTATCCCTGGTTCTGTAGCTGATGACCGTAAGGTAGGTATCGGCCACGGTAACTTGGCAGCTATGTTGCTCCGCGAAGAAACCAAGTGTTTCGCATTCTTGGCAGGTCACGAATCATTCGCTGCTGCTGAAGGTGCTATCAAGATTGCCGCTAAGGCTGACAAGGTACGTAAGGAACCTCTCCGCGTAATCTTGAACGGTTTGGGTAAGGACGCTGCTCAAATCATCGCTCGTATCAACGGCTTTACATACGTACAGACTCAGTTCGACTACTTCACAGGCGAATTGAAGGAAGTACAACGCATCGCTTACTCAGACGGTCCTCGTGCAAAGGTTAACTGCTACGGTGTGGACGATGTACGCGAAGGTGTAGCTGTAATGTGGCACGAAGGTGTAGACGTATCTATCACAGGTAACTCTACTAACCCGACTCGCTTCCAGCACCCAACAGCTGGTACTTACAAGAAGGAACGTGTATTGGCTGGTAAGCCATACTTCTCAGTAGCTTCAGGTGGTGGTACAGGTCGTACATTGCACCCAGATAACATGGCTGCTGGTCCTGCTTCTTACGGTATGACAGATACTATGGGTCGTATGCACTCAGATGCTCAGTTTGCTGGTTCTTCATCAGTTCCTGCTCACGTAGAAATGATGGGCTTCTTGGGTATCGGCAACAACCCGATGGTAGGTTGTACAGTAGCTTGCGCTGTTGACGTTGCAACTGCTTTGAATAAGTAATTTACTGATTTCAAATAAATTGAAGAGAGCTTTCCTTGATTGGAAGGCTCTCTTTGTTTTTACCTTCCTTAGAAATTCTCTTCTGAACAGTACCATTATTCCACCCTTATATTATCTACGATTTTGCTTTGTGACGGTATAAGCTGATTACACCCATTTATTAACTCTAAATTGCCACAAAAAGACATATTTTGTGACGGTTTTGTGACGGACTTTTAACACCGTCACAAAAGTGTATAAATTCTGTATTTATATAACGCAATGCACCTCCCTCCTATTTTTTAATTCTACGGCAAAAATAACTATTCAATCGCTATCAAACAATTATCTTTGAGGTAAGATCAACGGATAACCATAACTTATTTACATGATTCAGATTACCATAGATTCTTGAATATTGCAGCTTTCCAATCACTCAAAAAACAAAGATATTCAAGATCTCAACTTCTACATAACAGGCTCATATATCATTTCTAAGCATTTATTTTGCCATCTGGATATTTTTCGCCAACTTTGCAGCGAAAATCGTTTTCATTGTAGTTTTTTAAATTGCTTCATTCGAGAATAGCCTCAATAATGTGGCCAATTTAAAATTTTATCTATAATGAAAGCAGTTATTTTTCCAGCCAGTGCAGCTGTAAATGCACAAGTAAAGAATCAAAGTTCATCCAAAAAGACTGTTAGCAATCTTGATCAAGTATTGAGATTTGCTCGTAAGAAGTTCTTAAATTTCCCTGTTCAAACAGCCGAAATTAAACAGCAACTTATTATTGCAGGTCTTGGCAGACATGGTGTTACTGATGAAGAATTTTATGGAGAGCTTAACAATGCAATTTGTATGCTCATTGAATCCACTAAATTCATTAAAGATTGTCAGAGCCATGAGCTTTGTCCTTTCATAGTAGCACAACATTGTGTTTTCGCAGGTATGTCGTACTGCTATGATATTCTTAAGAAGGGTATTGATGCTGTGTTTCAGAACATCTACTCTAAGCAGATGAAAGAACACATCTTCGATTACGAAACACTTGTTGTTTTTGACGGTAATCACCGTCTTCAAGAAGCAATGAGTTTCGTAAATTTCATGCAGCAATGCAAGGAAGGTAAACTTCCAGAATGTAAAACTTGCCCACGTAAGAAGGAACTTGATGAAAAGTGATTCTTGACTGAATAACCTAAGGGGCTATCCTCTTAGGTTATTTTTATTTATATCATTTCAATTCTGGATTTTTAATCTTGATCCATTCATGTAAGTATTTTGCCAACAGATTATTTGCGATCAGCATTTGGCGATATGCTTCTTTTCTGATCTTCTCTGGTGCTTGATATTCTCGATAATTCATAAGTCTTAGTCCATCGGTAAGATCTATGCTTTCGTCTTGGAACAATCTCGATGGATGAACATATTTATTTCCATTATCAAAAATTTCTTTGATTTCTGGATTCTCAAAACTCTTTGCAAGATAGTTCTGGGTAAGAAGATTCCCTTCTTGGTCTTTCAACTTGTTAATAGGTGTTCCACTATTGAACGCTACAAAAAACTCAAACTGATTTTTGGCCTTAAGACCTGCAAGACATATTAAAGCCGAATCGAGTTGTAAGCGGATCATAGAACATGCCGTTAAAAAATTTCCTGCCTTAGCTAATGTTAAGAACCCTTCGTTCACAGCTTCCGCTCTAAAACACATTGCATTTACAAACTGATCTAATGGTGTAGCCGAAGTTGAATTTAGAGATTTACGCAACGATCCGTACAATCCAGAATTAGATTGTTCATTTAGAAACGTAATATATTGACCATCATATTTCTCCAATCTCGATTCTAAAGACTGACTTCTATTTACTGACTTTCTAGGTGTCGGTTTAGACTTTTCCCCAGAAATTGCTTTCTCTATTTTTCGGAATGTTCTTATTATGTTACCCATGTAGATCAAGTTTTATTTGCAAAAATAGTTCATTTATTAACTCGACTACTTGTTTTCAGTTTGAAAAACAAGATAGAACATCGTTTTAACCTTGATTTTCCAATCGAAACAACTCTTTCGGTTTATTATTTTAGAAATTTCCTATTCCTCGTCTTCAAAATCTACGCAGTCGGGTAACATCATTTCATCCTCACCTTCTTCTGCATATTTATCAAATGCTTCTGCCCAACCTTCTCTTACCCTTTTAGGCTCTTGACAAAGTTCTTCTTCATAATCCATAATCATAAAAGAAAGAAGTTCCTTTTCAACACTATTATGGTCATAGCATGGAGTATCATTAGTAATGAGAGGTCGTAATTCCTCAATTCTATTTATAGCCCATTTGTATTGTTCTTCTGTCTCCAATTTTTCAAGTCCAATCTTCTTATCTACTTCTTCAATGGCTTGGCGATAAGCTTCTACTTCTTTGCGGAACTGTTCTCTTTTAGGTGTACCAACTTTGCCATATTCAGCATCAAGAATTTCATCAAAGCTCCTAAAAAGTGAGAAATGTACTTCATCATAATCAGCCACCATATTAGATAGACGAACAAGTTCAATATAATTAGGATCATCTGTAGGCGTATCATCGTTCACCAATGGAAGCAATTCTTCTACTCTTTTTTCTGCTTCTTCGTATTGCTGCAAGTTTTCTATCTTATCCATAATGCCCATATTATTTGTTTAGGACAAAGTTAGCGAAAATATGTGTCAGAGCATATCAGATCGTCGATATTATTTCATATCCGTCAATTCTTTTATCTCCAAGTCGTATCTTACATTTCTTTACTTTGTAGTATCTGGTAATGTGAGTAGCTTTGGCTTTCTCTTTTATTCCGTGTTCATCGTATAGGCTTTGCAGGGTAGCTTTCAATTCCTTGTTAGTTACCCTGTTGCCTTTCTAATAATTCAATTCAATCATATTTAAGTTCTGGTGTGTATATTTTGTAAACTGCTGTTGTGATTCCTTCAATTCTTGCACTAGTCTTTTTGCATTTAAACCAATTTTCAATATCCGACGCTTTCGCTTCTTCCTTTATTCCTACTGCCCTATATGCCTCCCCGATCAAGTGTTTTAGTCTGGAACATGTTTCCACTGTTGGGCACGTAATTGATTTCATAAGCATTGCACCAACCTTTTCAAACTGTGATTTGCTATCATCGCTATTTATCAGAGCCTTTTCAATATCCTTTTTAATGTACCGAAGCTTTCTGACCATATCGTCACCGAGTTTGTTGTATGCGTCCACAACAAGCGGTTGTATTTTGGCGATTTCTGTTGCTTGATTGCCGAAGTCAAACCCCTTTCTTAATTCGGAGTATTTCAGATATGCGTCTTTAAATGGCATTTTTTTACTAGCTTTACCTATGGTGTTCTCCAACTTCTCATAATCTATTTCTGTTGTAAGTATTCCATTGGTGTTATAGTTCTTTCGAAGCTGTACACCTGTTTTGTATATCTGCTGTTCTATTCTGTAATTAAATAATTTCAATTTAATTAAAGTATCATTTAAAGTATAGTTACCTGTTTCATCTTTCAATATATATTCGTTTTTAATTATCGATTCAACCATATTCTTTGCGTCCTCATCAGCATTGGCTGCATTGATAATGATATTAGCTCCTTTAATTTCATTTTGGATCACTTGTTTGTATTCATCATAAGTAATATCCAAATTTAGTTTTCTTTTTCCTGCTGTATTGAAAATGTGTACCAACATATTTCTAAATGGGTTAGTCTCTGTTCGTATTCTACCTGCTATTTGATAAATGTCTGTTGATATATCAAGAAGCGTATTTTTGTTTCTAGAGTTACTGACCACAAAGCATAAGCCTGTTTCGCTGAAATAGTCCGCACCTTCAAATGATTTAGAGGTAATGAATGTAAATTTCTTATTGGCTGATCTACTATTAGATATAGTGTAACCTTCTAATTTCTTTCTATTTGGTTCATCATCTGCACAAACAATCTTCACTTCATCATCACTAAGATTACAATGTTTAAGAATCGCTGCGATGTCTGTTACTGAATTGATAAAGAAAAACGCCTCATAGCTCCTTTCACCGTTAATGGTAATGAATCCGTCCGTCTTATAGCAGTTGATAATATTTGCGGCTCTAACGTATGGGTTATTAGTCTGCTCTAGCTTCACAAATAAAGTATCTGTGTTCTCCCAAACTGCATCAACTTGATCTACTCCATCTAAAGGTGACGGTACAAAGTCGGGAGATATAGGAGTAGCCGATAAGAAGCAAAACGACTTGAATCGTTTGAAGTTTTCAAGAACACCATTTATAGCCTTGTGACGGTACGAATATGCCTTTAATAGCTAATGGTATTCGTCTGTTAAAAGCTGGTATTGTTGAGGCTCTATGAACCTTACAACTTGCATAACCTTATCATAGGTACACATAATCTTTTTAGTGCCAGGCGATGCAACATATCGTTTTAGATCTTTTTGTACAGAATAGGTAAATTCGCCAAATAGTCCGAAGACAGATTGCGACTTTATTCCGTCTGGAGCTTTGATAATTGCTACTCCTGCTTCGGTCAATCCAGTTTTGTTTGTAATAAGTTCCGTAGTAGGAACGCTGATAATGTAATCTCTTTCGTTGAATAGTACGATAGTCGTGCCACCACACCCTGTTACCACTTTATTAAAAATGCAATTCTGTGGTAGGTCTTCCATTTGAAGAAAACCGTTGTTACTGTTGATTTTTAATTCACTCATAATTCTTAATGCGTTAAAGATTTAAATAAATTATTGATTATCTGCGTATTCTTGGCGTAACCAAAAATCTTTTTGACAATGTATAAAGGAATAATTTGCAAAATTTGATTACACGATAAAATCTTGATTTTTTGCCCGACTTTTAGTAGTCTGGCAATCTGAATTATCAGACAAGCTATTATATATCGAAAAAAACTTGATTACAACTTTTACGACAATAAATTTAAGACATTGATTTTATGGGCAAATTCTGGTCGGATTTTCTGGTCGGCTGTCGGCAAATGGCAAGAAAAACGACATGGTTATTCGATTTCGGTAATAGCTCAAAATTCCGCAATTTTTATTTTGATTTTCTCTGGTCAACGAGTAGTATTGAGTATAAGAAATTTAAGTTTAACTTTTAAAATCATGATTTTATGGAAAGATTAGTAAAAAGAAAAAATGGAGCATCAAAAGGTAATGCTAAGCTCAAACCAAGAAAACGAAAAGAGCAGGGCGAAGTAGTATATGCTCTTACAGATGTAAAAGAAACGGTAGTAACTGAAAACTTCTACCAACCAATTCCTCTTAGTATTTTGAAAAATTACTTGCCAAGTGTAATGGTAGTAGAATAAGAGGTTTCACTCATAGCGTTTTAGAACTCAAAAGCCTGTCTGCAATTA
>JAZNTA010000008.1:0-2232 GCA_045591525.1 Acutalibacteraceae bacterium | reverse complement strand
ATAGGCGGTTCCGACGGTCCTACCGCAGTAGTTGTAGGCGAAGAATCAGTAGTAATAGAAGGCGAAAACGAAGCAGGCGAAGAAGAAATCGCTTTCGAATATGAAGATGGTTCTTATGAAACAACTATCTATGACGAAAACGGAAATCTCGTTATGTGGAAATACTACAACCCCGACAAGACAGTCGGTTCATATCAGACTTATGAATATGACGAAAACGGTTTCAACACAAAAATCTCATATTATAATGGTGACGGAACACTCAGCGTTTACGACATATGGGCTTATGATAAAGACGGCAACATTACAGAATCCGCATCATATGGGGCAGACGGAACAGTTTCTTATCGTATGACATTTGAATACGACAAGAACGGAAACTGCATAAAGGATACAGCATACGGCGAAGACGGAAAGGTTTCTGTTTATTCGGTAAGCACATTCTCTGACGACAACAGACTTATCAGAGAAGACAGCTATACAGGTTCGGATGAACTCATAGCAACAAACGAATATGAATATGACGAAAACGGATACCTCTGTAAACTTACAACATCAACCCCTGCGGGAATTGCATCGGTAGGTGTTTATGAAAACGATGCTGACGGAAATGTCATCAGCGAAAAGTGGTATGACGGAGAAGGAAACGAACTCGATTATTCAACTCCCCAGATGCCTTAAAAAAAGAAAATTTCTTTTTAAGATGTGAGTATATATGACAGATCCCCCTCAGAAAATCTGAGGGGGATTCTTTGTAAACTCATTCTTTTTCAACGGCTTTATAAAGACAGTTTCCTTCTTCATCCGTTATTGTTTTTACATTCACATCATCATAATATGACACTGTATAGCGGTTTTTGTTTTCGCTTATGAATACAATTTCCGAACCGTCATCCGAAAGGAATTCATACTCTTCGATAAACCCTGCTTTCAGCCTCATCAGATGATAGGCTGTATAGAGTGCTTTATTTTCATCAAGACCCGCTTCGGAAATCATAAACGCCATATTCTTCTCGCCATAGCCGTTGAGAGAATAATATTGTTCTGTCGTTTTGTCTGAACTGAGTTTTATCTGAATAATTTCTGTTTCGTTATCATCATCGGTTACATCATTTACCTCGTAAACACGGAAGTTTTCAGAGGGGATAATTTCTTTCAGTGTGAAATCCCTCTTTTCGCCGTCAACACTTCCCGAAAAACAATAGGTTATCTTTTCACCCTCGCCCGCACCAATTATATCCTTTTTTTCGATGTTTTCTATAAGGGTGTTTTCTCCGATGAAATTCATAAGAATATCATAATCGTTTTCCGAAACACGCCCTGCGCATCCTGTAAGAAGCATAAAAAAAGCAACCGCTACCGATAATCCTGAAATCTTTTTCATATCTCTCTCCTCGTATTATTTTTTAACGGACTAATTCTAACATATTTTTTCTGAAAAAGCAATAATCACTATTTCGGGAAAAATAAAAAACACCCAGATTTCTCTGAGTGTTTTCTGCGAAAGACTACCTAAACGGAGCAGAAACAGGGGTAAAAAAGCGAAAAGGTGCGTAACTGTACTGTTCGACAATTCGGAATTGGATTACTTGGGTTCACTATCTGTAATAATATAAACCCCTTCTTGAATTGCAGAAAGTGTTGCAATGGAGCATACAGCTATGGCAATGTAATTCAATTCCAAAAAAGGAATTGTCAAAGGCAATAAGAACAGAAGAAGTCCTGATACTTTGTTCATAATCGTATGGAAGGATATAAACTGTTTTTTAGAAAAATATCCCCATATAATATTGCTGATTTTGATAACCGCAATCACACCACCCCATATCCACAACCATTGTGGAATATGGATTGCTGGCAACAACTTAAACAAAGATACCACTACAAAAATAAGGTCGGCAATCGTGTCCAGTTGGCTTCCAAACTTGCTGGTACTGTTTGTTTTTCTTGCGATTGTACCATCTATCATATCACTAACACCGCAGAGGAGATATGTGATATAAAACTCCAAGGAAAATGCGGGAAAGAACAGCAACAAAATACTGCCGAAAATACGACAACCCGTGAGTATATTTGCAATATGCTTCGCCATCTGCTCACCTACAAATTCTTATTTATCGAACTGATTATACCACAAAACATATAAAAATACAATAAAAATAAAAAAACACCCAGATTTCTCTGAGTGTTTTCAAGTCGGATCGTAGCCATGTCGTTCTGTGAGCCAAGGAG
>JAZNTA010000007.1:0-3696 GCA_045591525.1 Acutalibacteraceae bacterium | reverse complement strand
TTGCAGAAGCAATTGGCTTTTTTATCAAACGAGCACACTCGCCCCTACTATATGATTTTACAGAATAAATATACCATAAAACCACTTATAATGTCAACGAATAAACCTCTAAATAAAATGTAAAAATAGCCAAAGTTTTTCATTAGTTTTTATACATAAAAAACAGAAAAACAAAGCTTTTAAAAAACAGTTTAAACCCCCGAAATATTTAGTTAACAAATGCTCAATATTTGTTAAAACATTGAAATTGAAATCACATTGTGATAAGATGTTTTTATCACCAAAGAAAAGAGGTCTTTTTATGAAACCCGTAAGAACCTTTATTCAGCAAAACGGTATTAAATTCTGCCTTGGTGCTGAGAAAATATTATATGATTTAAGTAAAGGCAAGCTCGCTCAGAACAGGTTTTTATCTGCTCTTGATGTTCCCTATGTCGGCAGTAAGGTTAAGATTATAAAAGAAACCGAGACCTCAACCTTTATTGCAAAATTCAACGATAACGGCACTATTGATAACAGCGATTTCAAGCTTCTTGCCACCACCGATATGCACACAGATGAGGATTATTCTCTCAACAACAAAACTCTGCAGATGTTCATTAATCAGATCCGTGATGAAAAGCCCGATTTGGTTATTCTCACAGGCGACTGTATTCAGTCAAAATACCAGCAGTTTGAAGCAATTCATTTTGCTCAGATGATGGAAAAGCTAGGCGTATATTGGGCTTATGTTTTCGGCAACCACGAAGCAAGAGAAGAAAAGGAATTTCATAAATATCTTATCTTTAAAAGTCTTACAGATTATCCTCACTGTCTTTCAAAATTCGGTGACCCTAGCCTTTTCGGTTATGGTAATTTCATTATTAACATTATGAATTCCGAAACTGAATTGAAGCAGAGCCTTGTTTTTATGGATTCAGGCAGAGATATTATCCCCGAATATATGTCACGGGATGGCGTACCTGCAGAAATGGAAAATGGATACGATTACATAAAACCCGACCAGATTAAATGGTACACAGAGGAAATGACTGCTCTTAAAGAGAAATACGGCAAATGCCCCAACCTTCTTTATATGCATATTCCGATAAAGGAATATGAAGAAGTTTTCCAATTAAATGATGAGGGCAAATATGTTCCCACAGGCAAGGCAGAAGTTCTTTACGGCAGAATGCACGAAAGCGTTGGCTCTTCACCCTTCAACAGTGGTCTTTTTGAAGCAATGAAGAAAAATGAAGCTCAAGGAATTTTCTCAGGTCACGACCACGTTAATGACTGGGCAGCAAAGTATGAGGGAATATGGCTTGTATATAACCAATTCGGCAGCTACAATGCCTACGGTTTAGGCAATTACAACGGTGTTTCTCTTCCCGAGGAAGAATGGCAACAGGGTGTAACCATCACAACAATTCACAAGGACACTACTATTGATTTGAAGCAAAGCTTCAATAGCAGATACCTCAAAAAATAAAAGAGAACAAAATTCGACTTTTAATTAACAAAACGTTCATCAAAAATCGAAAATTGTTCACATCTTTTTCATACGCAATTAAATAATGTACTGTATAGTGTAATCAACGAAACAAAACAAAGACAGTTTCGTTGGTTACACGTTTTCATTCCTATCTCCTTATTTCCATATTTACCCCTAAGAAAAGCTCCCCTGCTTTATGCAGAGGAGTTTTTCGTTTTTTATTCAATTATAAATCAATTTTAACAGAGTTAAGTATTTTATGGATTAATTCCACATCATAATTCTGACTAACAACAACGATTTGATAACTAACATCAAGATTATTTTTATCAACAATCGTATAACTTATACCAATCTGCTGACTTTCTTCGATAATTTTGCTACTATCAGTAACTATCAATTCTCCATAGGTTTCATCAGTATCAATGTAGTATATATCATTACCTCCACCGATGGACATTATTTTGTTCGACATAATCATCTGAGCATAAAGAACACATTGAGGATAATCTATAATTCTCATATCATCTGCATCAAGACTTGCAGCAATCCTTTGATATTCATACATATTCGATGGAATGAAACCAAAGTATTTTTGAAAATTCATCAAATATAAGTCTTTTGTTAATTTATCATCTTCTGATTCTTTACCTAAAACATCAAACAGGATAAACTCTGCGTAAGGATTATCTGTTGTTCGCCTTAACGAAACATTCACAACATTCTCTATTTTATAACTTTCTCTTATTTCATTATCAAAACTCGATTCTAAATCACTTTTTTTCAATTCTTTGGGAATTTCAAACGAAACCCAATCCATCTCTATTCTTTTGCTTTCGCCTTTTTCAAAATAAATATCTTTTGTTTCCCATTGAGCATTAACCTCTTGACCTTTTTGCATAACCTTACAGGTTAATTTCAAACCCACACCCGGGAAAATCATAAACAAAAGTGACACAATAACAAAAGAAACGATTGTTGCAATCAATGCCTTTTTAAAAAACTTTTTCTTTCGTGAGTCTTTTTTCTGAACTGTATCATCATTTTCTAAAATCGAGGTAATTATAACAACTGACAAAAGATCTGTTGCTCCTGAAAGCAAACTAATTTGCGAAACAATTATAAATAATCCAACTATGGTAGAAAAATGTACAATAGCTGAAACCGACATTCCCAAACCGGCAACAAGTAAAATTACAACTGCCTTGTTTTCGGTAAATGTGTTTTTGTTTTTTGATTTAATATATTTAAGTTCAACAAGCAAAGCTGAAATGGCAATTACAGAACCTATGACACTAACTATAGCCTCTGTGGTTATTTCGTTTACAAAACCAACGCCACAAAAAACTATTGAAAAAACTATTAAAGCAATAACTATTGGTACAAAATCAGTTATTTCAGTTTTTTCACGGTTTTTATACACTTTATACAAAGTAATAACACCATAAATTAATATAAAAAGCGGAAGAAGATATACCAAAACTATTTTCCATAAGGATACGGAAACACCGCCAATACCGCCCATCACTACAGTTCCAATAATCGCTATTATTGCCATAATAATCGAAACTATCGATAACACCAAGGAAAACTTGCAACCTCGATAATGTTTTTTCATAGCCTTATAAAAGTATTTTTTATACCTGCTTTCTTTTTGTTCGGGGGTTTCGTTTATTTGGAAATCCTCTGCATTACAGTCGAAATCTTCGGAAGAAAGCTGTTCCATAGTTACACCGAAAAGGTCGGTTATAAGAACTAATTTTGCAGTTCTCGGCATAGCTTCCCCTGTTTCCCATTTTGAAACTGCTTTATCGGAAACACCTAAAAGCTTTCCAAGTTCTTTCTGGGTTAACCCCTTTTTATTGCGAAGCTCGTAGAGATTTTTACCGAAAGTGTATTTGTCCATAAATCTCACCTCTCCTAAATTATATAAAAATCCCCTGCCCAAATCAATAGAGCAGAGGGTTTTTGAGGTAGAATTAAAGTAGAACTTGTTAATTTACCACTTCATACATATTTGCCGCTTCGTCTTTTTTTGCATATTCGTTAACGGAAAGCACCTTATATTTTGTAAGGTTACTGCCCATCTGAATTGCAATAACATCGCCTACCTTAACCTCATAAGATGCTCTTGCAATTTTGCCGTTAACCTCAACATGCTTTGCATCGCAAACCTCGTTTGCAACAGTACGGCGTTTTATAATTCTTGATACTTTTAAATA
>JAZNTA010000006.1:0-2395 GCA_045591525.1 Acutalibacteraceae bacterium | reverse complement strand
TTGTCTTCCTAAGCCCGCTTGGCCTCCGACTTCATCGTCCCGTTTGAGTTTAACTGTAACTTATTGCGGGCGGATGTGGGCATCCGCCCCTACGAATTGTGCTCGACAAACTCCAATTTATCACTTTGCACTTTGCGTTTTACATTCTACACTCTAATGGTATTCCATTCCGAACATTTCTACACAGGCAGGGGACAGTCGGTCACTGACTAAAGATAAAATATCATTTTGTTGTATTGACTTTGAAGTGATGGTGTGCAGTGAGTTTTTAAATGTCATAATGGCTTTCGTATGAGAAAGACTTTGTTCGATAAGAAATTTTCCTCTCATTTTTTCACAAACCTGACGGACAAAGATAAGTCCTTTTCCGTTTTGATTTATGTTTGTAAAATTTCCTCCGCTTAAAACCTCAAGACGAGAAAAGTCACTTGTGCTAACCGTTTTTACTGTCACTAAATTTCCTTTGCCATAAAGATAGGCATTTGAAAGGAGATTTAAAAGTGCTTTTGATATGAGTTTTTGATTTCCGTCAATGTAACAGAGTTCGTCACCACAGAAAATGAAGCTTATTCCCGACGGAGATGCAAGAATATCGCATGCAACGGTTAAAGACTCAGCAAGTGAGGTCAATTCAACAGACTCAGTGTTAAAGGAAAAATCTTCGTTGAATTGCAGTTGTCGAAGTGAAATATAAAGAGTTCTCAGAAGTGTTTCATCTTTGTTCTCAAAGGATTTGTCGAAAAGGTATTGCATTTTTTCACGGAAAAATTGACTTTCATCTGTATATATATCAGAAAAATGCTTGTAATTCATTGGAAAACAACCTCCCATACTATAAATTTTATACCCTTTTTGGCTGATTATTCCTTAATTTTTATGCCACTTGACAAAAATTTCACATATTGGCAAAATTTATTAAATTTCTCTTGCATATTTGTGGAAAAAGATATAAAATAATAAATGCATAAATGCGAATACTAATAAAAATGTAAATAATTTATTTGGAGGAATTCAAAATGTCAGTTAAAGTTGCAATTAACGGCTTCGGCCGTATCGGACGTCTTGCTTTCAGACAGATGTTCGGTGCAGAAGGCTACGACGTAGTAGCTATCAACGACCTTACAAAACCATCAATGCTTGCTAACCTTCTCAAGTATGATACTGCTCAGGGCGGTTACTGCGGAAGAATCGGCGAAGGCCTTCACACAGTTGAGGCTGATGACGAAGCAGGTACAATCACAGTTGACGGTAAGACTCTTAAAATCTATGCTATGGCTAACGCTGCTGAACTTCCTTGGGGCGAAATCGGTGTTGACGTAGTTCTTGAATGTACAGGTTTCTACTGTTCAAAAGAAAAGTCAATGGCTCATATCAACGCAGGTGCTAAGAAAGTTGTTATCTCTGCTCCAGCAGGTAACGACCTCAAGACAATCGTTTACTCAGTAAACGAAGATACACTTACAGCTGATGACCAGATTATCTCTGCTGCATCATGTACAACAAACTGCCTTGCTCCTATGGCAAAGGCTCTTAACGATTATGCTCCAATCCAGAGCGGTATCATGGCTACAATCCATGCTTACACAGGCGACCAGATGATTCTCGACGGTCCTCACAGAAAGGGCGACATGAGAAGAGCTCGTGCTGGTGCTGCTAACATCGTTCCTAACTCAACAGGTGCTGCAAAGGCTATCGGTCTTGTTATTCCTGAACTCAACGGCAAACTTATCGGTTCTGCACAGAGAGTTCCTGTTGCAACAGGTTCAACAACAATCCTTACAGCTGTTGTTAAGGGTGCTGACGTTACTAAGGAAGGCATCAATGCTGCTATGAAGGCTGCTGCTTCAGAAAGCTATGGCTACAACGAAGACCCAATCGTTTCTTCAGACGTTATCGGTATGAAGTACGGTTCACTCTTTGATGCAACACAGACAATGGTTGCTAAGATTGCTGATGACCTCTATGAAGTACAGGTTGTTTCATGGTATGACAACGAAAACAGCTACACATCACAGATGGTTAGAACAATCAAATACTTTGCAGAACTTTAATTCTTAAAAGTATATAAAATTAGAGCAGGTAACCGAAAGGCTACCTGCTTTTTTGTTGCTTGTTTGTTATATAAATTGGAGTTTATCGGGGTAGTTGTAGTGGTTATGATACCATCTCGGCTCCCCTGAAAGGGGAGCTGTCGAGCGTTAGCGAGACTGAGGGGTCTGTTCCCATACCAACAAATTAATTTGAAACTTTTGCAAACCCCTCTGTCACCTTGCGGTGACATCTCCCCTTTCAGGGGAGACAAGAATTTAAATCTCCCCGACAAATTATAGTTTAACCATTTAAATTCAATAATCTTTCAGCGTTTTTATAGAGAATTAAATCTTTTTCTTCTTGT
>JAZNTA010000005.1:0-33659 GCA_045591525.1 Acutalibacteraceae bacterium | reverse complement strand
TTGGCCTCCGACTTATCCCCAACGTGCTAAATTTAATCGCCAACAGGGGGGCTATACCTTTCAAACCATTCGTCGATGTACTGCAATTTGTTTTCGTCCGTCGCTTGCGCTCTTGCTTTGCAGACTTCTTTCGGCGTATCAATAAATACAAGCTTATCAGCACCGACCATGCTTTGCAAACGTTCTCTTTCTCCCTGTAAAGGATAGCCGCCGATTATATACGCATTATTCCATTTACCGCGCCTTACTCTTACATTGTCAATTAAAGTGTCTCTGACGGCGAACACACTTGATTTTATGCTGTTGGGCTTTTCATTCCCTGTACATTTGTCAGCGCGTATCGCCGCCCATATCTTTTCAATGTCAATAATAAGATCGTTGTTATTTGCGTTCTCTCTAACGAAGGTACGCTTGCCCGCACATGGTGCGCCGTATACAATAAAAACGCTCTGCGTCTGTCTGCCGTTATATCCGAAACGCTCATGCACTTCATTATGACATTTAAAATGCAATAGCTGTATATTGTCAGGGTTTAAAGATATCATTACATCGTCAACATTTTCATCTGTTAACTCTGTTATGTGATGCCCTATACAATCATACGCTTTTAATATTGGCTTGCCGCATTTCTCGCAAATGATAAACCCGTCCGCGTTTGTTCTCTCTGCTCTTAGGTTTGTTATGAACGTTTCCCATTTACGGGATTTATAAAACGCTTGTAACTTTGGTGTACTCATGTTACCAATTATTTTCCTCTAGTGCTTTCTTTTTCATTTCCAGTTCTTCGCGTTTGAAGTCGTCACTTCTGGGGTCATTACTCCAATTGTCTTTGTCGTAATTCTTCAAACACAAATTCAATGCCGCCACGTCGGGCGCGGCGTATCTCTTGCGGCGTTCTTTCTTTGTAGTAACAAGAGTGTTGATCTCTTTGTCTAGTTCCTTTACTTCCGTTTCCTCATAGTAATGAAAACCCATTGCCCTATTTACTAGCGCGCCGCGTAGTTCTACAACTAGCTTTTGTCTACCATTTTTCAAAAACTCCGAAAATTCCTGTTCACTTGCCTTGTATTTAAACCATGTACTTTCAGCAACACCAAGATTTGACGCTATTTGTTTTTCTGTTGCGCCGCTTTGTAACCACTTTGCAATGTCGTCAAATCGGGGCTTTATGCAACTTTCATATACATTTTTGCGTCCCGCCTTTGCCACAATATTCACCTACCAATCAAAAACGGAATTAACTGTTTTTTACCGTTGTTTTTATAGTTCTATATCGGATTTGAACCGATATTCTCTGCGCCTTAAACACAGTGTGTTAGCCTTTTCCACCAATAGAACTGCGCCCGTCTTTTCGGGCTTTTGCAAGAGTTTATTAAACTTACCTTGCATCACCGCTTTTCTTGCGTCGATTTACCTTTATGGTAGCAAAGTAACGTGTTATCGAGAACGTTATATCGTTTTTCAATAAAAACGGAATTAACTGTTTTTTAACTCTCGCTTTTATCAAAATATATTGTTGGCTGTTGGGTATTACAACATTTAATCAACTACCAACCTTTGAACCAACTTTATATATTTACTTGTTTTTCAGCGGCTTTTTGCCTTTGATATGCGCCGCAAGTCTAGTTAAATCGGTTACGTTTACTTTACCGTCGCCGTTTACGTCGCCGCGCTCAAACTCTGTACTTGTTTTTGGTTTGCTTTCGGTCTTTGGCTTGTCTGCTTCGTGCTTCTTTTCCTCTACCTTTACGGGCTTTGGATATCCATTAAAACCGCCGTTCTTTATGATTGGCGGATAATCAATGTAGCAATAGTCGTGGTCTACATTGCCGCCTATGCCGTTTACTCTGAATGTGCTTGTATTCTGCCACATTCCATAACTGCCGCCGTAATTGCATTTACTGTTATACTCTGCAATCCATAGTGCATACTTCTTTGCAGTGTTTGCATTTATATACTGCTGTAACGGGCTACGGCTGATATAAAGCCCCGCGAAATATCCCGCCTTTTCAAGTGCGCCGCAAAATATCTCTGTGATCTTGCTACAAAATGCAGTACCCTTGTTGAACTGTGAACGCTCTTCAAGGTCAAAATATAGCGGCATTTCAAATTGCTTACCTTTTACCGCTTCAAGAAACACGTTTGCTTCTGCCTGTGCGTCTGCTTCTGTCTGTGCGTATGAATACCAATACGCGCCCACGTTAAGCCCCGCCGCCTTTGCCTTTTTATAGTTTCCCTCAAACGTTGGGTCTTTCTGTGAGATATATTTACCATATCCCGCGCGGAGAATTACAAAGTTTATTCCCGCCGCCTTGACTTTGTTAAAATCAATATTATATCCTTGCCATGTGGAAACGTCAACGCCCTGTGTAGTTGCCATTATATCCACCCCATTTCTTTCATATCTTTTCTTTTTTCCTCAACTGCCTTTGTATCGTTAAGTGCTTCTGCAATCACATTCGCGCTTATCTGCATAACAGTTTCGATTTCCTCGACGCTATGCCCGTAAATATGCGCTTTGATGATCTCGTTTTTGATTTCATTGTTAAGCTTAGTTATCATACTTTTTTACCCCCTCTTTTATTTTGTCGCTGATTTGTTCGTGCTTTGTGCCGAAATAAAATGAGATTATCACAGTAAAGATCGTGATAAACTTATCTCCGCTTATATCTCCGATAATTGACAAATAGCAAAACACCGCCGTTAATGCTAGTGTTACAATGCTTTTAACGGTAAGTAAGCCCGATATCTTTTGTTTCATCGTGTTTCCTCTCTTGCTTCAAGATCTGATATCCTGTGATTTGCTACTGATATTTTTTCTTCAAGTAGCGGAATGCGTTCCGCAAAGTTGTTGTGCCGCTCAACTTTCTTTTCTAGTTGTTCTATGCGGTAACTTGTAAGTTTAAGCCCGCTAAAACTGCCCGCGAATGTGCCAATTATTGACGTTATCGCAAGTAGTACATCATTGCTTATGTTCATGTTATTAAATCCCCAAATATCTACAATCGCCATTTGTGTGAAAACCACAAAAGGGCGGTTTTACCCGCCCATTTTGCAGAAATAGAAGGAGGTCAACCGTGTAAATGGCTTAATCACGGAAAAGGATTGGAATAGAGGGATTTGAACCCCCGTCCATTGCTTCAAAGGCAATTCGGCTACCGTTACCACATATTCCATTGTGTTGTAAAATCTACATTAGTAGAAATTAATAAAATTGCAATGTAAGCAATAAAATTGCAATGTAAACAAAAAGGCGAGTAATAAGATTATAAAAAATCCACTACCCGCCTTTCCGCCATCTTCAAGGAGTATCAAATGAATGTCAAAAACAATACACACAGCTTTCTGTTTACATACACAGTATATCACATTTTCACTCGTTTGTCAATACCTTTTATGCAATTTGTGCATATTGCTGTATTTTGTACCGCTTTTTACTTCAATTTATACAAGCGTTAACTTTCGTCTTGCCTTGCTTTGTTCTCTGTATCAGCTTGCTATGTTTTATTTGCTCTGTATGCCGCCTAAATTGCTCTGTACGGCGTTTTAAACACTTCATAGTAAAATTACCCTCTGAAATTTAAAACGCCTTAAAAGTGCATTGTATTTCGTTGTGCGTCATTTCCATGCTGTGTTCGCTTTTCTTCTGTCCTGTCCTGTTACTTCAACGAGCGTTGTCATTTCCCATATTCTTGACATTATGCGCCTTATGCGCGGGTCTGTTGGGTTTCCCGTTTCCTCTGTTGTCATGTTGCTTGTAAATATCATCGTTTTATGCGCGTTGTATCTATCGTTTACTATGTTGTACAAAACTTCATACATATAATCGGATTTTCTTTCGCTTGCAAAGTCGTCCAAAATCAAAAGATCGTAGTCTAATAACTTTTGGTACACTGCCGCTTTGTCTTGCGCTCCGAATATCTCCGCTTCAAAATCTGCGCCCGTTCCCATTCTCACCGAATAGCCTTTGTCTATCAGTGCATTGGCTATGCAAGCGGCGAAAAAGCTTTTTCCTGTGCCGTATGTGCCGTAAATAAATAAACCCTTTGCTTTTCCCCTCAAAACGTTCATGCTGTAACTGCTAATAAAATTCTTTATCGTTTTGCTTACAACCGGGTTTTTGTTATCGTCCTTTGCAAGTGTCATTTCCTGCATTTCTCTTGACTTGAAACACTCTGCACGTCTTAGCGGGCTTTCGCTCTGCTTTTCTAGCATCTGCATTTCCTTGTGTGCCTTTTCTATCTTTTCTTTATCACACAGACAAATGCAGTTTACTTTCATACCGTCCATATGCTTTAATGCGGGCGAATTAAAATGCAATGTCGTTTCAAGCCTTTTGCCGCATACCTTGCACCGCCTTAAACCATCATCACCGACATAAGTTAAATTGCCCTCATGTATTCCCGCCGCCTTTGCGCTTGTTTCTGCAAAAACGTCATATATTGCGCCGTTTACGTCCATTCTCTTTTTCTCCCCTCTCTAACTCTTTCCTGTTCTTCGTATAGTTCCCTTAAACGTTCTTCGGGCGACTTTTCCTCGACTTCTTCAACATCGGCATCGGGATCCCAACCAAATTCTTTACACAGTCTCAAATACTGTTCGTGTTGTCTTTTCTGTATTTCTTCCTCTGTTTCTTCTTCCTTTGGCTGTGCGGGCTGTGAATAATTCTGCTGTGAATAACTAGGCTTTGAATATCCGTTGTTCTGCGGACCGTTCTTGTTATCGTAATTGCCGTCAAGAACTTTGCAGAAATTGCCGTCTTTCATAAGCCAATCGAATTTAGCACTCCAATTGATGTTATTACGTCCTTTGAGAAAATCACTGTTTTCAGCTTTTTCAAAAACTTCCTTTATTGCATCAATGCCATATGTTCTTAATCTTGCGTTTATAGCCTTGCGCCTGTTTTCTGAAATTGCTTTAACTTTCGGATAGCTTTTACAGATATCATGGTAAAGCTTCACTATTTCAGCGGGCTTTATTTTCGGCTCGTCAACGCTAGTTGACAAAGAACACATAGTATTCTTATTATATGTAATATTATTTGTATTATTAACTGTAATATTATCCTTTAACTTTTCTTCAATAGGGTCATTAACAAAAGTTAAATACCCCTTTAACTTTTCTTCAATAGGGTCATTAACAATTGTTATATACCTCTTGTCAATTTCTTTAGTACCCTCTTTATATGTGCATACGCTTTTTATATAGCCGCCGTCAACTAGTGAACTAATCCACTTTGAAACGCTTGTTTTTGAAACGCCGTACAATTCTGAAAAATACTTGTTTTCAGCCCAACAATAGCCCTTACTATTGCACAACGCTGTTATTTCTCCATAAAGTAACTTTGCGTTTGGTGTCAGCTTCTTATCATATCGCACATTTGCGGGAATTATAGCGTAATACGCTTTTGTAATTTCTTCCATGATCTCAAATCCTTTCTGTAAATAAAAGACCTCTGTATTCGGCATAGTAGCAGATAGCCAAATACAAAGGTCTTTACGTCTTTTCAGCGTTATTTTATAGCGTTTTATACAGTTTCACTGTCAATAACTGTCAAATTTTCAAGGGCTGTATATATAACGCCGTTCTTTGTTTTCAACTCTGCTTGATAATAATATCTGCCCTTTTCATCTTTTCGGAATACCGCGCCCGAAAGTATAAAGTCGCCGTCAATGTGTAGGCTTTCGCTGTTATAATGCACTTTTTTGTTAAGGTTATCTTTTATTTCTGTCGGCTTCATTCGTTGTTTGCCCCCTCTATGATAAGTGTACAACCGTATTCTTTGCCGCCGTATTCAAAACGATCTGTAAAGCCCGCTATATAGTCGTTATTATCGTTTATCAGCTTGCCCGCCTTTTGCAGTGCGTCTAAAATAAACTTTTTGCCCGCCGCAACGTTATCCTTGTCACGCCTTTTATTTGCTTCTTGCCATATAAATGTTATATGTACGGGCTTTTCTATCTTTGGTAACGATGCAAGTTGTGGCATGATCGCCGCTTCTGTGCTTGCTTTCATCTTTGCGCCGCAATGCGGGTTACGTCTGCACGCTTCTATATACTCGTTTAAACTCGGTAATTTACCCACGATTTTTATTTTTTTTGCCGTTGACGCGGAATAAAAACGCTTTTGGTTCGCGCTTGTAAGTCCTTGCAAATATCCCGCCCGCCATGCCTGTTCTGTTGTGTCGTCGATCTCAAATTGAAATTGCTTCATACGTGCATAGTCAAGTCCTGTCGGTTCACGCGTCCACGGCTTTTCTTTTATCGCCGCGCCCGTATCGTCTTTAACTGCAAATCGTTTGTCTGTTGTATATTCGCACATACCGCCGTTTATATAGCACCCTGTTTTTTTACATTCGGTATTTATCTTTGGGTCACAAACGTATGCTTCTTTATCCATTTTTCCCCGTCCTTTCATGCTTTTTTGGTTTCCACATAACTATAATTGCAAACGTTTCCCACGATGCTATTAATGTTATTAATTCGTCCCAAATCCCGTTTGCTTCGTTGTAATAATAGTGCATTATTATCACGCTGATAACGCACAGAATAACCGCGATAAACAAATTAATTAGTGCTGTTTTCATTCTTTCGCCGCCTTTCATGCTCTATTCTGTCAAGCTGTCGCTGTAACTTGTATTCCATCTGTTCATGTATCATATCTTTTGAAACGTCTTGAAACAATGACATAGTGATCTGCTGTAACATGATGCGTACATCGACTAACTCCCCGACTAATTCAAGCGTTTTTTCGGTTATCTTTCCAATATCTCCGCTTTCTTGCGCCCTCTCTAGCTTTGTAACCGCCTGTATCAGTTCTGCACATTCTTCAACCAATTGGCGGCACTGTTTTTTCGCGCCGTAATGTTCAAGGATTTTAAGTGCCTTTTCCGTCTGCTCTTTATTCATGTTCATTTCTTGCTTTCCCCTCGTTTAATGCTGTTCTGATTTCGTTTGCTAGGTTTTCTGCCTTGCGGTTCATTTCTATATCAGGAAAATAAACCGACTTTTTTATTGATATTTCCAACATATACGCCGCGCGTATTAGCAGTTTTTCATATATTTCAATCTGTTTTCGTTCTTCTTGCCAATCTCCAACATTTACCGAAATATAGCTGTGACCGCTTGCCGTTCCGCGTCCTATTGTTACATCATCTATACTTGCGCTTTGTTCAAGTGCTTTATCCTCGACGTATATAATATCACTAGCGGGGCATTTAAACAAAAGCGCGATTAATTCTTTAACTCTCATTCTGCACGCCCTCTTTTTCGCCTATTCCACACATTTTCAACCGCCTTTCCTGTTTTATATTCCTTATAAGTACCCGCGCCGCAACTGCACGCTATGCTGTAAAATCTATTAGTGATTTCGCCGCGCCAATCCTTAACGCAACGCTTCTTTATTGTGACTTCACGCCCGCAAAACGGGCATGGTAAAAGCTTTTTGTTTTCCATTTTATACACCCTCTTTCATTACGTACTTATGCAGTACGCCGCATTTATCGCGGTACTCTATCGGCTTCAAGCTTTTAGCTTCAAGGGTTTTTTCAGCTTTCATTTGCCCGTCTATGTAGTCCGCTGTACTCTGATAAAACTTGCAACCCTCGCAAGCCTTAACGGATAAAGCCGCGCAAATATCGTCGTATTCGTCAAAATAGCATCTGGGTCTGTTTCTTTCCATTTTTCAACATTCCTTTCAATTTTCGTCTGTGTTTTCTGTGTTTTCTACGTAAAACCCAACAATTGCCGCCACACTGTAAGATTTCACGCGCTTAATTATCGAACACGGCTCGTTTAGATTTGCAAGTCGTGCATACTTTTCGGCTTTTTCATAGCTATCAAACCAAATTAGCGGCTTTTTGCTAGTGCCTTTCATGATGCCGTATGAAATTTCGCTTTCTAGTGCTTCATTCACTTATAACCCCCCTTGATATTTCGTCTAGGTCGTATTCTTCGGGGTTTTTCTGGCGTATCATGCAACAATCTGTATATACCGAATTTTCATGATAAAACACACAATCTTTGCAAAATTCGTGTTTACTGCAATATTTTTTTAATCTTTCTGCCGCTTTTATCGCTTTGATAGTTTTCTGTATTTTCATTTCTGCTCCCTCTTAAACTCATGCAAGAACCGCGCGCGGTATCTGTTGCCGCGCTTGCGTTCTTTGTCTGTCATTTCGTCCGCGTATACGATTATACCCGCTATCAGTGTAGCAAATAACCATACCACATACGCGCCTGTAAATAAGCATACGCCCGTTGTAAGCGTCCATGATATCAATAGCAAACCGCATTTACTTTCGTTATCCATGCTTATCCCCCTTAGAATGGTACACCGTCATCGTTTAATACATCTTCAAACTCTGACAAATCGCCCACGCTTTGCGCGTCGCCGTTAAATCCGTTGTTCTGCTGTGTCTGCTGATACTGATTTGCAAACCCGCCGCCGTTATTCTGATTAAAGTTGTTGTTATTGCCGCCCTGTTTTGGTTCGCCTGTGAAGTTAGCATTTTCAACGATCAATTCAGTGATATAATGCTTTGTGCCGTTCTTGTCTTCATACGTTCTTGACTGCAAACGACCATCAACCGCTATCATGCGCCCTTTGCCAAAATAGCGCGCTATAAATTCAGCCGTTTGCCGCCACGCCACACAGTTTATAAAATCGGTCTGCTTTTCGCCGTCCTTTGAATAGTTACGATCTACTGCGACCGTAAACTGTAAAACTGCCGTTCCGCTCGGGGTCTGCCTTACTTCCAAATCATGGGTTATGCGCCCCATAATTATTGCTTTGTTCAGTGCCATTTTCAAAAACCGCCTTTCATTATCACAAAATTAAGAACCATGTACACGGCAAAAAGCCCGATAAAAATAGCTGTACCCGTGTTACAAATTTTATCTGCCTTGCTTCTTTTCTTCATTTTGCACCGTCCTTTTTTATTTCTTCTCTGTAACCGAAAACTTTTAATATCACGTCTGCGGTTACGCCCGCTTTCAGCATTTCCATTGCGTTGTAAAATGCCGCTTCTGACTTTGCCTTTGTTTCGATCATCGTTATCAACTGACTAACTGTGATTTCAACCCTATCATCTGGCTTGAACGCTTCAATAAGTCCACCCATTTTTTTACCGTCCTTTCAGTTTCTTAGTGCTATCAGCGCAATAACTGTTACCCATGCAACAATTAAAACCGCATAATAAAACACTACTCGTTTTTCAAGCTTCTTTTTTGATTTCTTCAAGGCTCTTTACCTCTCTTTCAATGTATTCATTATATCACATTTTGATACATTTTGCAATATTTTTTATAAAAAAATCGGGCGTGAATATAGCCAAACTTTGCACGCCCGAATTGTTTATTATATATAATTTTTGCCAAACACTTCAACGAATTGTTCGACCGTCCAATTATTTTCTTTCATAGCTTTTTCCTGTCCGTATTTATGCAGATATGCGGCAATTTCGCCGTTTTGGTGCGCGCTGTATTCGCCTGTTCTGTGACAACGCTCCCCACACAGATAAACGACTAAACCGTATTTTTCGGATAGCTTACGCCGTGCGCCGCCGTAAATGTGATGCCGTTCTAAACGATCTCCGCGCCCATTGCGCCCACACAAAAAGCATTTTCTGTAACTCATATTCACCCTCGTTTATATATACGAAAACTTTTTACATTTCACTCGCTTCTTCTATGTTATCAAAATTAACATTTATCGGATTTTTGTGTTTTTCTTCGCCTTTTTCTATTTCTTTGGTTATTGCCTTAACGATTAAATCATCAATATCTATTTTCCCGACGGGTTTAAAGTTATTATCGTTTATCAAATCTTTTTCATAATATTTGATGCCTTTAGTTAGTTCCCACTTGCCGTAAATATATACAAGTCCATATCCGTATGCAGTTCGCGCGGGACTTTTGTCGCGCGGGTGTCTTTGCGTGATTGTATGATCGTAAATAAAATACGTTCTAAGTGTAGCATAGCAGTTCCTAAAAATAGTACCTCTTTTTAGCATCGTTTTCACTCCCTTTCAAGGTCAACGCCCACGCTATAAGCGCGGGTATTCCATGCCGCCGCCTGTTCTGGCGTATCACATGGCGCGGAATACGTCTTGCATTTGATGCACTTTGCATAGAATTTACCCAAATACGCATAAACTTTGGATTTGCCGCCGCAAAACGGGCATTTTTCTATTTTAATGTTAATGTTAACGCTCATACATAACCCTCACAATCGCTATATATTGCTTTGCATATTTCGCACGGTAAAACGTTGTTTCGCTTGCACTTGCTTTGCGTCGCATAATTCGCGAACATTAACGCGCATTGTTTTTCGTATTCGCTCATATTCTCGCGCCGCTTCTTTTCTTGCTCTCGTTTGCAATCGTCGCATACATACGGCGTGTCGCTCGGTAACTCTTTACCCGTCCACCCGTCAATGTTTCGCACTATTAATTGTCTATGGCAAATCATGCAATATTCAAATTTATATGGTTTACTCATATTTCACCCGCCTTTTTATTCAAACCAAACTCCCGCGCTTTGTACTCGGTCAGCTTATCGCGGGCGGCTTTTATTGCTTCTGCTCTTGAATTTGCGTGTACTTTTACGGCGTAGGTTTCTATATAGTCGCATTTATCGTGCACTATTTCAAATTCTTTTGCATCGTGCTTGCTTACATTAAGAGTACACACACTCACTTTATAATTTCGGTCGAATGCCACACTATATACATCTATATCACAATTATCCGCGTTGTCATACTCTTGAACTGTGACTATTTCGGCGTATTCCTTGTTTAATCTTTGGGCTATTTCTTCCGCTTTGGTCTTGCTTGTACACAGTGCCACAATCTCATAATCATCATAATAATTATAATCGCCCGCCGCGACCGCGTATAATTTGTCGCTCATACATTTACCGCCTTTCCATAAACCGCCGCATAATCATATCATTGATGCTTTTGCCGTCAACATTTAACGACGGGTTATTTTTCGCCCACTTCGTTTCGTCTTTTGGCTCGTCGTCTAACTCATACACCGACGTTTCGTCAATGATCGTCTTTGTTGGCTTATCGGATATTGTACCGTCAATTAACCGTTTAACACCGTCCATTAACTGTTTAATCATAGCCACTTGATAAGATAGCACGGGCGCGCTTGTGGTCATTTCTATATGTTCAGCGACGTTCTCATACTCTGCAAGTTTGATATAGCGCAAATCTGACATATTCGGTTCAATGCCCGCCCGCTTCAATCCCTCGCAATTACTTTTGAGGGCTTTTGCAAGTTCTCTATCCGTCAATCTCTCCATTGTTACACCCCTTTTTTAAGCACCCCGACGGTATACTTAATTATCATCGTATTTGATACAGCGTCGTACATTTCCACGCGGTTAAAAAGCCCGCTGTTTATAATCTCATAGCCTATATCATGCGCCGCGCGGGATTTTTCCCATTCGTCATAGTCTGACAAATTCATGTCACTTTCGGGCGTGCTTATTGTTACGCCCACTTTTACGGGCTTATATTCTGACCTTGTCAGCGTAATTTCACGCGGCTTTACGTCGGCGGGGTCAACGCCGCCCAGTTTATTTACTATCCACTTTGTAAATTTATTCATGGTTTTACCTCGATTTCTGCCGAAAACTCCGCGGCTAAATCTATACCGTATTTTTCTTTGATGATCTGCAAACATTCAAGCCCGCTAAATTTATGATGCAATAACGACGGATTATCCATTAAATCTTTCGTTTCGTGCAGTAAGTCAGCAAACTTTCGCAAGCGTCCCGCGCCCCAATTTAAGTTTGTCGCAAGTGTCCAAAATACTGTACCTAGCAACTGCGCCGTGATATCGTTTGCACATTCAATAAATATTTGCTCTCTGTATTCTGACATTGCTTTGTTGGCTTCTTGCTTCTGCTTGTTAGTTAGTCTGTTATGTGCTTTCATTGCTTTATCTCCTTGTCAAAATATTTGTGCCACTCGATAGCCTGACCGCAAGCGGGGCAATAATCGGGCGTGTACCTGCTTTCAAGTTCATTATCGCACGCGGGGCATAGCAATATTATTGGTTCGTCGGGGTCTGCCGTTTCATAGATAGGCGGGCGCGGTTCATGCCTTTTCATTGCTCTGTATGCGGCTTTTAACGCCCGCTGTTCATCACTGCCCGCCTTTGATGTTGCTATCAGCTTTTCAATTGTTCTTAGCTTTTTCTGCATCGTTTGCACCCCATTCATCGAGTAACTTTTCAAGCTTTGCGGGGTCTGTCGTTTCAACCCCGAATATTTCGCAATCCTGTATTATCAAATTGATTAAACGGCTCATTTGTGCCGTGTCGTATACGCTAGAACCATAGTATAAGATCACGTTTGTGCAACCTTGCAAGCGTGACGGGAACGCTTCTGTTACCCACCCTAAACGATTAAAAGACCACTGTTTGCACAGCGCGTCAACCGCTTCATTTTTCACGCATACGGTTTCAGAATTGCCGCCGATCTCTTTAATATAGCTTTTGTAAATTTCCTCTTTCGCCATACCCGTGACCGCCGCTAATTTGTCAAGCATTAACCACGCGAACGCATTAGCGTCAAGACTTCGCTTTTTCTTCACTTCCTTGATTGTCAAGCTATATTGCTTGTTAGCTTCTAAGCTGTCAATATAGCTTGCAATCTCTGCAATGACTTTTATTCGGTCAGCGGGCTTAAATTTTATTTCCCGCATTACTTCTTTTTACTCTGTAACATATTATAGGCTTTCTTTGCCTGTTCTGCTGTCAAATCCTGCACGGCGTTTACCTTGAAAAATGCAAGAAATTTCGCCGTGTCTGTGTTGGTTTCCGTTATTAATCGGTTTATGGTTTCAATAACGGTCTGTGATGCCGCCGTGTTGCGCTGTGCGGCGTTCTGCGCCCGCGCCTGTCCGTTTACCCTTGCGACGCTTTGCGCTTGCTGTGCGGGCTGTGCGTTCGTCTGTGGCGCATTGTTATATCCGTTTGCATATTTGCTCTCACTGTCAGCGCTCCAATATATATCCGCGCCCACGCCTAACGCCTTACACGCTACCGAAATAGCGTCCGTTAATGCCATTTTATAACATTCGTCCGACGTGTAAAGCCCGTTCTTTTCTGCCGCTATATACGACGCGCCGCCCGTGCCTTGTATTGGCTTGCTCCACTCGTCGCCGTATCTCACATACAAATTAATGTTACAAAATGCAGATATTTCACCGTTTGCGCCCTGTTCAGTCCATTGCTTTACAATGTCATAATACCAACCAAAACCCGCCGCGCCGAAAATCTCTGTAAGCGTCTTTATTCGCCACATTGGGTTTATATCGGTCTTACCTCTTAATCTGCCCGCCTGTATCTGCCTTTGTGCTGTTTGCGGTACGCTTTGCACTTGCTTGTAAATTTCCATGTTTTCCATGATCTAACCCCCGTTGTCACTTTATGCTTATGCTTATATCATCTATCAACTTTGCGCCCTTTACCTCTTCGCCCGCCTTTATAGCACGTTTAATCGCCACTTTGTCGGGCGTTGGGTCAGAATACTTTACAAAATCTTCGTTTAGTTCCCAAATGTCAAGAACTTCAACTTTAGTTGTTTTTCTGAAATTCACTTCCGTTTTTTCGGTCTTGAATTTCTGCCCGCCAAGCGCATTTTTAAGCCATATTGTCAAACTTTCGGCTTTACGCTCTGCCTCCGCCTGTCTTTCTGCAAACGCGTTCTTTTCTGCCTTGTACATTGCCGCGTCTGCCTTTAAGTTCTTTATCCATAAAGCGACGTTTTCAAGCTTGTTTTCCTTTTCAATCATCAAATTTTCAAGCTTTTCAGCGTCAAGCAGTTCCCCCGTGTCAGCGTCAAAACACTCTGTTATTTGTGTGTCTATTTCATACAAATTAGCCATTTTTTACCGTTCCTTTCCTCATGCAAATACTGGGATATTCGCCGTATATGTCAAAAAAGTATTCCCGCGGGTCTTTGTCGTGCGGTACGTCAAGGGTATAATAATATGTATTATACCCAGAACTTACCACAAAACGCCATTCAGTGCCGCGCTCTTGCGTGTTATCTTGCATTGTTACGCCTTTCATCTTCTTTTAAGGTGATTATCAGCATATCCAAACGCCCTAACGCGTAACCAACTTCTTTAACGTCTTTTACATTCTTCATCAAATTGCTTATGTTTTCAAGCTGTCCTAAAGCCCAGTTTTCGGCGGGCTTTGTGTCAGCGGGTTTTATTGTCGGTATCTTATGCGGATTTGTGCGCCCGTTTTCTCTAAGTATACGCTGTACTGTTGCAAGCGAAACACCAGTGTTTGAAACTATATCATTTAGTGAATACCCACTATCACGCATTGTTATAATGCTGTTCTTTGCGTTCTCTGTTATTCGCGGGCGGCGTATGCGCTTTTTAACTGCCTTTGCGGGCGCGGGTGTTGTTTCCTCTATCGGCTTCAAGCCTAGCGCAATTAATTTGTTGCGAACGTCAAGCGGGCTTCTTTCCAAAATATCCGCGCTTTCTTCGACGCTCCAACCGTGACTGTGCTGTGATTTCAAGCGGTTTATTTCTTCATTAGTCCACATTTTCAACACCCATTTCTGCGTCTGCTGTAAGATCGTAAAGCACTTTATCCTCTTTCGGCATATACGCGTTATCTCTGTTCAGTTCCCTAAGTATATTATACTTTACATAAATTTCATGCAGTTTGTTATATTCTGCCTGTGTTATCGTTATTGTTCTTTCGTTCATTTTTCATACCTCTTTCTTAGTCATTTTCTTTGGTTAATGCCCACATTTTTTCATCTGGGATATTAAACGCGGTTTGCAAGGTCTGCCAAAACCAAAAGCCGCCGCCGCGCGTTCCCGCTTCGATGCCAGCATACGTTGCGCGGCTACAATGCAGTTTGTTCGACATTTCAAACTGATTTAAACCGTGTTCAACACGAAACGCCTTTAGCTTCAATCTTTTGCCCACGTTATCACCCATCTACTTCCATTACTGTAACTTTCATAGAATTAAATTCGCTTAACATTTTACCCGCGCTGTCCTTGTTGTTTGTTCGTAATGATACGGGCGTTAAGTAATTTACAACATCGTCCATGTTATATAAATTGCCGTTAAGCGGGAATGTTGAACGACCTACCACAATTTTACCGTCTACAATGTTATATACGTGCGCCGTTTTCAAGCTTGTACACGCGCCGTCAAGTACAAATATCTTTGTGTTCAGCGGCTTCAATTCTTTTTGCTTTAGTTCTGCGGGCTTTGCTGTCAACCTCTCAAAAGCTATCTTCGCGCCCGTTCCAAAGTCGAAAGTATCATCTTTACTGCATATTGCTTTTGCTTCTTTGATAAGCTTGTGACCGTAATACAGCGCCGCGCGTGTTGTCGTGCCGTCCGTTGTTATTACAATTTTGTTTTCATTCTTTACCGCTTCAAGTAAGCTTTCGTCCCAATCATACGGAATGTTTTTCAAGCGATAACAAACATTGTGATTACCGTAAAAGCGAAAACTTGTTATTTCTGAAATATCTCCGCTATATCTTTCCATATCGTGTAAATAGCCGATATTTGCACGACCACTATTGCCACGCACTTTCACTTTGTCGCCGATCTTAAATTTTGGATTTGCCATGTTTATTCCTCGCTTTCTGTATCTCTATAACAATTGATTGTTATTGTGTTATATCCGTTGTTTGCCAGTGCTTTGATGATCTCGTTAACCGTGTTTCCCTGCACTGCTTCAAGCTGTGTTGTTTCCCGCGCTGTATTTTCGATTATTTTAGTTAGCGTATCCGTTTTATTTTTGTATTCTTCAATTTGCTTTTCAAGAAATACAATAGCATCAAACGTAGTATATGCGCCGAACAATTTCGCGCGTTTTGTCGCTTGTTCAAAATATTCACGGTCATATGTTATATGTTTGTCGTTTTCCATGTTTAACCACCTTTCAAAGTTTCGGGTTTGTCGTTTTCCATGCTCTTATTATATCACAAAATGATACATTTTGCAATAGTTTTTATTATTTTTATCTGTAAAATGTATCACAAATTTTACATTGATTGTTTGTTCAATATGCCAATTGACAATAAAAGCGGGCGTAAAAAGCCCGCTTTTGGTTTTAAATTATTACGCCGATATCGTCACTTTCCCACGCTTTAGCAGTTACCACGTTGAAAACAAATTTTGCCTTTCCGCTCCAAAAAATAAAACCGTATTTATTTTTAAGTGATATGACTTTCTCTGGGTCTATCCGCTTTATCTGCTCACTTAGCGGGCATTGTTCACGATAGTATGTGTTTTCGATATAGTCTGTATATTCTATCGCTTGCTTTTCGGTCAAATTTCTGTGTATAGGTCTTTCAACGCCCTGTGCATTGCAGTGAATAACTTCAAACTTTTTCATAATAAATACCGTCCTTTCAAGCTTCTTCGTCGCAAATATAGTCTGTATACTCGTTTAAATCCTCGATATATATGTGTTCTTCGTTTCCGTCGTCGTCTGTTATAATGCCGTTCATGCTGTCCCAGTATCTTTCAGCCTGTCTTTCAGTTTTAAATCTCTTGATCTCTCTGTCGTTCTCTGTGATTATTCTGTACATATTTCAAACACTCCTTTAAATTTTGGGTTTGTTTCCATTGCTGTGATTATATTATAGCATACTTGCGTAACTATGTCAATATTTTTCTTGCAAAATATTGCACAAACTTTGATAGCTTCGTTTATACGTTTTTGCACAATAAAAGCCCACGAAAAAACGCGGGCTAATTGATTATATTGTGTTCTTTGCTATGTGTAAACTCAAAGATCACTACTTTCATTAGCGTTTTTATTTTCGTTTTTCATTTTTTCAATTTTTTTGCATAACATAAACATAATAATAACTATAATTATTAGTAGTATTATTAGGGTCTGTTGAAAGTGTTGAAAACTATTGAAACGTCGCAAAATAGGGCTTTTTCAAATGCAAGTTTTTAACAATACGTTGTTGAAAGATTGTTGAAAATTCTTGATAACTTCAATCAAGTAAAGTTGTTAACATTGTTGAAAACTCATTTTGTTGAAAGTTTGTTGAAAACAATTGTTGAAAACTCTGTTGAATATGTTGACAACTTTAATATAATAAAGTAAGTTTTGGAGACAGGCTTTTGATGTAGTGACTTTGTATGTGCTATCGTTTTATAATTCGCGCTGTATGCCCTCAATTTTGCGCCGTATGCCGTTTTAATGCTTTCATGGTCTAATTTACCGCTAAAATACAGAACACCTTAAAAGTACCTTGTATTTCGTCCTGTGCTGTTTATGTCAATCTTTGTTTGTTCTATCTGCTTAACTGCGTGTAATATCGCTTACAAGGCGGCAAATTTGCCCGCTGTGACGTTTTAAGGGTATACCCCTACAAACTACCCTATAAAAAATAAAAGCCCGCTAATGGGCTTTATTTTCGTTATTCTGTTAAGTGTCTGAATTTCTCCATTGTTTCTGTAAAGCTTGTACTTGCAAATATTCTTTTTCCGTCTACTGTGAATATCTGATATACGGGTGTTGTATATCCTGTGTAGTTGCGTTCTGTGTATTTGTCTTGCGTTTTATAAATGGATAAACCGTACTTTTCGCATAGCCTATACCAAACCCCGCCGCGCGGCAATGTCATTTCGGCATATATTTCAAGTCTGATCTCATTTTCTTACCCTCTTTATCGCGCCAATTAACTCTTGCTCTTGCGCATATTCCAAAGATACGCCCGTAAACTTTTCCAACTCTATAGCTATTTCCCACGGCGTAAAGCCTATGAACCTATATTCGTTTACGCTCTTTATCTGTTTGTAGATCGTGATTAATGCTTTTACCTCTTTATTCATGTTATTACCTCTTTCAGATTTTATTCAGCGGGCTTTCGTTTCCCTTACTGTAACAAAACTGTTTGTAGCTTTATGCGGGTATATCTCAATTATACCCGCATATTTGATCTTCATAACTCCACTTGCTAAGCAAACGTCAACCGCATTGTTTGTTTTCATTTGTATTACCTCACTTTTCTATCAGCTTTTTATTTTCTTCAAGTTCAATCTTTAATTGTTCTATCTGCTTTTCAATTTCGGTTATGCGCTTTTCTGCGTTGTCTTTTTTCTTGATCTCTGCGTTGCGTTCCATGATAACGTTGGCTAAACCCTCAATTGAAATTGGAAAACACTTCAATGCGTGTAATCTGAATGTTTCTGTTGACATCATATCATAATCATAAGCCATACAACATTCAACGCCGTATTCGTGTTTGCCGCATATACCCAAATCAAGTATTTTGTGTTCTGCGCTCATTACGCTTTCAGCTTCAACCTTGCTTAAATAGTCAACGCCCTTAATTCTTGCAATTACCATGTAATTCTTCATAATATTTACCGCCTTTCGTGGTCTGTGTTGTTCTTTACTGTATCTATATTATAACATACTTACATAACTGTGTCAATAGTTTTGCTGTAAAATATTGCACAAACTTAGCGGGTTTTGTTTGTATGTTTTTGCACAAATAAAAACCGCCCGTAACCGGGCGGCATGATCTATTTGTTGAACGCTTCAACGGCGTTCATTATGTAGCGGGTTAGGCTTTCGCCGTTTTTCTCTGCTTTTGCTTGCCATTCAGCTTTCAACCCTTTCGGGATAGCTAATATAACACGATCGTATACTTTAGCATTGTAGCGGTTTTTAACTGCACTTGATGTTTTACTCATTATCTCACCCCCATACTTTCAGGAAACTCTCTCCAACTTTCAGCACTCTTTAAATCTTTGTACTCTTTGAGATATTCAACCGCACATTCTAAAATTTTCGACGGGATAATATATTCGGCTTCACCTATTGCCGCTTCAAGTACGTTCATTACTTCTTTTATCTCGATTTTTGCCATTGTGTTTACCACCTTTCAAATCGTGGGCGGCGCAAATGCCGCCCTGCTGTTTGTTAATGTGTTTAAAATTTTGATCCGCTTAAATTAAAGCTTTCGTTTGCGTTCCATTTGCCCGCGTTGTATGTATTGTTTGTGTTGTCGATAAATCCAAAATCATATTTTTTATAGTGCTTTGTGCGGTCTGCCGTTTCAATTACTGCAATGTATGTTCTATCTTTGTCGCCCTTTGTCCAGTCGTTTGTTTTGATTTCGTAATTGTAGCATTCTGCGCTATGTGATATGATGTTTTCAATTTTTGCAATTATTGTGTTTTTCATGATTAATACCTCTTTCATATTTTTAAGTTGTTCAGTAAGCTTCATTTCCCTTACTGTGATTATATTATAACATACTTACATAACTGTGTCAATACTTTTCTTAAAAAATATTATACAAATATAGCGGGCTTGTTTTGTGCAAAATAAAACACCTTGCATATAATACAAGGTGTTTTGCTATTATGTCGTTTCCCAGTTTGATAAAGTCGGGTGCACGGAATAGCCGCCCGCGTCCTGTACTTCGGTAACTTCGGTTACATACGCCGCCATATTCACGCCATAGCCGTTATTTACTTGCACTTTGTCGCCTAAAGTATAATCAACACCATACCGTGACTGTGTACTATAACCAACCACGCCCATAAATGTTACAACCTCTTTCATTGTTGACAAATTTTCTTGTCCGAAATTTGCAAGTATACGCTCGTATGCACTTGTTGAAACAGAACTTGCCTGTGTTTTACTGCTTGCATCTATCCACGTTTCACGGCGTTTTAAACCCGTCGGCGGGTTATCTGTCGGCGTTGGTATGATCGTCTGTGTGCCGCTTATCCTTTCGCCTGAAACGTATGCAAAATTTGCCGTATTTTGTCGGTTTTTCTCATACTCACTACTTGCCAAATTGTTATAATCGGGCGAAAAAACAACGGCGTTTACTGTGTTTTGTTCATACGTCCTATCAACGCCCACATATACGCCAAAAACTAATTTGCTGATACTGCGGTTATACCTCACCGCAAACCCGTAATTATACGTTTTCGCAAGTTCCGATATTTTGTCTAGTATGTTGTCGCCTAGTATCTGAATGTGATCTATCGTGTCAGTTAAGCCGCTTGTACCGCCCATTGTTACCAAATCAACGCGCCTTTCTTCTGACGTATTCGCGCCAATTGTTGACGTTACCAAGTATCTTATTAATGCTTCTGCATTAACGTCCGAATATTCGTACAAATGATTTGCAATTCGCCTTGCAAGTATGCTTTCCGCACTTCTGCCTGTTATGGTTATAATATCGCCGTTTTCCGCGTCCGTGGTTAGCTTGATATCCTCGCAAATCATCACGCTTGCGCTATCATCACGCGTTAAATAACACTCATTGTTTACAAGTAAGTTAAATGTTTCTTTGTCTGCCTGTAACTGTATCTCAAACTCTCCCGCTTCATTGTACCGCTGTACCCATATAATTGATACAGCGTTGTCAATGATCTTACGCGGCGTTATATCGCCCGCCTGTATTATGTTTAGTGTTACTGTCATGTGATTACACCCCTAAAAATTGGTTTGTATGCGAAATTGTGCCCGTGATATATTGCGCCGTGTTGTTGGTCGTCGTTGTGCTAAACGCATTTTCGCCATATTTCATTTTTAGCCATTTTGAACCATCTGACAAATATTTAATTAAATTTATTGTGCCGTAATTTGGTCGCCTACACTCCGCACGTAATTGTCCCGCTATTGTTGAAACAACTATTTCGTCGCCGTGAATAAAACCCGACGTAAAGCCGATATATTCGCCTGTGAGATAATTTGTTATTTTCAAACCCTGTACGGCATTACTCGACAAATCGTCAGATATGTTCAAATGTATATTTACGCCGTCTTTAATATCTCCGTCATTTCTGAATGCGCCTCCGATTGTTACGTCAATCACGCTAATATTGCGGTCTTGCCAGTACGGTTTAGGGCATATAATACTTATCGTGAACGTTTGCGGGTTACTGCCGAAACTTCCGTCGATGCTCTCAACATAGCCGTTTATAACAACGTCGCGGCGCGCGTTCTTGAAACGAAAATCAATAGTTTCGCCAATCGGAAATAATTGATAAATCCGTTGTCTGTTTATTTCAATATTGCCGCGCGGTACTACTGTTAACACAATATTTCGGGTGTTAATGTGCGACGAATTGAAAAACCCGCCGCCCACTGCTACACTTGACGTTATGTTTATATCCGATTTGGGGGCGCCTATGCCCTCGATTTCAGCAATTGAAAACCATTCGCTTTGTTGTGTCAAATCCACCCAATCTTGATATCTTTCATTGTGTACCAAGCAATGATACATATATGTTTTCATGATCTCACACCCCTTTCACTGCGCGTATTAAGTTCTTTGTCTGCCTGTATATGTCATATCGGCTTAGTGCTTTCGGACTTGTGTTGTTCTGTGTAAAATTATACACAGTGCCGCCCGTGCCGTTTATGCCGTTTATAGCGGGCATTTCATTTACCAGTAAACGCGCTATTTCTTTCAATCCTGCTTTATTCCTTTCAAGAGGAATGACGGCTTCTTTTCCTGCTTCACCGATATTTGCTAACATAGATTTGTCTACAATACCACCCTTTGCAAGTCGTGGCAATTCTATTGTACCCATGTGCGGGATATTTACGCCCGGAATTTTATTTATCGTGTCAAGTGCGCCATTGATTGCTGTGGGAACTGAATTTATCGCGTTTTCAACGGTCGCAAGCACTGCATTAATAGCAGTTTTAAACGCGCCGCCGATAGCGTCACCAACCTTTGTACCTATGCTAGTAAATTTAGATTTTATCGTGTCCCAGATGCCGCCGAAAAATTCACCGACGGTCGAAAATACGTTTTTAATGTTAGTCCACGCTGTTGTAAACGTGGTTTTAAACCACGTGCCAACGCTTGAAAATGTACCTTTTATCGCAGTCCAAACGCCCGCGAAAAACTCACCAACTGTACTCCAAACGGATTTTATATTTTCCCATGCCGCCGCGAATTTTTCTTTGACTAAAACTATCCCGTCCCATGCAGATTGAAAGAACCCCGCAACCGCCGCTATTGCAGTTTCTACCGCACTTTTTATCGTTTCCCAGATGCTTACAAAAACTTCGCCTACTGTGCTAAGCCCAGATTTTATGCTTTCCCATGCTGACGCGAATTCTTCTTTGAAAAATTCTATGCCGTCCCATGCCGATTTAAAATACTCTGTTATCGCTGATATTGCAGGCCCCACCGCACTTTTAACGGTTTCCCACACGCTAATTACTGTATTTCTAAATTTTTCGCTTGTATTCCATAGCGTAATTATACCCGCTACTAAACCCGCTAATAGTGATACTACAATTCCGATTGGGTTATTCGCTAACACAGCCCATAAACTGACAAACGCAGTCATGATTGCTGTCAGCCCTGTTACAAACGCGCCTATTATAGCACTTTTATTGATTATTACCAAAAACGTTGCTATTGCTGTACCTATGCCAGTTATTACGGGTGCTATTTGTTCAAGCTTCTTTTTAACTTTGTCGCTGTTTGTTATCAGCCACTTAAATTTATCAATCAGCTTGTTAATGGCTTCAACACCTTTTCGCAAAGTCGGTTGAAATTTTTCATATAACATTAACTGAAAACTTTCAAAATTTGATTTAGCTTTGGTTACGTCGCCGCCCAAATTGTCTTGCATAGTTTCAGCCATTTCAGCCGCTTTACCGTCCGCGTTTTCAATTGCGTTTGATAACCTGTTAAAATCTTCGTCACTTGCGTTAATTATCGCAAGCATACCAGACATTGCATTTGTGCCGAATAACGCCGACGCGGCTTGCGCTTTTTCGTCTGCTGATAAATCTTTGAAGCTATCGCGCAAAATTCCCATAACGTCCGCAAGGTCGCGCATATTTCCGCTTTCGTCGGTTATAAGCTGTGAATTAAATTGTTTTGTAATTATACTGCCTTTTTCTTCATGCCTTAGCTTGCTTTCCGCTTCTGCAAGGCTATTTTGCGCTTTTTCAAGATTTATAGCCGCCGTTTGCGCCTGTGAACTTTCCGCGCCGTACTTATTCAGTGCTTTATTGTACGCAATTTGTGCTTTTTCAAGATTCAAAGTCTTATCAGTGACTTTGTTTTGCGCCGCTTCAAGCTTCTTGCTGTCAATTGATCTTGTTGCCGTTTCCGTTGCAAGTCCTAAATCAATCATTGCTTTTTTTGCTTCTTTCGAGGGCTTTGCTATACGGGTTAACGCGCCACGTAAAGCCGTGCCCGCCTGTGACGATTTAATACCCGCGTTTGCCATTAAACCAATTGCCGTTGCTGTATCTTCAATCGAGTACCCCAAAGAACCCGCAACGGGCGCAACATATTTAAACGTTTCGCCCATCATTTCAACATTGGTATTTGCGTTAGAACTTGCCGCCGCCATTACGTCCGCAAGGTGCGCCGCGTCCCCCGCTTGCAAGCCCATTGCTGTTAGTGCGTCGGTCACGATATCTGATGTTGTGGCAAGGTCTGAACCACTAGCCGCCGCAAGGTTTAAAACGCCGTCTATGCCGTCAACCATCTGTTCAGTTTTCCAACCCGCCATTGCCATATACCCAAATCCGTCCGCAACCTCTGACGCGCTAAATTTGGTATTGGCACCCATTTCTTGCGCTTTGTCGGTCAATGTTTCCATTTCATCTGCTGTCGCGCCCGAAATAGCTTGAACATTTGACATTGAACTATCAAACTTTTTTCCGACTTCAATTGTTTGTGTTACCAATTCTTTCATTTTGTTGATAGCGCTCGCAATGATATCAGCCGCCAAATTTGCCAACGCCACGCCGAACGCCGTTAAGCCGCCGCCTGTTGTATCTTCCGCGCTGTCGTTCACGTCGTCAAAAGAGTTGCTTAAATCTTCCGCGCCGTCTGCGGCTTGATTTGCATCGTTTACCATCGAACTAAGTGCGTCACCGTATGCGCCTAACTGTTGCTGTGCGTTCTTTACTACGGTATCTTGATTGACTATTTGTATGTTCAGCCGATCAATTGCCGCCGCGTTTTTGTCCTGTGCGGCTTCTGCCTTGTTTAACTCCTGTAAATACTTCTTTGCTTCTGCGCTGTTCTCTCCGTACTGTTCAGCCGCTTGCCTGTACTTGCCTGTAAGGTCTGCTACAACGCCCGCGCCGCTTTCCTGTGCCTGTACTAGTCTTTGTAATTGAGATTTCAGCGCGTTAAGCTTTGACTTTTCCGCGTCTACGATTTGGCTTTGCTTTTGCATCTTTGCCGCTAGTGTATCAGCGGTTTCCGCGCCCTTTTCCATGCCCGCGGATATATTTTTCATTTCGGCATTTAACAGTTTTATCGTGTTGTTTGCCGTCGTGATATTTTCCTTTAAGTCTGATACATCGACTTTAAATTTTGTTGTTACGTTCTCGGTATCATTTGCCATATTTTCACCCCATTTAATACCAATCGTCATTTTTCGCGGGTCTGTATGTTACGCCATTTTTTGTATATCCCTGTGTCTTTCTCTTTTTCTTGTTTCTCTCTGCTAGTCTACGGAATATCAACATTACATCGTGAAAACGCTGTTTTCTCACCGTGAATGGGTCAAGCCCCGTGAACCTATCACAAAGATTTATATTCAGGTCAAAAAACACTTCATACATCGTATCGGGGGTTACGTCCCCCGCATTTAGTTTTTTTCATCACCCGCTATTTGTGCAATTTCGTTTGTTGCGTATCTGTACAAATCTTTGAACACCTTGATAATATCTTGAATGTGTACGCGTCTGATTTCGTCCGCGGTCAGCCCGTCAAAAATATCCATTAGAAACGGTTTAAGCTGTTTACTGCACTTTATAACCACGCTTGCAATCTCTGCATTACTGCCCGTTTTCATGCTTTCAAAATTCAGCGCGTCAAGTACGTCCTCAACTACGCCAAAAGAAAAATCAATCGTCTGTGCCTTGTATGTTTTTACCACCTTTTTACCCTCGTAAATGTTAAGTGTCAATTCCATGCTTGTAACTTCCTTTCGTGCTTTCAATCTAGTGTTTATAAAAATACAGGGGCGAATTAACGCCCCTTATTCGGTTTATTTAGTTTACGCGCCCGCTGTAACGGTTACAATACAACCGCTCGCATAATTGCCAACTTCCGCGGATATGATCGCCTGTCCTACGCTTACCGCTGTAACTAAGCCCGCCGCGCTTACCGTTGCGACTTGCTCGTTTGTGGTCTGCCAACGAACGCCGCCACTGTAAGGTGCGTGACCGCTAGTAACTGAAACGTTAACGGTCAAACCACGTGTTGCGCCAACTTGTAAGCTTACTGTTGCGGGAGAAACGGAAACGCCAGTTACAAAACTTGTGTCGCCGTTAATAAGTGTATCAGGTGTTACAACCGAACTAAACCAATCCGTACAATCGTACTTTCCGTCGCGCTCGTCAACCACAACACCCTTTGCTCTGCCGCCGTTGGTAAACTCATAAATAGACTTAACGCCAGTGTATACCAACTGTTGATTATTTGTGTCTGTGCTGTCGTTCTCCGTCGCACTTGCGCTATCAGGAATACCAAATGCGCCTTTATTTCTCCACACATACCTATACGAACCGTCAGTAAGTCTTAGCCTATAACCGATAGCGTAATACTTTTCTTCGCTTTCACCGTCGATAAATGCGCCTGTTGCGCTGTCGTATGTTTTGCCAGTTACCGCCGCCAGAATGTCAAGTGGCAAAACGGGAACTGTAAGTGTGATCTCGTCACTGCCCTCGCTCCTTATGATGATTTGTCCCACGTTGTCATAAAAATGAGTTTCTGAATTTGTTTCAACGGTCTTTGCAATCTCTGCAACGGGTGCTAGTGATCTAACCGCGCCAAATGTAATACCGTTTGCGTCGTCGGTCAGCACTTCCGCCAACACAAGATTGTCACAACCGCGAAATTCAACTGTTTTTCCCATATATTTATACCTCGCTTTCGTAGTTTTCCATTTTGTAAATTGTAAACATTACGCCCGTATGTGTTGCCCTTTCAACCGCTATATCATTCGGCTTACCGCTTATAATATAGCCGTTTTGTTTCAGCAATCGCCGCGCCTGTTCGGGTACTTGCTCGACTTTCAGCGGGTCTGTTGAATAAAAGTATATCCAAAAGCCCCAATTTGCGCGGTTTGCGTCGTTATCATAAAAAGCCGCTTCGGGTGTAGAGAAATTCCAGAACGTGAAAAAGCTTTCGGGATATGCTTCGTCGGGGTTTAAACTACCCTGTAAAAATACGGGATAGTTCAAGGTTTCAAGCAGTACAACCAAATCATTTTTTATCATTTCATCACCCCTGTTATTGCATCTTCAAAAGCTTTCTTTTGTATGTTCTGAACTTGCTTTTTTGTTGCCGCGCCGTATATGGCGTTATATAAATTTCGGTCGGGCTTAATATGTGGCTGTCCGTATAGCTGTGTACCATACATCAAAAAGATTGACGGCAAACCGTTATACGTGCCGCCCGCCGTAATATCAAAACCGACGTTTACAGAACCAACGCCCGCCGCCCATTCGGGCGCGTCTTTGCGTATGATCGTTTTAGCGACTTTTCCCGTGTCGGTATGTGATGCCATTGCCGCACTCACATTATCCGCTATGATGCTTTGTGTTTCCTCTAGTGCGACGTTTAACGCCTTTTTTACTGCGTCGCCATCTGCTAGTTCTTCAAGCTTTCTTCGATATTGTTCAAATCCCGAAAAATCAACGCTAAATTTGTTTTTTGCCATATCATGCACCGCCCTTTACTCGCCGCACTTTGAATTGCAAAAACGTGTTTTGCTGTTCAATGTTTTCGGGTTCGTTTATGATCTCATAAATTGCCCCGTCCTCGCGCAATATGCGGCAATTTGCGGCGATATCGGGTCTATACCATGTTGTTATACTAGCGGTATCTATCACGCTGTAAACGCCGTTTACGGTCGTTTCTGTACCGCCATACGATTTCCACGCCACAAATATTATATCTCCATCACTGGGATATATACAGCGGTTCACGCCGTTGTATTTCTCTGTGCCTGTTGGTATTAGCAGTTTAACGGGTGTTCGTAGTTCGTTTTTATCTTTGGGTCTATACTGCATACGCTCACCGCCTATTTACTACGCATTGCAAGCTGTGTCACTCTATCGTAAAAATACGGGCTTAGTTTCCCGTTCCCCGCGCTGTTATTCCATAAATCATTCACGCCGCGGGCAATAACGCCGACCGACGCAATTATTATGCTGTCGGTCACGCCCGCGCTTGACATATAATCAGTTACTTCATTGATATATACATTTATGGTATCGTCCATGTACGTGCCTGTTATGCCTAGCGCGTTTTTTACGCCCGTCAAAATTGTTGCGTCGGTCATATTATCACCCCTATATATTAAAAGCCCGCTTTGGTATAAGTTACTGCACCGCTTGCAAGGGTCGCAACATAAAGTGTGGTGCTGTCCTTTTCTACTGTGCCGCTTTCGGTAATTGTTGCGCCTGTCTTTGCAAAGCCTTTAAAATCGTATGCGGGTACAAAGTAAACTGTTGCGCTCGTCACGCTTGCGCCGAAAGTATACGACTTTACGGGCTGTGAAGCAAAAGTTGTGCCGTTTGCACTCTGTGAAAAGTCGCCGTCAACGTCGTTTGCGTTGATAGCATTTACACTTGTACCTCTTGCTTTGATAATAAGACCGTAAAGGCTAAGTAAATCAATTCTTGTAACGGGAACAATTCTGTCACTATTAATCATGTTAAATTACCTCGCTTTCATTATTCGCCTGTGTAACTGCCTGTTACTCCCAGTATGGTTACACCAGATTTTATATTTTCCGCTGTAATGTTGCTGTCAATTGCCGCTGTTACCGCCGCAACGGTTACAGTGCCTAAACCGTCGTAACCCTCACCCGCTGTAATAGTCTGCTTAGATTTCGACGGCGTAACATTTCTATCTTGTAATGTTACTGCCGGTATAATTGTACTGATAACACTTGTTATATTGGCTATTGCGTCAGCGATACAAGCGGCGTTAGTTTCGCCGCCGTATGCGCCCGCAATTGCATTTAATACCTCAACATTGGTGTTTGCGTTTGTGGTATCAATGCTTTCATTCATAGCCGCCGCAAGTGCTTTCAGTGCTTCAACGTTTGTCATTTAAAGCACCGTCCTTTCATCTTACGCCTTAGTTATCAGATAAAAGCCGCGTGGGTTAAGGGTCTTACCGTCAACGACGGTCAGCATCTTATTAACCCATTCATTACGCTCTTGATCTAAATATCTAGTCATAAAGAACTCCATATTTGTATTGATAGCATACTCTTCGGGTTGCCAGAAAATGCCGATAACGTCGCCGCTCGATGCTGTATCAAAGTCGGGTAGTATATCAGGCTCAACAAGTGAAATGCCCCTACCGAAAAATACGCCGTTGGGGTTTATTGCGTCCCCGTCGTTTACTTCAAGCCCTGTTGCCTGTCTGAATACGGGGTTATTATTGTTATCTGCCATAGTTTCCAGATAGCTTTCAACTGTCGAAAGAGGGAAAATAAATTCGCCCGATCTGTAACCAAGCGGCAATTTTGCAAAAAACTTCTTTCTCCACGCTGTCCAGTTTGACATATCTGCCGCGCTCATTGAAATTGTGTGGTTTGCCTGTCCTGTAACACGGGGGTCGTTGATAATACCAAGCATCTGACCGTTGCCAGTACCCCTAACAATGCCTGTATCCATAGCCTGTAAGTATGCAATGAGCATTACTCTAACCACTTCGCGTTCAAAAATGTCAAGGGTTACGATGCTCGAAAGCAGTGTCTGCGCTACGCGAATTTCAGCCATATTCGCGCCGAACTCTACGTAGTTTTCAATATTACCCGCGCTTTCTCTGGGTGCTACTGTGCTTTCAGTAACCCACTTGAAATGCGCCTGTAACTGTGCGATAGGCACGCGGAGATTGCCTTTAATATTTAACTTTCTAACTTTGTTGTAAAGATTACCATATCTTACGCGGATTTCGTTGATAAACTCGTTAAGGATAGTTGTTGGGATAGTCGCGCCCAGATTGTCAGTGTTTGCGGGTATACCGTCACGCTTTACAAGGTCGGCGGGAATAGGTGTGCCGTGCTGAGCATACTCCATAAACGCCTTTCTGTACTCCATAGTGCTGTAAGGGTCTGCGCCTCTTGCGTCCGCTGTCTGTGTGCTTGATACAACTGTACCAGTTACGGAAACGGGGTTAACGATTTGCGCGCCCGCGGGTGCTGATGCTCTCTGCGCTACCGCCTGTGCCTTTGCTCTTTCCTCTGCGTCGATTTCGTCAATCTCTGCTTGAATATCTGCAATATCTGCGTTGATATCGTCAAGCTGTTCAGTCATTTCTCTAACCTCGTCAACGTCTGTGCTTGCCTTGCATCTTGCGTCAAGGCTGTTTTTCTTTGCAAGCAGTCTTGCCATTCTTGCTTCAAGTCTTTTCTTTCTGTTCATGCTATTACCTCACTTTCAAAACTTTGCTTTAAATTCGTACTTTGCTTTTGCCAACTCTAGCGCGTCGGTGTCCACCGTCGCCGCCCTCGCGTTCTCCAACGCCGCCGCCCTTGCACTCTCCAACGCTTCACGGCTTCGGACTGATATGCTTGTACTGTCATACATGGGAAAAGTCACCGCGCTAACTTCAATTACTGTGCCTATTGATAAAATATGGCGTGTTGGGTGTTCGCCGTCAAGGTCTTCCCATCTTTCATCTGTTACACTGAACATAAACGACATACCCGTTATATCGCCGCGCTGTACTGCACTATATAACGCGCTTGCTTCTGCATTGTTTTCCGTGTCAAGGTCAACACGAATAGCCATACCCTCATAATCGACGGTTAGTTGCATTGTACTGTTACCGTTGTTTCTGCGTGATCTTGCAAGCGGTATTTTTGACAAATCGTGGTTTGTCAAAAATCTAACGTCGGTTAGGTCTGCGTTGTCAAGCGCGCCGCGTTCAATTACCTCATTAAAATTGCCGATATCTGTTATACTGTTGTAAACAATCGGTCTGCCTGTGATGATATGCCCGCTTTCGGTTTCCTCTGCTCTTACCTCAAACGTAAAACTTCTGTTTTCAAGTTCTTTCTTTTCGGGTTTCATTCTGTTGTCACACTCCCAACTTTTACCCACGCTTCACCCGTAAAATAATACGTGTCCCCCGTGTCAAGTTCCTTGAATAGCGTGTTCGGAAATACGTCCGCGGGCTTTGTGTCTGTGCTTTCGCCTGTATATGTTGCGTTTGCGCCCTCTAGTGTTACCACTATTAAACACCCTCTTTCGTTTCGTCTATGATATCAACTTTCACATTGCTTTTATTACCTAGCTGATATTGTGCCGCTAAGTCAGCGTCAACCCAATTCAATGACATATATCTTTTACCCTCTAATTCGGGTAAAGGTCTTAAACCGTATATAGTACGCTTTTCGTTTTCATACATTGCGCCCGTTGGTGCTAACTGTCCAACCATTTCAATTTTTTGTGAAATTGTCATGAAAATTAGTTCAGCGGGATATAATTCAATACGGTTTCCAAACGCCTTTTCACGCTTCGTAAAAAGCTTCTTTGTAAACGCCTGTGAAATTGACTTTACTATCGGTTCTAACGTCTTTTGGTAGAACGCTTCGTACTGTTCTTTTGTGTAGTCGCCTGTAAGAATTGCAAGCGGTACACCGAAATACCTTAGTATCTTTTCATCAATAAATTTCAGCGTCTTATCGTCAACAATTTCAGACTTGCGCTCAAACGGCGTAAACTCCGCTTTTAGATCAAGCGGTAAAAATCCGCTTTCACTGTTTTTAAGCTTGCGTTCTAAGTCCTGCAAGTTCTTTTCGACTGTGCCGTCGTCAATTAACGTGTTATACTTTACGACGCCATTAACCGCATAACTTGCATTCATAGCCTTTGCAACGCCTTGTAACAACTGTTCATTTAGTTGTACTGTTTTCAGTAATGCCGCGTGGTCGGGCTGTCCTGTGATGCCGCCGCCCATATACTGATTTACAGAATAGTTATATCTTAGGTGTACGACATTATCATACAATATAGTTGTCTGTTCTCCATTCCAGAAATAGAACTTTACAAACAAACGCCCACTGTTGTCCTCAATAAAATCAACTTGTGTCGGCTGTATCGGATATAAACTTTCGTAGTATCGCCTTTCAACGCCCGTCTTTTCGTCTACCCACGTATAATAGGTAGGAATTATAAACGCGTTATAATTCATCAAAAGCAAATACATTGTCTTTTCGATAAACTCGCTAGTTGTCATAAGCGGGTTAGGCTCGTCCAATACATCTTGCACCGTGCTTTTAATGGGTACTGGGTCAACGCCGTTATATCTTACGTGCACGGGGTTTAACTTTTTCATTTCGTCCACGATGCATTTTAAAGCTTGTTGTACAACGTCGGACGCGTATATGTTTGTACCTAGTTGCGTATAAATCGGCATAAATCCGTCCATTGTGGGCGCAAATTTGCTATTTTTTGGCGGTCTGTGAAAAATTTTATCGAATAGTCCCATTTTATCACCCCTTTCCAAGCAATTTTATAAAGTCACTGCGGTAACGCCTGTACATTTCGTATGCAATTATAAACGTCACTGCACCGTCTATACGTTTATTTGGCTGTCCTGCGATTTTTACCACTTGACAATTTCCTGTGTTGTCAACGTCAATCGCGGCATTTCCCAAACACCAACAATCAATTTCATTTTCATTATAGTTGATAATTTGGGCTTTGAGGTCTGCTTCACATAGTTTCATAGCGTTTGAAAGTGTCTTTTTGTCCTGTATAACGATCTCACATTCAAAACCGTATTCGTCCATGCGTTTAAGGAACTCTTTTGAAAACCTTACATCATAGCCGCATTTATAAAGTTTTATGCCGTATTGCTTATATAAGCTATAAAACCAATCTGCAACCAAAGTCAAGTCAATGTCATTGCCCTCACATATAGTAAGTAAACCCGCTTTCGCCCATTCCTTGTACTTTGCGCCCGCCGCTTTATCGTCTGCATTTGTTAGCTTGCTTTCGGGTATGAAATAGTGCTGATAAATGTATTTAGTGCGGTCGTTTGGTTTCAGCATCAAAATTCTTGCGCTTGTCATATCCGTGGTTTCGGATAGATCAACCGCGCCCAGACAAAACGCCCCTCTAAACTGTTCGATATCATATACAGCTTGATATTTATAGTCGTTTGTAGTCAACCACGCTTGAACCGCGTTTTGCTTGAAATTAAAATCTTTAGCAAGTGTAAAAACTCTGTCCGATTTAGATTTACGTGCTTCGTCAACTCTATCACGCAAATAACTCCATTTTTTTACTATGCCAATTGAGGGATTTGACTTTTGCCACGCTTTATTTATGCCGTTTTCGTCCGTCGCCCAAACTTCTTGCTCACTGTCCTGTGTATATAACCAAGGTAATTTTCTTTTTGATGATTCTGCATCATCTTCGCCCTGTATTATCTTAGTGTATTCTGCACGTTTTCGGTCAAGGAAACCGTCTTGCACAAATCCCTCTGAACCGAATATGAATATTTTGTAGCTGTCCTTTACTGACGTTGATTGCTGAATACTCTTGTATATATCACCGTCGGCGGGTAAAGACCAACACTCGTCCAACGATGCCATATCAATATTTCTACCCTCGCGCTGTCTTGTACTTGCGGAAAGTTTATAGATATGATTGTTATTGAAAAAGCACTTGATGCCCTTTTGATTTCTCCACGTGTCTATGCTTTGTGGGTCTATCAACAATCTCATTGTATCAATAGCACTATAACACAAATCTGCTGTGCCGTCGTCCATGCCAGAACATACTAAATCAATACCCACTCCACCAATTAACAATTCTGTTAGCAGTATAGCCGCGATAAATTCAGTTTTGCCGCCTTTTCTTGTTATAAGCAATAATATTTCTTGAAAACGATCAACCCACGAATTAATATCAATGCTCCATATTTTAAAGCTGTAAACAACCTCAATAAATGCCTTTTGCCACAGCATCAATTGCATTGGTTTACCGTAAAATGGGGCTTTAGTCAGCCTTATGCAATGTTCGATAAAATCTATACGCAATTCTGCATCTTTGGTATCATATTGATATTGTTCGTCGTCTAAGTCTGCTATGAGATTATCTAATTCGGATATCATATCAATACCCGCTATTATCTCACCGCGTTTTATCGCTTCTCGGTATTGTATCAAATAGTTGCTCATTCATTCAAACCCGCTTTCATGCGGTTTAAATATTCTCTTAGCGGGCTTGTTTCGGCTTTTTCAACCGTTGATAGCACGCCTAAAAATATCTTGATGCAGTTATTATATTGCTGTAACAATTCTTTGTACTGCTTTGCGGCGGGTGTTGGCTTTTGCTGTGTCGGGTCTTTCGGATTTACCTTGATAAACGGATATTTTTTCAACATTGTAAGCTGATTTTCGATAAACACTATATCATCTATCAGCGGTTCAATTGTTGTCTTTGCCGCGTTGTCAAGTTCAGTGCATAGCTTTGTCAATGCCGCTTTTCTATCCATTTATTCACCCTCTTGCAATTTAATAAAAAGAATTTACTTTTAAACCAACCTTTTGAAATTTCCCGAATTTTAATTTCAGAAAATCTCAAAAAATTGCTTCGTGTGAAGATTATGAAGTCGGATCGTAGCCA
>JAZNTA010000004.1:0-2816 GCA_045591525.1 Acutalibacteraceae bacterium | reverse complement strand
AGCCGAATGGGGAATATAGATTTGGTAGTTTTTGAGAATATACATTGATTTTTTCGGTATCTCATGTTATAATATTATTAAAGAATATTTAAAAGGAGCGGTAAAATGAGCATATTGAAAAAATTGGTCAAGAACATCCTTTCCGAGGTGAAAACGGCAATTGACACCTCAACAACCTCCCCGAGTCCGGTCAATGACCGTACATCGGCACCTGTTGTTGAAACTCCACGACCTCAGGTTCAGGTCAAGCAGAGCTTTCCTACTGACGATGCGTATTTTGCCGCTTTGATAAACGGCTCCAATTTCCCCGATTATACTATCGAAAGAAATGTGCATCCGTCTGCTTTTGATGTGTCGGCACATCCGAAGTGCTACCCTATATCCTAGCTCTTCAAAAAGGACACAGAGCCTGTACTTGCAGTATTGGTTATGAATCGGAATCAGTACAGAGCTATGATAACCAAGGGAACATATGATATTCTCGACAGACAGGGTATCAAATACATAAGATTCTATAAGGGTATGGAAAACAAGGAATCCTATGTGATTTCAAGAATAAACGAAAACTTATAATTTTGAATAAAACAGAGAGAAACGCTATGCGCCTGTGGTGAACCCAGCACGGACAGTTAAAAGCTTTACAGGCAGCTTGTCCGTGTACGGTTTTGTATCGCAAAATTGCGATGTTAAATCATTTTCTCTCTGTTTTTTTATTTAATTTTATGTGCGTAATTGATAAACTGTTTGAAAAGGAAATATGGGAAGCCTTTTTTATTCACAAAATTGAGCAGGGAAACATAAGCGAAAAGGATACTGCAGACCTTCGGAGGTTTATTGACGGCAAGGAATATCTTCCCGTTGCAGGCAGAATCAGAATCAATCAAAGCTTTTCAGCTCCGCAAAAAACGCTTATCAGCAAATCAAAAGCAGGCAGAAAAAGAACTGTATATACTTTTGGCAGAGAAGAAAACTATGTTTTAAAGCTGATTTCCTTTCTTCTTCGTGATTATGATTATCTTTTTTCACCGAATCTTTATTCCTTCCGAAAAGAATCGGGAGTTAAAAAAGCCGCAGAGGATGTTATGAAAATCAAGGATTTGGATGACAGATATGTCTACAAAGCCGATATAAGTGACTATTTCAACTCGGTTGATGTTGATATTCTTCTTCCGAATTTAAAAAAAGCTTTAAGTGACGATTCCGAATTATATTTGTTTTTTGAAACACTTCTCCGAAATCCGTATGTGCAGTATAACGGTGAATTGCTTGAAGAACGAAAAGGGATTATGGCAGGTGTTCCCGTATCTGCATTTCTTGCAAATTTTTATCTGCGTGAGCTTGATGAATATTTCTTCAGTCGAAATATTCCCTATATCCGATATTCGGATGACATTCTTGTTTTTGCAAAGGATAAATCCGAGCTTGACGAAAGCATCAAGGCTATAAAAAACTGCCTTTTTTCAAAAAAACTCACCATCAATCCCGATAAGGAAACAATAACAAATCCGGGTGAAAAATGGACTTTCCTCGGCTTTTCTTATCACAACGGAATAATTGACATCAATGATGTTTCTTTTGAAAAGCTCAAAGCAAAAATGCGAAGAAAAGCAAGGTCACTTTCTCGCTGGGCGGGCAAGAAAAATTTACCCGGAGAATATGCGGCAAGAGCTTTTGTAAAACGGTTCAACACAAAGCTTTATGATAATCCCGTTTACAGCGAGCTGACGTGGACACGGTGGTTTTTCCCTGTTATAAACACCGATGAAACTCTGAAAAAGATTGATGAATATATGCAGGAGTGCATCCGTTATCTCGCAACGGGAAAAAGAACAAAATCACGCTATAATTTCAGATACGAGGACATAAAAAATCTCGGCTACAGAAACCTTGTGAATGAATATTACAAATTCAAAAATGCTGATAATGTCTGATTAACAGGGAAAAGAGGATGAAATGGAAAATTTTAAAAAACTGACAATTCTTCATTCAAACGATATGCACGGAGATTTTCTTGCCGAGGAAATTGACAGCAGCCTTGTGGGCGGAGTTTCAATGCTTTCGGGGTATGTCAACAAGGTCAGAGCGGAAGCTGAAAACTGCATTTACTGCGTTGCGGGCGATATGTTCAGAGGCTCTGTTATTGACTCGGAATTTCAGGGAGTATCGACAATCGAAATTATGAATATGCTTGCCCCGGATGTTGTGACCGTCGGCAACCACGAGGCGGATTACGGAATTGCACACCTCCTGTTCATTGAGAAATGTGCCAAATTTCCGATTATCAACGCAAACCTTTATATAAAAACAAACGGTGCAAGGCTTTTCAAGCCTCACCATATAGCTGAAATTGACGGAATGAAAATTCTGTTTATCGGCATTCTGACCGAAGAGGTGCTTGCACTTACAAAAAAAGACGAACTTATCGGCACATTTGTTGACATCAACGAAGCTGCCTGCGAGGTCGGAAGAATATGTAACACCTATAATGCCGTTGATGTTGACCTGACCGTTCTTCTTACACACATCGGCTTTGAGGAAGACAAAGAGCTTGCCGCAAGGCTTGACCCTGCGTGGGGTGTGGATATTATCATCGGAGGTCATTCGCATACTTTCATCACCGAGCCCGAGGTTGTAAACGATATTATTATCGTGCAGGCGGGAACGGGCACCGATCAAATCGGAAGATTTGACATAACCGTCAACACCGACGAAAACCGTGTTGACAGCTATAACTGGCAGAGCATTCCCATATGCAAAGAAACCTGCCCGAGAGATGAAGCACTTGAAAAGATAATTGAATTCTACAAAGGTCAGAC
>JAZNTA010000003.1:0-2074 GCA_045591525.1 Acutalibacteraceae bacterium | reverse complement strand
CAAATGATAAAACAATTGCTTTTATTCCGGCGTACCACCGTAGTAACAGAAGAGAAACTGCCTCGTTACAGATTATCACAGATGAAGCAACATTTAATATACCATTTGATTCATTGAAATACTCTGAAAAACCGTTATGTGTAAACTTGGGAAAATGTGTTTTCTCCGAAGAGGGTATAAAGCTAAATATCAAAAATGATGAGCTGACAATCATAGGTGAACTCCGATTTGGCTATGTTTCCCCAATTAAATATGATATTATGGGACCTTTTCATATTGTCCCCTTTATGCAATGCAGGCATAGCGTTTATAGTATGAGACATTTTGTAGATGGAAAAATCACTCTTAATGGTCAGCAATTTGATTTTGAAAACGGTCAGGGCTATATTGAAGGGGACAGCGGTTACTCTTTTCCAAATCGGTATATATGGACACAATGCCTTTTTGAAAATGGCTCGCTAATGCTATCAGTTGCGAATATTCCGTTATTCGGATTTCATTTTACCGGAATTATCGGTGTGGTTTTGATTGACGGGAAAGAATATAGAATCGCCACCTATCTTGGAGCAAAAATAAAACATATTGGAGATAATACAGTCACCGTCTGCCAAGGCAATTATGAGTTTACTGCAAAGTTGATTAAAAAGAATGCACAACCACTTTACGCTCCCGTAAACGGTACGATGAAAAGAATTATTCATGAAAGCGCATCCTGCATAGCATATTATAAATTTTCCTGCAAAGGTAAACTTCTGTGCGAATTCAAAAGCGACAGAGCAAGTTTTGAATTTGAATACACAAGATAATGAGTTGATGTGGAATTGCTCGAGAATCATTCATAAAAGCCGTAGGTATTGTATAATCTTAAAAACTTTGTTGCTTCAAATTTAAAATATAAAAGAACAAAGAGTCGATCAAAAATGATCGGCTCTTTTGTCTTAATGCGATCTTAACACAGAAGTTCAACCGTTAATGCCATCTTAAAAAGTATTATGCTACAATGATAGTAGGAAATAAGATACACTTGAATGGTGGTTTTGATTATGGATGCAAAAATTAAGAAGCATTTTTCTTCTTCTCAGATAATAATATTCGGCTTTGCTGGTGCAATAATCTTAGGAACAATTCTCTTGATGCTTCCGATTTCATCGGCAAGTGGAAATATTACACCGTTTTCCGATGCCTTATTTACTTCAACATCTGCGGTGTGTGTGACAGGTCTTGTGGTGCATGACACAGCTTTGCATTGGTCGATGTTCGGACAATTTGTTATTCTTTTGATGATACAGATTGGCGGTCTTGGAATTGTAACACTGTCTGTGGCAATGGCAATGCTTGCCGGCAGAAAAATCGGACTTATGCAAAGAAGTACCCTGCAAGATGCAATATCAGCACCAAAGGTCGGCGGAATTGTAAAACTCACAGGCTTTATATTAAAAACGACCTTCTTAATTGAGTTTATAGGTGCAATACTTCTTTCTACAGTATTTTGCAGAGAGTTCGGTGTAAAAGGAATTTGGCTCGGTATCTTCCATTCTGTTTCGGCATTTTGCAATGCAGGCTTTGACCTGATGGGAACAAAAGCTCCGTTTTCATCACTCACATCATATTCTGCACAACCCCTTATAAATGCAGTTATAATGTCCCTTATCGTTATCGGTGGTATAGGCTTTCTTGTATGGGAAGATGTAAAGACAAACAAACACCATATTAAAAAATATCGTATGCAGACAAAGGTTGTGTTATCAGCCACACTCTTTTTGATAATGCTACCATCAATATATTTTTACTTTGCAGAGTTTAGCGATTTACCGTTATCAGAAAGAATATTAAATTCCTTATTTCAATCGGTAACACCAAGAACGGCGGGATTTAATACAGCGGATTTGACAAAGATAAGCGGAATAGGGCAAGCGATTACAATTATACTGATGCTGATTGGTGGTTCGCCCGGCTCAACAGCAGGCGGTATGAAAACAACAACTGCAGCAGTGCTTATATTTTCTGCAATATCAGTATTCAGAAAGAAAGATGATGTTGAATGCTTTGGCAGAAGAATTGCGGATTCAACACT
>JAZNTA010000002.1:0-2097 GCA_045591525.1 Acutalibacteraceae bacterium | reverse complement strand
GTTATCATTTTCTCTTTCTCACAAATCTTCGGTAAGCACTCTGTACTGTACGCCACCAGTTCTGCCACACACAAAGCCTGTGGGCTTTCCATTGTTCTGCACAAGGCAACGCAGATGCAGTGGCTCGTTATTTACAAAGTGGTAACATTGGAATGTGTCGCCCACAGCCAGTTTGCTGTTTGCCGCCTCAATCACGCGGAACATATCAAAGCCCTCGTACTCTATTTTTACACAGCGGTCGGGAGCCCATTTAAGTTCTATCCTTGCGCCTTTGCGCAGAGATGCCGTTTGCAGGTCCTCGGTGGGCAGGTAGTCGCTGCTTACAATTTCCATGCCCAGTAGGCTGTTCTCAAAGGATTCAAAACTGGTATATCCTGCGTATATCGCAAGAATGTCAAGTGTGTTGCGGTATGGTTTCTTGCGATATTCCTCGCCAAGATAACCCCAGAAACGCTTTAATGTTATTGGAGCAAGATATGCCTTTGTCCTGTCGAAAATTAGTGTCGACAGGTAATCAAAATCGCGTGGAGTATTCATGTTGCGCCCGGCAACCATCTCAACCTTCTGCTGTAGTGCTACGTATATCTCGCTTTTATTCATTTCGTATTCTTTACTTTCGCAAATTTAATAAAAAAACATCTCAATTGTGGTAAAACATCTTTTAACTATAACAGATTTGCAAAGAAGAACCAAGATGAATCAAACAATCCCTGTTCTGTTTTTTATCCTTGCGAAAATTTTAATAGGGTTATTACACTTGAGATTCAAACAAATTTTTGAAACGCCTTAATACTATTCTTAAAATTAATATAATATGGCACTATTTAAAAAAGAAAATCACGAGCATCTTCACACTCATGTATCAAAAGATGCCGCTAAGGAAATCCGAAAAGGACAAGAGGCTATGGCTGTTGCACAAAAAGAACAAGCTAGAGCACAAAGGGCACAGGCTGAGGCACTAGAAGCACAGGCTGAGGCTGAGTTTAAGGCCGTACAGGAACAGGAGTACACCAAAAGATATATTGCAGATCAAGAACTTAACCGTGAGAAACGTGGTAAATCTGTAGAAGAATTTAAGAAATTAGCCGAGTTGGGAACATATGAGGCTTATGTAAAATTGGTTGGTTACCGTGATATCGTGGAAAATGAAAAGGGCATGTTTAATTTCAAACTGGAAGATAATTCGGGGGCTAGGGCATCAGAAAAAGACGTTGCCATCATACTTCGCGGATTCAACTATACAAAGGATATCAATGAATTCCAGAAAATCGTGAAATATGCCATTCAGAAGAGCTATATGGATGACTTGAGAATTTTCTTGGATATCGTTGAACTCAATATGGACAAACCGGGATATACAAGTCTGCATGAAGAGATAGACAGGGTCGTCAACCCTACTATAGGCAACGTTTTCAGCAACGTCAAGAAAGCCTATTCCGAACTATTTAAGTCGTTTTCTCTTAAGAAAAAGTAAAGGTAAAAACTGAAATTATTTAGATGGTGATTCAAAAGCCATTTCATAAAAAGCAACCCCTGTTAGAATCCACTATAGTGGGAATTACTTATTCTGTAAGCGAGTTTTTGGGCACCACCCGTTTTATTGGCTTTATACAACAAGCACTTAAATGGTAGCCGATGATTTTTTGCAAGTACGGTGATTGGCTATTTGTTGCACAAAAAAGATTTTTCTATTTTTATTAAATGAGAAGAAGATGGGGCTTGTCAAATTCTTTGACTACACAAACTCTTTAACATAATGGGGGTGACTAAAAAGTAAATTTCTGTGTTACGTTTGCCTTCAAAATCCTCATTTACGTTTAGTAAACTGCGGTTTTGAAGCCTGCACAAGCCTTGAACTTTGCTTTTTATTCACCCCCAACATAATGAGGATGACTTTCGGGTCATCCTCATTATGTTATGCCATGTTATTCTGTTTATCTTCTGATGAAACGGAAGCTTTTGAAGAATACGTGCTGCTCGGCACCGCTGATGTTAGTGATGCGGAGCTTTGTAGCAGTCATGCCGCCGAGTTCGTTGCCTGTGTGGATGACAGGATCTGTGTCGCTGTAATGGAGCAGACCAACCTCGCGCCATGCA
>JAZNTA010000001.1:0-27852 GCA_045591525.1 Acutalibacteraceae bacterium | reverse complement strand
GTTCGTCAGGAGGGTGAGTTCTATATGGATGTTTATGCCGATAAGCCTGTTGCAAAAGAGCATTCAATGCCTATGGGTATGACAAAGGTTTACGACCATTTCTCATTCAAAGCAAAATTCGGCGGTTTCAAAGCAAACACCGATTATATTCTTAAAATTGCTTATAAAACCGATTTTAACCCCCGAATAAATGACCATCGCATAATTGCCAATGGAACAACAATTTATAAGGGCACTCAATTCGGTGGTAAAAAAGACCCTGAATTTGACAAAATAATATTAGTTGAAGGTTTCGAAAGTGCAGAATATACATTACCCAAAGAAGTATTTATTAATGGTACTTTAGAGTTGGAAATCAAAGAAGATATTGATGGTTTCAAGCTCTGTGAATTATGGATTAAACCCATATAATTCTTCCAAAACACAATTAAATAACAAATTTGTTACCTTTTTCGACCGTTTTTGCAATGTTTTTGTAATAAAATGTTGCAAATAACGGTCGTTTTATGGTATTATGGAGTTTGATATGAGTTAAAATTTGCTCAAAAGGTTAAGGTGGATGTATGATAAGAATCATTTGTACTAAATGTAAAAACGCTTATCTCCAGAATAAAGACGGAAACTTGGTTTGCCCTTCTTGCGAAGCAAGCTTTAATAAAGAAACCGAAAATCTTCTTTTAGGAGTGCAATATTATAACGAGGAAAACTACAGTGAAGCTGACAACTTCCTCATGAAATATATTGTTAAAAATGGCGCAGAACCCTTTGCAATTACTTATAAGGCTCTCTGTGATGCAAGAAGCTTCGATGAGGATACTGTTTCTCTTGAGGACACATATAAAAAGTTGGTTGATGCTCTTATTGATGCTTCTGATGAGGCTTTCCCTCAGCTTGTTGCTATTGCTAATGATGAATCAGAAAAAATCGAAAAGCTTCTTTCTGAAAGTCATGTAAGACTTTTCGCAGATGCTGATGCTGAAAAAATAAAAAAAGAAGTTGAAATTATTCTCAACATTCAAAATGAAGCAAAAGCATTCAGACAAAAACTTACAGAGCTTGTTGCAGATTTTAATGAGCACTCCGAAAGAAAAATATCAGCAAGATTTTCCGATTGCTTCTACGTGGAAAATAAAATTGCGGAAGAGGTTGGCGAAATTAAATATCAGAAAATTTGTGATAACATCGCTTCTCACACCGTTTTCACAGGAATTCTTACTAACGATATTAAAAACCTTGAAATTTATTATCGTTGCATTGTTATGTTCTTTCAGAAAAGTCACGACAAATATGAATTCCTTCTTTCTCAGGCAGAAAAATTCACCAATTTATCAGATTTGCTTCAACAAGGCCAGTATAACACTATCAAAGGTGTTGGTTCCGTATCTGATAAATTAAAAAGCGTTTCCTACGAATTTCTTCAGGAAAGCTATAAGGAGCATTTCGATGAACAAATTGATATGCAGACCGAAACTATAGTAGTTATCGAACCTGAAATTATTGAAGAACCTCAAGCTGAAAAAATTGTTGAGGTTGTTGAAGAAATTACAGAGAATGAATCAGAAGAGATTTCCGAGATGACAGAAAAAAATGATGAAACAGACTTGACCGAAACTGAAATTGAAACCTCTGTTACAGCTGAAGATACTGAAACTGAAGAAAAATCTGTTGAAGATAACAGCAACACCATAATTGATGAAGATGTTATTGAAATTGAAATCAACGAATCCATAAAAGAAGAAAATGAAATAGAAGATATATCTTCAACATTTGAAACAGAAGCTGTAGCAGAAGAATCAATCGAAACACAAGCACAAGAAAACACATCAGAAAATGAGCCAAAAGAAATTGATGTTGCCGAAAATGCAGTTAAAGAATCAGAAGAACTCCCTGACGCTGTAATTGAGGTTGAAGTTGAACCACAATACGAAGTTATCGAATGTGACGTTACTGAGGAAACCAACGAAGAAGAAACAACAGTCGAAGAAGTTGTTCTTGAAAATACAGATGCCAACAAACAACCTGAAAAAGTGAAAAATAAAAAAGGTCATAAAGGCCTTGTTCTTGTGATTCTTATTATTTTGTTAGCGGGTGTATTGGCAGGTTTAAAATATGGACCTGATTTAATCAACAACTACAAATACGATAAGGCTGTTGAACTTGCTGATAGCGGAAATTTTGAAGAAGCAGTCAAAGCCTTCAACGAATTAGGACAATATTCAGACAGTCAGGAAAAATCCCGTGAATGTGAATATAACCATGCTTTAAAGCTTGAAAAAGAGGGAAAATATGCAGAAGCGAAGCTTGCATTTGAAAATCTCGGTGTCTATCAGGATGCTTTAACAAGAGCACAAGCTTGTGCATATAACGAGGGTAAAGAAGCCCTTGAAAACAAGAATTTCAAAGTTGCTTCCCAAATCTTTATGGATTTAGGCGATTACGGCGACAGCAAGGAAATGGTTAAAGAATGTTCTTACCGTAATGCACTTTCATTAATTGAAAACAAAGAATATAAAAGTGCTATTGAAATTCTTACTGCTATAAAAAAATATTCTGATGCTAAAGATAAGATTCTTGAAGCAAAATATATGTTTGTTACAGATAACTTTGACAAGAAAAACAAAACCACCGTCAAATATCTTAACGAGCTTACAGAAGAAAATTACCGCAACAGTGCAGAATTAAGGAAAGAACTTTTAGGCTCTGCTGAAGTAATGCCGGACGACATAAAGGCTCTTGTTAACTATAGTGCAACAGACCTTGAAACATCACTTACAGAGCTTGATAATACAAGGGTTATCTATTTCCACGCTGTTGTTGGCGACAAATCTCTTTATGGAAAAACGCTTACTTTAAAATACACAACCGCTTTCGGTTACTCTCAAAGAAAAACAGTTGTTCTTTCTGAAAGCGATAACGTTGCAGTTATGTCCTACCCCTCAACTCAACACAAAAATTACACAGTTGAATTTGAACTTTTAGATTCCAACGGACAGAAAATTGCAGGACAGAAAATCAGTTTTTAAACTTTTAAAAACCACCCAACACAAATTTGTGTTGAGTGGTTTTTCTTAGTTCATCATTCTTGATGCGCCTTCTGACATATCTGTTACCATATCTGAAACGCCTTCGGAAACATCTGTGATAATATCACCTAAAGCACCGTTTTCGCCCTCTTCAGACTCATCTGTTACTACACCTGGATTCTGGGTTGTTGTAACCTCAGTTGTTCCGGTAGTTGTTGTAGAGTTTGTAGTTGTAGTGTTATTATCCTCTTCACCGCAACCGCTGAAAACAAAAACTATAGACCCAACAAGCAAAACAACTGCAACAACGGCAATAATCTTTTTCATATATTCACTCCCTTTCCGGAGATAAATACAATTAGCTCCTATATAATTATTCCACAGAATATTATAAATATTCTTATTTTGTAAGAACACCGCCATCGGTGTATAAAAGAATAAGAATATCTTTTTCTTCACCTGTTACAGGGTCAATATAAACAAGAATTTCCTGTCCGTCATCTGCCCTGCAACGATATTCATAAACATAATTTTCTGTTTCATAATCCGTCGGAATAAACGCTTTTTTATTTGATAAAACTTCCAAATCATCCTTTAAAAGTTTTCGTGCTGTCCTTAAATCATATTTTGTATTTTCGGGTACTTTTCTTACCTTGTGATTCATAATATAACCCGTTGCATCAAAGCCTAAAATTTCACCATTATCAAGGGCAACGCTTACTTTTATAAGGTCAGTATAATAGGTTATCCCATCCTCATAATAGGCATAATTTATAGTGCAAACTCCGTCAACAGTTGAATAATAGCTCTCTTTAACCTTTGAATAGCCTTTTTCATTTAAAAAAGCAGTTGCTTTTCTTATGGCATCTTCCGCACTTATTTTACTCTCACCTGCATAACGGGATTTAAGCATATATGACACCAATCCGCCTTTTTGAGTAATCGAAATTGTTGCATTAGTGTTATAAAAAGTATAAGTGCTTAAATTACTGTCAGTTTTATTCAAAAAATAGATATTCTCTCTTCTTACCCCGATAAATTTTGCTGCCTTTTCCTGTGCTTCATCCTGACTTATTTCTTCAAGATTTTCTACAAGTGCTGATTTTTTTGTGCTTATATGGTCTGAAAACGGTCCGTCATAAATAAGCGTAGGGTAATCTTCTAAAGCCTGATTCGCATCGTTCAACTCTGTTGCAAGATAAAGCTTATCACCACCCTCACTTTCAAGGGTAGATTTCACTTCTTCAAAATTGAGACCGCCATTTTCTTCCTCTTCAATAAGATAATTTATTGTCTGTGAAAGCTTTTCGGAATATGCTTTTAACTTTTTAAGATTTTCGGTTTCTTCTTTTGAAAGTTTCTCTCCCGAGGCAATTTTTTCATTAAGTGAGAGAGTATATTCTCCTACCTGTGATAAAAATTTATAAACACCCGATATTTCTGTGTTACCATCAGTTATTTCAGAGAGGCTTTCTTTGGCAGAAGCACTTGAACGCCAAAGCTTTGATGCCACATCTGAAAGCATTGCAGAGCTTGAGGAATACAAGCATTTCTGCAAATTAATGTCAATATCATCCATATATGTTCCAAGCTGGGTTAACGCTCTTTCTCTTGAAGCCTGCACATCTCTTTTGATTACTGCAAGCTTATACATATTCATACCGCCCCAAATACCCAAAGCAACCACAATTGCAGTAAGAAAACTTACAATTCTTACTAATGTTCGTCTTTTTTTAATCATAGCTTTACTCCTTTTAAGTAGTCATTTTCATTTTTCTCAAAAGTTAATAAAATATTCAATAAATTTACAATAAAAGTTCATTTAAAGCATTTACAAAAATGCTATTCATATTGTATAATAAGACGATTATATGAACATAATGGAAAACTGTAGCCGAAAAGAATTGGACCCCGTACGCCTAAAATTCAAATCTTTTTGACGCAGATAGTGCGGAAATTTGCCTTAAGAAACCGTGCGGTGTTCAACTCTTCTCGGCTATAGAAAGGACGGATTGCTTTTGACTGCTTATTTTGATAATAGTGCAACAACAAAGCCATGTATTGAAGCAGTAAATACTGCAAAAAAAGCTATGGAAGAGTGTTGGGGTAATCCATCTTCTCTTCATCAATTAGGGCTTGAGGCTTCGGACGAATTAAAAAAAGCAAAAAAGCAGGTTTCCCGCCTTTTAGGAGTAAACGAAAGCAATTTCTTTTTCACTTCTTCAGGAACAACAGCAAATAACACCGCTATTTTTGGTGCTTTTGAAAAACTCAAAAGAGACGGTAACCGAATCGTTACTACTGCAATTGAACATCCAAGCGTTCTTGAGCCAATAAAACGTCTTGAAACAATGGGATTTGAGGTCATCCGCCTTAATCCTGATGAAAACGGAAAAATAAAAGAAGAAGACCTTTTTGAAAGTATAAACAAAAACACTATTCTTGTTTCCTGCATGGCAGTTAATAACGAAGTAGGTTCAATACTTCCCGTTAACCGCATAAGAACTGCTGTAAAGCGAGCAGGTGCCCCCACAATTATTCATTCGGACTGCGTTCAGGCGCTTTCTAAAATTACTGTGACACCCAAATCAATTGATGCAGACATCATTACTGTAAGCGGTCATAAAATCCATGCTTTAAAAGGTGTCGGTGGCATATATTTAAAATCAAAAGGTATTATAAAGCCTTATATTCTCGGTGGCGGTCAGGAACAAAATATTCACTCAGGTACGGAGGCAACCCCTGCAATTATGTCTTTCGGGGCAGCGGCAGAAGAAGCGATGGATGTCAACTCTCATAGAGAATATGTAAAATCACTTAAAACTCGTCTTGTTAATGGCATAATTGATATACCTTGTGTAAAAATTAATTCACCTGAAGATGCAATTCCATATATTCTCAATATTTCAATTCTCGGCTTACCAAGTCAACCTATTGTTAATTTTATGAGTGAAAAAGGTATTTCAATTTCTGCAGGCTCCGCATGTAAAATGGGTCACAGAAGTCCTGTTTTAACTGCAATGGGGCTTGCACCCGAAAGAATTGACAGTGCTGTAAGAATCAGCCTTTCTCGTTTTAATACGGAAGAAGAAATTGATTATTTAATAAGCGCAATAAAAGAAGCCGCAGAAAAATACGGCAAAAAACAAAGATAAGGAAAATCAAAGTAAAATGAAAGAAATCATTCTTATAAAAGATGGGGAGCTTGCTCTTAAAGGACTTAACCGTTCCTCTTTTGAGTCGATGCTTATGAAAAACATTAAGCGCAGAATTCATCAATTTGGTGCTTTCCAGTTAAAGAATTCTCAATCAACAATCACTGTTACTCCCCTTGATGAAAACGCAGATTTAGATGCTGCTGCAGATGAAATTTCACGTGTATTCGGTATTTCTGCATATTCAAGAGCTGCTGTTTCCGAAAAGGATATTGATAAAATTCTTGAAATTGCTCCCGAATATCTTAAAGACCAGTTAGAAGAGGCAAGAACTTTTAAGGTTGAAGCTAAGCGTTCCGATAAAAGCTTCCCATATAACTCTCCCGAAATTTCTGCAATGGTCGGCGGAAAGCTTCTTGAAAGTTTCCCACATCTGAGAGTTGATGTTAAAAACCCGGACATTAAAGTTACGGTTGAAATCCGTGACCAAGCGTATATCAGAGGTAACCAGCTTAAAGGTGCAGGCGGTATGCCCGTTGGTTCTTCAGGAAGAGCAATGCTTCTTATTTCAGGTGGTATAGACAGTCCCGTTGCCGCATATATGATGGCAAAAAGAGGTCTTGAGCTTGTGGGTATTCATTTTGCTTCTCCCCCCTATACCTCTCCCCGTTCCGAGCAAAAGGTTCACGATTTACTTTCTAAAGTTGCTCGTTATAGTGGCAGAATCTGGCTTCATACTGTTCCTTTCACTGAAATCCAGGAGCTTATCCGCGAAAAATGCCCCGAGGAATATTTCACAATTATTATGCGCCGTTTTATGATGAGAATTGCGTGTATGTTGGCAGAAAAAACAGATTGCCATGCTCTTATTACAGGCGAAAGCGTTGCTCAGGTTGCAAGCCAGACAACCCTCGCCCTCGGTTGCACAGATGCAGTTGCAACTCAGCCTGTTTTCCGTCCCTGTATTGGTATGGATAAAGAAGAAATTATAACAATTTCAAGAAAAATCGAAACCTTTGACATCTCCATTCAACCGTTTGAAGATTGTTGTACTGTATTCACTCCCAAGCATCCCAAAACCCGTCCTCAACTTAAAGATGTTGAAGAAGCAGAAAAAGTTTTGGATGTTGAGGCACTTTGCCGGAGAGCTGTAGACGGCATTCAAAGAATTGCAATTACCTGTGATGGTGTCCAAAATGACAGAGATTGATTTGATAAAACTTGCCGAAAAGGCAGTTCTTAAATTAAAAGAACAAAACAAGACCCTTGCTCTTGCAGAATCCTGCACAGGAGGATGGGTAAGTAAAATTATAACTGATGTCAGCGGTGCTTCCGTGGTATATCAAGGTGGCGTTTGTTCATATTCAAATGAAGTGAAAATGAATATTTTAGGTGTAAAAGAAGAAACACTTGCCTCTTTTGGTGCAGTTAGCGAACAGGTTGCCGTTCAAATGGCAGAGGGTGTAAGAAAAGCCCTTAACAGCGATATCGGAATAGGTATTACAGGCATCGCAGGACCGCTTTCAGATAATACTGCCAAACCAGTTGGACTTATTTATATTGCAATTGCAAATGAAAATAAAACCATTTGCACCGAATTAAGAAACAATTTTACAGAAAATATAAGATTACAAAACAGATTTTCTGCAGTAAAAACAGCATTAAATCTCTTAGGTGATATATAATGAAGAAAAACAAAAAAGAGGTTTCCTCCCCTTATATGTATTTTACAGGCTCTGAGGAAACTGTCTACAGAACCGATGAAACCCAGAAGCAAGAAATTTTCAAGCGTTTAAAAAAGCGTGAAATGAAAAAAAATGCTTTGAGCATAATCAGCTTTGCACTTGCTTTTGCAGTTTTGGTTTCCGGTTTTTATGTCGGCAAAAAAGGTATAGAGAAGTTTCTTGTTTTAAAGCAAGAAGAAAAATCACACAGTGATGCTCTTCTTCCTGACGATGTTATAAAGGACCTTGAAGGTCTTTCAGAAGAAGAAAAGTGGACATATCTTTATGAAAAATATCCTGAACTTTTAGATGTTAAGTTTCCTGCAGGAATTCTTTATGATTACGCACTTTATTATGCAAAGAATCCGCAAACTATAGGTTATTTAAAAATTGACGGCACAAAAATCGATACCCCCGTTGTTCAGGCTGATAACGATAAATATTATCTTCGCCACGATTTCAACGGCAACTCCACAAGCTACGGTGCAGTTTTTGCAACCTATAAAGCAAACTTCAAGCCCTTTGACCGCAATACTCTTCTTTACGGTCATAATATGTTTGATGGTGAAAGATTTGCAGCTTTAGCAAACTATAAAAGTATTGATTATTTTAAAAAGCATCCTGTAATACAGTTTGATACTCTCTTTGAAAAGCATCAATGGAAAGTTTATGCAGTTATTCTCACAAATGGCTCAACTCAAAGCAATAACGGCTATTTCTTTGATTTCACTTTTGATAATTGCTCCGATGCTTGTTTTGAAGAATATATTCAAGAACTAGATAAAAGAAAGCTTTATGAAACGGGTGTTGACTTGCTCCCAACCGATAAGCTTATTACTCTTTGCACCTGCACTTATGAATTTGAAGATTCGAGGCTTATAGTAATTGCAAGAATGGTGCGTGAGGGTGAAAGTGCGGAAGTTGATACAAAACTTGCAAAATTCAAGGATACCCCCGTAAAATACCCCGACAGTTATTACGATAACCCCAAAAGCAACCCTTATAAAGACGATAAAAAATTCTACTTATATTAAATTTAATCCCGTGTTAAGAGGTGTGATATATGAAAATTAAAGCATTTGCTTTTGAGCAGAATAGTTTTTCTCTTGCAACTGTAAAACAAGAGGTAACCTCAAAGCTCAATGAAAGCGGAGTTTATTTTGAAAGCTTCAGCGATGCTAATGAACTTTTCAAAGAAATTGCCGTAGCTCTTGAAAGCTCTCAGGCACTTTTAATTGGTGTTGAAAAAGATTTATTTCTGAAATTCAAGCCAATTCTTATAAAAGCATTCAATTTTACTCCTGCATATAGTGAAAGAATAGAAAATGCTATCGGCAGTGCAATATTAGATGAGAAGCTTATTAAGGCACATACACTCGTACCCAATGAATGTATTGAGCTTATTTCCCCTGATGGCCTTTTCAGTTCATTTTATGTAAAATCCGCCGACCAATACATTGTTGTTTTCCCCTTAATTGAAGAGAGTATTGGCGAAGCCCTTTTAAATTCCGGTCTTCCTTTCTTTAAAGAGCCCGAAAGAAAATTCAGAGTTTATGAAGACATTACGAATGAAGAAAAAGCATCTCCCAAAGCAGAAAATATCGTTGCAAAGCTTGTAAAGAATGATTTAAAGCTTGCTGTTCCATCTACCCCTGCAGCAAAGGTGCTTAAAGAAGATATCCGTTCTTGCCTCAATTATGAAAACAATGTTTATTTCACACCTTATGTTAACGATTCAGGTGTTGAAGACCCTAAAGAATATGCAGCTCAACTTGCAAAGGGTGCAATGGATTTAAGAAATGCGGATTTAGGTGCAACTGTTTCAAACATTTTCCGCGAGAAAAAAGGCGATACGGTTGTTAACTACTATTCATTCATAAGCGTTGCTACCGAAGATAAAATAATTGTTAAAAAACTCTTTGCCAATGCAGGTGAAGATATTGATAATCTTATAACCGAAGCAACAAACGAGCTTTATTCAATGGTTGATAAATATGCAGATGAAGTAATTTTCAAAAAAACCGCAAACGAGGAGGAAAAAGCTAAATACGAGCAGGCTCTTATTGAAGCGGAATTCCAGGCAGGAAAACGCCCTGCAGCAGCAATAGGTAAAAAAGGTACAATCGCGGCTATTATCGCTTTAGTAATTGCAGTTGTTGCGTGTGTAATTCTTGGTTTCAAATTCGGTGGTTATTTTGTAACTCCCTCTGATGCTCCTGAAAAGGAATCAATTCAGGCTGGTAACACCGTTAAGGAAACAGTTTCAACAACATTAGGCAGTATTCCCGAATATACTGAAAAAGAAAAAACAACAAAAAAATCAGAAATTACTGAATTTGTTTCTGAGGAAGAAAGTTCAACATCTATTTTTGATGTTCCTGCAACTTCCCAACTCACTCCCGTACCCGATACCAACAGACCTGTTATAAACTACACCCCCAACACAAACACAGGCCCTGTCACATCCCAAGAAAGCACACAGGAGCAAACAACAAAAAAACCTAAGCCAACAACTGAAAAAGAAACAATGGAAATTGTAGAATTTTAAAAATATTTATTGAGGAGAGATAGTAAATGGCAGTACTTGTTACAGGCGGTGCAGGTTACATAGGTTCTCATACCGCTATTGAACTACTTAATGCAGGAAAAGAAATTGTTATCCTTGACAATTTCTATAACAGTTGCCCTAAAGTTCTTGAAAGAATAAAAGACCTTTCAGGTAAAGATTTTGCTTTCGAAGAATGCGACATCAGAGATGCTGGAGGATTAAGAAAGGTTTTTGAAAAGCACAACATTGATTCCGTTATTCATTTCGCAGGTCTTAAAGCAGTTGGTGAATCCTGCGAGAAGCCCTTGCTTTACTATGAAAACAATATTAGCGGCACAGTTACTCTTTGTCAAATTATGGCAGAATACGGCTGTAAAAAAATGGTTTTCAGTTCTTCTGCAACGGTTTATGGCGAACACAATATTTCTCCTCTTAACGAAACAATGAAAACGGGTGGAACAACCAATCCCTATGGCACAACTAAATATTTCATAGAGCAGATTCTTACTGATACTGCAAAAGCAGACAGCGAATGGAGCGTTTGCCTTTTAAGATATTTCAATCCTATCGGTGCTCATGAAAGTGGCAGAATCGGCGAAAGCCCCAACGGCATTCCCAACAACCTTATGCCCTATATAACTCAGGTTGCAGAGGGAAAACGTGAATACCTTAATGTTTACGGAAACGATTATGACACAGTTGACGGCACAGGCGTAAGAGATTACATACACGTTGTTGACCTTGCAAAAGGTCACCTTAAAGCTCTTGAAAAAATCGAAAAAGAAAACGATACATTTGTTTACAATCTTGGTACAGGAACAGGTTACAGCGTCCTTCAGGTTGTTGCAGCATTTGAAAAAGCGTCAGGTGTTAAAGTTCCTTACAAAATAGTTGATCGCCGTCCCGGTGACCTTGCAACATGTTATTCTGACCCATCCAAAGCTGAAAGAGAGCTTGGTTGGAAAGCAGAAAAAGGTATTGATGAAATGTGTGCTGATTCTTACAGATGGCAACATAACAACCCTAATGGCTACGAGGACTGATAGTTTTTGCATTTTGTTCCCTATAATTCACGAGATATAAAACACAAGTCAATATTCGGTAGCATAGCCTCAAATGAAAATTTGAGGCTTTGTGTTCTTATGCCTCGTTCTTTCTCTTGTCAGAAGGTAACCCTTGTTATTCACAAGGACGGAGAAGAAACCCAGTACAAAAACCTTTTCTGGTGCGGTATGAACGGCGAGAGTGAGGAATGGTGGGATATTAACATTTCCTTTGGCACAGGTCTTTATTTTTATCATTTCACCTATGAAACCCCTTTCGGAAGAGGCAATATTTTCTTGCATTCTGCAGGGTGCGGTGAGATTTCTCCCGATGGCAAAGAATGGCAATTAACTGTATATGATAAAAATTATAAAACACCTGATTGGATTAAAGGCGGAATAATGTATCAGATTTTCCCCGACCGCTTTTATAAAGGTAAGGGAAACATAAAAAATATTCCCGAGGACAGAATAATCCACCAAAGCACAACTGATACGCCTTTCTGGAAACCTGATGAACAGGGAAAAATTCTCAACAATGACTATTATGGCGGTAATCTAAAAGGTATCGAAGAAAAACTCCCTTATATTGCCTCCTTGGGCGTTAATGTAATTTATCTCAACCCAATTTTTGAAGCTCATTCAAATCACAGATATAATACCGCAAATTACAGTAAAATTGATTCGCTCTTAGGTGACGAAAAGGATTTCAAATCTCTTTGCAAAAAAGCAGATGAATATGGCATAAAAATCATTCTTGACGGGGTTTTTTCCCACACAGGCTCTGACAGTATATATTTCAACAGAGAGAACAGATACAATTCAATTGGTGCATATAATAGTGACGAAAGTCCTTATAAAGATTGGTTCACCTTTGAAGACAACGGCAAATATAAAAGCTGGTGGGGCATTGATACACTCCCGGAAACTAACGAAGATAACGATGGTTTTATAAAATATATTGCAGGTAAAAACGGAATTGCAGAAAAATGGCTTAAATGCGGTGCTTATGGCTACCGCCTTGATGTTGCAGATGAATTGCCTGATAAATTTCTTGATGAATTCTGCAAAAGTGTAAAAAGCCTTAACAATGATTACATTGTTATAGGTGAGGTCTGGGAGGATGCCACCAATAAAATCAGCCATGGCGGAAGAAGAAAATATCTTTTGGGTGAACAGCTTGATTCTGTTATGAATTACCCCTTTGCAAGTGCCATTCTCACTTTTATGCGTTATGGAGTTGCAGAAAACTTTATGGAATCTGTTGTGACAATTTGTGAAAACTACCCCAAAACAGCTCTTGACTGCCTTATGAATCATATCGGCACTCATGATACAGCCCGTATACTCACAAGCCTTATTTATGATTCCATTGAGCACAAACCACGAAATATCCAGGTCGATTGCAGATTAACCGATGAAGAATACCAAAAAGCAACAACACTTCTAAAGTGTGCCACTGTTTTGCAGTATACTCTCCCCGGTTTCCCCTCCATCTATTATGGTGATGAAGCAGGTGTTCAGGGTGGTGGCGACCCATTTAATCGTTCTTTCTTCCCTTGGGGCTATGAAGACAGCGATATTACTGAATGGTACAGGAAGTTAGGTTTAGTGCGAAACTCTCTTAAATGCCTCGAAAACGGGGCTTTTAAGCCATATTCCGCTATGCTATCTTGCGTTGCTTATATGAGAGAGGCAGAAAACGAAAAAATAATGGTAATTGCCAACCGCAACTACCATGAGATTGATTATTATCTTCCTGAAGAGTTTAAATATAAAGAGGAATTAATATATGGCGCACAGGTTACAGATTTTGTAAAAATACCTGCTAACAGTGCGGTGATTATAAAAAGCAACTGACGAAATGTCAGTTGCTTTTTTAGTTAAGAGTTTAAAAGTAATGCGAAGCCTATCCCTCTTTTTTGCCTTGGCAAAAAGGAGGGGGACCGCTCTTGGATAAAATGTAGGTTATAGATAAATAGATTGCGTGTGAAATGTTTTTTTGAGTAATTTGTTGCATCGGGGCGGTGGGTGGTACAAAGTAATGGAAAGCAGTAAAAGGGTACCACCCACCATTCCGCCCGAACATAATATAAATATTATATATTTCTCACGGGATAAACTTGTCGTAAGATATAAATTGATTCAAGAATGGTCCCCCCTCCTTTTTCGTTATAACGAAAAAAGAGGGATATGCTTCGCAATACTTTTACTCTTCGTTCTAAAAACATATTGATAAAATTTTAGTATTGTGGTAAACTATCGTTGCTACACAAATTTAATAACGGTTTTAACACGAGTTGTATTTTTATCTTTGGGTAAAAATGCAGGCTCTATTCAACTTTGTGTTAAAACTTTGTTTGAATTTGTGTAGCAGCAAACGAGCCGCGTTTTTCATGCGTGGCTTCGGCTGCGCATTTTTTGTTTTTTTGGTGGAATTTATGAGAGATATAGAGGTTATCAGGGAATTGCATTGTTACAAAAAAATGTATAACCTTATGACAAAAACCGTTAGTGGTTGTGTAGATATTTGCAGTGACCTTGTTGTCAGAGAAAAGCTTGTTAAAGCTATGCAGGATGCTGAGGATATTTATACAGGTGAAATATATGAATATAAAACTCTGAATGCAGATGAACGCACAATAGTGGCATTGCTTAACTTGCTTATGGATACTGAAATTGACCGAGTGACCGAGCCGGATATGGATTTTGTAGATTATTGTGCTGAATGGTCATTGGCTATACAGAATAAAAAGGTTGAATTATCAGACGAGTTTGTTAGTGAGCAAGTGAATAAAATTTTATCTATGGCAAACATAAAAACGGATTCAGAGCAGTGATTGTTCTGAATCCTTTAATATTTTTCTGGTGTCTATTTTAAAATGCCGTGCGCAGCACCCAAAACTTGCAACTTGCCACTTAATATGCACTATTATAGAGCTGTCCATTCTGCACATCAATTCCCTTAACCGCCATAAGCTCGGAAACCGTTACAAGCTGATAGCCGTTTTTAACAAGCCAGGGAACAATTTGCTCTGTAGCATTTCCTGTTGAGCCGTAAAGGTCGTGCATCAGAATTATTGACCCGTCACGAACATTGCTTTTAATTGAAGAAACAACAGAGCTTGAATTTCTGTATTTCCAGTCCAATGTATCAACAGACCAGTTAAACATCGGATATTTCACATTAGCTTTAACCGTTGAATTAACCGCACCGCCCGGAGTGCGAACAATTGTGGGAGCTTGTCCCGTAATCTTTTTAACCGCATCATTGGTTTTTGAAATTTCGGATTTTATTGTTTTAGCATTAACGGAAGTGAGAATAGTGTGATTATAGGTATGATTACCTATTTCGCAACCCATCTTTGCTTCACGCTTGATGCAATCCTTATATGTTGAAACTCTTGAACCGACAACAAAGAAGGTTGCTCTTGCGTTATACTCTTCAAGAGTATCAAGAATCTGATTTGTTACAGAAGTATAAGGACCGTCATCATAGGTTAAAGCCACCATTTTCTTTTTAGGATTAATTCCATAAAGGAAACACTCATTAGAAATAAGCTTACTATCCTTTACAACAATTCTGTAACTGTTCTTTTTGCCGTAAACCGGCTTTGAATCTATGTATGTAAGTGTGTTTATGCTATTCAATGTAGCAAGAGTTTTCCATTTCTTTTCGCCCTCTGCTTTTCTTTGAACCTGATAACCACTACCAACCTTCGCTTTATTCCAGCTTAAAACTATACCTTTTGGAGAATGTTCTGCAGATACTTTTGGTGCTTTTACAAATTTAATTGTAACGCCATCCTTAAGGTAACTTCCCTTTTCAGGATTCTTAATCTGCATAACCCTGTATGAATAGGTTTTTCCGTCTTTCACCTTTTCATCTGTATAAGTTGTAGTTGAGGAACCTGCAATTTTTTTAATTAAATCCCAATCGGAACTTCCTTTAACTTTTCTGTAAATTCTATAGCTTGTTGCAGATGACATCTTTGTCCAGGAAATATTAATGCCTTTAGATGTGCAACTTAAATTAATTTCATCAGGTCTTTTAAGAGCAGTAATTTTAACATTTTTTGCGTATCCGCTTGTACCGCCGTTTTCACCCTTTGCTTTTACGGAATATGTATATTTTCTGCCATTAACGATATCTGTATCTTTAAACTGACGCTTTGAGGTCTCATAAACCTTTGTAAAGCTTTTATTTTTGGTATCTTTTCGGTAAACAATATATTTTTCAGCATCTTTTACCTTATCCCACTTAACCAATATGGAATTTGAATAGTAATTTTTAAGAGTAATATCCTTGGGTGCAGAGACATAATCAGCACAAACGCCTGCATTATCGTAACCACTGGTATACTTACCATCAACAGCACGAACCATATAAGTATACTTACCACCATTTACGATTGTTTCGTCTTTAAAGCTTGAATATTTCTTGCTTACTGTATCAAGATATTCCCAGTCGGTATCTTGAGTTTTTCTGTAAATGCGATATTTATCGGCAGTCTGAGTTTGCTCCCAATAAACTTTCACATAACCATTATAGTTCTTTGCTTTTTTCAATGTGGGAGCAGTTATATAAACATTTGATGTAATATAAGCAAATGAACTTCTGTAAATTCCTTTATGTGCAATAACGGTATATTGATATTGGCCATTATTTTTTACATTCTTATCAAGAAATTTGCAAACATCATCCCTATCAAGTTCTGCAACAACTTCGTCCACATCACCATTTTTTCTGTAAACCGTGTAGCCCTCAGCGCCCTCACTCTTGTTCCAGATAAGTTCAATTCCGCCGTAAACGGAACCTGCTTTTATAAGAGTTGGTTGATTCAAGTAAACAACAATACTCTCTTCGCTCAATTCGCCCTCATTAAATGCATTATAGGCTTTAACAATATATTTATATTCTGTTCCGCTTTGAGCCGTTGTATCGGTAAAAGAATTTTCTGCAAATCCTCTTATATTTGCAATTTCTTCATACTCGCCATTATTTTCACTACGATATACTTTATAGCCGGCAGTATTTTCAACAGGAGACCAACTGATATTTACTCCTGTTGCAGAGCTTACGGCAACAAAATTTTCAGGAGCAGAAGGTATAACGTCCTCAATATCTCCCGCAAAAGAAAGTGTGGTTGCACCAATTGCAAATATATTGATAACTGCAAGCAAAATCAATATAGCGGAAAGAGTTTTTTTCATATTATCACCACGGAAAATTATTTATATTTTTATTATACTTTATTTACTTTCAAATCACAACACACTGCGACAAAAAAACACAAAATATGACAATATTGTTACTTATCTTATATAGCTTTCGTTGACAATAAATGTTAAAAACATTATAATGATTAGTTGATATTTATTTTGTGGAGGTGGTATTTTGTCAGATAAGGCATTCAGACTTTCTCTATCCTTTTTGTCAATATTTTCAGCATTAGTATTAACTATTGGTATTCTTTTAACTTTCTTCAATACAAAGAGCAACCCAATGCAACACTCACAAACCAAAAGCACCACACAAACTGAAGAAGATAAAAATCAAATATCTGTAGTAAACACCACCGCTCCCGAAACATTTGACTCTTTATTGGGTACTGTTACCGCCCTCAAAAATCAGTTTCCCCACATCATTAAAATACACACCGCAGGCTATTCCGAAAGCGGAAGAGAAATCTTAATGTATACTTTAGGAAACGGCAATAAAAAGGCTCTTATAACAGGTGCCATTCATGCAAGAGAGCATATAACAACTAAATATCTTTTAAAGGTTACAGAAGATTATTGCAACGCCTATTACAGTTCAACGGGTTACTATGGCAATTATGATATTTACAACCTTTTGAACGAATATACTCTTTATATTATCCCTTGTATAAATCCCGATGGGCTTGAAATTATACTTTCAAATGACATTCCCGAAAAGAATGTTCGAGTTTCCAAATTGTCCGAATATAAGGCTAATAAAAATGGCGTTGATTTAAACAGAAATTTCCCTATTGCCTGGGAGTACATAAACAATGGTGTTACATCACCTGCAGATTACTATTTCAGAGGTTATCAAAGCGGCAGTGCCAAAGAAACCCAGACACTTATGAACCTTTGCTTTGAAAATGATTTTTCTTTTATGATTTCTGTTCATATTAAAGGCAACTGCATTTTCTGGGGAGATACCTACAAAACTCATAACAATGCTATCTATAAAGCTTTTGCAGAAGATATATGCAATGCCTCGGGGCTTTTAATGACAAATCCCACTAAAAAAGCCAAGGACTATGGCGGAGGCTTTGAAAACTGGTTCAGGCATCAGTTTGACCGACCGGGAATTTGCATTGAATTAGCCGATAATCAAAACATTATCAAGCCTTGCGGTAACGAAAATTATAAAAACTTTGATAATTTTGTCAATTACACTCAATCCTCAAATGCTATTGCTGCAGCAATGGTATCAACTAATAAGTAAAGAAGAGATCAAATGAAAACCCAACAGTATTTACAAAGTGAAAAATATTCAAGATTAATCTTTATTGCCTGCTTTGCGGCATATTCTGCATCATACATAGGCAGAATAAATTTCTCCGCTGCACTCCCTGCAATTATCGGTGACGGCTTCTTCACAAAAACCGAAGCAGGTATTATAGGCTCCGCATTCTTCATAGTTTATGGTGCATTTCAGATTATAAACGGCTTTTTAGGCGATAAGATTTCCCCTTTCAAAATGATAACTGCAGGCACATTCCTTTCTGCAGTTGCTAACGTTACAATGACCTTCTGCACAACAAATGTGCAAATGGCAATTGTCTGGGGCTTTAACGGCTTTGCACTTTCTCTCCTTTGGGCATCAATCCTTAAAATTCTTGCAAATATAATCAATGATGATATGAGGTCAAAGGCTTGCCTTAATATTTCCGTAACTCTTCCCATCGGCACAATTTTGGCTTATCTTTTTGCTTCCTTCTCTATCAAATTTTTTAATTGGAGATTTGTTTTCTACATTCCTGCAATAATACTTTTCATTGTTTGTGTCTTTTTCACCGTTTCATCACTTATTGTAAAGCCCCATATTACACAAAGAGAAATTGTGGTTGAAAATCTCCCCCAAAAGGAAAAAGCAAAGGGTGGTCTTCTCCCCTTGCTTCTTATGGCAGGTATTTTCATTGTTCTTCCTGCAGACGCTATTCATGGTGCAATTAAAGAGGGTATCACCACCTGGGTTCCAACTATGATTACCGAGGTATATTCAACTGCCCCCTCTTTCTCGGTTTTCCTTTCTATAATGCTTCCCATATTCAATATTTCAGGTGTTTATATAATCACACCAATATATAACAAAATCTTCAAAAAAGATGAGCTTAAAACAGGTGCAGGAATACTTCTTTTTGCACTCATTCCCCTTTCACTTCTCATCTTTATGGAAAAGCTTCCCGTTGTGGCAAGCGTTGCACTTCTTGCAATTATCACAACATCTCTTCATTCCTTCAACTATATGATAATTACTCTCGTTCCTATGCACTTTTCATATTGCGGAAGAACGGCAACAGTTACAGGCATTATGAATGCCACTGCTTATGTAGGTTGCGCCGCCGCTACCTACGGCTTCGGTGTAATCTCTGATAAAATCGGTTGGAACGGTTCTATTTTCGTCTGGATTGGTTTAGCGGTAACTGCTTTACTTGTTACCCTTTCAGCCTCAGGCAAATGGAAAAGATTTAAAGAAAATACAACAGTTAAGGAACAGTAATTTATGAACGTTTACGATTTTGACAATACCATATATGATGGCGAAAGTGTTGTTGACTTCTTTCTCTATTACTGCAAAAAAGATAAATCACTTTTAAGATATATCCCCTCTGTTTTCACAGCACTTTTCAAGTATAAAAGAGGTAAAGTTACCATTGAACAAGCCCTTTCAAAGTATGGAGAAGCAGTTGCAGATTATTACAGAAAGCATCCCGACATTCCTGAAGATATGAAAGACTTCTGGGACTGCCATATGAACAAAATCAAACCTTTTTATAAAGATATTCAAAGCGATAATGACTTGATTATTTCAGGTTCTCCCGAATTTTCACTTGAAATAATCTGCAAAAGGCTTGGTATAAAGCGTTATATCGGCTCTCTTATTGACACCGAAACAGGAGAAGTTAAAAGGCTTTGCATAAGAGAAAACAAGGTTAAAGCATTTTTTGAGGAATACCCCGATACTAAAATCGAAAATTTCTATACTGATTCCGTCAATGATTTACCTTTAATTGAAATCAGCAAAAATGCCTATCTTGTTAAAGGACATAAAATAACAAAAATAAAATAAGTTGGTGAGCAAATTGACAGAAGATATAAACATAATAAAAAAAAGATTTAATGAACTGTCAGTGCGTTCGCAAAGCCGCGGTATTTATTTTTATAGTGATTTTTTAAATCTGTATGAACAGACTATTCTATTTAATGAGATTAAAAGAGATGTAACTCTCTATGGTGGTTTTCCCGAAGCAGAACGGAAAATTGCTTGTTTCGGAAATGAAAACGAGTTCGGTTATGAACCGAACCCACCAATAAAAATTATTTGTATTAAACCACTTTCCAAAAAATTCTCCGATGACCTTACCCACAGAGACTTTCTCGGTTCTCTTATCGGTTTAGGCATTAAAAGAGAAACTCTCGGTGATATTATCATAACAGAAAATGTAGGCTATGTTTTTTGCCTTGAAAGTATTTCGCAATTTATAATTGATAATCTTTTCAAGGTTAAGCATACAAGTGTAAGCTGTGAAATTTGCGACTCCATCCCCGAAAACGCTCTCCCAAAACCCAAAGAAGAGGTTGTTATTGTTTCTTCTCTTCGTCTTGATGTAGGAATAAGCGGCATTTATAATATTTCAAGAAGCAAAAGCACCGCCCTTGTAGACGGAGAAAAAGTCTTTATCAACGGCCGACTTGTAACAAGCTCCTCAAAAAATATCGAATTAGGCGATACAATTTCCGTTCGTGGCTACGGAAGATTCCGTTATGTTGATATTTTGGGAGATACACGAAAAGGCAGAATTAGGGTTTTGTGTGAAATATATTAAAAAAGATTCCAGATGCCAGATCCCAGATGCCAGAGTTTTGCGGATTTTTCATTCCAAATAAATAGGTGATTATATGAGTAGTTATAAAGAATTAATAGTATGGCAAAAATCCATTCAGCTTGTTATAGATGTTTATAAACTAACAAAAACATTTCCTAAAGAAGAAATCTATGGTCTGGCTTCACAAATGCAAAGAGCTGTTATATCTATACCAAGCAATATAGCAGAAGGCAATGACCGAAACTCAAGCAAAGAATTTTCTCAGTTTTTGCGTATAGCACGAGGGTCTTTGGCAGAATTGGAAACACAAGTTATTATTTCAGAAAAATTAGGATATACCAACAAAGATCAGATTACACCCATTTTGAATAATTGCTATGAAATTGGCAGAATGATAAATGGATTATTGGCGAAATTTAATTAATTACCTGTACCAGCCGCTATTTACCATAATTGAAGTAATAGTTATATTTCAAAAGATATAGTTACTGTTATAAAAACTGGCATCTGGCATCTGGGATCTAAATATCCGAAAGGAGATTTACTATGAGAACAATGAAACTCGGCAAAAGCGGTGTAGAAGTACCTGTAATTGCAGTTGGCTGTATGAGAATGGCTGATAAATCAGTTGAAGAAGCCAAGGCACTTATTGACACTGCTATGAGTGCAGGTCTAAATTTCTTTGACCACGCCGATTTATATGGCGGTGGCAAAAGCGAAGAAGTTTTCGCAAAAGCTATAGGTATGAATGATGATGTAAGAGATAAAATCATTCTTCAATCAAAATGCGGTATATGCCCCGGTAAAACTATGTTTGATTTCTCAAAAGAGCATATCATTGAATCCACCGAAGGTTGCCTTAAAAGACTTAACACAGATTATCTTGATTTTCTTCTTTTGCACCGCCCTGATACTCTTTATGAACCTGAAGAGGTTGCAGAGGCATTTGCAATTCTTAAAGAAAGCGGAAAAGTCAAGCATTTCGGTGTTTCAAACCAGAACCCTATGCAAATCCGTCTTTTGCAGAAATATTTAGGTGATGAGCCCATCTGCATTGACCAGCTTCAATTTAGCATTACAGATTGCCACATTGTAAAGCAGGGTCTTTATGTTAATATGCGCGAGGATAACGCCATTGACCGTGACGGTGGTATTCTGGAATATTGCCGATATGAAGATATTACAATCCAGGCATGGTCACCCTTCCAATATGGTTTCTTTGAGGGTGTCTATGTTGATAATCCCGATTTCCCCGAAATCAATGCAAAATTACAGGAATTAGCCGATAAATACAGCGTTACAAAGTCAACTATTGTTATTGCATGGATTCTCCGCCACCCTGCAAAAATGCAGCCCTTAACAGGTACAATGAATCCAAATAGACTTTTAGAATGTGCCGCTGCAAGTGATATTAACCTCACACGTCAGGAGTGGTACGACATTTTCTCAAGTGCAGGAAACGTGATTCCGTAAAATACGGAATTAGCTGCCAGTCGCCAGTCGTTAGCTACCAGTATTGTAGGAACAACTATACTCTTCTTAATTTATACTTTTAAAGCGGGAAATAAAATATATAGAGCTGAAAAAATTGATGGTGGTCCTGCCTCTCTTCGAAGAGAGGGGGACCACCTTTTGATTTGTTACTTAATAAATAATATTCCAAGCGAGCCACTTTATGAAGTTTTTATATAAAGCCGGTCGGGTGGTGGAGAGTTCTTGACGCGAACCCGTGAGCGTCATTTCACCGCAAGGTGAAACCATAAAAAACTTACTTTATTCTATAGCGCAACCAAATTTACTTTACTATTAGCTGGCGACTGGCATCTGGTAGCTGGCAACTAAAAAATGCAGTCCTTGCGGACTGCATTTTTTCTTTTATATTTTTCTTACCTTAATTACATCTTCATTTGCTTCAAGGGCTTTAATAACTGCATCGGGGATTTTGTCTGCAACAACAAGTGTGTAAGCGAAATCGCCTTTTGCTTTGGAACCGAATTCCTTTGTTTCAACGCCATTGCTCATAAATGCACCGAGAACATCGTTCATAACATTGAGGGCATTGTGGTGAATAACACCAACTCTTTCACCCTCTGCTGAAAGTTCAACATTGGGGAAGTTAACAGAGTTTTTGATATTACCTTTTTCAAGGTATTCTCTGATTTCAACCGCTGCCATATATGCGCAGTTTTCTTCACTTTCGGGAGTTGAAGCACCCAAGTGAGGAAGAGCAGTAACATTTTCAACACCGATAACCTCATCGGAGGGGAAGTCTGTTACATAAGCCGCAACCTTGCCTGCCTTAACAGCCTCTGCCATATCAGCACCAACAACGAGCTCACCACGAGCAAAGTTGAGAATTCTTACTGCATCCTTCATTTTTGCAATTGTTTCAGCATTAATCATACCCTTTGTATCCTTTGTGCAAGGAAGATGAAGAGTTATGTAATCTGCTTTTTCATAAATTGCATCAAGAGAATCAACATATTCTGTATCTGCAGGAAGCTCACCTTTGAAAGCCTCATTGAAATAAGGGTCATAACCCACAATTTTCATACCAAGGTTGTTTGCTGCAACTGCAACAAGTCTTCCGATAGCACCAAGACCAACAACACCGAGAGTTTTACCGAGAATTTCGGGACCTGCAAACTGTGATTTGCCTTTTTCAACAAGCTTGCCAACATTTTCGCCCTCGCCCTTAAGAGTTTTGCACCAGTCATAAGCCGCTGCAACTCTACGGGAAGTGAGCATAAGACCTGCAACAACAAGCTCTTTAACTGCATTAGCATTAGCACCGGGAGTATTAAAAACAACAATACCTTTCTTTGTGCAATCCTCAACGGGAATGTTGTTTACACCTGCACCTGCACGAGCAACTGCAACAGTTTTATCTCTGAAAGCGAAATCGTGCATAGCAGCAGAACGAACAATAATACCATCGGGATTTTCGCAACAATCGGAAATTGCATATTTGCTGTCAAGCTCTTTAAGACCGATCTGAGAAATTTTATTTAATGTAAGAATATCGTACATTTTCAATCAACCTTTCAGGAGTTTTCTTTTTCGAATTTTGCCATAAATTCAACAAGCTTTTCAACGCCTTCAATGGGCATAGCGTTGTAGATAGAAGCTCTCATACCGCCAACAGTTCTGTGACCTTTAAGGTTAACAAAACCTGCTTCTTTTGCTTCCTTGATGAATTTTGCATTAAGCTCTTCGCTGTCTGTAACAAAAGGAACGTTCATAAGTGAACGGTCTTCGGGAACAACTGTACCCTTGAACATTTTGCTGTTATCAAGGAAATTATAAAGAATTTCTGCTTTCTTGCGGTTTCTTTCTGCCATTGCTTCAAGACCACCGAGAGATTTAATCCATTCAAGAACAAGCTTGCAGATATAAATTGTGTAGCAAGGTGGTGTGTTGTAAAGAGAACCATTGTCTGCGTGAACTTTATAGTCAAGCATTGTGGGGCAGTAATCACGAGCGTTACCAAGCAAATCTTCACGGATAATTGCAATTGTAAGACCTGAGGGAGCAACGTTCTTCTGTGCGCCACCGTAAACCATACCGAATTTTGTAACATCAAGAGGCTCTGAAAGGAAGCAGCTTGAAATATCTGCAATAAGAGTTACATCACCTGTATCGGGAATTTCTTTGAAAATTGTTCCGTAAATTGTGTTGTTAAGGCAAACGTAAGCATAGTCTGCATCCTGACGGAAATCTTCTTTAGTTGTTTTGGGAATGTAAGAGAAGGTTTTATCTGCAGAAGATGCAACAACTTTACAGTCTCCGTATTTCTGTGCTTCGGAATATGCTTTCTTAGCCCACTGACCTGTGATAATGAAATCAGCTTTACCTGAACCATTCATAAAGTTCATAGGAATTGCGGCGAACTGAGTTGAAGCACCACCCTGAAGGAAAAGAACCTTGTAGTTGTCGGGGATGTTCATAAGCTCACGAAGAAGTGCTTCTGCATCCTTGATGATTGTTTCAAACTCTTTTGAACGGTGTGACATTTCTGCAACAGACTGACCGCTACCTTCATAATCAAGCATTTCAGCCGCTGCTTTTTTTAATACTTCCTCGGGAAGCATGGAGGGACCTGCAGAAAAATTATAAACTCTGCTCATTGTAAAAACTCCTTTATTGTTAAAGTAAAAATTATTTCTAATATATATTATAATATTTTCAAGGCTAATACAATAATAATTAAAACGAAATTTTCATTGTACGAAATAAAATTTTTGAGTAAAAACACAAGAGTTTTAATTATTTTGCACTTATTTTTCCGTAAATGAAAAAACAGACTGTCCGAAGACAGCCTGCTAAAAATATAATTTATTCAATATCCGGGGCAATTAATCCGTAGCCGTTTGCATTTCTCTTATAAACTACATTGATTTTATCTGTCTCTGCATTGAGGAACATATAGAACTGATGACCTAAAAGATTCATCTGAAGAATTGCCTCCTCAACGCTCTGTGGCTTAAGAGCAACAGTTTTCTCTCTTATAACATCAAAATCTGTTTCCTCTTCCACATCAATCATAAAATCATCAAGCACTGCAGAATGAAGCTTTTTGTCAAGACGGGTTTTGTTTTTTCTTATCTGCCTTATAAGAGAATCAACACACTCGTCAAGGGCATCAACCATATTATCTGCTCGCTCTTCTGCTCTGTAAATCATACCGCCTTTTGTAACGGTGATTTCAACAATCTGGCAGTTTTTCTCAACTGTTGCCGTCACCTTGGCATTAGCCTCTTCACCAAAAAGCTTTTCCACTTTTGAAAGGCGTTTTTCTGCACGGGTACGGAAATCTTCACGAGGATTACATTTGCGACCAATGATAGTAATGTTCATAATAACACCCTTTCCTGTGATAACTAAAAAAGAGAACGGTTTAAATCTTTTCGGATTCAAACTGCTCTCCTTTCATATAAATTATATCACATTGTCAGTTGAGTGTCAACAACTTTTGTGCAACAAATACAAAAATTATCGTTCTGCGTGCACTTGATAGTGAACTTTATCAACACTAATACAATGCAAACCCGTTATTTGTTTAAAAATCATTTGACATCTTCTTCGTATAATGTTAATATTTTACTATATGTATAAATAAGTAGGTGGGAATTTTATGAAAAAATTTATTTCAATTCTTTTGACTCTTTCCCTTGTATTTTCCCTTTGTGCAGTAAATGCAAGTGCGGCTGAAGAGGATAGCCCCGATATCTCCTATGCAGTCGCTTCTGACCTGCATTTCAATTTTCCTGATGAAAAGCTGGAATGGTTTTCAGAGGACCCGATTTACGGCTACGCTAACCGCCGTGCCGCAATGGAAAATGAAAGTGGCTTAATCATTGATGAATTTTTAAATCAATGTGCAGAGGATGACAATATTCAGTTTGTTCTCATCGCCGGTGACCTTGCTGACAATGGCAAAGGTGATTACACAGAGCATACGGCAGTTGCAGAAAAGCTTAAAGATTTTGAATCAAAAACCGGCAAATCCGTTTATGTTATTCCCGGAAATCACGATGTTTGCAACCCTTCTGAAGACGATGACACAGACCTTGCAAGATTTATGGAAATTTATGCAGATTTCGGCTATGACAAAGCACTTACAAGAGATTTACCCTATGCTTCATATACAGCAAATTTAGGTGAAAAATATAGACTTATTGCACTTGATAGTAATGACCCTTCAAAATCCACTGAAGATGGTATGAATGAACACAAGGTACAATGGGTTATTGATCAGGCTGAACAGTCCTATAAAGATGGAAGATATCCCATTCTTATGATGCATCACAATCTTCTTGACCATATGCCTATGCAGAGAGTTTTGAGTCACGATTTCATTATCAGAAATCATACTCTCACCGCCGAACGTTGGGCAAATGCAGGTATTAAGCTAGTTTTCTCAGGTCATGAGCATTGCAGCGATGCTACCACCTACACCTCAACAACAGGTAACACTATTTCCGATTTTGCAACAACATCTCTTACAATGTATCCTCTTCAGTACAGATACATTGAGATGAGCGAAGATAAAATTAAATACGAAGCAAAAACTGTTGATAAAATTGATACTGACAAGCTTCTTGAAATGATTCCCGATTATACACCTGACCAGATTGACGCAATGAACAACGGTCTTAATGAATTTGCGAAAAATTTCCTTAAGAACGGCGTTGAATGGAGACTTGAAAGAGGCTTCCTTGATGAACAATTAGGAATTAGTCCCGACGATATTTATTATGGACTTGTAAGAGATGCAATAGATGCCCTCAATGATGTTCTTAATATGCCTCTATACGGCAAAGCAAGTGCTCAGGAGTTAGGCAGGAAATACGGCATAGAAATTCCCGATAGCGATTATAAAGATGGCTGGGATGTTGCAACAGAGCTTGTTTCCGCTCACTATGCAGGTTGCGAAGACTATCCCTTAAGTGGAAGAGACGTTACACTTCTTATGCGCCTTGTTTCAATAGTTCTTAAAACTGAACTTGCAATGGTTGATGATATGGTTCTCACTCAGGCAGCCACAGTTATTGTTTCCGCAACAATGGGAACAGAGAAATATGTTATAGTTGAAAACTATCTCTTCGGTCTCGGCTACGGTCCTATTTCTCCCGGTGAATATTTCTTGTTGGCACTCCTTTCTCCCCTTCTTCAGTCATTTGCAAATGACGATGAGGTTGACGATAACAATGGTGTTATTGACGGATATGGTACAAGTAACAATTCAGAAAACATAAAAGCAAACTTCACAATGTCCGTAAATGAATTCCTCAGCACAGTTAAAATGATTTTAAAATTCATTCTCAAAGGCTTGCACGTTATAGGACAGGTTGAATAAAAATATAAAACTCGGGCAGTTTTTCTGCTCGAGTTTTTGTTTTCGTTTGCCGAAGGCAACTTCGTTACGAAGTACTTCATTGCTCTGCACTTAATTTATGCGAAGCATAACTTCATTTTGTGTTCGGTAATAAAGTTGTTTTTACAAACAAATGAAGTTACCTGCTAACGCAGATAAACGATGTTGTGTTCTGCGAACACAAATAAAAAAGACTTGCCATAGCAAGTCTTTTTGTGGTGACCCGGACGAGAATCGACAAGGCAAGCCTTGTCGATTTGCTACGCAAATATCTTATTATATGTCCCTTTCGGCTCCGCCTATGGCGAACCGCCGAAAGATGGACGATTGAGTTCGATTCTCTGATATCGGTAAATATAAATACAAAGGAAAAAGCACCTGTATTTCTACAAGTGCTTT